>NYUD01000042.1 GCA_002683825.1 Planctomycetota bacterium
CCAGCGGCGGTGCAGCCAGCGGCGGTGCAGCCAGCGGCGGTGCAGCCAGCGGCGGTGCAGCCAGCGGCGGTGCAGCCAGCGGCGATGCTGCTGCCGGCGCCGGAACTGCAGCCGGCGGGGCAGGCGCTGTCGACGAGCCGAAGCTAGGCGTACCGGCACTCTCGTTCATGATGCTCTTCAATACCAATGCCGCAACCGCCTTGAGGGTTGGGAAGACACCCTGGCCGGTGTTGGCCATCCCTTCGAAGGTCGGAACCTTGAAGCTATTGATCGTGCGCTCGAGTTCTTCCACAGGCAGAGCGTCCGGCACGTCGCGCTTGTTCCACTGGATCACCATCGGGATCTGTGAGAGCGACTTGCCGTACTCGTTGAGGTTCTCTTCGAGATTGCGCAACGAGTCGAGGTTTTGGCTCATCATCGAAGCCGAGGAGTCGGCCACGAAGATCACGCCGTCCACGCCCTGAAGAACGAGCTTGCGTGTGGAGTTGTAGTAAACCTGTCCCGGAACCGTATAAAGCTGGAAGCAGGTGCGCATACCGGCAACCGTGCCCAGATTCAGGGGCATGTAATCGAAGAACAGCGTCCGATCACCGTCGGTGCTGATGCTGGTTAGCTCCCCGTGATTGGCCTCAGGAGCCCGCTGGTGAACGATCTCCAAGTTGGTCGTCTTCCCCGACATGCCGGGGCCGTAGTAGACGACCTTCACATTGACGGTTTTCTGAGCGAAGTTGATCTGAACCATGGTCAAGAATCTCCCGCGGGAGGGGTGTCGTCGGCGTAGTCACCTGCTTCGACCCACCCATCCGCTAGATCCGTTGCCGATTCAACGGGGTAGGAGGGCAGCGGGCCGGGATGTTCATTCGTCCGTCCGGAAGCTTTGTGGGTTTCCTCCGGCGAATCACTAGACGGACGCAGAGTGCGTTCGATGCGAGCGATCGTTGCGTCCATCGAAAGACGCACGTCGTCAGGAGAGAGTCCGTGTGACAGCAAGACCACGAGGATCGCGCTCTCCATTCTCTGCAAGACCAAGATCCCCCGTGCGCCGCGTAAACTGATGCGGTGTGCCGGCAGCCAGGAGAGCGGGGCCACGGCTTCCGAAAGCTCGTGGACCCAGGCGGCGCTCATGGCCGCAAGTCCGTCATCCTTGGTCATCCCAGCGACGTCCGTATCGACGGATTGACCGGAGGCACGGCCGCAGGCGGCGATCGCAACGCCGTCATGGGCGCAGAGAAGCGCCAGTTCGACGCCGGGCTCCTTGGCCATGGGCTCGAGAAGATCGATCATGCCGTTTCCCTCACATCCAAAGGGGCGCCCGAGGCCAGTCCGGTCATTCCCAAGAGCGCACCTTCTCGATCGCTGCCGAGGGCTCCCTTGCTCCAAATGGCACCGGCGTCCTGCTCACCGGGTGCGATGGAGAGCAGACCGAAGTCGCCCTCGAGCTGCACCTGGAAGACCTGACCGAGACCGAAACGCCGCCCTGCGGAACGGCTCGTCAGGAGAATCTTGTGAACCGCACGGGCGATGCGCTCCGCTTCCGCCCCCTTCGGCCCCTGAACGAGAACCGTCGAACCTCGAACGTAGAGCGCGGCGTGAATGTCCTCGGCCCTGACAAGTTCACGTAGAAGGGGCTGGACGGCCACCTTCTTCATGGGCTCCGCCTCGGACCCAAGCGCACTTTCGTCCGCCAGCTGACCGGTGCGCTCGACGTTGACGAACGCCTGTTCGAGGGTCGGCGAGTGATCCAAGCGCGTGACGAGCGTGCGGAAGCGTCCCTCGAGGGCCGGGGCTCCGGGCTCGATCTGAAGCAAGCGAGCGGCGGTGGCATGGGCATCCCGATGGGCGCCCACCTTCATCAGAAGCTCCAACTTGGCATGTAGCGGACGAGAATCGTCAGGCATTTGCCGTATGGAAGCCTCCAGGCTCTCCAAGGCCTGCCGGCCCGCCGCACGACCGCGGTCGGAGTAGAACCGCTGCAGGTGAATGCGCGCGAGGTAGAACAGGGCTTCGTTGTCCCGGCGCGCCTCGTACCAATCGCAAGCGATATCCTCACCTCGATTCAGGTCACCCGATTCGAGCAGAATCGAGCACATTTCCTGGTAGAGGGCAGGGCGCGGTGCTTCCCGGATCTCGGCCTTGAGTTCGCCCAGGCGCTTCTCCCGCTCCAACCGGCATGCGCGCGAGGCCAGGCGGGAGAGGTAGACGTTGCCAGGGAAAGTGGCGAGGCCTTCCGCACAAACGCGCTGCACCTCCTGCGTGTTGCCGATACGCGCAAGTTCCTGAGCGAGCGAGGCGTAGTTGCGCGGCGTCGGATTCTCCGCGAGACGCTCGCGCGACCTGCGGATCCGCCCGCGCCCAAGAAACCTCCGAAAAACACTCATTGCCCTAGTTCGCCTCCCTCGCGCAGGAACTCAGCGATCGCTTCGACATCCCGCTGAACTTGTTCGCGGTGCTCCCAGTTCTCTCCGCCCCACTCGAGTGCTTTCTTGAATTCGTCGAGCGCACTCCGCCATTCAGTCCCGTCGGAAAGTGTCATCCCGCGGTACATCGCCGCTTCGGCCGAGAGAAGGCGTTCGCCCGTCTTTTGATCTTCCCGCTGCTGCAGCTCGTTCCGAAGCTCTTCGATCCGATCCGTCTCGATCCGCAGGGTGGAGCGCTCCTGCAAGACGTGGAACGCACGGTGCCAGGCGGGGTTGGCTTTGATGAAGCTCTCGAGCACCACCAGGCGCTCTTCGGTCGAATGGGGATTGCCCGGGACGGCCTCGGGAATCTGGCGGTATTGGTCCAGCAAGCGGACCTCGCGAATGATGATAAAACTCAGGCCCAGCGAGACCGCAAGCGCCATGGCGACAAAGCGCCAGCGCACCTGGCGGCTCTGTGCCAGGGCGTGTTCCTGGAATCGCAGGTCACGAATCAGTCGCACCACGTCCTTTCGGCTGCGATCGATCTGCAAGGTCTCCCGCAGCCACCCCATCGCCTCCTCCGCGCGTCCTTCGCGAATCAGGCTTTTGGCTCGCTCGAAATATCGGTCGGCGAGGTCGCGGACCACACCCTGCCGGCGCATGACGGCGGCCAGGTCGCGCTCGATGAATGGTTCACCTGGAAGTTCTTCGACCAGGAATTCGAGTAGGCCCAGCGCGTTCTCCGCCTTTCCCGCCCGCTCGAATCGTGCCGCCAGGCGGCGACCGGTCGAGGCAGGGGTCAAGCCCATGCGAGCACCGATGGACTCGTGGGCGATGGCGATCAGGATCAGTGCTTCGAGAACCTCGGGGGCCGACTCTTCCCCACCGGCCGCCGTCAGGAGAACCTCGGCGCATTCCTCGACCAGGCCGATTTCCATGCCCTCCACCTCGGACAGACGCCGGGGCAAGTGCAGGCCCGGGTTCTTACGCTTCTCAGGCGCTCCGTTGATCACCAGGGTGGCGTCGCGAACGATCAGAGTGGTCGTCATGAAAATGGCATTCGCCACGACGCAAGGAAATACCTACAGCACCCCGAGGGCCCTGAGGCAAAGGGGGGGCAAGCGTCGGACGAGGGCTCGTATCGACGACCCACGAATGCCATCTGAAAGCGATCTCGCGGGAATCCTCTCCTCCCGCGGCCGCGGGGATCGATGCGATTGCGGCCTAGAGCACGACCGGCCGTACGACGGTGCCGCTCAATTTCGGCCCCGTGGGCGTGGTGATCCAGGCCTGAGCCGCCAGCTCGAGGCCGATCATGATGGAGCCATCGGGAACCTGGACCGACGCTTGTACCTGGTTCGCCCCGATGGGGACCGTGATCAGAGGCAGAATCGTCCGGGCTGGGTCCAGCTGGAAGACGCCCTCGAACAACCTCGGGAATTCAAGGGGATTCGCTCCGGCAAAACCGACAAGGACCCAGGTCATCGCGGGCTCGGACAGCTGGACGAGGAAACGCAGCGCGTGGCCCGGCTTGGGGATATCCATCATCACGAGGTCGCGCTCGCCGGTTTCGAAGAGCTGCAGGACGCCGCTCGTTGCGAAAAGATTGGCGTGCAAGTCCTTCGAAGCACTGATGAATCGGTTTCCCGCAGGACCGAGAACCAGGTCATAGGGACTCCCGGGCAGATCGACGCTGAGGATTGAACCGGGTTGGCCGCGCTCCACCAGGAGGATCTCGGAACTCGAATCGCCGCTGCCCCACAACCCGAAGAGAATCCGCCGCCCGTCGGGCGTCATGTCCAGGGTTACCGGAAAATTCTGCAGCCCGGGAGTACCGCCCGTTTGCCGGACGCTGTTGAGTCGGGTGTTTGTCGGAAGTGACACGACCTCGAGTTCGGCTTCGCTTTGCACGAACGTGTTCCACCAGCCGATGGCGAGCGTCGCCCCGTCGTCGGAGAGCCTCACCTCGGTAGCGATATCGTCGATCCGCCCGTCGATGGTCGAAGGAGCACCGAAACCCGTTCCGGCATCCTCGCGCACGAGCACGCTCCGCCCCATTCCATAGGCGAGCGTGCGGCCGTCGCGGGAAAACGCAACTGCGGCGGTGGAGGTGGGAAGCTCGACCTCCAAGAGCACGGTGTCGTCGTCATCGAGCACCCACAGGGTCGAACCGGCGGCCAGAGCAATTCGCTTTCCGTCGGCGGAAAGAAGCAAGCGCCGCAACGCGGTACCATCAAGATGAACACGACCGAGCAACGCACCGCTAAGGGGATCCAGGCGATCCAGCTGCACCTCGCTGCGTGAGCTATCGTAGGTCGCCGCGATCAGGACCGTTCCTGCTCGATCGATGGCCAGGAACGCCGGCGCGTTGACGGCCGCCCCCATGTCGTGGGTCCAGAGCGGTAGAAATCCATTGCCGAGGGCTGCAGACTCGGCGTCGTAGCGTCGCACCAGGGTCTGGCGCAGGGTCGAGTCCGGCCGGGAAAGCTGGTGCAAGCTGTAGAGTTGATCGGGGCGTGGGCCGGCGGCGACGGACACGGCTCCAACGGCACCGTCGAAGTCCGTATCGCGCAGCAGGAGAGGATCGCTGACAGGCGCCACGCTCGAGAGGAAGACCTCCGGCCGCACTCCAGAGGCCGCCGCCCAGACGAGCTCGCCCTGCGCCGTGAAGGTGGCATCGCGGGGGATCCAGGTCGCGCTGGAAGGGGGCCTCACGGACCAGCGTTCCCCTGGCGCGAATGGAGCCGTGCTCTGGGCTTGCAGCTGCGGAGCCGGCGGGCCGACCAGAAGCAACCAGAAAAGCGATAGGGAGCAGAAACGAGGGATTCGATGAAGCTTCACGGTAAGGTCGCCCGGTGGGAGGAGATCCTCCGAAGCCTATCCCGCAGCCACGACACCGGAGGGAGAAACGCTTTCGCCCCGGGCCGACCCACCGGGGTGCGCTCGCAATCCCCTCCGCGGTGCCCTTGGCCTCTTCCCCTCCTTCTTATAGAGTCCGACCCCTCGGCCGAGCCCCGCCGGCCTCCCCCCCGCAAGAAGCACCTTGAAAGCGACACCTCTCCTCGACGTACACCGGGATCTGGGCGCTCGCCTGGTCGATTTCGGTGGCTGGCAGATGCCTCTTCAGTACAGGGGGATCCTCGAGGAGGGCAAGACGGTTCGCCGAGCCTGCGGCCTGTTCGACCTGGGGCACATGGGACGCTTCCATGTGGTCGGCCCCGATGCCCTGCGGCTCGTCGATCGGGTGTGCACCAACCACGCGGCCAAGATCCCTTTATCGTCGATCCGCTACTCGCTGCTTTGCAACGAGCATGGCTACCCCCTGGACGACCTTCTGATCTACCGCGAGGAAGAAAACATCTACCTGGTCGTGAACGCATCGAACAGCGAGCGCGATCTGGCCTGGATCCGCGATCATGGCAAGGACCTGCATGCCGAGTGCATCGACCTTACCGACAATCAGGCCATGCTGGCCCTCCAGGGGCCGGAATCCGAAAACATCCTCCAAAGGGTTGTCGAGGGCTACGACCTCTCGACGCTGAAGTACTACAACTTCGGCTTCGCGACGGTCTGTGGCATGTCGGACGTGCGCATCTCGCGCACGGGTTATACGGGCGAGGATGGTTTCGAAATCTACTTCGACCCGAAGGAAGCCGAAAACGTATGGGCCGCGCTGCTCGAAGCCGGAAAGCCCTCGGGAATCGCTCCGATCGGCTTGGGAGCGCGCGACATCCTCCGCCTGGAAGCGGGGATGGCACTCTACGGTCACGAACTCGACGAGACGTCAAACCCCATGGAAGCGGGGGTCGACTTCGCAATCGCGCTCACCGAACAGAAGGGCGACTTCATCGGTCGCAAGGCACTCGAACGGCTAAGAACGGAGCGTTCCCACCGTCTGGTGGGCATCGTCACCGAAGGGCCACGGGTGCCGCGCCAGGGTAACGAGCTCATCGACCCCAAGGATGGCCAGGTCCTGGGTCGGATTGTCTCCGGAGGCGTCTCCCCCACCCTGGAAACGAACATCGGCTCGGCCTTCATACGGCTGGGTCACGACCAAGAAGACCAGGAACTCGTGCTGGACATACGCGGCAAGCATCAAGCTTGCAAGGTGCGCGATCTGCCCTTCTACTCTCGAACGCGCAAAAAGAAGACGGCCAAGCCGTTCTAACTCTCCTAGTCCCTCTCTAACAGAAAAAAAGACGATGCGCCCCGACGATCGCAAGTACACAAAGACGCACGAATGGGTGAAGCTGGATGGTGATTCGATTCTCGTCGGAATCACGGACTTCGCGGTCAACGAACTCTGCAGCGGCAACGAAAGCGATCTGGTCTATTGCGACCTGCCCGATCCGGGACGCGAACTCGAGGAGGGTGAGACCTTCGGCGAGATCGAATCCGTGAAAGCCGTTGCCGACCTCAACACCCCGATCGCGGGCAAAGTGCTCGAGGTCAACATCTCCATCGAAGAGCACCTCGAGATCCTCTCCCGCGACCCCTTCAAAGACGGCTGGATTGTACGCCTCGAGCCCAAATCGAAATCCCTCGACGACCCGATGCTGATGGACGTGGCGGACTACGAGAAGCTGATCGCTGCCGAGGAGCCGTCGGCCTGATCGGTTCGGCTGGCATGCCCGAAACGTGGCGCCTTCTGACGACCTGGGACGGTGAGCCCGGGTTCAACATGGCGTTGGACGAGGCGCTGTTCTTGCACGGCGGTTCGCACCCGACGTTGCGGTTCTACACGTGGAAACCCACGGCGCTTTCGCTGGGCTACTTTCAGAAGATAGCCAGTGTGCCGCAGGGGCAACGAGCGGCGCTCTGTGTCCGCCGCTTGACCGGCGGAGGAGCCATCTACCACTCGGACGAACTGACCTTCTCGATCTCCGCTCCCCTGGAACACCCGCTCTATCGGGGCGAGGTGAAAGGCTCCTACGAACGAATCCACGCCGCCCTGGCACAGGCCTTCGCGGAGTTCGACGTCGATGCGAAGATGCGTGGCGAAAGCTCTCTGTCGTCCGATAGCGAAGACTCGGTCATGTGCTTTCACCACTCGACCCCCCTCGACCTGGTCTGGGGCGCTCGCAAGGGCGTCGGATCCGCCCAGCGTCGCAGCTCTGGACGCGTGCTTCACCACGGTTCGATCAAATTCAAGGCGACACCCTTCGAACCGGGCGTTGCGGGGCTGCATGAGCACGTTCCCGAACTCGCCCCCGCGGAACTGGCTCTGTGCATCCAGAGACACTTTGCCGAACGCTTCTGCCTGGCCTTCACACCGACCGAGATCCAGCCCGGGGAGGCGAGCCACGTGCGCGAGCGCGCCCCCTTCTTCACCTCCGAGGAGTTCGTGGCAAGCCGCTAGGCATCCAGGCCTCCCAGGAAGCCGGTAAGTGAGTCTCCGAGGACCCTCGCCACTTCTCCAGGCCTTCGTGGCTGTTCCATGTTGAAGCCCCGGAGTCCACTCTGCCGTGTCTTCCGAGATCCTCGACAACACGACGCGCAAAAAAACGCCTGCTCCGGGAACTCATGACTCCTGGCTGATGCACACGCGCAAGGTGTAGGCTGTCTCCATGGACTGGCCCTCTTTCTTCAAGATATTCTCGGTCATCTTCCTCGCCGAGCTCGGTGACAAGACGCAGATCGCGGCTTTGCTCTTCGCAGCCCGGGAGGATTCGAAATGGACCGTCTTTCTCGCAGCAGCAGCGGCTCTGGTCGCCTCATCGGCCCTCGCCGTCGTGGCCGGATCCGCCCTTTCCAAGGTGCTTACGCCGCAGATCCTCTCCTGGATTGGAGGGATCGGATTCATGGCCATCGGGGCCTGGATGATCCGGAGTGGGACCACGCAGAGCTGAGTCATCCGAGCTCTGTCCGGCGCGGACTCCCTCCGGACCGACAGGGCCTATTGGAATTCGCTCCGGACACCCCGAGACGACCCCTTCGGGCGCCGGAAAATCCGATCCCGACCCGCTCGGGCCAAAGCACCGCCCCCCTCTCGAGACGGCTTCGGGTCGGCAAGCCCCCATTTCCACGGAACCGGCTCGTTCCCGACTCGAGCGGGGCCGGGTCGGAAGGGTTACCCCGCCAGGACTTGAACCTGGAATGACTGGACCAAAACCAGTTGTGTTGCCGATTACACCACGGGGTAGCGCGGGAGTCCGAACGGTGCGCTCGCCTTCGAGAGACCCCTCGAGGGCGGGAACATACCAACGCCCCAGCGGGCGGTCAATCGTCGGAATGGGGTGGGGCAAGCCCGGCATCGCACAAGCATCTCCACCCCAGGAAGAGGGCCTGGTGGGCGGCCAGGGTGCGAATCCAGTTGCGCTCGCCGGGAGGGAAGCGGCGCTCAAAGCAGCGGGTTACGCCGTCGAAGGTCGTCGCGAACCAAACCAGGCCCAGGGGTTTCTCCGGAGTGTCTCCGCCGGGACCGGCGATCCCCGTGATGGCGATCGAGAGTCGAGCTCCGGCGACCCGAGCCGCGCCCCGGGCCATGGATTCGGCCACCTGGGCAGAAACGACTCCGTGGCTGGCGATCAGCTCTTGGGGAACGCCCAGGGCCGTGACTTTGATCTCATCCGAGTAGGTCACGAAGGACTGGCGAAAAACACTCGAAATCCCCGGCACGCGCGTGAGAAGGGAGGCAGCAAGACCCCCGGTGCAGGACTCGGCCAGGGTGACCTCGATCCCCGTTTCGATCAGCGCCTGGCCCAGGACGAACTCGATCCGATCGTCGCGCTCGCCGTAGATGTGAACGGAAAAGCGCTCGCGGAATGCCTGGGCGCGTTCCTCCAGGAGTCGCTGCGCTTCGCACCCCTCGCACGTTGAACGCAGGGTGACGAGCAAGCGGCCGTACTTGGCCGAACAACCCATGCGCGGTTCCGCGGAGCGCTCCATCCACTCCCCCACCTCCTGCGCAAAGTCGCTCTCGGACAGCCCGAATAAATGGAAGCGCCGCTCCCCGAGGGCCTCGCGGGCCCGGCCGCTGGATTGCAGCCAGGGGATCAGCTCTTCGGTCAAGACCACACGCATTTCCGAGGGCGGTCCGGGAAGCGCGACGACCCAGCGCTCCAACGAGGTCGCCGTTCCAGGCGCAACGACGCGAAAACCGGGCGCCGTACCTACCCGGTTGCGGATCCGCACCGCACCGGCCGGCAAGAACGCCTGGCGCTCGTTGGTCGGGGGCATGGGGCGGCCGCGGCGTTCGTACCACGCGTACACGTCGGCCAGCGCCTCCGAATCCCGCGTGAGCTCTACGCCGAGCGCCCGCGCGATTCCGTGGCGCGTCACGTCGTCGAGGGTAGGCCCCAATCCCCCGGTGCAGATCACGAGACTCGCCTTCGAAAGCGCGCTTTCGACGGCATCACGAATCACCTCTTCCTGATCTCCGACGGTCTCGACACCGCGTACGGCGATCCCGATCCGGGCGAGTTGTCGCGCCAGCTCCGGCGAGTTCAGATCGGCATGGGCCCCGCCGAGAAGCTCGTCCCCCACCACAACCAGACGCGCTTCCGAGACCCGCCTCACGTCTCACTCCTCCCCATTCTCTGACGACACCTGCGGCGTAGCAGACTTGGTGACCAGGCGCGCAGCTAACACCCCCACCTCGTAGAGCACGATCAAAGGAACCCCCATCATCGCCTGGGTGAACGGATCGGGCGGCGTCAGAACGGCCGCAAAGATGAAAGCACCCACGATGAAATGCCCGCGAAAACTCGCCAAGGTGCTCGCTTCGACCATTCCAGCGCGTGCGAGGAACGACATGACGAGCGGCAGCTGAAATACGACCCCCAGGGCCAGGCAAAGCGATGCGAAGAATTTCAGGTAGCTGGCCGCACTGAAGGTCGGAAAGGCGAAATCGATCGAGCCCTGGTTCAGGAAGTAGATGGCGTAGGGCACCATCACCTTGTAGCCGAAGCCAACGCCAACCAGGAATGCGAACAGTGACAGGGGGAAATAGACAAGCACGCCACGCTGTTCCCGGTCGTAGAGACCCGCCGCGATGAAGAGCCACAGCTGCCACAGGAGCACGGGCGCGCCGATGATCAGGGCCAGATAGAGGCACACCTTCAGGCGAAAGAGAAAACTCTCCGCGGGGGCGATGAAGATCAGCTCCTTGCCGAAGTCGCGGATCCGTTTGTCGCCAGGATCGCTGGTGACGAAATAGGCTGTGCGCTTCAGCGAGGGATCGTCAGCCAGCTTCTCTTCCGCCTGGGTGACGTAGTCCTCCTCCAGCCATCCCATGGCGATGTAGTGCGGTTCCTTGGCGATGAGGATCAGCGTGTCCTGGAACAACCAGCAAGCGACGAACGCGACCAGAATCCCGAGCGTGCCGCGAATCACGCGCGTGCGCAACTCGCCGATGTGGGAACCGAGGCTCATGCGCGTCTTCGCGAAGGGATCCTCCACCTTCGGCTCTTCGGAGGTGGATCCTCCAGGCCTCTCACCACCTCCGCTCATCCCCCGATCATAGTCCACCGCGAAACGAAACCGAGAACCGAAAGCGGACTCCCTTTCGCCCGTCCGGCCCTGGCCGACCCGGCGAAAGGGAGCCCGCCGGGCGACCTAGGATTGCGGTCGGATACCGCGGGGGGCGGAAGCGCTCCTAGTTGCCGACGCCGCCGGCGCCGCGGAGGAACTCCTCGATGTCTTGCAGCGAAACGACAATCACTTTCTGGGCCACGGCGTCGCGGTACTGCGGGAGATCGGTGGGATCTCGCGGCTCATCGAGGGGCTCGTTGGTCTCGGGGTCGGAGTAGAGCTGCGAGCCGACGATCACGAAGTCGGTCGTGTGGGACAGCTCGTCCTGCACGTGAATACCGATGCGCTTGAGTAGCGTACGCAGGTCCTTGGCGTTGTAGCGGCCGCTGAAACGACCGATGAGCAGCGCATTGCGCGTCCCCTGCGGGTCGTAGAGGCGGTTGACGATCACGTCGCCCCTGGTGATCCGGGCCAGGGGGTCGATCTTGCCGCTAAAAACGACTTCCGCACGACGCTCCTCGACCTTCACGACTTCGGCATAGGCCAGGAATCTACGGTCGGCCGGACTGCCGGACTCGACGCGGAAACGCATGCCCGTGGTCAGGCGGTTGCGGGCTCCGATGTCGACCCAACCCATGTTCAAGCGATCGGAAACCTCGATGATCTTGCCGTCCGGATCGTTGGCGAAGTCGCCCCGCACAAAGCGCGTTTTCTGGGTGAGGTCGAGGATGCGCGCGTCCTTCAGCCGCACGGTCTCCTCCGAATCGCGCTTCTGGTTCGTGGCCGCGATCCGCAGGTTGCGAACCTCCTGATCGCGCTCGGAGACCTGGTCCTGGGCGGTCGCAAGGCGATCGGTGAGCTCACCCTCGCGACTCTCGGCCGCGCTCTTCTCGTCGCCGAGCTGCTGGCGCAGCAGGTCGATCGTGTCCTGTTTTTGTTGGGCGACCTGGGCCCCCGCATCGTTTGCCGAGCGGACCTCGCTCTTGAGGGTCTGGATCTGGCTCTCGAGCTCGGCGATCCGGCGTCCGCGCTCGTTGAAACTCGCGACGACCTTCGGAAGCACGCTCTGGAAGTCAGGATCCGCATCCGTGAGGTCGGAAAAGGTCGTTCTCAGAACACCCAGGGCAGCTTTCGCCTCGATGACGTCGCTCGACTGATCGACCGAATCGCGGTCGTACCAGCCCAGCATGAGGGAGACATTACGGCGTACTTCCTGGGCTTCCTCCCAGCGAGACTCTGCCTCGGCCTTGTCGGCCAAGGCCGCGTCGCGGCTCTTTTGGGCCGTGCTCATGTCGCTCTGGGCGATGAAAGCAAAGGCCAAGGCGAACAGGAAGAGGACGCCAGCTACGATCAACCAAATGGCGCTGACGTGCGCCGCACCGCGTTTCGAGCCCATGTTCGGGTTCCTCATGTCAGACTGCAGGGGATCTCTTTCTCGCGCAGGAGACGATTTTCTCCAGCGTGACGACTACCCCCCCAGCATACGCTGGTTTCCCACTGATTCGGTCCATGGAATCACGATCCTCTCCCCCGATACCGAGGATCCTCGGCGTGCTCGGCGGCGTGGCCTCCGGAAAGTCCGCCGCGGCCCGATTCTTGGCCGGTGAAGGGGGGCAGGTCGTGTCCGCGGACGCGATTGTGCAACAGCTCCTGGACGGAAAAGAAGCCGTGAAGGTCCTTTCCGCGCGCTTTGGGGCCGCCGTCCTGGACCCCGAGGGGGGACTGGATCGGGGCCACCTGGCCCGCCTCGTCTTCGATCCTGAAACGGGAGAAGAAGCACGCAGAGCACTCGAAGGCTGGACCCATCCGCGGGTTCGTGCCAGGATCTTGGCTCGTATCGAAGAGGCCCGGAGGGAGGGCGTGCCGCGCATCGTGCTCGACGTGCCCCTGCTCCTGGAAACCGATGCGGAAAGCGGGCTCGCCCGTCTCTGCCACGTGCTGGTCTTCGTCGCCACGGCCGACGAGATCCGGGACCGGCGGGGCCAGCAGTATCGCTGCTGGCCTGCGGGCGAGGTCGCCCGGCGTGAAACCGCCCAGCTCCCGCTCAAGGAAAAACGAGAGCGTGCGGATCACGTACTTTCTAACGACAAAACCCTCGAGGAGCTCGAAACCGCCTGCCGCCGCTTGATGGCGCAGATCGAGGCGGACTGACCTCCTTGCCCCCACCCCGAATCTCACTCGATGGCGAAGAAGCGCAACTGGCAGAGGAAGAAAAAGTTCCGTCCCACGACCGGCGGAGGAGGCCTCGCCACTGCAACGATGGACGAGGTACGCGTCGATCACGAGGCGCTCCCGGCGGACCTTTCCGAAGAGGAGCTCGCGGAGCTCGTTTCGAGCCTGCCCCCCTCGACACGCAAGACCAAGCCCAAGCCGCTCTCCTACGACGAGCTGCGTGTCCAACCGGTGGCCGACCTGCACGAGGTGGCGAAAAAGGAGAAGGTCGACGGGCACGCCTCCCTGCGCAAGCGCCGCGACCTGGTCTGGCACATCACATGCGCACGCCTCGCCAGGCACATCCCGGTCCGAGTCTCCGGGCTGCTCGACGTGGGTGCTGACGGACACGCCTTCCTCCGCACGGCGAACAACGCCTACCTGGCGGCTGAGGAAGATGTCTTCGTCCCGCCTTCCCATCTCCAGCGCTACGCCATGCGCACGGGCATGTGGGTCGAGGGGGAATTGCGGCCGTCGCGCGAGGGAGAACGCTACTTCGCGATCACCGGGGTCCTGTCGATCGATGGGGGCAAGCCCGACGACGTGATCGGCCGCACGCCCTTCAAGGAACTCGTGCCGCTATACCCCGAACAGCGCATCATCCTGGAGGGTGCCGGAGAAAACCCCCTCGAGATGCGCATCAGTGACCTGATCACACCGGTCGGACGCGGCCAGCGTGGGCTGATCACGGCCCCACCGCGCTCGGGCAAGACGGTGCTGCTCCACCAGATCGCCCGGTCCATCATCGAGAACGCATCCGACATCCACCTGATCATCCTCCTGGTCGACGAACGCCCCGAAGAAGTCACGGATTTCGAGCGCTCCCTACCCGAGGGGACGCGCGAGGTCATCAGCTCGACCTTCGACGAATCCTCCTCGCGTCACCTACGGGTCGCCCACATGGTGATCGAGAAGGCCCGCTGCATGGTCGAAGCAGGCAAGGATGTGGCAATTCTCTTGGACTCGATCACGCGCCTGGCTCGCTCCTCCAACAACGAGGCCCCTTCAAACGGGAAACTTCTTTCCGGTGGCATCGAGGCGACGGCGCTGCAATTTCCGAAACGCTTCTTCGGTTCGGCTCGCAACATCGAGAACGGTGGTTCGCTGACCATCCTCGGTACGGCCTTGGTCGAGACCGGCTCGAAGATGGATGAGGTCATCTTCGAGGAGTTCAAGGGGACCGGCAACATGGAGCTCGTACTGGACCGGCGCCTTTCGGACAGAAGAATTTTCCCGGCGATCGACATCAATCGCTCGGGAACGCGCAAGGAAGAGCTGCTTTTTACCGAAGAAGAGATCGAGCGCATCTGGATGTTGCGCAAGGTTTTGAACGAACTCGATCCGGTGGAAGCCATGGAAATGCTGATCCAAAAAATGAAGCGCACCAAGGTCAACGGCGAGTTCTTGATGACGATCGGCAGCTAGGCCGACAAAGCGGAAAGAAAGGACTCGCGTCCGGTGCACGTTCTCTTTGTGATCGACACCTGGGGGCTCATTGGGGGAACGGAGAGACATGCACAGGTCGTCGTACCTGCGTTGCTACGGTGCGGACACAGGGTAACGGTCCTCTGCCGCGAGGATCAGAAGCCCGATTTCGCCGATGCCACGGTCATCGAATTCCCCTCGCTCGAAGGGCAATGGATGTCGCGAGCTGACCGGAGCGAGCTCGGTTCACGCGTGCGGGCCCTCGAACCCGATGTGGTGTTTCTTTCGGCACTGCGCAATATCCACGCTGCGGAAGCACTCACAGAGATCGCACCCGTCGTACGCTACGTCCACGACCACACCCTGTTCTGTCCGGGTTTGAACAAGTTCACGGAGGACGGCGAGACTTGCAGGGAGCCCATGGGCATCCGGTGCCTACAACGTTACTGGCTCGGTTCCGGCTGTGTCTGCTTCAAGAAGGATCGGCACAAGAACCGCTTCCTGGATCCCCTGCGCGATCTGCACATCAAGGCACGCGAACTGGAAGTAGCCAAGCGTTCGAGCTGCGTACTGACGAATTCCCACTACATGCGCAACGAGCTCTTGAGTGTCGGCTTTCACCCCGAAACGACCTCGGTGCTCTACATCTTCACGGACTCGAACAGCACGGCGCAGCCCGCCGGAGAGCTGCCGGAGGAGACCGCTGCTTTTCTCGCCCAGAGCGATGAACCGCTGGTGTTCACGCCCGCACGTCTAACCCTGCCTGACAAGGGGGTCGACTACCTCCTGACGATGCTCGGCCAGCTTCAGACATCCTTCCGCGCCACGGTGGCCGGAACGGGGCCGGCCGAGCAATGGCTGCGCGAGAAGGCGAGGCAAGAGGGAGTGGGCGATCGGGTGCATTTCGCCGGCTGGATGTCCTCGGCGGAGATCGAGACGCTGTATTCACGCGCGCGAGTCGTCGTCTGCCCCTCGATCTGGGATGAGCCCTTCGGCCTGGTCGGCATCGAAGCGATGGCCCACGAAAAGCCGGTGGTCGCCTTCGATGTGGGGGGCATCCCGGAGTGGCTTCAGAACGGCGTCAACGGCTACCTGTTGCCCCCTAAGGACACGGGTGCCATGGCCGCAGCGGTCGACCGCCTGCTCGACGATGAACTCCTGGCCCGGACCATCGGGCGCAACGGTTTCGAGCTGATGTCGGAACGCTTCCCCCGCGCCCGTCACATCGAAGAGTTTCAGGGCCACCTCATGCGAGCCGCCGGCCTACCGCCGGTCCCGTCTTCTACACCGTCCGTCGACGAAGAGGACGTCCGAGTGGCGGCCTAGTCAGGGCAGCCCGGGTATCGAACACCGTTCGATACCCGGTCACTTCTTGCGGCGTTTCGTCGCCTTCTTCGTCCGCACCTTCTTGCGCGCGGGGCCGGAACGCGTGGGCCCATCCTTCAGGGGCTTGTCCAGCGGCACCGGACGAGCGCGGGCGTGCACCTCATCGAAGGTGAACTTGGAGCTGGTAAGACTCCGGCGCGTCTTCAGCACGTCCTCTGCCTGATCGAGTGCCAGATTCAACCACACCAGGTCCAGCCGCCGTTCCTCCAGCCAGGCCTCGAGGACCAGGCGGTACAACGCTTCCACGTGCTCTTTCAGGAGCTCCGGGTCGTCGATGTGCTTCCAGTGGAAGATCAGGCGGTTCTTTTCCAGCGCCGCACGCACCAGCTCGGACGGGACCAGTCGGCCGATCGTTCCACGGTGGTGATGCTCGACTACCGAGGCCGGCACATAGACACTCCTGCGCCCGGCGCGCCAGTGGTTCCAGCACCAATCGACGTCTTCCCAGTAGAACGGTTCGAAAAGGGAGTCGAATCCACCCCCCTCGAGAAACTCGCGCTTGCGTAGAAGGGACGTCCCCCCCACCGCAAAAGCCACCGGCAGGGTCATCAAAGCCCCGGAAGTCTCGCCCTCCTCCAGGCCGGGTTGGCGGATCTCGAGCAGCCCCCCGGAAAGCTCCAACGCGACCAGCGATTCGATGCGATCCTCGTCGCCGTTCAAGAGAACTTTCGGAACGGCGGCGACGGTCTCCGGATCGTCCAGGCACGAAATCAAAGGCTCGAGGAAGCCGGCCCGCACGAAGACATCCGGATTCATCGAGAAGCAAAGCTCGTGGCGCGCTTGCTCCATGCCGGAACGCAAGGATGCGGCGAAACCACCGTTCTCTTCGCGCACAAGAACGCGCGCCCGAGGAAACGTTTCGCTCAGCCTCGCACGTAGAGCATCTCGACCCGTATCGTCGACGATGAGCACCTCGTCATCCAGGTCGCGGCGCGCCAGCTCGGAGAAGAGCCGGGGCAAGTTACGGTCGAAGAGTTCGAAGTCATCGAGCGACGGAATGACAATGGAAACCGGTCGGCTCATTCGACCCCTTTTCCGGCATTTCCGGCTTCGTAGTTGAAGCGATCTTCCTGCTTTTTCCAGTCGAGCACGCGCTGGCGGCTCCTTGCCAGGGCCACCACGCGCGCCAGGACGAAGCGCTCCATCAACGAGTGAAATTCCTCCATCTCAGTGCGACGCCAGCCCAGCTCCTCGATCTGGTCTTGAATGATCCGGCGGCTCCACTCGAGTTCTTGGAAGAGGTGTTCAGCATTTTCCTGCGCGGCGAGCATGGCGCCGATCAATTGCCGGAAGGGCAACCCGGGTTGGGGCAATTCCGGCTCGCTGTCGGGCGCAGCCGCGAGACACACGCTCTCGTAGAGCGGACGCACCGTCTGGAACAGGAGCCGTCGCTGGGTTTCGAGCGCCTGAAGCCCCAATTCGGCCGCCGAACGCAAACGCCGCCCCCCCTCCTCGGTCTCCCGGGTAGCCTCCTCCAAGGCCGCTCCGCGTTCGCGAAGCAGACTCTCCTTGGTCTGAAGCTCGCCCTTCTTGAGTTCGATCACCTCGAGAGCACTGTCGCGCGCCGCTTCCGCCCGCCGCAGCTCTGCGCCCGCCGTGCGCAGATTTTCGACCGCCTTGTCGAGTTCCTTCTGGCCATGCACCATCGAACGCTCCTGCTTCTGCAGGCGCACGTCCGCCGCGCGCAGGGCCTCCTCCTGTTCTGCCAGCACACTCTGCTGGTGCTCGAGGTGCTCGCCGGCACGAACCGATTTGGCTCGATGCTCTTCCAAGGCGTGCTCTTGACTGCGAATGTGCGAACCGGCTTTGCCCAGCCGTTCTTCGGTTTTCGAGAGCTCGACCTCTTTCGTCCGCGCATAGGCACCGGCCTCGCGCAGGGCCGCTTCGACGCCATCGATGTCCTGTTCCTTTTGAGCCGCGTAGCTGCGCAGCCTTGCCAGCTCATTCTGTGCGTCGTCCATCTCGGCTTCCTTGGCCGAGATGTACTGGGCGACCTCCTCGAGCTGTGACTCCGCCGCCTTCAAGTCAGATTCCTTCGCGCGGCTGTAGCGCTCCGCCTGCCTCAGTTGTTTGCCGGCAAGTGACAGCTCGCTTTCCTTTTCGACCACGTAGTCATCCGCCGAACGCAGAGTCTCTTCCTGGAGGATTTTGCCCATCTCAAGATCCAGGGAGTCTCGCTCAAGGAGGGCGAACGTATGCTCCAACTTGCCCCTCAACTCGCCCTCTTCCTTCAGCTTGTCGCGCAGCCACTCGATCTCCTGGCGAGCGTCACGCATCCAATCCTGGGTGCGCATTCCTTCGCCGAGACTGGTGAGCAGTTCGGTGATGCCCAAGGCATCGCAACCCAACCCGGTGCTCAGGTCCTTCAGACCGGAGAGCGCGCGCCTCAAGAGCTGCCGCATGGGCATCCCGGTCAGCTTCCGATAACGCGCATCAAACTCCTTCAGCGAAGCGGGCAAGGGCGCGGAGGCGCCGGGCTCGGCGCGCGCGGCCGTTTCGTTCAGCACCGTCCGATAGCGCTCCAGCAATTCCCCGGCCTGCGACGGAAGATCGTGTACAGGGGCGATCCCCTTCACCAGCCCCGACACCAGATCCGGTTCATCCAGACAGCGTTTCAGGGTGCGCCCGAGATCCGCCGCGTCGTTGTGGGTGAATAACAGGCCGTCGACACCGTCCCTGATACTCTCCGGCAGCGCCCCGTAGCGCGAGGCGATCACGGGCCGCCCGGCAGCAAAGGCCTCGCGAATGACGATCGGGTAGTTTTCGACCCAGGTCGAGGGGCAGATCACCACGTCGGTCGCAGACAGAACGTCGGGCAGATCGCGCCGCTCGTAGGGTCCGCGCCAGTGAATGCCCATGGACGCTGCGGCGTCACGTATGCGCTGGTGGAAAACCGCATCCGTGGAGTAGCCCCAGATCGATAGCTCCGCCCCGCGAGCGCCCTGCTTCATCGTGCGCCAGGCCTCGAGCAGCAGGTGGACCCCCTTGTGCTTGGAAATCCCACCGACGAAGGCGAAGCGCAGTGGCTTCTCCGGATCGTTGCGCACCGGCGGCAGATCGCCGAGATCCGAGATGTCGATCCCGTAGGGTAGCACCTCGAGCTTACGTGGATCGATGCCGCCGCGAACCAGCTCGTCCGACAGGAATTGCGTGGGTGCGATAATCCGATCCATCGCGTCGAACGCACGTGCGCGGCGGGCGTCCAGGTCGCTTCGCAGGTCGAAGGCCAGGTCGAGCTCCTCGGAGCCAATGCCGGAGGCCCCGGGGTCGCCCTCGAGAATATTCTCGAGCCGCTGCCAGTCCTCTGTCTTCAACTGATCGCGAAAGACACCCATCTGGTAGTCGCCCAACCCCACCCGGGCATTCAGATGCCCCAGCGCGAGATCGCAGCATGCGCACGCCATCGAATCGCCCCGCGTGTCGCAGTGCGAGAGGTCCGGGCGCAGAAGCGTGTAGCGATGGCAAACCGCGTAGTAGTCGTGGGCGGTGTACAGGGTCGCAATGCCACGGCTGCGGGCCTCCTCGACGAGTCCGATGCCCAGCTTCACCAAGTGCTGGAAGTGACAGACCTCGGGTTGCTCGCGGTCGAGGAGTCGCCCGAAGACACGGGCCACGTCCGCAACCTCCAGCATCTCGAGAGGCCCTCGGGGGTTTTGGTTCAATGCGACCCAGTTGACGGCGTAGCTCGCCCCCCCCCCCGCAGACACTTCCTCACGCCGCAGGCAGTAATCGGGCAGCTGCTCGTCTCTCCGGGACGCAAAGACCTCCACCACGTGGCCTCCACGGGCGAACTCCGCCGCCAGGGCGGCGGTGTACTGTTCGACCCCCGTCCGCTCGTGGGGGGGAAATCCGTGCGAGATGAGACAGATCCTCATGGGGGCTTCGCGTCAGAATATAGACAGAACGGACGCCGTGACACCGCCTGCTTCGATCCTTGCCGGGGAAAAGGATTCCCACCGCCCCAAACGATCGTGGGTCCGAGGGAAAGGATCCGGTCCCCGGTGGAGTTTGCGTAAGGGGCAGAGCATTCCCGGGGGGAAACCTCCAGATCCTCGCCCCGCCCGTCCGAAGGGATGCGCACCCGGGAAATCGGGCTGGTGGAAAGGTAGGGAAGAAGGTGAATGGTTTTACATACAGGCGCTGCCCGGGCTCCGTTGGAGCCCGGCAGTGCCACAGAACGGGTTTCACGCTCATCGAGCTGGCCATCGCCACGTCGATCTTGATGATCGGCTTGGTGGCCATCATCTCGGCCACATCGAAGATGCATTCGCTGCGCAGGCTGGTGCGCGAGCGGGTTCTGGCCCAGAACGCGATGCGCTCGGTGGCCGAGCGCGTTCATGCGCGCTCCTTCGGGTTCTCGAACACTCATCCCGACCAATGGGTCGACCAGCTGCTCCTGGTCTACGGTCCCGGCGGGGCCGTAGGCAACACGTTTGACGTTCTGGGCCTCGCTGCGCTCCCCGGCGCGGCCAGCGTGGGAACGATCCAGGTGCTGACGGACGAGCGACTCGACGACGACGCGATCGGATACGAGCTGGGCCTGCCCCGCGATCTGAACGGCGACGGTGATGCCACGGACGCCGATGTCACCGCCGACGCCCGCATCCTACCCATCATTCTGGAGGTGCGCTGGCGCGGCCAGACCGGCGACATCACGCTACGGCACGCCTTCTACGTCCTGGGGTACTAACTATGGAAACTCATCGAAACACCCGAAGCGGTCTCGGCCTTGTGGAACTGATGATCTCCGTGACCCTGTTCACGGTGGTGCTCCTGGCCTCGATGACCCTGGTCGACTCCGGTCGCCGCTTCTCGCGCGCGACGATGCAGATCACCAGCGTCGAAGACCTGGCCCAGCAGATGCTCTTCAAGATGGAGAAAGAGCTCGCCAACGCGGCGGGTGTGGAGCCCAAGACGTCCCAGCCTTCCGGAAGCGTCCTGGATGCCACGGAAACGGCCCAGCTCGAATCGAGCGACAACGTCGGCTTTCCTCCGCGCGGAATGCTGCTCATCGACAGGGGCGAAGATACCGAGGAACGGATTTCCTACGCCTCTTTGAGCGCCGATCACCGCTTCTTTCTCGATCTCACCCGGGGCGAGTCGTGCACCCAACCCGTCAGTCACGATGCCGATCTCTACTGGGCGGGCCTCGCCGAACCGATCGAGGTGCAGGAAGACCCGCCCGTGGCTGAGAGCGGTCGCGCGCTTGCCGAAGACGGCTCGGAGATCCTGTTCTCCGGAGACGGCTTCGGATTTACCTATCGCGTGCCGGTCGACCCGGCAGGCGAAAACAACTTCATCGACGGCAATCAGCTCCGGCTCGGTGCGGACGTCCTCGGAATCGGCCCGACGGAGAATGGCTGGAACGCGCTCGTGTTCGTCCCGAAGAACACCTACGACGAGTCGGAGACCGACGACGACTTGAACCGAGACGGCGATACGGACGACGTCTATGACATCGGGCAGATCCGGCGTCTGAGTTGGGCGCACGACCAACCGGCTCAGGTGGAAGAGATCGGAATGGGACCCTCGAACGTCCTGCAGGAACGTTGCAATTGGGGCGGCGATCTCGATGGGGACAAGTTCGACGATCCGATCTTTCTCTGGAACAGGGACACGAACCTGCTCGAAGTACGCCTGTTTCTTCTGGGGCGCAGCAACGAAGACATGCCGATCGTGCGAAGCGTGCAATCGGTCATGTTCCTGAGGAACGAACCCGAACTCTAAGACGGTATACGGGCAAGACAAAAGGGGAAGAGTTTCATGAACGCGATCGAAAATAACTTCAAGTACGCCGGCAGCAAGACCGGTATCGCACTCGTTCCGGCCATGGTGATTCTGTCCGGCATGGCCATTTTCACGATGGCGCTCTTGACCGTGGTCACATCGGGCAAGAAGACCGTCATGCACCAGGGCGAAGAATTCCGCATCTCGAGCGCCGTGGAGAGTGTGGCTGCGCTCTCCATGGAGCACATGTGGTCGAACTACATCGCTCTCGAGGGTGCGGCAGGTGACATCAAGTCCTTCCGGGACTATCTGTCGGACACGGGCATCCTCGACTCCGGCCCCGGCGGCCCGCCCACGATCGAGCAAGGCCTCGACCTCGTTCCGTTCCTCGATCTTCCCGATCAACCCAATGGGAAACGTTTCAACGACGTCAATATCGACGCCGCCCACCTGGTCCGGCGCGATGTCGGCGATTCGACACAGCTGTACCTCACGGTTCAGGCGTCGACGACACGGGGTGAGGACATCGTCAACCCGATCCTGAACCGCGCCGTACAACAGGCCTTCACGGTCGAACCCGCCGATTTCGCGGGCTTCGACTACGCGCTTCTGGCAAACAACGTCAACTGCATTTTTTGCCACACCAGCATCGATTCCGCCGATCGATACTGGGATACGAACGCCAGCGACCCCGAGGCCCAGTACGAGCACGTCCAGGTTGGAACGCTGGAGAGCCTTCTGGTGCGCCACAATGCGGATGGGAACACGTACTCGCTCAACGACTTCGATGCGGATTCCTACATCGCAGGCGCCCTGTTCCTGCGCGGCATCCCGGCCCTCGACGACGGCAACCCGATCCCGAGCTGGGATAGTCTGAGCCTGATGGGCTACGAGATGGACTCCGATGGGTTCATCGTCGAGGCCTTCGGGGGCCTGACGCCGGTATCTCTCGATCCCACGTTACCGACGGATCCGCTGGGCAACCTGTATCTCGACTATCCGACGAACTACGCGGAAATGAGTGCTGCAGGAGTTCTACCTGTCAA
Source organism: Planctomycetota bacterium (assembly GCA_002683825.1). Lineage (GTDB taxonomy): Bacteria > Planctomycetota > UBA1135 > UBA1135. The sequence continues at coordinate 22,667 of NYUD01000042.1, forward strand.
TTTCCCGGCTCCGTTTCCCGACGACGGGGGGATCGTAGCGGCCACCGGGTTGCCCGACCCCTCCGCTGCGGACAATCGCGTCATCGACGACATCGAATTCGACCGCGTCGCCCAGGAGGCCTACGGCGAGATCACCGCGGGCATCATCAGTCTGTTCGACGAGAGCGACGTGATCGACACACCGCTCGATTACGCCGGTGCCGTCGGCCCGAACGGCGGCAATTCGTCGGGCATGGCGAGTGTCGGTTCGGCCGCACACGAGGGCAACGTTCTTCTGACCGGGTGGCCCAACAATCCCATCGAGATCGACGGTTCGATCGTCATCGACGGCGACCTGATCATTCAGGGCCACATCAAGGGCGAGGGCACGATCTACGTGCGCGGGAACATCTACATCCCCTCGAGCCTCATGTACGCCGACGGCGTCGATGAGCAGTCACTGCGCACCTTCGGTTTGGATGCGGAGGGCAACACGAACGCGCTTGGCTTGACCGCCGGCGGCAACATCGTGATCGGGGACTTTCAGCGCCCCGCCTCACTCCAGCCGAACTTCTCCTGGTCGCCTCCCGACGAGATGGAGATCATCAGCGGCAACCCGGACACCGGCGATGTCATGGTCGACCAGTGGTCCTTCGCGCTGTCCGAAATCTCCCTCTTCAACCGCGGCGAGTGGTCGAAGGCGCAATCGACGTTACCCGGTCCCGACGGCGATCCGGTAACCAACCCGGGCTACGTCCCGAACTACATCCCGCGCTACTACCACTACGGCGACGACTCGACCATCCCCATTTACAACGGCACCGACCCGTGGACCGATTGGCACGGCAACGTCCACCATCGCCACTACTTCGACCCGGATCTCGGAACCTGGGTCACCCCCAGCCTGCTGGACGAAGTTCCGCTGGGCTGGGATACGGACAAACTCACCTACGCGGACCCGACCGACCCGAGCGACCCGATCCTGTACAACGGGGACGGCAGCCCCCGCGCGGTGACCACCCAGCTCCAACATGAGGACGGATGGATGGAGCCGAGCGTGTACAAGGCCGGTGTCGAGTGGTTTGAAGACCAGCTGGAGAACGACACGCCGTTCAGGATCGACGGGCTCCTGTACACCAACAATGCCATTTTCGGCATCGTGAACCGCAACACGAAAATGGAGGGGCGCATGCTCGTCAACGGCGGGCTCGTCGCGGCCGACATCGGACTCCTGGTTCCCGGCCGATCAGGGACCGCGGGAGACGCGGCTCACGAAGTGAGCCCGGACAGCGGCTACGCCTTCGGGTTACAGCTGAACTACGACGGGCGTACACGGGAAATGCTACGTATCGTCAACCCGCTGCAGGTCCAGCTGAAGCGGACGCTCTGGAATCCGACGGCGAACCTCTTCTAGCGCGGTCGATACGGAAGAACCAGACACGGGGGCCGCGGGGCCCCCGTCAATCCTCCTGCAAGTCCAGCCAGCGCTCCACATCGATGGCGGCCATACAGCCCATTCCGGCGGCCGTCACCGCCTGGCGGTATTTCTTGTCGCTGATGTCCCCGGCCGCAAACACACCCTCGACCGAGGTGCAGGTCCCGTTCTTCACGAGGACGTAGCCATCCTCATCCAGGGCCACTTTTTCGCGGAAGATCTCCGAATTCGGTTCGTGGCCGATCGCGATGAACAGGCCCTGGCAGGGGAATTCATCCGTCTGCCCCGTATCCGCATTGCGCGCCAGGACGCCGGCGATCTTGCCATCCTCGCCCACCAGGATGTCGTCGATGGTCGCGGGCACGCGGAATTCGATCTTCGGGTTCTTCCGGGCGCGGTCCAGCATGATCTTCGAGGCACGGAAGACGTCGCGACGGTGGAACACGGTCACCTTCTTCGCGTAGCGCGTGAGGAAATGAGACTCCTCCATGGCCGTGTCTCCCCCGCCGACGACGACCAGCTCCTTGTCCGGAAAGAAGGCGCCGTCGCACGTCGCGCAGGCCGAAACGCCACCGCCCGTCGACATCAGATGGGCCTCCTTCTCCAGGCCCAGGAGTCTGGCGCTCGCGCCCGTCGAAATGATGACCGCGCGCGCCTCGAAGGACTCGAACTCCGTGGTGATCTTGAACGGTCGCTCGGTGAAATCGACGTCCGTCACCAGACCGATCTTGATCTCGGTGCCGAAACGCTCGGCCTGGGTGCGGAAATCTTCCATCATCTTCGGACCGAGAACGCCTTCGGGATAGCCGGGGTAGTTTTCGACATCGGAGGTGATCGTCAACTGGCCACCGGGCTGCATGCCTTCGATGACCACCGGCTCCAGGTTGGCACGGGCGGCGTACAGGGCGGCGGTGTAGCCGGCAGGGCCTGAACCGATGATGACGACGTTGCGGACTTGGCTCATCTCTGTGGTATGGGGAAGAGGGTTTCGAGGATCCGGTAGTCTAGGATGGCCACTCTCTTTCACAAGCTCACCCACAAGCCCACGCATTGAGTTTCTCCGACTGGTTGCCCCACATCACGCGCCTGTGCGACGAGATCCGCCTCCGGACACGCGACGCCCTCTCCGATGCGATCCGCACCGGCGATCCCGAGCTCTCCCGTCCCCTGAAGAGGGGCGCGGGGGATTTCACCTACGGCCTGGACCTACCCTCCGAGGACTGCCTTCGGGCATGGCACGGGGCCCGGGCCCGCGAGGGCCCGCTTTCGGTCATGACCGAAGACTCGGGTTGGCGCCATCTCGGGCCGGGTCCGAAGGGGGAGGTCGTGGAGCTCCCCGGGTTCGACCACGGAGGTCCGCGCATCGGCTTCGACCCGGTCGATGGGACACGCAACCTCATGGCGGATCTGCGCTCGGCCTGGACCGTGGTTTCCTTTGCACCGGCGGGCACGGGCGAACCGCGACTGGGTGAGCTGTCGGGCGGGATGATCGCCGAGATTCCGACGACCCGCGCGGCACGATTTCGACGCTTCTTCTCGGATGGCGACACGACCTGGCTCGAGGAAGGTGCGTTGGGAGGCGCCTCGGAGGAGGAGAGCCCCCCGATCGGCCCGGCGCGGGTGGTGCGCACCGACGGGGACGATCGGCCCGACCACGGATACTTCCCTTTCTTCCGCTACGACCCGCTGCAACGGCTGGTGATTGCGGAATGGGAAGCGCGTTTCTTCGAGCGCCTCGAACGCAACGAAAACGCCGAGATGCACACGATCTACAACGACCAGTACTGTTCGAGCGGCGGTCAGCTCGTCGAGCTGATGTCGGGCACCTACAGGATGATCGTCGACGCGCGGGCGCTGGCTGCACGTCGCTCGGGCACGAATCAGATCTTCACCAAGCCCTACGACATCGGCGGCGCCATCGTTTGCGCTCGGGCAGCGGGATGTGAATTGACGGACGCCGAGGGCAACGCGCTCGACTTTCCTCTCGACGTGACAACGCCCGTCGATTTTTGCGGCTACGTCAATGCGCCGACGCGCTTGCGGCTCGAACCGCATTGGCTCGCCGTCGTGCGCTGAGCCTCTGCGGCAGCGAAGCACGCGTTCGCGATTCGCGTGCGCCCGAAAGCGCCTACCCGCGATCACGCGCCACATCGAAGCGCCGCAGGGCCACGCCGCCGAGGCCCAGGAGGGCGAGGTTCGTGAGCATGAGGGCCCCCCAGGCAACACCGCCCCCCACCAGGGTGGCAATGTGAACGGGGACATCAAGCTCCCCCAGGATCCTCCAGGTGAGGCCGCCGAGTCCAACAGGGATCCCGACGGCGAGTCCCAAGAACAGAAAGCGGGCCAGCATCAGGAGCATGCCGCGCCCGGCGTTTTGAAGCGCGCCTTCCTGCCCCGGCACGAAGCGAATGGGGACGACGAGAAAGATCGCGTTGTCCAGCGCCACCCAGGCGAGCACGAGTAGGGGTTGAAAGCCGCAGATGGCGAGGACCAGGGGATGAAACTCCGTCGAAACCGCGGCCCGTAGAAGCACCGCCCCCATGAGAAGGACCGAGACGAGAAAGACCTCCGGCACAATCATCGCTGTGAAGATGCGCGCCTCGGAGATGGGCCAAGCTTTGATGATCTCCATGCGCATCAGTTCGTCGCGAAAATCGAAGCGCAGCCCGGCACACAGGTAGAAGATCCCGAAAAAGCTCACCATCGCGGGTGCGGCGATTTCGCTACGCGCACTGTCGGCGATGACCGATGACAGGAGCGTCAGGAAAACGAGCACGAGCGAGGAGACCCAAAGCGTCCCCTTGGCCTTGCGCACGATCGCGCCGAGCTTGCGCCAGGCGATCGCCCCTGCCGGACCGCGACCGAAGAGCCACGGGATCTTCCACCCCACGGTCCGCGTACTGACGCGTGCGGCGGCGGCTCCTCCCACTCCGCGTCGCGCACGCCGGATGCGCGCCGCCACGTCGGACGACGTCTGCAGGGACAGCTCCCGGTAGTCCATCGGCAGACTCGCCGTACCTTCGAACAGAGCCAGCCCCACGCAGAGACAGAGCCCGAACCAGGGCAGAAAACTCCCGACCGAAGTCGCTGTAATCGCCTCGACCCATGGGGTGAAGGGCCACGCCATCGTCGCCAGCCAGGGATGGGCCAACGGATCGTTCACCTTCGAGCTCTCCAGAAACTCTCCCACCAGAGGCAGATCCTCCATCCCGCGACCGAACATGAGGAATATGAAGAACAACCCGCACAGAAGCGCCGTCGAGATGAAGAACACGGATCCCAGTCGCTTCATCAGCCGCGCGGACCGTCGCTCGAGGGCAGCGAGCAGGATCGCCAGCGCCTGGTGGAGAAAAGGCAGGGTCAGCATGCCGACCAACACCCCGCAGAATGCGAAGACCTTGTTCGGCATGCGGGACATCACGAGCACACCCAGGATCAAGCCGCCGAATAGACTGCGCCCGAATCCCGCCAGCAGTCGGTAGCGCACCAGATCGCCGCGACGTATAGGCGCGCTGAAAAGACGTTCGATCTCCTCCTTGGGCAGAAAAAGCCCTCGATGGGACAGCGCACTGGAGAGCGACAGGGTGGTGAGAGCGATCGTCCCCAGGCGCACGGCTCCGCGCATGTCGCCGGGCACGACCGCCTCCGATCCGCGAACGTAGTTCGAAATCGTGAGGCTGCCAAGCCAGACCGCGAAGATAAAAACCCCCAGGATGGTAAGCACGATGCCCTTCGGTGTCCGCAGCCTTCGCCAGCGGCTGCGCATCGCGCCGCGGAGCTTGAGGCGCAGAAGCGTTCGTAGGGCAGGCGACCTGAGCATGTGGATCTACGAAAGCTCGTCGTCTCTCTTCAGTTCCGGATCTCCGGTCGCGGCGAAGAAAATTTCCTCTAAATTCGATCCTTCGAGCACCGACAGACTCGCGCGCGCTTCCACCAGTGTTCCGACGAAGACCCTGCGTCCGCGGTCGATGATCAAGAGCCGGTGGGCCAGCGCTTCGATCAACTCCAAGAGGTGCGAGGAGAGCAACACCGCCGTGCCATCGCGAGCGAGCTCGATGATCGCTTCGCGGGCCGATCGAATGCCTCGCGGATCCAGGCCGGAGAGCGGCTCGTCCAGTAGCACAACCCGCGGTCGTGGCAACCACGTGCATGCGAAGGCGAGCTTCTGCCGCATACCGCGAGAAAGTTCTCCGCCGAGTGCGTCGCGTTTTTCCGACAGTTCGAAGCGCTCCAAGAGCTCCTCGCTGCGCGTATGCCAGTCGTCGATCGCGTACAGCGAGGCGGTGAACTCCATGTGCTCGGCGACGGTCAGCGTATCGAACGGCTGGGGGTCGTCCGGCACCCAGCCGAGCGAACTCTTCGCCTGGACCTCTTGGCTCATAACGTCAAAGCCGCAAACCCGCACGCGCCCTTCGCGCACCGGAAGGACACCAGCGATCGAACGCAGGGTCGTGGTCTTCCCCGCTCCGTTCGGCCCCACGAGTCCGAGAATCTCGCCGGCATGGGCCTCGAACGAAAGCTCGCTCAGGGCCTGGGTTCCCTCGTAGCTCTTCGAGAGGGATTCAACGGTGAGGAGAGTCGTCTCCTGCGTCGGCATGGACTCCAATGACGGGGTTTTCCTGGACGAATAAGAATAGGAAGCGACTGGGGCATGGGAAGGGCCAACCTTAGGATGCGTAGGATGTCGCCGCGAAGCACCGGGTCCTCGCAGGCAAGCGCCTCTCCCCGAACGGCCTCCCGGGGCAAACGCTTCCTGCGGGGTGCTTGCGTCCTCCTCGCCGCATTCGCCGCGGTGGATGTGGGCTTCTCCCTTTTCCTGATACGGGACGGTCTTCTCTTCGGGTATCCCCTGCCGCCCTTCGGCGCCCTGACCCATCCCAAGCAGCGGGCCTGGCTCGAGGGCCTGCGGCGGGAGGAGACCGACGGCATCGGACGCTTCGATCCGGAGCTCGGCTGGAGCTGGCGCCCGTCAAGCTCCGCGGAGGGCGGTAGGTTCCACACGAATTCGATCGGCGCCCGAGGACAGCGCGAGTACGCCCCCACGCCGGCCGAGGGCTCACTGCGCGTGCTCTTCTTCGGCGACTCGTTCACGTTCGGCGACGAAATCCCGGACAACGCCGCCTTTCAAGAAATTCTCGAGGGACGCCAACCCCACGTCGAAGCGATCAACTTCGGCGTCAGCGCCTATGGAACCGACCAGGCCTGGCTGCGTTACCGACGGGTCGGGCGAGAACTCCAGGCCGATGTCGTTTGCATCGGCCTCATGCTCGAAAACATCGGGCGCAACGTGAATCGTTATCGGCCCTTGTGGAACACGCGCACCGGTTTCTGCGGAGCGAAACCCCGCTTCTATATCGACGCGGAGGGAGATCTGCAGCTGGTTCCCCAGCCGTTCCCGACCCGTGAAGCGCTGCTCGAGGCCCTGCTCGGGGACCGATTGATCGACCGCATCGCCGAGCACGAGTACTGGTTGGGCAAACCGCATGTGTGGACCGGGCGCTATTCCTCGCTGGGACGCATCCTCGCGGGAATTCTGGCGGAATCCGAGCGGACGCCGCGAAAGCTCTGGCGCGACCATGCGGGCGATCCTTTTCGCGTGACCCTGGCGGTGCTGGAAGGCTTCCACCGGGAGGCCCTCGCCGACGGTGCGCGCGCGGCACCGGTTCTCATCTTCCCCTCGCGCGGCGCGCTCTTCGACCACGCTCTGAAGGGTCGCTCGTACTGGCAAGGACTGCTGGACGAGCTCGAACGGCGCGGCATTCCCTACGTCGACCTCATCCCCCCTCTCGTGCAGCGGCAAATCGAACTCGATGAGCAAGGCGGACCGATGTCCCTTTACTATGGCGGCCACCTGACCAGCGTGGGCAACTCCGTCGTCGCAGATGAGATCTACGCTTTTCTCGACAAGTTCGTCTCCCACTGACCTCGACCGATTCCATGACCGAGACAAACGACCTCCTTACGAAGATCGAGAGTGCGCTGGATGGATCCGAGCCGTTCGAATCCTGCCTCGGGCTGACGATCCGACACTTCGGTGCGGACAGCGGGACTCTGCACACCCGTCGTGGCGACCTACTCGAACTGGTCGCCTCCAGCGCAAACATACCCGAGGGCGTGCTCGAGAAAATCCGCAGGATCCCCATCGGCAAGGGAATGGCGGGGCTCGCCGCCGAGCGGGCCGAGCCCGTGACCACCTGCAATCTGCAGACCGACACCACCGGCGACGTGCGGCCGGGAGCGCGGGCCACGGGTCTCGCAGGCTCGATCTGCGTGCCTGTTTTCCGCGGAGAAGAGGTCGTGGGGGCGCTGGGGATCGGCAATCTGGCCGAGCGCGAGTTCACACCCGAAGAGATCGAACTCCTGCTCGAGACGGGTCGATGCATCGGATCCCGATCCGCAGGCTAGTCTGAGATGGGGACAGGCGTATCATCGCCCCCATGGCACGCGGCCAACCTCAAGACATGCCCACATTCGGGCTGGCGCTGATCCGGATCGTTACCGGGCTGGTGCTCTTCTCAAACGGATGGCGTTGGCTCTCTGAGTCCACGCTGGACGGCGCGGCCGTCGGGACCATCGTAACGGCATCCCTGGGAGAACTCTCCGCGCCACTCGCCTGGTGGGGCGACACGTTCTTGCTCTACAACCCCGACGCGATAGCCTTCCTCTGGCGCTGGGGGGCGCTCTGGCTCGGGCTCCTCTTCATCGTGGGCGCGTTGACTCGACCCGCAGGCGCACTGGCGGCGTTGTTTCTCAGCCACGCCCTGTGCTATGGACCCCGGGAGTACGAGCTTTCGTTCCTCCTGCTCCTGGTCAGCTCCCTGGCGATCTCATCCGCGCGAGCGGGGCGCCGCCTCGGCCTCGACGCCGTCTTCGAACAGCAACTCCCATCGTGGATGACCTGGACACGACGCTCGGGTTCGATCTTTCCCTAGATGAGCGGCGTCCCCGACCGACCGCCCCAACTCCAGACCCTGCGCCCGTCCCAGCGCCACGCGGGATGCGGCACGGGAGCCGAGTTGTGGCTGCTACGCCACGCCGAGGTGCACGAGGACTGGCAGGGCAGGGCCTACGGGGACCTGGACATCGAGCTTTCCGGCGCCGGGCTCGAACGCACCCGGGCATTTGCGCATGCGTTCCAGGGCCGGGACGCGGCGCTCGTCCTCTCCTCGCCCCTGAGACGAGCCTGGCTCCTCGCCGCGGCCCTGGGTGAGGTGCTGGGACGGGAGGTGTCCACCGATCCCGACCTGCGCGAAGTACATCGCGGCGAGTGGCAGGGCATGCTGGTCGAAGAGCTTCACAGCCGGTACGCCGAAG
>NYUD01000098.1 GCA_002683825.1 Planctomycetota bacterium
CGTCGTATGCACCACGAGCACGGGCGCCGCGTCGCCCCGGCGGTCGCCGTCGTCGGCGATGAAGGACACGTCGGGGTGCTCGTCGACGAACGCGCCGTGCAGGTCCCCCGGCCACTGCCGGCGGTCCCATCGCAGGGCGACGGCGATGACCGGCTCCCACTCCAGGTCGGCGCCGGGTGCGGCGCCGGTGAGGCGGGCCGCCTGCGGGCCGGGCATGGCGAGCACGACCTCACCGGCATCCTGCCAGTCGACGCGGTAGGGCTCGACACGTTCGATCGTGCGGTCCAGGTGCACATCCAGGCCGTCCGCAAGGTCAGCCGCGAGCGATCGCAGACCTCGCGGCGCGGCCCAGCGGATCGGCCCGGGCTTCTGCGTCTGCGACCCGTCGGCGCCGATCACGACGAACGTGTCGGTCCACGGGCGCGCAAGTCCACGTTCCTGCCACCCGGCGACGACCGCTTCGAAGGGCGCAGAGTCGCCGACGACGAAGTACGACGCGCCGTGGTCGACGGGGCGCCCCCAGAGCGTGCGGGTCGCCAGGCGGCCGCCGACGCGACGCCCCCGGTCGAGAACCCGCACCGAGAGTCCCGCGGCGGTTGCCGCCCGTGCGCACGCGAGACCCGAGATCCCCCCACCGACTACCGTCACGTCGACTGCCATGCACCCATCCTTGCGTGCGGCGATCTACCGAGGCGCCGCACGATCAGCGCGACAGCGGACGGAGCTGGTCTTCTGCGACCGGAAACGCCACGGGGTAGGAGACCTGGGTGGCATTCATGTCGCCCCAGTCCTCCTTCTTCACTCGGATCGCCGAGGGGGACACCTCCGCGATCCGCACGCGTAGCCAGGAGCCGTCCTCGAGACGCAGTTCGTGCGGGTCGGCGAGATACCCCAGACCAAGTTCGTCGAGAGTCTCTTCCGCGGTGATCCAGTCCACCACGCCTGTCCGCGGCCGCCCGAGCAGATCGATGGCGATGAAACCGTCGTCGAGGGGCTTCATCCACCCGACCCTCTCTCCGTCGTCGGAGCGTCGGTGTTCGATCCAGTCCGGTTCCATGCGCCCAGGGTAGCGACCGCCCCAACCCGTCATCCTGCCGGCGAGATGAGGTCCACGAGCCCGCCCGCCGGGAGAGCGATCCAACCCTCGCGCTCGGCCCGCTCCTGGTGCTCCGGCGCGGGGGCGTCGAATCGACCGAGCAGGGCCGCACGTGCGGCGAGCGCCGCGACGACCGCATCGAGCGCGTCGCCCGAGCTCACCATGAGCTCAACGGGATCCCCGAGATCGAGCCAACATGCAGCGTGCTGCAGGCGAGCGACGAGCGGTCGACCGTGCCGCCCTTGTCGGCGATTCGTCCGAGCAGTCCGGCGCAGCGCATGGCCGTCAGCCCGAGACGATCCGTCGACACGCTCAGGGGCCACCGTCCGGTTCGCTTGTGGATGTGCTCTGCGATCATGGCTTGCAATGGACACCTCGCCGATGAAACCCCGTGACCGCGCGACTGTCGCGCTGGTGACGGGTGCGGGGCGCGGGATCGGAGCGGCGATCGCGCGTGCGTTATCCGAGCTCGAGTATGGGGTCATCGTCACGGATGCCGTCGAGCGTCGAGCAGAGGCGGTGGCGTCTTCCCTCAAGGCTGAGTCCGCGGGTTTGGATGTCACCGACGAGCGGCAGTGGAAGGCGGTCGTTGCCGCGACGGAGCGACGCCATGGCGGCATCGACGTTCTCGTGAACAACGCCGGGGTCGGGTTCGCCGCGGCCCTCGATCGCACGTCGCGTGAGAAGTGGGACGGCGTGCTCGCCACGAACCTCACCGGTCCGTTTCTCGGGTGCAAGACCGTCGCTCCTGTCATGAAGCGCCGCGGGGGCGGGGTGATCGTCAACGTGTCCTCCATCGACGCCATTCGCGGCCGAGAGGGCTTGCACGCCTATGCGGCGTCGAAGGCGGGCTTGCGCGGTCTGGGTCAGTCGCTCGCGGTCGAGTTGGCGGCAGACGGAATCCGCGTCAACACGGTTCTGCCGGGGCTCGTGCCGACGTCGATGACGTCGCGCGTAGATCCCGGCTCCTTCGACATTCCGCTCGGCCGTCCGGCGGATCCCAAGGAGATCGCGCAGGTCGTCGCCTTCCTCGCTTCGCCGGGCGCGAGCTACGTCGCCGGCGCAGAAGTCGTCGTTGACGGCGCTCTGACGGCACGGATTCCCCGAAGCGGCGCTTGACGACGCCCTACGGGTCCGGGTGACAGGATGAGGGCGATGGCCAGCGAGCAGGGACGACGCATCGTCCGCCGCAGAACCCGACGCCAGGTGATCACCTGGACGACTGTCGCGGCGACGATCTCCCTCCTCGCTGCGGCGCTCCCCTATCTCGAGATTCGCGGAGTGGCCGCCATTCCGGTGCTTCAAGCGCTCGTTCCGCTCGGAGCAGTTGCCCTGCTGCTGTTCGCGTTGACGTCGATGGTTTTTCGGCTGTGGGCGGCCGCGTTGGTCTTCATCATCGGCGCCGCGATCAGCGGCATCCCGACCCTCACCCCGATTCGCGAGGCACAGATGTGCGAGGCCGGAACTCCCCTGACCGTGTTGTCCTTCAACGCGAAGCTCTCAGGCGCCGATCCTGCCGCGCTGTCCGAGCTCATCCGTGCCACTCGACCGGATGCCGTCGTTCTGCTCGAGACGAATGAAGCGCTCATCGACGCGGTGCTCATCCAGAACGACCTGGCCGACATGTTGCCCCACCGCACCCGTGAGGTGACCCAGGGCCAGGCGAGCGGAAGCGTGATCCTCTCTGCGTATCCGCTGTCGCTGGAGGAGGACGTCCCCGGGAGTGAGTTCGACCAGGTCAGCGCCGTCGCGACGATGCCGGGTGCCGTCGACGTGAGGTTGGCCGCGGTGCATCCGCCGCCACCGGTCTGGCAGCCGAACGGCTGGCTCAGTGGCCTCGACGACATCACCGCGTGGGTGGATCAGGCCCCCGATGACCGACTCATCGTCGCCGGTGATTTCAACGCCTCGTTCGCTCACCCGGCGCTTCGTCGCCTCGCGTCAGGTCTCCGCACCGGCGCCGAAGCGGCGGGCCCGATCCCCTGGCCCACCTGGCCGGAAGGCAGACTGGTGCCGGCGTTCACGGCGATCGACCACGTGTTCGCGAGGGATGCCGCACCCACCGACTGGCACAGTTACGCCGTCGACGGCAGTGACCATCGCGCTGTCGTCGCTCGGTGGAGTCTCTGCGCGTGACGCGCGACCGCGAAGGCAGACGCCTTTAGCGGCTCTCGGAGCTCAGCCGGCCGGAGTCGCCTCCGCCTCCACAACTTCGACCACCTCGCCGCCTGAGCCGACCGCGGTGAGCGTGAAGCGGGCCGTCTGAGCGCCGCAGCGTTCGGCAACGTCCGACAGGGGCACCTCGTCGTCACCCCACGTACCCGCAAGACGCGCGGTGTCCGCGTCGCTCGCCGATCAGGTGATCCGGTAGAGGAACGGTGTCTCGTCGGGGCATCCGTCGACCCCGATCCATACAGCTGAGAGCCGAACGGTCGGAGCCGGCGACTCCGGTTGCGGCGTCTGCGGGGCTGGTTCGCTCGGCGCAAGGGGCGGCGCTTTCGTTGGCGTAGGCGAGGACGGCACGGGCGTAGCCGTCGGACGGAATGGGGTCGGTGTCGGCGAAACGGTGGCCGAGGGCGGTGGCCGAGGTGAGTGTGGCGTTCATGATCGTCTCCTTGTCAGGTGACGGGGCGGCTTCTCCGCTCCCGTTCACCAGGCCTGACGATCGACGGACGTCGCTCTTACAGGTTCGGCACGACGACTTTCTTCACAATCAGGATCAGCGGCTCGTCGTGCTCCCGTACGTTGGACGTCATGAACCTCGCTGGGAAGTTCACCGTGGGGGCTACCGTCGTCATCGTCGGTGGTCTCGTCGCCCTCGCCGCCCCCGCGGTCGCGGGCGTGCACGCCGAGCTGTCATCCTGGGCGATCTTCACACCGACAGACGACTCGCACGACGAGCGCGAGACCGATGTCGACCCGGGCGGAGCGGCAGTCGATGAGCTCGGCGACGGGTACGTCGATGTCGGACACGGCATCGCCATTCCGAGGAACAGCCCACCCGGATGCGATGAGCCGGCGTGGCTGCACCTGGGTGCGATGAGCGCGAGCCTGAGCGGAGAGCTCGTAGACCGAGGAGCACGCGACTTCGCCGAGGGAAGTGCCATCCTGGATCCTGAGGGACGAGTCGTTTCCTATTCGGTCGCTCCGGGTGACGCGCTCTCGGCGATCGGTGAGAGATTCTGCCTCGCCAACGCGGGGACGATCGCGACGCTCAATCACACTCGGACCATTCACCCGGGAGACACACTGCTGCTTCACCCCAACGCATCTCTCCCCTGGATTCCGTATTTCAACCCTGCAGACGCGCCCGGCGGTTACCAACAAGTCCCCTATCAGCGCGCGATCGAGGCAATGAGCGAAGCCGCGCACGCGGGCGACCTCGACGCCATGCGCGCGATCTTCACCGACGACCTCGCCGGCCTGTTCCCCGACCCCGCTGATGCAGAGTTGATCGCGGATGCGCTCGCCGTGGGCGACCTGGGCGTTCTTCGCCAGATGTTCGCGTAACTCGCTTGGGATGCGACGAGAGTTCCGGTCGGGATCGGCCGTTCCTCGTCGGCGTCGGCGACGATTGACCTATCGATAAGTTGGATATTAATATCCGATTTATGAGAACTGAGGCACCGCTTCTCGCTCCGATCTTCCGGTCGGAGGGCCAAGCCCGCCTGCTCTCGGTCGTGATCCTGAGCGACGAGGAGGTCAGCCTGACTGAGCTCGCATCGCGGGCCAACCTGGCCTATCCCACGGCGCACCGCGAAGTCGCACGCCTGCTCGACGCCGGCATCCTCACCCAGCGGCACGCTGGTCGTACACGCTTGATTCGCGCCAGCACCGCGAGCCCCCTGGTCCCGCCGCTCCGCGAGATCCTCCTCATCGCCACCGGGCCGGCCGCTCTCCTGGCCGAGGAGTTCGCGCGGATCGATGGGATCGAGGCGGCATTCCTCTACGGCTCGTTCGCCGCCCGGATGCGCGGCATCGAGGGGACCGCTCCGAACGACGTCGACGTCATGGTGATCGGGTCACCGGAGCCGGATTCGGTGTACGGCGCGTGCGACCGAGTCGAGGAGCTGGTGCATCGACCAGTCAACCCGACGATTCTCTCTCCCGAGGAAGCGCAGGAGGATTCCGGGTTCCTCGACCAGGTGCGGAACAGCCCGATCGTGCCGATCATCGGCGGTGAGCAATGGCCGTGACGCCCCTCACTGCCGCGCAGCAGGAGGCAGTTGATGCGCTGGTCGCCGGTCGGCGGATCGATCAGGTTCCAGCCGACGAGGCGCGAGCGAGGGCATTCCTCGCCGCATCCGCCGATCGGATCAGTCAGCTTCGGCTCCTGACGAGCGCCGGGGTGAAGTACGACATCGCGTACGACGCCGCGCACGACATTGGCGAAGCGCTTCTCGCAGCTCACGGCTATCGCACCACCAACGGGCCGGGTCAGCACGAGGCGCTCGGACGATTCCTTCGGGCCGTACTGGACACGCCGCCGGGTGACGTCGCTGCACGTCGCTTCGACCGCTTGCGTCGTACCCGAAATCAGAGCCACTATGCCGCGAAGCCCGTCGGCACCGCTGACGCCGACGGCGCCGAACGCGTAGCCCGCGAGCTCCACGACGCTGCCCTCAGCCGCGGCGTCGGAGCATGAGCGGAGGCCGATGCTGATCGCGCTTGACGCCCCGATGTCGATCCATCGCCCCGCCGGGTCCGGCTCACACCGCGCCGGCGGATGCAGCTCCGTCGCCGTCGCTCTCCGCACGCCGGGTCGCGAGCCGGCGCTCGCGCATCGCGAGCCACAGCGGAAAGGTGAACGCGAACGCCGTCAGCGCCGAGCCGATGATGTACAGCCACGCGAAGCGCATCCCGATCCGGCGCGACTCCACGACGATCAGGATGCTGCCTGCCACGGCAACGAACAGCAGGTCGTTCGTGATCGACGACACCGCAGGCCCGCTCGAGACGAGGTCGCCGATGAAGTCGTTCCCCTCGGCGATCGCGATCGCGTTGAAGGTCCAGGTGACGATAAGACCGGCAACCGCGAGAACGAGGTAGACGACGGCGAGCGGAGTCCAGTGACGGGTCATGCGCCCAGTGTGGCGGTCGGGTCGGTCACGACAACGGATGCCACGACCGCGCGTCGTGACGGACAGGCAGCGACGGGAGGCGGCGCACGGAAGTCCGTTGACAGGACCCATCCGATATTGTTAAGTCCTTAACTATGAGGGATGACGAAGCGCAACGGGCGCAACACCTTGCGCTGACTCTTCACCGCGCCACAGCGCTCGTGGACCGCGTCGCCGATACGTACCTCCGGCCTGCTCA
>NYUD01000043.1 GCA_002683825.1 Planctomycetota bacterium
ACCTAGTGCCCATCGTTTACGGCTAGGACTACCGGGGTATCTAATCCCGTTCGCTACCCTAGCTTTCGCACCTCAGCGTCAGATATGGTCCAGTGAGCCGCTTTCGCCACTGGTGTTCCTCCTGATATCTACGCATTTCACCGCTCCACCAGGAGTTCCACTCACCCCAACCATCCTCAAGCCAAGCAGTATTCGATGCCGTTCCCCGGTTGAGCCGGGGGCTTTCACACCGAACTGACTTGGCCGCCTACGTGCGCTTTATGCCCAGTAATTCCGAACAACGTTTGCACCCTCCGTCTTACCGCGGCTGCTGGCACGGAGTTAGCCGGTGCTTCCTCTCGCTTTGGTCAGCCCTGCTCATTACACAGGGGGTTCCTATAGCGTGACAGTAGTTTACAACCCGAGGGCCGTCATCCTACACGCGGTGTCGCTCCGTCAGGCTTTCGCCCATTGCGGAAGATTCTCGACTGCAGCCTCCCGTAGGAGTCTGGGCAGTATCTCAGTCCCAGTGTGACCGATCGTCCTCTCAGACCGGCTACCCGTCATAGCCTTGGTAGGCCGTTACCCCACCAACAAGCTGATAGGCCGCAATCCCCTCCCCGAACAGCGGCAGAGCCGCCGTTTACCCCTTAGAGGATGCCCTCCAAGGGGACCATTCGGCATTACCCACCGTTTCCAGTGGTTATTCCGATCTCGAGGGTAGGTTGATTACGTGTTACTCACCCGTTCGCCGCTTTACTCGCCCGAAGGCTTTCGCGCACGACTTGCATGCCTAATCCACACCGCCAACGTTCGTTCTGAGCCAGGATCAAACCCTTCAATTTATATCTTGAATGCTTGACCTTGTGATTGAGGACGTCCCCAGGCATTTGCCTGAAACGCGCCCCCAGCGCTCGCACGAGTCTCAAAGGCCACCCTGATTGTCAAAGAGCAACCGCAACGCGGGCGTACCGACGACACGAAGTCGACCGACACGAAGGCGCCGCGGGCTGAACGAATTTGGCCGGCCCGGTAGCCGACACCCCTCGGGTGAGCTTCGAAGCGTGAGCCTCGCGCCGACCTCCCAGGGGGACGAAGAGGTTAGGTCTTTTCCACGGGCGGTCAAGGCCCCCTTCCCGTTTCTTCGAAATTGCCCCCAATATTGGGCAAGCTGCAAAAAAGCAGTTACTTAGGAAGAGCAACTTCCAAAAGTCGGAGCGACCGGGAAGCCGGACCGGAGTCGGGGGCTACTCCCGCACCAGCACCATCCCCCCGATTGGAAGAAGTTCGAACAGGCGCTCGATGTCGGACTGAACGAGACGTACACAACCGTCCGAGGAGGCGAGCCCCACGCTCTCGGGCTCGCGGGTTCCGTGGAAGCCCAAGGAGGTCTTGATGCTCTCGCGGGACCACCCCATCCAGCGCGTACCCAACGGATTTCGAAGATCCCCGTAAGGGATGATCTCCTGACCGATTCGGGCCCAGGGGGGGTTTTCGATCTTGTCGCAGATCTCGTATTCACCGGGCGGCGTCTCCTCTCCGGGCCGTCCGATGCCGACCGGCCAGGAACCGCAAACCTCGTCCCCGAGCAAGAGCAGACACCAACGCGCAGAAAGATCGACCAGAGCGCGCACCGGGTCGGTGGGAATGCGCAGCGTTTGACCGCGGTGGATCACCGCATGCTCGGGCAACTGATTCGCCGCCTGAATCAGGCCCGTGCAAAGCGCAGCATCGGGGTAGTTCGCGACATAACGCTTGCGGATGGCAACCAGGCTGTCGCCGTCCTCGACCTGGATCTCCACCGCAGACCACTCGCCCTTGCGGTTCCAGCGGTGATGGTTCTGGGCGCGATCGAGGCCTTCGCTGAAACGCGCAAGCGTGGAGTGGTCCGCCGCCCACGGCGCGTTCAGCTCGGCCAGCAGAAGGTCCGAGAAGGCCTGCGCCGCCTGGCGGTAGGCTCCATTCTCCAGGAAGCCGTCCGCGCGTCTGGAAAGGAGTCCCATCTCCATGGCGAGGATCAGGGGCCCCTCGGACGCCGCAGACAGCGGCCGGACCGTGTTGGGCTTGCCTTCGAGAGCCGCCTGCAGGAGCCCCTGCTCGCGCAGGGTAACGGCCCCCTCGGAGAGCTCGCTGGCCTTCGCCAACGCGGTCCGGGGATCACCGGCGACGGCCCGCGAAAAGGCCTCCGCAACGAGCCCCCGCTCGAGGGGCCCGGCGGCCGCCCTCAAGGCGACCTGCTCGGGCGTTCCGTGAACGACGGCGGCGGCCAGGAAGAGTTCGTTGTCGTCGCGCACCGGGGCGAGCTCGATGCCCTTCAGCCACTCCGGTACGTCTTGCTCCACATCCGGAGCGGCTTCGCGCGCAAGGGTTCCCGCCCCGGCGGACTCGACCTCATCGAGGGCCGGGGAACGGTTTGAAAGCTCCTCCCGCCTGAACCCCTCGGCGACTTCTCCACCCCCCGGAGGGTCCAGAAACCGCACGCGCGGCCTTCCCGGAGCCCCTTCCGTGGCCTCCACCAGGTCTTCCTCCGGAGACTCCCCCCCTGCAGGGTCGGAATAGAACTTCAGAAGGATCAGAAAGGCCAGAACGAGGGAGAGAAAGAAGACCAGGGCTCGCATGGGTCCGTTTGAGTGAGGGGTTGCCCGGAAGCCCGGATCTTATCGATCGAGCTCCCCCGGATCCCGTATTCCCTGTCCCCGACCATGGGCAAAAGCGAACCCCGACCGAAAAAAGAAGCTCCCAAAGGCACCGTGCCCGGCGAACCCTGAACCCTTCGGCTCAGGTGGGCCTTACGCCGAAACCGTGAGGCTACGGACATGATGGGCCCTCGCATTCTCATTAGGCTCGAGGGTTTCCGTCCGGGTGCACCTGTGCCTTCAGGTGAACTTCCTTCATGGAAGCCTAGCCCGAAATCGAGTTTTGCTCACGTCGGAATCGGGGAACCCATCGAAGTAGCTGGAGGACCGACGCCGCAGCGCAGACTTTTCCTCATTTCCGGCTCCGTTAAATGCGCACTGGTACTCTGTCGGCGTGGTCCGTGATGCGCCCGCATCCGGCCGCCGAGGGTACGCCCGCCTCACGACTCGGATCGAACCTCGAGGGGATGAGGAGCGCCCGCTCCGACTGCGGGATGGGCCACCCCGGGGTGAGCCCCGGCGCAGGCGCCGCGGGGAAACACCACCGCTCCGCCTCGAAGAGCTCCTGCGGTCCCTCGCCCCGGGGAATGCAGCGCCACGCCCGCTGTGGAGTTACCACCCCGCCCGTTGAATCTGCTCGGTGATCCTCTCGGCCAGCTCCAGCGCTCTGCGACCGTCCCGTCCCGTGACTTCCGGGGTGGTGTCCTCACGGACGTTCGCAAGGAACGAATCCAACTCGGCCTGAAGGGGCCGTTCCTCACCCCCCAGCTCCAGGGGCACGGGCTGGAAAACGCCCGCCATCAAGAGGCTCGCCTGGGAAGCCTGCTCGCTCGGATCCCGATCCTGTGCCGTCTCGAAAAACTTCTCCCAGCCGGGTCCGCGTTGAACGAGGAGCCCCTGGTTCTCCTGGAAATCCAGGCTCACATAGCCCGTGTTCGAGAACAGGCGAAAGCGCCGCATGGGCTTCAGCGAAACCCGGCTGGCCGAGACGTTCGCCCGGCCGCCGTCCTCGAAGATCAGGCGCACCGAGGCGATATCCTCGCTCTCGGTCAGGATCTTGCCCCCCACCGCGTCGACTTCCACGGGGTCGCAACCCATGAGGTCAAGGACCAGGTCGAGGTCGTGGATCATCAGATCGTGCACGACCGACACGTCGGTGCTACGGAAGCTGAACTGGGCCAGGCGATGGCATTCGATGAAGCGCGGTCGCATCCCCAGTTCGTGCACCTTGCGCACGCCCGGCTGGAAGCGCTCGACGTGGCCCACAGCCAGCTTGGCTCCGCCCCTTTCAGCGGCTGCCAGAATGCGATCGGCCTCTTCGAGGTCCACGGCCATGGGTTTCTCGACGAGACAGGCAACACCCCGTTCGAGCAGGGGCTCCGCAATCGCAGCGTGTTCGGTGGTGGGCACGACGATGCTGACCACGTCGATGTCGTCGGGAAGATCGGTGACTCCACCGAGGGCCTGGCAGTCGAATTCGACGGCGACGGACCTGGCGCGGCGCTCGTCGAGATCGCAGACAAAGGCCAGCTCGCTGCCCGGGTTCTTGTGATAGATCTTGGCGTGTACGCGACCGAGATGCCCGACTCCGATGACCGCCGCTCGCAACGGGCGTGCGCTCACCTTGAGACTTCTTCCATGACGAACCGCTCGCCCTGACGACCGAATTCCTCGCGCAGGGTGTCGCGGTAACGGCCCTTCGAGCCCTTCAGACTCCTGCACAGGGAACGCACCAGCTCGGCCACGAGCTCGCCGCGATCCTCACCCTCCATCTCTTCGAGGATGCGCTGGCGCGGCGCGCTGGAACGATAGATGCGGCGGAAGGCCTCCTTGACCTGCTGGATCTCCTCGCGAGAGAAACCCGCGCGCTCGAGACCGATCACGTTGACCTTGCGAACGCGCGATGGATGACCTTCCTGAATCATGAAGGGCGGAACGTCCTGCACGATGCGAGTCAAGCCGCCAACGTAAGCGTTGCGTCCGATGGTGACGAACTGATGGCAGGCCGCCGCGCCATTGATAATGGCCTGGGTCCCGATCGCAACGTGTCCCGCGAGCAGTGCATTGTTCGCCAAGGTGACGCTGTCGCCGATGTCACAATCGTGCGCAACATGGCTGCAGGCCATGAAGAGGCAATCGTCGCCGATGCTGGTGACCGCGCCGCCTTTGACCGTACCGCGGTTGATCGTGACGAACTCGCGCACGGTGTTACGGTTCCCCATCACGACGCGGGTCGGCTCGTCTTCGTAGGAAAAGTCCTGCGGAACGCCTCCGATGTTCGCCTGTCCGACCAAGCGGTTGTCCTTGCCGATCGTCGTCACGCCATCGACAACGACGTGGGGACCGAGACGGGTGCCGTCGCCGATGCGGACCCGGGAACCGACGACGCAGTACGGGCCGACGTGGACGCCCTCGCCCAACTCGGCTCCTTCCGCAATTTCTGCCGTTTCGTGAATCTGGGATGCCATACGTTGCTGTGGATCAGGGTTGAACCATGGTGAAGGTCAAAACGGCCTCACAGACGGTCTTTCCGGAGACCAGTCCTAGGGCCTTGACCTGGGCCATCTCGCCCTTCATCCGCTGCGTTTCGACTTCGATCCGCAGCTGATCTCCGGGTTCGACGGGAGCGCGAAGCTTGACCTTGTCGATCGACCACAGAACGGCGAGCTTGCCGGTGTGCTCCAGTTTCCGCAACAGCAAGACACCAGCCAGCTGGGCCATGGCCTCGAGCTGAAGCACCCCCGGCATCATCGGTCGCTCGGGGAAGTGGCCGACGAAGTAAGGCTCGTTGATCGTGACGTTCTTGATCGCAACCGCGCGTTGATAGC
Organism: Planctomycetota bacterium; assembly: GCA_002683825.1. GTDB lineage: Bacteria > Planctomycetota > UBA1135 > UBA1135. The sequence goes on from NYUD01000043.1 coordinate 5,444, forward strand.
CATCGACCTCGATCACGCGGTCGATCAACAGGAAAGGATAGCGATGCGGGAGCATGCGCATGACCTCGCGCACGTCCAACCCCGACTCGCGTCGCACGAGGCCGCCCACCTCCTGGCTTTCCATGAGATCGAGCAGGCGTCGCACCAGGTCGGCGTTGGTCTTGTGCCCCGAACGCGTCGCGATGATGTGCGCGTGCAGTTCGGCCCCCAGGAGGTGCAGATCGCCGAGAAGATCCAGGAGCTTGTGACGTACCGGCTCATCCGGCATCCGCAGGACGGTCTGCGGATCGCCGAGGACGAGCGTGTTGTCGCGCGTCGCCCCCTTGCCCAGGCCCTCCTCCTGCAAGAGCGCCACCTCGGAGGCCAGACAGAATGTCCGCGCGGGAGCAATCTCGCGCACGAAACTCTCGGGGGTCATCAGAAACTCGTACGACCCGCCGACGACCTCGGGATCCGAGAAGGAGGCGATGTACTGCAGGGTCAATCCGGACTTGTCGGCGGGCAACGCAACCAGAGTGGCCTCGCCCTCACGCACGTAGACCGGCTGCTCGAGCCGAAACGTCCGCACCTGGGCGCGCTGCTCGACGAGCCCGGCCTGGTCAAACAGATCGACCAGCACCTGGGCGCTGCCGTCCATTCCCGGCAGCTCGTTGCCCGAGATCTCGACGCGCAGGTTGTCTACCTGCATGCCCGTGCAGGTCGCCAACAGGTGCTCGACCGTATCCACCCCGAAGCCGCCGCGTTCGAGGCGGGTACGGCGATCGCGGTTCGAGTGAAAGCGAATGTGCGCCGGAATCGGAATGGCTTCGGGCTTGTCCGTGCGTAAAAACTCAACGCCGGTGTCCTGCGGAGCGGGCAGGACTCGCACGCCGACATTCTCGCCTGAATGCAGCCCGCGACCGGAAAATTCGACCGCGGTTCGCAGGGTACGCTGCTGTCTGATCATGTCTCTTCTCCAGAGAGCTGCGACTCGAGGGATCGCACGCGTTTCTCGAGCCTCCGCAGTAAGCGACGCATCTCGGGCAGTTTGCCCAGGGTAGCTTCGATGCGAAGTGCTTCGGCCGCCTCGCGCGCGGGCATGCCGTAGTAGTCCTTCCCGCCTGCGAGCGTCCTGACGGCGCCGCTCTGGCCGGCCAAACGCGCCCCGGCGCCGATTTCAAGATGCCCCGCGACGCCCACCTGACCTCCGAGTACCGCACCCGGCCCGATACGGACCGAACCCGCGACACCGACCTGGGAGACCAGCAAAGCGCCCTTGCCCACCACGACGTTGTGGCCGAGCTGCACGAGGTTGTCGATCTTGACCCCGTCCTCGACGCGCGTCGGACCGAAGCGGCCCCGGTCGATGCAGCTATTCGCGCCGATCTCAACATCGTCACCGATCTCGACCGTACCGCACTGGGGCACCTTCTCCCACCCGTCCTTGCCGGGCTCGAAACCGAAACCGTCCGCGCCGAGAACGCATCCGGCGTGCAAGACGCAACGCTCGCCCACACGGCAGTCGCCGTAGAGAACGACATTTGGGAAAAGCACCGTCCCCGCGCCGATCTCGACCCGCGGGCCGACGACGCAACCGGGGTGCAGCACCACTTCGGCACCCAGCTTGACCCCGGCCCCCACACAGCAGCCTGCACCGACGCTGACCCCTTCCCCCAGCTCCACCGTCGGATCGATCGCAGCGCGCGGATGGATCACACCACGGGGGTGGTCCGCCGGCGGCCGGAAGGACTCGATCGCCAGGGAGAAAGCAGAACTGGGGTTCGCCGTCCGCAGCAGGGCTACATCGGAACGCTCGAGCTGGAGATCCTCGGGCACGAAGACGGCCCCGGCCCGGGTCTTTTCGAACCGGAGCGAATGGCGACCGTCGCGGATAAAACTGACCTCGTTGGAGGCGGCTTCGGATAACGAAGCCGGCCCGACGAGTTCGACCTCGCCGTTTCCATCGAGCGTGGCGCCGCAGATTCGGGCGAGCTCAGCTGCTGTATGCGTGATCATCAGGGAAGGGGCACGAATCGAACCCCCTGTCGGTCTTGCCTACGGTGCGGTATGACCCCCGGTCCACAGATATGTTCAGTGGTAAGCGATCCGTCACGGGCTTGTCAACAAGGCCGGCCGTCTTGTGACGCCGGAGCGCCGAATTCTACGGATCGCCCGGGCTGGGAGACGATCTCAGAACCCGATATCGAAGCCCAGGACCTGGGTGTCGTCTCCCGGACCGTCCCGCAGGGGCCAGCCGAAGCTGAAGGTGATGGGGATCGGGATGGGAAGTCCGAAGAGGAACCCGACCGAAATGCGCGTTTGGTCGAAATCCAGCGAGAGTTTCTGGGGGTCGAGGACACCGACGTCGATGAAAAGCCCACCTTGAAGGGACTCGACCTCGCGGTACGTCCCCGGCTGGATCTGTTTGACCAGGGGGCGACGATACTCGAGCGTGCCGTACAGCATGTTCGAGCCTCCCGCCGGATAGCCGTTCAATCCTTCCTGAGGCCCCACGCCCCGGAAATCGAAACCGCGCATGCGCCGTGGACCGCCGAGGAAGAAGCGTTCGGTGTAGGGAACCACTGCCGTGTCCCCAAATGGGATCGCCGTTCCAAGTTGCAGTCCGAAGTGATAACGATCCGAGACGAGATCGGGGTTCTCGTCGAACTCGTCGTACCAATCGAAACGCAGGTTGAGCTTGTAATAATTGAAGTCGCTGCCCAGTTCTCCCGCGTAGAGGAAGTTGCTGGCGGAGAACGCAATTCCGTTTCGGGGGACGAAGGCGTGATCGACCCGCCGATAGCGGTAACCGAATTGGATTCCGGATAGGTCGTTCTTGCCCTGTTGATCGACGAGGGACTGGGGAACGGTCAGGAAGTCGTCGCCGATCACCGGCTCGCCGCTGAAGTCGATTTCATCGACATCGACCGAACCAAAGGAATAGCCCCCAAAGGCCGAGGAGTCAGGTGATAGCTGTCTCGACAGTTCGAAGCCGTTGGCAACCCTCAACTCGCGATAGGCACCGAAGAGCTGGCGAACGAGCCTCGTATTCAGCGCAATTCCGATCCGCTCGGTGTGCAAGCGAAACAGGTCGGGCTCGACGAAGCGGACATCGAACTGCGAGAGTTCAACACCTGGAGATGCGCGGATGGCCAACGACTGACCGGCTCCGTGAAATGCTTCACGCTTGGCAATTTCACCGATCATCGCCCAGGGCGAACTGGGAAGATTGGTGATATCGAAGTTGCTCATCGAGAGCTGGACCGTGCCGAATGCACCGATGCCGCTGCTGATTCCACCGGCAAGCTGAAAGTTCAAGACCTGGCCTTCCTCGACGATGTATTCGACATCTTTCACGCCGGCCTCATCGGTCTCGAGGAACCGATAGCGCGGCGGAATGTGCCCGGGGGAGGTGTCATCGCTGAAGAAGCCGGTCGCCGTGATACGCCCCCGGGAGCGTTCGATTTCGACGGGATCGGCGACTTCGCCCGGCCGGACGGAGATGCGGCTACGTATCACTCGGTCCTGCGTGTGTTTGTTACCCGTGATCAGGATCTCGCGAATCCGTTGCTGACGGCCCTGGGAGATGCGGTAGGTGACATGCACGACCGGACGGTCCGACTCGAACACCAGGAGCGGGTCAAAGAACTCCCAGCGTTCATCGACCGGAAGGGTTGGGTGACCGATGTACCCGAGCTCGCCGTAGCGCCGCCGCAGGGCCGCCCGATCCCTGTCGATGACGCGTTCCTCGTAGATCTCCCCCGTCTGGAGCGCGACGAACGCGCGCAATTCCTCGGCGGAAATCACGAGATCCCGGTTCGCTTCCCGAAATCCACTCGGCGTCCGCGGGTCGACCACTCGCTCGATGCCCACGAAATCCAATGAGCCGACGGTGTACCTCTCGCCTTCATCCACACTGATGTAAATCGTGACCTTTCGACGGTTCGTGCTGAATTTCAACCGGTCCAGCTCGACGATCGCGTTCAGATAGCCGAGATCGCGATACACCTGGCGCATGGCCACGAGGTCGGCGTCGAGTTTCTCGCGGACAAAGTCCTTCGCAAACAGACCGAAGAACCACGGTTTCTTCAGCTTGACTTTCGCCAGCGGCGAAAGCCCGCCTTTGAACCACCACAGACCCTGGTTCTTCAGCGCATCGTTGCCCTGGATCACGACGTCCCGAACCTTGACCTCAGGACCTTCCTTGATTTCAAAGATAACGTCCGGGGCGTTGTACTCACCGCTGTCCTTGTCCACCCCCCCCTCGCGCTCCACGACGTTGATCTCGCAGTAATAGTAACCCTCGTCTAGATAACTGCGCAGCAGTCGCTGACGAATGCGAGGAGCCTGATAGAGGTAGAGCTCTTCGTCGTCACGCAACTGCGCCCACTCCAAGAGCTTCTCGGTCGAGATCTCGACGTTGCCGATGAAACGCGGTTCGAGGTCGAGTGAGAGCTCCTTGATCCGCAGGTGAATCTCGACCCCACCGCCTTCGGCTGCGACTATTTCAACGCTGACGCGAACGCGAAAGGTGTCGAAGCACACTTCGATGCCCCGTGAGATCTCCTCCTGAGAAATCAATGGCTCGCCTTCTACCTGACCGAAAGCGGCGATGATCTGCGAGGGCAGGTAGCGGTCGGCCCCTTCGACATGAATCCGATAGACGGTCGGGCGCTGCCCTTCGGCGGACTCCTGTGATTCCGCCGTTCGGTCAGGCGACGCACCTTGGGCGGCACTTGGAGATGCACAGGTCCCGTAGGCACTGCAGCAGCCGAAGAGGAACGCGAGGACGAAACGTCTTTGCAGTAGACGAGCAGGAAGGATCACTGCGGGTTGATGTCGAACGTCTCCGCTCCTGAGGGGGCGCGGTTCTGAAACCGCATGGTCGGTGGAAAGAACTGCAAACGCACCGTTCCCGTGGGACCGTTCCGTTGTTTGGCGCAGATGATTTCGGCCAGACCTTCGTTCTCCTTGTCCTTGTACTTCGTGTAGTACTCGGGGCGGTAGAGCAACAAGACGACATCCGCGTCCTGTTCGATCGAACCGGACTCGCGCAGGTCCGCCAGCTGGGGACGCGGCGGATCGCGCAGCTCGACCTGACGCGAGAGCTGGGCCAGCGCCACGACCGGGATCTCGAGTTCGCGCGCGATCGCCTTGAGCGAGCGGGAGATGTTGCTGATTTCCTGCAGGCGGTTCTCCGAGCGCGGATAGGTCAAGAGCTGCAAGTAATCGACGACCAGTAGATCCAGACCGCCACGCGCCTTTTGACGGCGCGCTCGACTTCGCATCGAAGTCACGGCAAGGGCTGAAGAGTCGTCGATGAATACGCTGGAGTTCGACAGCTCGTCCGCAGCGCTGGTCAAGAGAACCCGATCCTGTGCCCGAATTCGCCCCGTCCGCAGGCGGTGTGCATCGACGCCGGCACGCGAACACAGCATCCGACTGACTACCTGTTGGCGTCCCATCTCGAGGCTGTAGAGCAACACGATGGGTTTGCGATCCATCCATTCGGGTTGGGACGTCGCGGCTTGGTCGATCATGTTGAGGGCGAGAGCGGTCTTCCCCATCGACGGCCGGGAGGCCACGATGATCAGGTCCCCTCCGTTGAGACCGCACAAGAGCTGATCGAGGTCCAGAAATCCGGTCGTCAGGCCGGTCAGGCCCTGGCGGTGTGACGCCGCTTCGATCCGGCGAAAAGTGTCCTTGATCGCATTGGAGATCGGATCCGCCGCGGCCTTGTCTTCTCTGCGCGCGATCTCGAACATTCGCTGCTCGGATTCGCCGAGAAGCTCCTGAACCTCTTGTTCGTTCGCGGGCGTCTCGTAGGCCCGCGAGATCATCCTGGTCGCCTCGCGAATCAGCCGGCGCAGGGTTCCGTTGTCGGACAACAGCTTGGCGTGATAGAGCGCGTTGGCCGAAGTCGAAACCGCCCCTGAAAGCTCGACCAGGTACTCGACCCCGCCGACCTCACCGAAGGTTCCGGCCGAGCGCAGCTCCTCGCCCACGCTGACGAAGTCGACCGGCGCATTCGCTTCCGACAATTTGACCAGCGCGGCGAAGATCTTTCGATGGCGCCCGTCGTAGAAGTCGTCCTCGGCAAGAATCTCCGAGACCTCGGAAACGCGCTCGCCCTCGATCATGAGGGCTCCTAGGAGCGCCCTTTCCGCCTCGAGATTCTGAGGTTGCTTCCGTCCTGCCCGTTCGTTCGCCATGACCAGAATTCTCGCGCACAGCAGGATAGCTGCCACACCCTACCGGGAAAACGTCCGATGCGGTTTGCCCTCGCAAAGCGCTCGAAAAAAGCCCTAAGCCGAGTTCGAGACGGGGCTTGGCTCGAGAGGAAGAGAAAGGGCGCCGGGGGGTGTTGAAGACGCTACCCCGAACGCCCTGCGGCCTCGTGTGGAGCGAGTCCGCGCCGGATTATCCCTCTGAAACGGTGACCTGAATCCCGGCGAAGTGCTCGCCGTGGATGTGGATCGAAACCTCGTGGGTCCCGATCTTCTTGATGGGCTCGCCCAGCCGGACGTCCTTCTCCCCGGTCGGATAGCCCGCCTCGCTCAGGAGCTTGGCGATCGTCCCCGAGCCGACCGAACCGTACAGGGTTCCGCTCTCGTCCGCCTTCTCGCTAACGCTGAGCTGAACTTGACTGAGCCGTTCGATCTTCTTGACGATGTCCTGCTCCAGCTGGGCGATTTCCGCCTGGTAGCGGACCTTATGCCGCTCGAGCATCTTGATGTTCTCGGGTGTCGCATCGACCGCCAGGAGCTGAGGCAGGAGGTAGTTGCGCGCATAGCCCGGAGCCACACTGACAACTTCCCCGACAATCCCGAGGTGTTCGACGCTCTGTCGTAAGAGAACCTGAGTGTTCTTCACTTGAATGTCCTCCTAGCCGACAAACGGCAACAGGCCAACGTGACGGGCTCGTTTGATGGCCTGCTTCAGCTCGCGCTGGCGTTGGGCCGAAATCGTCGTACGACGACGCGAGATGATCTGTCCCTGGGAGCCGATGGCCCGGGACAGAAGCTCGGTGTCCTTGTAGTCGATCACCTGGTCAGCCTTGATGTTCAGGTTGATCCGCGGTGCGCGCTTGCGTCCGCGGCCTCCACCACCGGCCTTCTTACGCTTCATCGCTCTGCTCCTTCTTCTCGGATGCCTCGGCGTTCTCTGCCTCGGCGCTCTCTGCCTCGGCGCTCTTTGCCTCGACGCTCTCTGCCTCGGCGCTCTCTGCCTCGGCGCTCTCTGCCTCGGCGCTCTCTGCCTCGGCGCTCTTTTCCTCAGCGCTCTCTGCCTCAGCGCTCTTTGCCTCAGCGCTCTTTGCCTCGCCGCCTTCGGCGGCGACCTCCACCGCACCCGAGTCAGCGGCTTCGCCAGCTTCCTCGACGACCACCTCCTTCGAAGCCTTAGCCTCCCCGTAGGTGTTCCTTCCCGCAGCGGGAGCTTCCGCCTTGACCTCCGGCTCGTCCACGGCGTTGTCCGCGGGCGGCTCCGGCACCGTGAATTCGTCGGCAGCTTCGGCCCGAGTCAATTCCACCTCTTCTTCCGGGATCTCGCCGGCGCTCAGGATGAGATAGCGCAGCACGGTCTCGGAGATGTCGAGGTCGCGTCGGACGTTCGCGATCCCGTCGGAGGGGAAATCACAGTAGGAGAGCAGGAACGTGGCCCGGTTACGCCGTCGAATCGGGTAGGCGAGCCGACGCTCGTCCCAGCGGCGGGCCGTCCTGACGGAGCCACCGTGTTTGGTCACGACAGCTCCGACGGCTTCCTTGGCGCTTGGCCAGCCCGCTCGCACGGCGTCGTTATCGATCAGAAACATGCATTCGTATGTCCGCGACATGGAGACTCCTTCTGTGTGGTCTTGAGCGGGCTCACCGGCGACCTTCGCGGTCTATGACGGCGCCGAGCCCTTTTCTTTCCAGCGGTTATGGAACCGCGTCATGCACGTCTGGAGATCCCCGGTTCGCAACCAGAAAAGAATCGCGTCGGCAGCTTCCGCAACCGCACCTTCAATCCCTTCCAGCTCCTCCTCGGAAAAACGAGACAGCACATGACGCACCGCATCGGTTTCGGGACGACCGACTCCCACGCGCAGGCGTGGGAAGTCCTCGGTCCCGATGGATTCAATGATCGAACGAACGCCTTTCTGGCCCCCGGCCCCACCGTGGGGACGGATGCGCAACTCCGCGAGGCCCAAGTCGATGTCGTCAAAGACACAGAGGATCTCGTGCGGTTCGGCGCCCGACCAGTCGAGAAGAGGTCCCACCACGTCGCCCGAGCGATTCATGAATGTCTCGGGGCACACCAACAGGTAGTCGGGGTCGTGGGATCGGGCACAGCGCAAAGCCGATGGCCCGAAGTACTTTTCGAGAGAGGTCGGAGGTTCAAAGAGCAATCCCTCGCGCAGGGCGAGGTGTTCCAGGACAGCGTAGCCGACGTTGTGGCGAGTGCCCGCGTACTTCGAACCCGGGTTTCCCAGGCCGAAAACAAGCCTCTTCACGGAACGAGACATCGACGTCGCTTGGAACGAGGGCCAGGTAGTGTAGGGGGCCTACGGTCACCCGCAAGGCCCTTCCTACAGGACTTGGAGCCGCTCGTGGGCCGGCGAGGGAGCTAGGATTCTCCCCCTTCGGGCTTTTCGGGCGTTTCTCCGGCCTCCTCGGCCGCGACACCCTCTTCACCATCTGCCGCCTCTTCTTCCACGACGGCCTCCGCGCGGACGATGTTGACCACGGCGACCTGGGCATCGCCCGGGCTCACGATGCGAACGCCTTCGGGGCAGGGGAGGTCGCTGACCAGGAGCGGGTGCCCGGGCTCGAGCTCGCTCACGTCGACTTCGATCATGTCGGGGATCAGGGCCGGGACCGCGGCCACCGTCACGTGGGTCATGAGGTGGTTCAGGACGCCGCCCTTGGGGTGGCCTTCGAATTCGACCGGAACCTCGGCTTCGGTCTCCTTGGAGAGATCGACGCGGTGGAACTCGACATGAATGACGCAATCGCCGAAGGCGTCCCACTGCAGCTCGCGGACCATGACGGACTGTTTCTCGCCGGGCATGGCCAGCTCGAAGACGTGCTCGTGGTGGCGGCGGGCAGCGAGGAATTCTTCCTCATCGATGGTGATGTTCACGTGAGCTCCGTCACCTTCGAGGGTGCAGGGGATCTTACCCTGTCGGCGCAGGAGACGCGCTTGGCGACTGCCTACCTGGTCGCGGACGGCGGTAGCGAGAGTTGCGGTCATTTGGATTGGTCTTCCCTGGATGGTTCGAAACGACAGGGGTCTTCAGGAAAAAGGTGTCAGTCGTCCCCGAGCTTATCGAAAAGCACCGAGAGCGACCTGGAATCATGGAGGTTTTGGATGGCCCGCGAGAGCAGCGGCGCCACGGAAACCACCTTGAGCTGGTGGGGTATGGAAGCGCGACTGGGGATCGTGTCGGTCACGAGGATCGTGTCGGCCGGGCACTTGTCGAGGCGTTCGACCGCCGGCCCGCAGAGCACGGCGTGGGAAACAGCGATGACTATCGATCGGGCGCCGTGCTTCTTGCAGACACGCGAAGCCTGGGAAATCGAGCCTCCGGTCGAGATCATGTCGTCGACGATGATCACGTTGCGGCCTTCTACCTCACCGATCATGTGCTCGACGGTGGTCTCGGTGCCGGAAACACGCCGCTTGTCGACGATGGCGAGGTCCGCGTTGATCACCTTGGCGTAGGCACGCGCCATTTTGATGCCACCCACGTCCGGCGTCACGATCACCGGGTTGTCGATATGCATGTCGCGAATCGCGCGCATCAGCACGGGCTTCGCATAAAGGTGATCCACCGGAATGTCGTAGAAACCCTGGATCTGGGCGGCGTGCATATCGACCGTCAAGACACGGTCGGCGCCGCCGGCACTGAGGGTATTCGCGACGACCTTGGCGCTGATCGGTACTCGCCCCTCGTCCTTGCGGTCCTTGCGGGCGTAACCGTAGTAGGGCATGACCGCCGTAACACGGCCAGCCGAGGCGCGCCGCAAACAGTCGAGCAACAAGAGCAGCTCGATCCAGTTTTCGTTGACCGGCGGGCACAGGGGTTGAACGACGAAGCAGTCCGCACCGCGAACGTCGTCGTCGATCTTGATGTCGATCTCACCGTCTGGAAAGCGCCCGATCTGGCACGCGCATAGCTCGGACTTCATGTCCGCCACGATCCTCCCCGCCAGCTCCGGGTGGGCGGTTCCAGCGATGACACGAATGGTCTCTGAATAGTAGCTCACGTGATGCCTCCGGGCTTTTTCTTCGCAGAGCCGCTGCTCTTTGCCTTTTCTGTCGTGGGAGGACGTTTGCCCAGAGAACGCGCAGGTACACCCACCCAGGCCTCGCCGGCCGGGACATTGCTGTTGCGCGTCACGACTGCTCCCGCGCCCGTCAAAGCTCTATCGCCAACCGAATTGGGAGCGATCAGGATCGATCCACTGCCTACGAAAGCATCCTTGCCGATCGTAGTCTTGTGTTTGTTCACACCGTCGTAGTTCGCGACGATCGTGCCGGCGCCGATATTGGTTCCCGGACCGATCTCGACATCCCCGAGATAGGTCAGGTGCTTGGCCTTCGTACCGGAACCGACGCGAGCATTCTTCGCCTCGGTGAAATTGCCGACTTCGACACCGTCATCGAGCACCGTTCCCGCACGCAAGTGCGTGAACGGGCCGACTTCGCAGTTCCTGCCGATCTTGACGCCCTTGCGAATAACCGTGCAGGGAAGGATCTTGGTGCCGGCCCCGATTTCGACACCGTGGTCGATATAGGTGGAAGCGGGGTCTTCGATGAAGACGCCTCCGGCCATGTGGCCGAGCAGGATGCGCTCCTGAATCGCGCGCCGCGCATCAGAGAGGTGTTCGAGAGTGTTGATGCCGATCGCTTCGCGTTCGTCCTCGAGGATCTCGGCGCTGACGCGCTGCCCCCGCCGGCAGAGCATCCCCAGAACATCGGTGAGGTAGTATTCGCCCTTTTGATTCTGGTTGTTCAACTTGGGCAGGAACTCGGCGAGATCCTCCGACCGGAAGGCGTAGACGCCGAGGTTGACCTCGTCGATATCCAGCTGTTCGGCGGTGGCCTCACGCTCCTCGACGATGCCCATGAACTCTCCGCCCGCCTCCCGCAAAACGCGACCGAAACCGCGGGGTTCGGAGACACGCGCAGTCAGGACGGAGGCGCGCGCCTCGGACAATCGGGCGAGCAATGCCAAGAGGCTTTCGCTCCGGATCAGGGGCATATCCCCGTAGAGCACCACGGCCGGACCCTGGATGCCGTCGTGACTCGCCTGGCAGGCATCGTGGGCGACCCGCAATGCATGACCGGTTCCAAGGCGTTCCTCCTGCGTAACGAACTCGACGTCCTGCCAGTCCGCGAACGTCTCGCACACGCGCTCGGCCTGATGGCCCACCACGCAGACGATGCGCCGGGGCTGCAGCGAGCGGGCCTGTTCCAGGACATAGCCCAAGAGCGGCCGTCCACACACCGGTTGGAGGACCTTGGGACCGGCGGACAGAAAGCGCGTGCTCTCTCCCGCGGCCAGAATGAAGACCGTTCCCGCTTCGCCCATGGGTAAGCCTGTACGCCGCCCGTCCCCCCGGGTTTGCACTGTGCAGAACTGGAACACGGGGCGCGGCGTTTTAAGCGGAAAGTGGTGGTATTGTCAATCATGAGCGGGGATCGGGGGGAATGGCACCCGGGGTTGGAAGCCCTCCCCGGTGGAACCGCACGCGGGGGAACCGCACACTGGCCTCCATGACCCGGGCCTTTCGCCTCGCACTCTCCCACCTGGTCGGGTGGCTCGTCGACCGGCGTATTCCCGGCCCCCTGCGCCGGCTCGTGTACGGAACGTACTGCCGACTCACGGGCGCGGATCCGAGCTCGGCCCAGCTGGGGCTCGAGCACTACCCCAGCCTGGGGGCCTTCTTCGTGCGGCGTCTCCAACCCGACGCCCGCCCCCTCGCCCCCGACCCGGCGCTGCTGATTTCCCCCTGTGACGGTCACCTTCAGGCCTCCCAGCGAATCGACGAAGGCACCCTCTTGCAGGCCAAGGGCATGGCCTATCCCCTCGCCGAGTTGCTCGGGGGGGCGAGCGACGGAAAGGCGCTCGAGGGCGGCCAAGCCTTCACGATCTACCTTTCGCCCCGGGACTACCACCGGGTTCACGCACCTCTGGCGGCCGACCTCGTGAGGGTGAGCTGGTTGGCCGGGGACCGCTTCTCGGTCGCCCCCGGTGTGCTCTCCCGTCGCCCCCGTGTTCTGGCGAGAAACGAACGCGCGGTGCTCGAGCTCTCCTCAGAACTGGGTCCCTACTACCTGGTGATGGTCGGCGCCTTGAACGTCGGACGCATCCGCGTCGTCGGGGTCGCTCCGGGCACCACGCCGGATGCCGCAAGGACACCTCACTTCGAACGCGGTGCCGAACTGGCGCGTTTCGAAATGGGTTCGACGGTCGTCCTGGTCTTCCCCGCCGGACTGGTCGATCCGCTCGGGCTGGCCCAGGGCGCGCCCCTGAAGCTGGGGGAGCCGCTGGGCAGGCTGCCGGGACGGGTCGCCTCCCGATGAGCCTGACCCCGAAGCAGACGCGCCTGATCGAGCTCGCCCTGGCCATCACCCAGCGCGACGCGGTCAGGTTGCGCGAGTTGCGCCTGTCCGCCCCCCCGGGGGAACCCGATCGAGAGTGGCGTGAGGCCCTCCTGCAGACCCACCTCTTCGCCGGCTTCCCGAGCGTCGTCGAGGCCCTACGGATCCTGCAGCAGGTCGGCGGACTCGGCCCGCCGACCGCCGACGAAGGGGTTCTGGAGCCGGACGACTTCGGACGCGGCCAGAAGCTCTTCGATGCCATCTACGGAACCAACGCGGGGGCTGTCCAGAAAGGGATCGCAGCCGGCCACCCGCTCTTCGAACGCTGGATCCTCGGCCACGCCTACGGAAGGGTGCTCGCGCGCGGTGGGATGGCTCCATCGCTACGGGAACTTCTGGCCGTTGCCTGCCTGAGTGCCCAGGGCCTGGAACGCCAGCTCGCCTCCCACGTGCGCGGGGCCCTCGACCTCGGAGCCAGCACCGATGAGGTGCGGGCGACGCTCGCCTGCCTGGCCGGGCGCATCGAGCCGGATCGACTCGCGCGGGCCAGGGCTGTGGTCGAGCGCTTCGGCCGCTAGCACCCACGGGCTCGGTTTCCCCGGCTAGCGCCCCCCCTCCAGCTCGACGCGCACCAGCCGAACCGGCTCGAACGACCTCAACTCGATCAGACGCGTGTCCATGTCGGTGCGCAACCCCTTGGTGTTGACCAGCTCGCGCCCGTCCAGGAGAACCTCCAGGCGTCCGACGCGCCGATTGCCGCGGATGGTGATGCGGTGCGTGACACCCGACCGCAAAAGCCTGGCCTGACCCTCGCCTTCGCCACCGCGTAGCCGCGCACGGAACCCGGCCGGATCTTCGCTGCCGATGAGATAACGGGCGTCACGCCGGTTGCCGGGCAGCCCCGGCCCGGCGAAGGCGACCTGAAAGCCGGCCGCAGAAATCCAAAGGAGCTGGGGCGGACCGGAAGAAGCCAATTGCTCGATCACGAGCACGAGCTCGAAGGGCTCGTCCGGGAGGAAGGGATCCCGCAGGATCAGGCGTGGCCCCCGCCGCTGAAGGATCTCGTCCCACGACGAGACATCGCTCTCCAGGACCGCGCCAATGTTGTCGAACACCCAAGCACCCCAGTCCCATCTACCCGCGCTCTGGGTCTGGAAGTCAAAGACCATCCGCACGCGATCGCGGCCGATAAAGTGGACCGAAGTGGCGGAAAACTGGCGCTCGAAGAGCGCCTCTTCGGAGATTCCGTCGGGGTTCTCGAGCCGCTGGCGCAACTCGATGAGATCCCCACGCCGCAGCCGCACCAGGGGCACATCCGTGTAGTTGCGCAACAACTCGAAAATGCGCGCGATCACCTGGTTGGGGCTCTGCTCCTGGCGTCGCTCGTCGAAGACGATTTTCAGTCTACGTTCGGCTTCGGCGAGGTGGGCATCCGCACGTTCCTGCTCGCTCTCGAGTCCCGTGGCGATCCGACCGGAAAGAGAAAACACGAGATCGACCTCCGCCCCCTCGTCGGGTAACGGTCCGGAGTTCAAGGCTTCCGACGCAGCCCTTGGTTTCCCCTCGTAATAGCGGAACAGGGCGAGTGTCAGACGCTCCAACGGCTCGAGATCGCCCAGGTTCTTGAAGCCGGCGAAGCGCTCGAGCTGTGCCCCCGGCAGAGAGCGCAGATCCTGTTTTTCGGAAAACCCCGCGCCCTGGACGTAGAAACCCTCCCCCAGGGGATCGAAACCGGCCTGTACGCGGACGTTCGGAACTTCGACGCGCCCGACGAGAAACGAAACCGTCTGGCCGTCGAGTTGAATGATGCGATCGGAAACACGCACGAGAAGAGCCGTCAAGAGACGTGTACCCTCCCGCCGCACCTGGAGGCGTCGCAAGAGCTCCGCTCGCCAAGCGCTTCCCCGTGCCCGGAGCTCGCTGTTGAGATCGTCGGTCACCTCCTGCCAGAGGTCACGGGCCTTCTCGTAGCCCCGTTCACGCAGGTACGTGCCGGCCAGGCGTTCGGTGTCGTCGAAAACCGCGCGAGCGTCCTCCTCCAGGAGCCGGCCCTCCTCCTCCCTCAAGAACCGGGCCCGTCGCGCCAGGGTGGTAAAAGCGGTCTTGGGCAGCCCGTCCGGCATGCGCAGGCGGCTCAGGCCTCGATCGAACAACTCCGCCTCGAAGTCCTCCTCGAGCTGAGCCCCGGCTTCGATGCGAAGCGGGCCGTCTGCGAGCTGCTTTTCCAGCGTATCCGCCCGGGTTTCCACAAACCGCCTCAACTCGCGGTCGACGACGACCCATCGATCGGTCAAACGCTGGCGTTCCAGTTCCAGCGGAATGCCGACCGGCACGACCAGCTGATCCACGAGATCCGCGGGAAGGTGGAAACCGCCGAACCCCGCGAGCTCCAGAATGATCTCCGGCGAACCCATCTGGATGGACTCGAACGCCCGGCGCCAATCTTGACGAGCGGCCATCTCCTCTGCGGAAGCCAACGTGCGCTCGACGAGTGCCTCAAGCTTCTTCTCCAGCTCCAGTTGGACGTGGTCGGTGGCCGAACGCAACTCCCCCACCAGCTGGCCGCGCCACGGTGCGATGTCTACACCGTTGGCCGATAGTTCGAGGGAAGGAAAGCCGGTTCTCTCCACGAGGCGTTTCTCGAGCCCCTCCTCCAAGAGCTGCCATGCGCCTGCCAGATCGCGACCACGGATCATGTTGGTCACCTCACGACGCATCTCATCTTTTACCGTGCGAACATGCCGTCGAAGGTAATCGTGAAGTACGGCCTGAACCTCATCGGCGCGAGATCGATACTCCTTTGGAAGCCCATCGAGTACATCGGACAAAGCCGCAAGCATCTCTGCCGGCTGCTCGTCCCCTTCCACCCGCACAACGAGATTCTCGAGGGGTCCGTACGGCTCGAGAACCCCGGCCGTCACCTCGCTCCTCGCTTCACCGGTTTCGAAGGATCGGTAGGCGATGAACCCCGCCACGGCCAAGACCACGGCAGAGATTCCGATGGCAACCCATCTCGTCAGGCGCTTGTCGTAGCGACTCTGCACGGGATCGAGCGTCCGGATCTTGATCTTCGGAGCGCGTCTTTCACGAACCCGCTCGAGATCCATGAGCAGTTCGTGAGGAACCTGATACCGGCCCGCCGGCTCGCGGGTCAGGCACTTGCGCAGAACGAGTGTTAGACGACGCGAGAGCGAGGGCTCCAGCTCGGCCGGGTCGGGTATTCGTCCGTAGAGAACTCCGGAAAGGATTTCGGCGGTACTGTCGCCGGAGAAAGGCGGGCGTCCGCAGACCGTGTGGAAAAGGGTCGCGCCGAAGGACCAGATATCGCTACGCACGTCCGCAGCGGTGGGATTGACGGCCTGTTCCGGGCTGATGTAGTGGGGCGTGCCCAGGGTACTGCCTTGCCTGGTGATCGAAGGGTCGCTGTCGGCGAAGGCCAAACCCAAATCGGCGATGCGCGCTCCGCCGCGGGCGTCGATGAGGATGTTAGCGGGCTTGATGTCACGATGAACGACGCCGTGTTCGAAGAGGTGTTCGAGGGCTTCGCAAAGGGGAATGAAGAGACGCAGGGCTTCGCGCTCCTTCAGCCGCCCCTCCTGACGCAGGCGCAGCGCGAGGGACGGCCCGTCGACGTACTCCATTGCGAACCAAAAGCGCCCATCAACCTCCCCCATGTCCACCGCGGAAACGACGTGGGGGTGAGCCAGGCGAGCCGTCGTGCGCGCCTCGCGCTGCATTCGTCGCACCAGCCTGGGATTGTTCTTGTGATGGTCGTGAAGGACCTTGAGCGCAACCTCGCGATCGACGGTGGTCTGGCGCCCGCGATAGACGACGCCCGCCGCGCCACGACCGATGACCTCGGCCAGTTCATAGCCGGCAATCTCAGGGCGTTTGTCGTCGTGCAGCGATCGTACGGGGTGGTCGGAGGAGGCCATCAGCCCGTTACTTCAGGAACGCCCTTACCCATACCGAACTTGTCGAGCTTTCTCTGCAGGGCAAAGCGGCTGATTCCGAGCTCTTTCGCGGCACGGCTCTTGTTTCCCGCCGCACGCTTCAACGCCCCTCCGATCGCTCGACGTTCGAATTGCTCCACTGCGTGGCGCAAGTCCCCCATCACCAGCGGCATGGTTTCGCCACCCTCGAGGCTCGCAGCGGATTCCCCCTCGAGAACCGTCGGAGATAGATGATCCAGCTGCACGTTACCCTCGGCCAGAAGCACGACGCGCCGCATTTCGTTTTCGAGCTCGCGCACGTTCCCGGGCCAGGAGTGCACGGCCAGGGCCGCCAAGACCTCGTGGGGAAGGTGCGCAACGGCACGGCCGGTTTCCCGAGCAGCACGCGCAAGCAGGGTTTTCGCAAGCAGCGGGATGTCGTCGCGGCGTTCGCGCAGGGGAGGAATCCGAAGTGTCAACACGTTGATCCGGTAGAACAGGTCTTCCCGAAACTCAGATTTCTTCACGAGCTCCTCCAGGTCGCGGTGACTCGCCGCCAGAAGACGTACGTCGACCTTCACCGCGCGATCCGACCCGAGCGGACGGACCTCGCCTTCCTGCAGGACGCGCAGGAGCTTCTTCTGCATCTCGGCGCTCATATCACCGATCTCGTCCAGGAAGAGCGTTCCGCCGTCCGCCTGCTCGATCAGTCCCTTCTTCGCACGATCGGCACCGGTGAAGGCACCGCGCGTGTGCCCGAAGAGCTCCGATTCCAAGAGGGTGTCCGGTAACGCGGCACAGTTTTCGACCACGAAAGGCTTTTCCTTGCGCGCACCATTGAAGTGGATCGCACGGGCGATGAGCTCCTTGCCCGTTCCGCTCTCGCCTTGAACGAAGACCGGCAACTCCGTCTCGACGATGCGGTCCAGCTCCTTGAAGACCTTGCGCATGCCGTCCGAGGCGCCGACGATCTGACTGTAGTCGTAGCGTCCGCGTTCACGCCCCAGCTCGGCGCGGACCACGGCCAATTCGCTATCCCGGTCGCGGATCTTGCGGCCGAGCTGTCCGTTGAGGTGCTTGATCTCCTCGCTCGATTGAAGCAAGCGCCGGTTGCGCGCACGTAGCTCGGCTACCATGCGCGCGTTGCGTATCGCCATCGCCGCCTGGTCGGCGAAGAGTTCCGCCAGATCGAGGTCGTCTTCAGTGAACGCTCCTTGCTGCAGACGGTTGTCGACGTACAGCACACCGTCAGTGCGCCCCTCAATGTGGATCGGAAGGCACATCACCGAGCGCAACTTGAGATCCTCGACGCTAGGCATCTCAGCGAAGCGCTCGTCGCGCCCTGCATCCACCGACAAGAGCGGCCGGCCACCTTCGACGACCCGTTCTGCAATGCCCATCGAAATGCGCGTGGCGGGAATGGGGATGTCCGAGCGATCGAACGAACGCGCGACGCTGACCCGCATCTGGCCGTCTGCGGCACCTGGATCGGAACGATTAGCTTCCTTGCGCGACAACAGGACGAAACCACGCTCGCCTCCGATGAGGTGGATCGCGGAATCGACGATCAGGCGCAGGAGCGGCGTGAGCTCGGTCTCCTGCAGAAGCGCCCGCGCGATACGTGAGAAGACGCGCAGGTTGTCGCGTTCCCGTTGGATCTCGCCGGAGAGCGTCGAAAGCCCGGCGGCACCGAACTCGGGGGGCTCCCCGCCACCGGTCATCTCCTCCACCTCGGAGGGATCGAGCCGCTGGGTGGCGTTGGGATCGTCCAGTTCGAAAACGCTCTCGACGTGCAGCCGTGCGCCACCGACGCTGATCAGGTCGCCCTTGGACAGTAGCTTGCGCTGGATCTTGGTCCCGTTGACCTGCGTCCCGTTGGCCGAACCCAGGTCGAACAGATTGGCCTCCTCGGCCAGAATCTCGATGCGACAGTGGTGGCGCGATGCGAGGGCTGCAGACAGGCGGATGTCGTTGTCGATCGCGCGCCCGATACGGATCACGCCACGGGAAAACTCCAGCTTCGAGCGCAGCCCTTCTTCGACAACGACCAACCTCATGTAAGCGGTTCTTTCCTCTGGCTCGACCCACCCTGCGCCTGCAGAATGGCTCCTGTAGGCTCCTTGCGTGTGAATTCGCACGCCCCGCTCCTTTGTAAACCCAATGCAGCGTTCGGTAACCGCACACGTGGCTCAAGTTCCCAGATCAAGACCGCCCAATCCTCCTAAGCCCTGGTATTCCAATGGGTTACGGTTTGAGTGCACGCAGTGCGGCAACTGCTGTCGAAATCACGGCGAATACACCTTCGTGTACCTGAGCGAGCGCGACATCGAGGCCATCTCCACGCACCTGGATCTCCCCCGGGAGGAGTTTCTGGAGCGCCACTGCCGGAAGGAATCCGGCTGGGTCACCCTGCGCATGGACGCCCCGGCCTGTCCGTTCCTCCTGGAGGACCAGCGCTGCGCGATCTATCCCGCGCGGCCGAAGCAGTGCGCTACGTGGCCCTTCTGGGAGGAGAACCTGAAGCGCCAAACCTGGGAGGGTTCGGTGCAGAAGTGTTGCCCGGGAATCGACAAGGGCACGCTCTTCGGAGCCGCCGAAATCGAGCGGATCGCGCGCGAGACCGAGGAGTGGTACGCGGAGGACGAGGAAAAGGGCTGCTAGTTCCCGCCGCCGTAGCCCAGTGCTTCCAGGTCCGCCTGCTTGCCCGCGTCCGGGGTGTATCCGTTTTCCGCCCGCTCGACGGCCAACCTGGCAAGGGCCCTTAGACGCTCGGGCCAGTCGGCCCGCTCGCCACGGCGCGTCGCATAGACGTTGTTCAGCTCGCCCGGATCGAACTCGAGGTCGTAGAAGAAGAATGCGTCGGACTTCGGCAGGTAGATCATCTTGAAGTGCTCATCGCGCAAGCAGAGCTGATCCAACTTGGCCTCGGGCCTGTGGGTCTGTGCGAGATGCACCGCATCGCTCTCTCGCAAAAGCGACGTCCCGAGCTGACCGGGCAAGACCGGCAAGCAGGCGAGTTCGAGGATCGTCGGTGTCACATCCGCGTGGGACACCAGGCGCTCGCTGTTCTCGGCCACCTGCGACCGGCGTGGATCGCTCTTGGGCAGCTTGACGATCAACGGCACGTGAATGTGCGGGTCGGTGAGACCGTTGGCGTGCCCGACGCGGCCGTGCTCGCCCAGGGATTCTCCGTGATCAGAAGTGAAGACGATCAACGACTCGTCGTAGATCCCGCGTTGCTTGAGATCGTCGAGCAGCTCGCCGATCCAGCGGTCGACGTAGGCGACCTCGCTGGCGTAACGCGCGCGAATGACATCGTGACCGGGCACGTCGTTGATCCACAGCCTAAGTTCGCGAACGACCGGACCGTCGCCCATCTGGGTCAGGGAAAGGCGCGCGTGCTTGAGTGCTTTCACGCGCTTGCCGACCTCCCATTCCAGCTCGCTCCAGCGCCTGGGGCTCTCCTCGGACAGGGACTGGAACTGGCGAACCTTGAACCTGTCCTTGGAACGAACCTCGAAGGTGTGCCGGCCGGCGGAAAGGGTCAACGAATGCCGCCAGAATGACATCTCGGAGGTGGTTACGGTGTCGATCAATTCGCCGTCGCAGTAGATCTCGGCCGTGTGACCTACCTCACCGTGAGCGTTGTAGGGCTCGTGCGGGTCCGAAAAATGCGCAAAGAGGAAGAGCGGTCGGTCTTCCGCCCGCTGATCCAGGCTGGAGCGCATCCGATCGGTCGAGCGCTCGGCCTGGCTCATGTGCCAGTAGTCGAGGTCGTAGTCCTGGAAACCGCGCCACAACCCCGTGCCGTCCTTGGGCGCCCAGAGGGTTCCGAGACTCGTAACCGCTCGTGTTTCATAGCCATGGCGAGCCAGCCATTCCGCCAACAGGGGCAGATCGGCCGGCACCTGTTGACCGTTGTTAAAAACGGCCGTCTCGATCGGCGGGCGCGACGAGAAGATCGCCGTGTGCGAGGGCAACGTCAGGGGCGCGTGCGAGAACGTCTTCGGAAAGAGAATTCCATCTGCCGCGAGCGCATCGAGGTGGGGCGTCGAATAGACGTTGTTGGGATCGGTCAACACCTCACCGCGCAACGTATCCACGACGACGAACACGATGTTCGGCCGCGGCACCGGCTTGGACACGTCGTCACCACAGGCGACGAACAAAGCGGAGAGGATCGGAAGGGTCGCAAGAACGCAGGAGTGATGCTTCTGGATGGACATGGTCGCTCGAGGACTGAAGAAGGGCCCCTGACATCTTTCGGGTCGCTGCGCGCTCAGATTGAGTTCCACCCGGAAAGCGCAATGAGCCGTGCCAGGCAGACCTGAAAAATTTGCCCGCAACCGGCTCAGCGTAGCCTGTACAGCCGAAAGAAGTCGTAGGGCTGTCCCCCGCGCTGCAAGATCGTCGCGGGCGAGCGGTAGACCAGCTCGAAGCCTTCTATGCCCTGCAGGACCTCCCCTTCCTGACTCAGGAAGCTCTCCGCGGCCGACCCCTCAGGCCAGGGCTCACCGGCCCGCAGGCCCGCTGTATAGGAAGAGAGACTGCCCAGGGTATAGCGGTCGATCAAGACATAGCGCACCTGGAAACGCTCCGTGAGCAGCCCGTGGAATTCGGCGGGGGTCCCGTAAAAGAAGCCCGACAAGAACTCCTCGGCCGCCCGGCGGCTCTTTTCCGTTTCGTACTTGGGCTGCAGACAGATGGGGTTCTGGCTGTGCGCAAGAATCGCCGTGGAGTTCATGAAGTCGGCCGCGATCGCTTCTTCGGAGGGGATGTTGGCCTCCACCCACCGAACCAACTGGGCGATCTCGTTCTGACGTCCGGGCGGGAGGTACCAGGCCTGCGTGTGGTTGAGGAGGAACGGCCTCAGCGCGCTCTGGATGAGAAACGCCTGGAGAAAAACCACGA
Source organism: Planctomycetota bacterium (assembly GCA_002683825.1). Lineage (GTDB taxonomy): Bacteria > Planctomycetota > UBA1135 > UBA1135. The sequence continues at coordinate 26,857 of NYUD01000043.1, forward strand.
CAGCGGTGAGCGCAAACAGCCTCGGAGCGTGCTTGTCCCGCGCCCCGAAGCATGCGACGACGGCCGGGATCAACAAGCCCGGAAGGACCACCAGACGCCCGAAGAGCCAGGCCATCGGAAACGAGGCGACCACGAAGAGCGCGGCCCAGAGTTCGAAACCCGGCGTACGGGTCTTGCGGGTCCAGGCCCGCACGAGCACCGCGATCAGAATGAGAACCGCGGGCCAACCGAGCCAGGCCAGGATGTCGGTAGGTCGGAGCGTTTCGAAGGGCCCCTGCCAAAGCAGTCGCGCGTCGAACGGTATCTCGTGCGGATCCTCCGGCAGCGCGCCTCCTGAAAGGAGCTTGGCCATGAGCACCTGATATACGTGGGAATAGGAGCCCCCCCGCCCGCTGAAGAAAGTCCACCCGAAGGCGAGCGCGACATGCCCGGCGCCGGCGGCGACGCCGCCTGCGAGGCGCATTCTCTTCGTTAGTTTTCCACGCCGGGCCATCGCGCCGGCACCGCAAAGCACGACGGCGAGGGTCGCAGCCGGAGAGACCAAGAGACCACCATGGGAAAGTGCCGGCACGAAAAGGCCGGCTAGAAGCGGCGCGATCAGGAGCGCCGCCGCTCCGGGCAGCTCGAACAGACTCGTGCGGGATGTGAAGAGGACACAGGCGGCCAAGAAGAGCTCGACACTGACGAGAAAGCTCATCGCATGCCATGTCGATAGTGCCGCTGCCGCCGCACACCCCGCCGCGAGGAACACGGGCCAGCGGGGTCTCGCAACGGCAAAAGCCAGGAGGCCCAGGTGCAGAGCGAAAAGCGGCAAAGAAAGATCCTCGCGCACGAAAATGTATCCGATCGTGCGGTAGTTCGCGGCGATGCTGAACGCGAAGAGCGCAGCCACGACCGCCCACGGAATGCTGCGCGTACGGGCGAGCACCAGGATGTAAATGCCGATCAGAAAGCCTGCGGCGCACCAGGACATGACCCGTTGTGCGAAGACATGCAGCGGCTCCGTACTGCCGCCGGAGCCGTGCAACCAGGCCACGAGGAACTCCTGCCCGACGGTGAACTCGGCTGGAATGTCGGTCGTCGAGGGGTGCTGAATCCGCGGATCCGCGCGGAAATCATCGGGGACACCCCCGCCGGCCTCGAGGATGCGCTCGGTGATGTAATAGAGGAGAGCCGGATCGCTCTTGAGCATCCCCTCCGGTTGACGGACGTCGAAGTTAGGGTCGGCGACGCTGGTTTCGAAGCGCAGGGCCGCACCGAGCGCGACCAGAACGATGAGGACCGCCCCCCCCAGAGAATGGTGAAGGATGCGCAGCCGCCCAGCGTCATCTGAGAGAACCGCTCCCATCTGGGTGTGGCTGGGGTGTGGCGCGACAGCTACTTCAGCTGTTCCCAGAACTCGGCGGGCATGTCGTGAGCGATCTTGAGCGCACCGTTGGCCCCGCCGTAGATGGGCTCTTCGATCCGCAACACACGCCCTCCGCCGAGCGTCCGTTGCATCTCGCGCTCGATGGCTGAATCGAGCCCCTGGACCATGCTTCCGCCTCCGGCGAGCAGAACCCGATCCTTCAGCCGCTGCTGGAATTCCGGATCGAAGGTCGCCACGAGCTTTCCGAGCCCTTCGACGATCGGTGGAATGACCTCCCGGCACGAATCGCGCATCGCCTCGGTGATGTCAAAGTCGGTTGGCTTGCCCCCCACAGGGAACCGGACGACCACGGGCTCCATCTCATCGGAGACGGAGCTGTGACGCTCCTTCATTTCCTTGATCATCTGAACCGTGAACTGAGCCTCGGGGTGTTCCTCACGAATCCGCTCGGCCAGGCGACCATCGACGAAGTCACCGGCGGTGTCCATCGTGACCTGATCGGTGTCCTCGGGCATCGTGCCGTGCATTCGACAGAGGTCGACGGTTCCGGCGCCGATGTCGATGACAAGTACATCCTCCAGCCAATCCAGACCGTAGGCGACGGCGAAGGGCTCCGAACACAGCATCACCGAATCCACACTCTTGCGTGCCGCGTCGATGATGACTTCTTTGTTGCGGATCGACGCTTCGGCGGGAACACCGATCACGGCGTAGACGAGCTCGTCCTTGCGGGGTTGCGAAAGCCGGATGATCTCGCTGATCAAGTCGGTGGCCGCACGTAGATTGCTCTCGAAATCGCCGCCTTCATCACTCGCCTTCAGGACTCCGGCCTCCAGGGGACGAAAGAAGTCCAGCGACAGCCGGTGCTTGACCGCTTCCGAGCCAAAGAGGACATCCCGCTTGAGGAGCTTCTGACTGATAACGTCCTTGGGATATCCGACAAAGGAAGCGACCGTGTCGCGGACGCCGTTACTCGCCGAAACGGAGGTACGGGACGTGCCCAGGTCGATCCCGAGGTAAAGGACGCCATGGTCCTTGCTTGAAGACCCTTTTTTCATCGCCAAGTGTTCGGTAGGTGGGGGGAAGTAGGGACGAGAAGGAACGAAAATCCGCGGTGTTCTGTCAAGCACCGCCCCGCAACTTCTCCAGCAATCGCAGGTTGGCCTCGTAGATCAACCCAAGAATGTCCTTTTTCCTCGCATAATCGCCCGAGTCGGTGGCGAGGCCCTGGACCGACCTGTAGATCGACTTTATTCCCGGATCGACACCCTTTTCCAGCGCGAGACGGTGAAGCTCGTCTTCCGTCGCATCCAGCATGAGCTTCAACTTTGCGACTCTCCCTTCGAGGATGTCGATCTGACGGCGATCCTCCTCGCACGCCTCGCCATGCGCGTCGAAGCTAACGAGACTCTCTTCGGTGATCTTGATCACCTGGTTCTCGATCCGGTCGAGCCCGGGCGTCCGGGGCCCGAGCCGACGGAAGAGCGTCCGGATCTGGTCGGCCCAGGCTCCCTTTCCCAGACCCTCGGAAATGGCGGACCCGGTTTCGGCGGGCTCGTCCCCGAGAACGGCCTGGAGTTCCGGCTCCTCCGAACCGGGCGAAGCGGAGGCCCCGCCCGAACCCGTGTCTTCGGGGGGCTCCGGGGACCCGGCCGACGAGGGGGACGGCTCCGCCGCGGGATGGCATTCGACCGAGCGATCCCCGCCCCCATCGATCGCCTTCGTCACCGCCTCCTCCGTCGCCCGCAGAAAGTGATCGAAGTTCAGCCCGCTCGCTGCTTCGGCCACGGCGAGGCCCACCGAAAGAGTCACCCGCAGCGATCGCCCGTCGCTCTGGAATTCGAGTCGCCGGGCCCCCTCCAGGAGCCGCCGGGCCACGGCCGCAGCCTCCTCCTGGGTCGCGTGAGGAAACACGGCCAGAATCCGGTCTTCCTGACGACAGCCGACGGGTTCTAAGTCGCTTGTCACGGTGTGCAGAAGCTCCGTGATGCCCTGGAGAATCTTCTCCTTGGACTCGACCCCGTAGAGGTCCTGGAGATAGCCGAGTCGATCGACCTCGACCAGCATGAGGCAGCAGGAAATCCCGTACCTGATAACGCGGTCGTATTCGATCCGCATCAGGCGTTGGATGTCCTCCGGGGAGAAAAGCCCGTTCTCGGAGTCGCTGAAGGTCACAGGAAGCGCAGGATACGATTCGCCGTTCTGTTGCGCATTCCCCCCAACGGATCGGGGTGGGATTCGTAAAGCAGGATCGGATACCCTGCGCTCCTCCGAGGTCTTCGAGGGGCCTCCACACCGTGGAACCGGCCACCGAATCTCCAAATCGCGGCCCCGAGTCTCGGTGGGGTGCCCGCGGGGAAATCGTGGTCAAAACTCGAACAAGGAGCTCCCTGAAGAAAGCTCCCCCTATCGTCATGTCGAAACCTTCCGCCTATCTCCTCGCGTTCTCCCTCCTCGGCGCCACGGCAATCGCTCAGAAGGGCTCTCAACCCCCTTTCAAGGTGAGCGAATCCAACACCCCGTTCGCCCCCAAACCCTGTTTCGACTACACGCGGGTCCAGGAACCCAACTCGGTCTGGTGGGAGCGGCTAGAAAGCGCAAAGATCGACCTTCAGAACGCGGTCAAGATGGCCCGCCAGCAGGCTCCGGATCCGGATCCGGAGACCGTTCGTGCAGCCGGCGCACGCCTGATCTCGGGGGAACGGGATTACTACCTGATCGAACTGTGGCGCCTGGGCACGACGGACTCCGAATTTGTGCGCCTGGCCGCGGACAACGGAGAATTCCTCAAGGGCGAATTCAGCGGCGAAGCCTGTTTCGATCACGGGGAAGTGACGGAGGAACTCGTGCACGCCGAACTCTTCGAGGCCTCGGTCCTGCTCGAGGATGCCATCGAGGTTGCAGCGGCCAAGTTCGGTCATACACCGCACGCCAGAAAGATCACGTTCAAGGCCCAGGGCCAGGATCGGCGCTACGAGCTCGAGATGTTCAGCTCGCATCCCAAAGGCAAGTTCCGTCGGTGGCACATGGTGACACCTGCTGACAAACACATGGTCCGCATGAGGATCAAGCTGGATCGCTATGCCGGAGACCCGATGATGGGCGAGGTTGCGACCCCCCTCGATTCGGGTCTGCAAGTCCATGACTTCATCGTGGGCGACGGTGAGATCGTGACCGCCGACTCGGTCGTCCAGGTCCACTACCGCCTGGTCCTGCTCGACAACCAAGCGATCTTCAACACGAAGTCACGCGCGAAGCCCGTCTCCTTCAAGGTCGCCGATGCCCAGCTCGATGGGATCAGGCTCGGCCTGCAGGGCATGCGGGTGGGTGGCAAACGCAAGATCGTGATCCCTCCGGAGCTGGCTTTCGGCAAGCGGGGCAGGGCAAGAATTCCGCCCAACGCCATCGTCGTGGCGGACATCGGTGTCATCGGAATCGAGGATCCGTCCGAGGAATAGGACCGCGTGGCCTGGATTCGAACGATCTCTGAAACCGAGGCTGGTTCCGATCTCAAACGCCTCTATGGGGAGATGCTCGACCCCCGCAGCGGCAAGGTCGACCACGTTCTCAAGGTCCACGGGCTGAATCCCGAGGGCCTCCGGGCTCACTGGACTCTCTACCGAGCGGCGATGCGCGCAACCCCCGGCCTGCGCAAGGTCGAGCGGGAAATGATCGCCTGCGTCGTCAGCTCGCTCAACGGCTGCCACTACTGAATCACCCATCACCGGCGCGGTCTGCTCCGCTTGATGAAGGACGAAGAGGCGGTCGCTCGAATCGTCGAGGACTTTGAAACGGCGGGTCTGGATGGGCGGCGACTGGCGATGCTGCGTTACGCGAGAAAGCTGACCCTGAGCCCCTCGAAGATGGAACGGACCGATGTGCAGGCTTTGAGAGACGCCGGTTTCAAGGACGAGGAGGTCCTGGGAATGGCCGAAGTCGTGGCGTATTACGCCTATGCAAACCGGATCGTAGATGGACTAGGCGTGGATCTGGAGGAGTAGCTCCTACCTGCCCTGGAACACCGGTTTGCGCTTCTCCGTGAAGGCCGCCAGGGCCTCCAGACGATCCTCGGTTCCTAGAACCCGTTCGTAGCAGCGCGCTTCGTGCTCCAGCCCTTTTGACTTCGGCATCTCGCACCCCACGTCGATGGCGGCCTTCGCGGCGCGAACGGCGATGGGACCGTTAGCTGCGATGGCCCGCGCGAGTTCGGAGGCGTGCTCGAAGAGTTTCCCTTCCGGCGCGATGCTGTTCACCAAGCCGATGCGCTCGGCCTCCTCGGCGTCGATACGACGACCGGTCAGGATCAATTCCTTCGCGCGAGCCTTGCCGATCAGTCGCGGCAGACGCTGGGTTCCCCCGGCTCCGGGAATGATGGCCAGAGAGACTTCCGTCAGTCCCAGCTTGGCGTGGGGAGCAGCGACGCGCAGGTCGCAGGAAAGCGCTAGCTCCATCCCACCACCGAAGGCGAAGCCGCCGATGACGGCGATCGTCGGCTGCGGCATCGCCTCGACATCGTCCATGAGAGCGCGGATGTTCCGTACGAACCGGGGCACGCGCTCGTCTGGCATGGTGCGGCGCTCCTTGAGGTCCGCACCCGCGCAAAAGGCCTTCTGACCGGCACCGGTGAAGAGAATGCAACGGATGGAGAGATCCTCGCGCAGCTCTTCCAGAAGCGTGCGCATCCGCAGCAGCGTGGGGAAAGAGAGGCAGTTCAAAACCTCTTCACGCTGGATCGTCAGCCAGCAAAGATCGCCCTCGCGCTCGACGCCGCAGAGGCCCTCTTCGTCCGGAATATCGCCGGGAAAATCCTCGCGTACGCTCATACGATGCATGGTACGGCCGACTTCAAGGGGATACGAGGTCCAGCGCCGCCGCGATCGCACGCTCGGGCGGGAGTTCCTCCATGCAACGATGATGACCCAGGGGGCAGCTGTGACGGATGCACGGCGAACACTCGAGGTCCTCGACCCGCAGCACGGCCGAGCCGGGAAGCGGCGGCGTGAGCTCGGGGTAGTTCGGCCCGATCAGGCAAACACAGGGAACGCCGAAGGCCCCGGCCACCCAGCGCGGTCCGGAATCGCTGCTGAGCACCAATCGGGCGCCCCGAACCCAGGCCTTCAATCGGGAGAGGGTGCGCTCGCAGGGCGAAAGATCGATCACGGGGTGACGTGCGGCCGCCGCGACGGCCGCCAGCACGGGCTCCTCGCCCGGAGCGCCGCACAGGACTCCGCGCCACCCGAGGCGTTCGTACAGTGCGTCCAGGACCGCCGCGTGGTGTGCGGGGGGCCAGGCCTTGGCCGCACCGAAGGCGGCCGACGGCGCGCTCATGCAGTAGGGCTCGCCCTCCTCGAGACCGAGCGCAGAGAGCTCGCGGTGGGCGGCCTCGCACGTCTCATCGCCTACGTCCAGGTGCAAGGGCGAAGCGCCCGCCTCGATCCCGACCAGGGCCGCGATGCGAGCCATCAACTCGCGGGTGGGATAGGGCAGGCGCCGGCCGTCCCGCGAGGGAGGGGTGACCCTGTGGGTCAAGAGCCACCTGCGCCCCCCGAGGGAGGCTCCGGCCCGGACGGGAACCCGCGCACGAAGAGCCCGCCAGGCGGCCCCCGGCGAATTCGAGAGCAACAGCGCCACATCCGGCCGCACTTCCGAGATACGCGCGATCTCCTCGCGATTCGAGGCGATCGGCACGAGGTGAGGCTCAAGCGGGCCGTCGGCAAGGATCTCGGTGAGGTGTGAGCGGACTCCGATCGAGACCTTCTCGAAGCGCCCGCAAGAAGAGGCCTCCCTGAGGATGGGGGTCGACATGACCAGGTCACCCACCCAATTGGGTGCTCGAATCCAAAGATGTCCCGAGATCGGCATGGCACGATCCAACTCCGTCGTAGCTTTCGGGTCAAACGTGTCGGGGAAATCACTTGCCCAGGGTTCCCCCTGAGCCGATAGAGCGCTCTGATAGTGAACTCTTGGGAAGCCCGAGACGGGGCTCCCCTCCTCAGACAACCGTAAAACAGAAGCGTGGGCTAACCAAGACCCCGCGACAGAGCCATGTCCGACGGTGCAGTCGTAGCTTCGGCCAGCGTTCAAAAGGACGAATTCAACCCCTTCAAGGCGATGGCCCGGCGTTTTGACGGTGCCGCCAACCACCTCGAGCTCGACCCTGGGATCCGCGAAGTGCTCCGCACGCCCGACCGGGAATTGACGGTTGCGATTCCGGTCCTGATGGACGACGGTTCGCTGTCGGTATTCCGAGGCTACCGGGTCCAGCACAACTTCCTGCGCGGGCCGTGCAAGGGTGGGATTCGATTCGCACCGGACGTGCACCTCGACGAAGTCCGCGCGCTCGCTGCCTGGATGACGTGGAAGTGTTCGATCGTCGGCATCCCCTTCGGCGGCGCGAAGGGCGGCGTGGTCTGCGATCCGCGCAAACTGTCCCTCGGCGAGCTCGAGCGCATCACGCGGCGCTACACGGCCAGCATCATGGACATTCTCGGGCCCGATCGCGATGTGCCGGCGCCGGACGTGAACACGAACGAACAAACGATGGCATGGATCATGGATACCTACTCCATGCACGTGCGTCGTACGGCGACCGCGGTCGTAACGGGCAAGCCCTTGATTCTCGGAGGTAGCAAGGGGCGTCTCGAGGCTACCGGCCGCGGTGTCATGATCTCGACACGCGAAGCGCTGAAGACGATGGGCTTGCGCCCGGAAGAGACGCGCGTCGTCGTGCAAGGCTCGGGCAACGTCGGCGGCGTGGGAGCCGAGTTGCTCCACCGCGAGGGCTACAAGGTCCTCTCGATATCCGACATGTACGGCACGGTCTACAACGACAAGGGTCTTGATGTACCGGCGGTGATGGCGTGGTTGCGCGAACAGAAGCGGCTCGACGGCTTCTCCGAGGCCGAGCATCTGCCCAACTCCGAACAATTGACGCTGGAGTGCGACGTGCTGGTACCGGCCGCCACGGAAAACCAGATCACGTCCAAGAACGTGGACACGATCCGCGCCAGACTGATCGTGGAAGGCGCCAACGGCCCGACGACGGCCGCAGCCGACGAAAAGCTCGAGGAACGCGGAGTGGTCGTCGTCCCCGACATCCTGGCCAATGCCGGCGGAGTCACGGTTTCCTACTTCGAGTGGGTCCAGGATCGCATGGGCTACTTCTGGACCGAAGACATCGTCAACGCCCGACTCGAGCAGACGATGGTCAACTCGTTCAACGAGGTTCACACGACGGCCAAACAGAACAACGTTTCGCTGAGAAAGGCCGCCTATATCCTCGCGCTCGACCGGGTCGCAACGGTCTATCGCCTGCGCGGAATTTTCGCATGAGCACCGAAGCCGCTTCCGAAGCGCGCATGCTTCCCAGCACTCCCGAGCTCGACGACGAGTCGCCCTTCGCGACGATGATGAGCCTCTACGACGAGGCCGCCGCACACCTGGGCATCGATCCATCGAACTACGCGATCATGCGCAAACCGGACCGCGAGATGATGGTATCGGTTCCGGTACAGCTCGACGACGGCACCTGGACCGTCTTCGAGGGCTATCGCGTACAGCACAACCAGGGGATGGGTCCCTTCATAGGACCGATGCGACTGCACAGCCGGTTGCGCGTCGACGAGCTACGTGCGCTGGCGGGCTGGATGAGCTGGAAATGCGCCGTCGTCAACATTCCATTCGGCGGCGCCGCGGGCGGAATTCGGATCCATCCCCCGCAGCGCAGCCGCGGCGAGGTCGAACGCGCCGTGCGACGCTACACCGCCGACCTGATCGACATCATCGGCCCCGAGCGGGACATCCTCACGCCCGACATCGGTACCGATGAGGAGATGATGGCCTGGATCATGGACACCGTCTCCAATCATCGCCGCTATACAGAAAGCGCCGTCGTCACGGGCAAGCCCACCGAACTGGGCGGTTCGCGCATGGGGTTGGAGTCGGTCGCCTTTGGACTACGCGTCATCCTGCGCCTGGCGCTCGAGCTGTATCAGCTCCGCGAGCACGGGGCTAGCATCATCATCCAGGGAGCGGGTACGGTCGGAGGAACCCTGGCGCGCATCCTCTATGCCGATGGTCAAAAGGTGGTCGGTCTCTCCGACGTGGCGACCGGGCTCTATAACGAAAACGGCCTGGACATCCCGACAATTCTCGCCGGGCGCGCGCAAGAAGGCAGGTTCGACGGACTCGAGGGAGACTTCGAACGAATCACCAATCGTGAGATGCTGAAGCTTCCCTGCGACGCGCTGATTCCTTGTGCCGTCGCCAACGCGGTCCACTCACGAAACGCGCGCGAAATCCAGGCCAGGTTGATCATCGAAGGTGCGCACGGCCCGGTGTCCGCTCGGGCCGACCGCGCTCTCCACGATCAAGGCATCCCGGTCGTGCCCGACATCCTCGCGAACGCGGGGGGAGTTCTGGGGGACTACTTCGAATGGGTGCAGAATCGCCAGGGATTCTCCTGGATCGACTCCGTGCTGCACAAGCGCCTGACGCGTTTCATGGCGGAAGCATGGACCGAGGTATGCGAATTTCAGCTGCGCTACGGGGTGCGGATGCGGATGGCGGCCAACATGCTGGCGGTCGAGCGGGTCGCATCAGCCGACCAGATTCGCGGGATCTACGCCTAGCAGTACAGGGAACGGCTCTCTTGGGATAGGCTGGAACTCTCGCCTTTCCCCAACGACCTGGTCCCCCCCATGCGTCTTCAGCTCCGACTGCTCCTTGCCGCCTGTCTCTTGTCGACCGCTGCGTTCCTCCTGGCCCCCGCCAGAAGCGCCCCGGCCTTCTCCAAACTGGGCGGCGACCTCGCCGTGGCCGAACGCAGCTTCCGCGTCTTCGACAACTTTGCCGACGCCCAATCGAACGACAATCAAACGGCGGACGCGAACTTCCCGGGCTTCTTCGGTCTCGAAATGGCCATCTGGAAGGGAACGATCGAATGGGGTACGGGCCATGGCGACGGGAGCGGTGATTCTACCCAGGCTTTTCTCGGTAGCGGCAACGCCGACTTCGAGCCCGCCTGGATGGGCAATACGAACGGTGTCGGAACGACGGTCGACAACATCGTCTCGGCGATCGGTTCCTGCGGAGGCGGAACGCTGGCCTTCACGGAGTCCTCTTTCTCGATCGGTTGGCGCATCCGATTCTGCGACAACCGCACCTGGGCCGATGGGCCGGGCAACACTCCGAGCGGACAGTTCGACCTTCAGGGAGTCATGGCGCACGAGTACGGTCACGCCCTGGGCCTGGGCCACTCCGGCGACGGTGGTGCTACGATGTTCCCATCCGCCAACTCGGGGTCGGAGAGCGAGCGCTCGATCAACAACGACGACATCGCAGGCCTGCAGTGCATCTACGGCCCGCGCTCCGCCGACAAACCGACGATCACGGCAGCCGTCTTCGAGCCGATCGCTCGCACGTTGACGATAAGCGGCAACTTTTTTACCTCGAACGACAACGACGTGTGGTTCACACCCGCCGCAATCACCCAAACGAACGGCGATCCGCGCGTCATCGTCCGTGGCCTGAACTCGAGCGGCGGCGGCTCCCAGATCACGGTTCAGGTCCCCATCGAAGCCGGTCCCGGCGCCATCCACGTACGTATCGGCGAGACGGGTCACCACAGCCTCTCCAACAGCTGGCCCTTCGAGCCGGTCGATCCCACAGGCCCCCTGGCAACCGCAACCTTCTTCAACGGATCCGGCATCAATCCCACCTGCATGGGCAGCACGGCCCCACCTGTGCTCGGCACGAACTGGGAGGTGGTGATCAACGCCGCGGGGCACCCCGGCGGCGCGGGCTTTTCCGGATTGCTGATCTTTTCCGACAGCTCGATCGGCCCCACGATCCCCGCCGGTGAGTTGCTGGTGGATCTCTCGAGTACGCACTTCCAGACGGCAATCGTCGCTTCCGGCGGTTCGATCGACACGATCTCCCTGCCGATCCCGGCGCAAGCGGGGCTTCTCGGTCGTATGGGAACGGCCCAGGGGTTCACGTTCAGCCTTGCTGGAGGGGCGGTGCTCTGCAACGCGGAGATGGTCACGCTGGGGCTCTAGCCGATGCGGTGATCCGCACCCCCCCTGACGCCGTTACGAAAGAGCCTTCACGCCGTCCGAACCGCCGCAGGCGGACGCGAGAAGAAACACCGGGCCGAGAAAGAGCGGAAAGCAATTGCGGAGCGCTGAGCTGGACACACAGAAGTGTCTGCGTCTCTTCAAGTCGTCATGACTCGCTTCGATCAAGTGTGCGAGTCCCTCTCACTTCGCTCTGTGAGTGTGCTCTGCGAACCCCAGGTCTGCCGAGCTAGACGAATCGACTGCGCAACCAAGAGGACGCCCAGTAGATTCTTTCCAAGCTGAACAAACGGATCGTAGCGCGCGGCAAAGACACCCACCGACGCCCCGATAAGCGCGCCCAGTGCCAGGGGAATACCGAGCGCAAAGGCGATGTTACCTGCTCTCGCGTGCAGCCAGATCGATCGAAAGGAGCCCACCATCCCACCGGCGAGACTGGTCGCCCGGGCGGTCGTAAAGGACAACCCGTCGATCGCGAAGAAGAGCCCGGGCACCATCAAGAGCCCCCCACCGACGCCAAGGATCGGTGAAACGAATCCGCCGCCGAATCCGCTGCAAAGCGCCGCGAGCACGGTCCTTACGCCGAAGCTCGAGACTCCCTCGCCCAGCTCGGCGGAAGCGGCTGAAGGAAACAGGATCCGCAGACCGGCGAAGAACATCACGAAGACAAAGACCATCTTGAGTCTCCGCTCGGAGAGTCTCTGTGCGAAGAAAAAACCCGCCTGCGCTCCCGCGAGCACCCCTGCGACCAGGGGCAAGATGAGGCGCCACGAAAGCAGCGAGTTCTCCTGCAGGGCCTCGGTCACGGTAGACGCACTGGTCGTCGCGAAGACCAAGCAGAGAGCGGTGGCGGCAGCACGTTTCAGGGCCTGGCCTTGCACAAGGTGCAGCAATGGCCCGGCGAAGAGCCCTCCACCGATCCCGCACAACGTACCGATCCACCCGATGAAGATCCCCACCGGAAAGAACCAGAGCGGAGCGCGTTTCTCTTCGAAAGCGCGGTCGGAGCTCATCCCCGGACGGGGGCCGGCTGCGAAACCTGGCTCGGCTGCGGAGCGTTCGGCAACGCGGAACGCAGGCGCGACAGCGGACAGGGCGCCGTCCCCGACTCCATAACGACGACGCCGGCAGCCGCGTTCGCAAGACGCATCGCCCGCGGTCCTTCGAGGCCGGCGGCCAGAGCGAGGGTGAAAGCCGCCGCAGCGGTCTCCCCTGCCCCCGAAACGTCGATCACCGCTTGCTCTCCGGCGGCGCGAACCGTGATCCCCTGCGGCTCATCGCGCGTGAAGAGAACCATGCCGCCATTGCCGAGTGTGACCAGGAGCTTCTCCGGTCCGTTACGGCATAGAAGCTCGCGCGCCGCTTCGGCCAGGGCCGCGTGGGACATGAGATCCTCGACCTGGCGATGGGTAGCCATACCGAGTTCGCGAAGGTTGGGGAGAACCGCGCTGATTCCACGGAAGGCTGAAAAGTCGCCGCGCGGATCCAGCACGCACACCGCGCCCGCCTCCTGGATCTCGTGGGCCGCTTTGGCGACCTCGGGGCCGACCAAACCGTAACCGTGGTCGGAGATCAAGAGTGCGTCGATGCTACCCGCCAACGAAGCAAGTTTCTTTGCGATGGCGCTGCGTACCTCGGTCCGAACGAGCACATCGGGTTCGCGATCGATCCGCAAGAGCTGCTGCATCGTACGCCCCGAATCGGAGCCGAGGATCCGCGTCTTGCACGGCGTCACCCAATCGTCGATCGGCATCACGCCGGAAACGTCGATCTGACCCTGCTCGAGCTGGCGCAGCACCTCGCGACCATTGAAGTCCTTTGCAACCACGCCCAGGACCAGAGTCTGCGCTCCCAGGTTCCAGAGGTTGAGCGCTGCGCTCGCCGCGCCGCCGGGGCAGACCTCTTCGCCGCAGTGGCGCAGCACCATCACCGGCGCTTCCCGCGAGAGCCTACCGGGTCTGGCAAACAGATAATGATCCGCAACCAAATCGCCCACAACGGCAACGCGAAGACCCGTGAAATCAGGAACGACGTTGGGAGTCAGCATCGCGGTGTATTGTAAGGAAAGACCCCCGTTGAACGAACGAACTCTCATTCGCTCGGCCCATGCAGCCGCGACTTAGCTCAGCTGACCCTCTCCAGCCACCTTGTGAGGGACTCCGTCCAAAAATTCAACGGCAGATTGCTAACCACCGTCTTCATCGTGATGCACCCAGCGATCTTCCCGCCGCTTTCGCGAAGAGCTGATGCTAGGCATCGAGTACTAGACGGCACTTGCGAAGTTCCGCCGGGTTTCCACGCGAAAGCGCTCGAGCAGTTCTCCATAGGCCCGCCGCCGAGCGGCGACGGGCCTGATGGGTGTCCCTGCGAGGGACACGAAGTCGTTCGCGATCTCATCGATCGACGCGCAGGCTCCGGCTCCCCTCTCACAAACCCAGCGCGCTTGCAGAGCACCCCCCAGGGCAGCCGACTCGGGCTCGGCCAAACGCTGGACGGGCACTCCGATCGCATCGCAGAGAATGGCCAGCCAGAGCTCGTTCTTCGAACCTCCTCCTACGACCCGTAGATCTTCGAGCTCGATCCCCAGCTTGCGCAGGCGCTCGAACCCCCAGGCCAGGTTCAAGGCCGTGCCCTCGAGGGCCGCGCGGAACAGGTGACCAGGGCTCAGCGTACCGGGCGAGATATTGAGCAGCACCCCGCGGGCATGGGGCAGATTGGGAACGCGTTCGCCCTGCAGGAACGGCAGCAAGAGGATTCCGTCGCACCCCAGCGGCACATCCCTGGCAGCACGTGTCAGCGAGTTCAGATCGTGTTGGCCACGGTAAGCGCTCGCGACCTCTTCGATCACACCCGTCGCATTCATCACGCACAGGAGGGGCAGCCACGCACCCGTCGAATCGCAGAACGCAGCGATCGCGCCGTCGGGGTCGACGATAGGTCGATCGGAGTAGGCAAAAATCGTGGCCGAGGTGCCGAGGGAAAGGACCCCGATGCCCCGCCGCGTCGCCCCGGATCCGATGGCGCTCATCATGTTGTCACCACCTCCTGGAGCCACACGAATGCCGCTTTGAAGCGCGAGCTCTTCGGCGGCGCAGGGCTGCAACGCCCCCGCCGGCTCCCCGACTTCACCCAACCGTGGGAAACGATCGGACAGCCCGGCCTCGATCGTCGCCATCGAAGGAGCATCGAAGCGTCTTTCGACGACGTCGAAGAGCCCCGTCCCAGAAGCGTCGCCGGCCTCCATCGTCTTGGTCCCGGTAAGCCTGAAGTTGATGTAGTCGTGCGGCAGCAGGACCGTATGCAGACGTGCGAACAATTCGGGCTCGTGCCGCTTCATCCAGAGGATCTTCGGAGCCGTGAAACCCGCCGGTATCGTCCGGCCCAGTTCGCGCGAAAGCTCTTCCGCCTCCTCCGCGCATGTCGTATCGCACCACAGCTTCGCCGGGCGCAGGACGCGGTCGTTCGCATCGAGCGCAACGAAGCCGTGCTGCTGGCCGGAGACTCCGATGCCTGCGAGCGCCTTGGGATCGAATGTTCCCTGTGAATGCAAGTGGCCGACGACCTCGCAAACAGACTCCCACCAGGTGTGCGGATGCTGCTCGGCCGCTCCGGGCGCAAGCCCCTCGATCAAACCGTGGGAAACGGACGCCCGTGCAACGATCCCGCGGGAAGCGGGGTCAATCACGACGCCCTTGGTGCTCTGGGTTCCGATATCCAGTCCGAGATAGAACGGGCCCGCCATGCTCAAGCGCAGCTGCGAACACCCATCAAGTGCTCGATCAGGAGTTGATCCAGGCGTTCATAGCCAAGGCCGCGCTTCCCCCGGGCCTCCGGATCCAGCTTGCATTCTCGCAGGGCCCGGGCTTTGTTTGCGTCATAGCCTTTGCAGAGCCCATCGACTTCCATGCTTTTCGGATCCTTTGGGTCCTTGATGATCTCCCGCACCTCGGGGTCGGCATCGAACGAACGCGCTCGCGCGTGGAGAATCTTGTAGGTCCGCATGCACCCGCGCGCGAACTCCCACACGCCCTCTTCGTCCTCCGTGCGATACGCGTGGGCGTCGAAGTGTCGCGGCCCTTCGTAGCGGTCGCCACCGGCCGTCCCTTCCAGCAAGCGAACGAGCAAGAGGGCCTGTTTGAGGTCCTCTGAACCGAAGCGCAGATCCTGGTCGTAGCGGCCGATTTTCTGGGCGTTGAGGTCGATGTGGAACAATTTTTTCGCCTCCATCGCCTGGGCCACGGCATGGACCATCGACAGCCCGGCCATGTTCTCGTGCGCAACCTCAGGGTTGACGCCGACCATCTCCGACTGATCGAGCGAATCGACGAAGTGCAACATGTGCCCGGTCGTCGCGAAGTAGATGTCTCCGCGGGGCTCGTTCGGTTTGGCTTCCAGAGCAAAACGCAAGTCGTACCCGTTGTCCTTGACGTAGGCACAGAGGTAGTTCAGCGCCTCGCGCATGCGGCGGATTCCCTCCCGCGGATCGCGACAAGCGTCCGTCTCGACCCCTTCTCGACCGCCCCAGAAGACCTGGATCTTGGCCCCCAACTCGACCCCCAGATCGATGGCCGCCATCGTCTTCCGCAAGGCAAAGGCGCGCACGAACGGATCGTTCGCCGTAAAGGCACCGTCCTTGAAGGCGGGGTGGGAAAAAAGGTTCGTGGTCGCCATCGGGCATACCATTCCGGTGTCCTCGAGCGCGGCCTTGAAATCCGCGACGATCGCATCGCGCCGGGCAGCCGAGGTCCCCGGCGGAACCAGGTCGTTGTCATGCAGATTGACCCCGTAGGCGCCGCATTCTCTCAGTTTGCGGACGATGTGGGTGGGAGCCATCGGTTCCCGCACCGGCCCTCCGAACGGATCCCTGCCGACATTGCCAACCGTCCAGAGGCCGAACGAAAAAAGATCCGCACGCGCGGGCGCAAAGGTGTCCATGTCGATCTCCATCGGGCTCCGATTCGGGTGGGTGGTTCGCCGATACTGTAGAGCCTAGAAGGATACTCGTCCTCCCCAGAAAGCCCGAGCCGTGATACCCCGTACGCCTTTCTCCACCCTCCGAACCCTCCTGAAGTGGGCTCTATTGCTGGGCCTTCTCAGCGGTTGTAGGGCCTTTCCGATCTCGCTTCTTGTTCCCAACGAGACGCTAGACGCACTGGAGACCAGCGAATACGTCGAAAAGCTGGATCCGGACGAGATGGACTCCCTCTTGGCGGAGCGTTTCGGCCTGGAGACAAGCGCCGCACCCAAGAAGCCCCCGGGAGTCCACCGGCTGGATTTCACGCCCGAGAGCGGCCCGCACCGCGCCGAGAAACTGAATTCGGCCTACCACCCCGCGACCGCCGGCTTGCACTCCGGCGACCTCCTGCTCGCCAAGAACGGCAGGCCCCAGTCCTTGGGACAGACCCTCACCTTCAAGAAATTCACCTACTACAGCCACATGGGCATCCTGGCCCGCGAGG
This sequence comes from Planctomycetota bacterium, assembly GCA_002683825.1. Classification (GTDB taxonomy): domain Bacteria; phylum Planctomycetota; class UBA1135; order UBA1135. Next base: position 43,761 of record NYUD01000043.1, read on the forward strand.
GAGGCAGGTTCTACGTGTTCGAATCGTGGCCGCAACTGCACCTTTTGGCGGCGACGGACAACTTCGCGGCGCGCTTTCGTGGGGGCGTCCAGAAGGTCAGCTTCAACGAATTCCTCGAGCGCTACGAGACCGTCGAAGTCGTGCGACTGCCGCAGCGGATCTTCGGCGCCGACATCGGTGAACGCCTCGTCGCCGCCGCCAAGGAGTCCCTCGACGAGAACATTCGATACGACCCCCACCACGATCCCGACGATCCCGCCATGTCGTGCTCGGAGTACGTCTCCTATCTACTTGAAGACAAGCTGGGCTATACGCTCGCGTTGAGCCGACGGCAGGTAACGGAAAACACCAGCATGCGCCGATTGCTCAGCTCGTTGGGCTTTCGCACGGATGCCTACGTCGTTCCTGAGGCCTATCGTGAGTTGCCCCAGGCTCAAGCGATCGCATTGCTCAGCCATCAACCTTCGCTTGCAGCGCACCTGGGCAAGTTCTATGCGTATCAAGCCCTGCACGAGCACTTTGTCGCCAACTCCTCGATCTCGAGCTACCTGGGTATCCATCCGCTACGGTTGGTGAGGTACCGAACGAACGTGGAGGACTTCGTGAACCGGGCGATCCTCTATGCGGAAACGCAGGGGTCGGAGAACCCCGAGAAGCTGCGCCGCGATCTACGTGTGATGGTCGAGCTGTTCTTCCGCCGCAAGGACAGTTAGGAGCCGGAGCCCTAGATCAGACTGCAAAGTTCGCAGGAAGGGCGAGGTAGACCTCAACGTGCCGCGCCGGTCCGAGGCGAAGCCCGCTGGAAGCTAGTCGGGGCTCTGCGTCTGCGTCTCTGCGCGTGAAGTGTTTCCGGCAAGATCGGCCGCTGCCGACAAGACCATGGGAATCGGTGTCGCTTGCGGAACCAGAACCTCTAGATCCACATGCGCGTGGCGGGCGGCCAGGGGTTCCAGATTCTCCACGGAAGCGGAGCGAACGGCCGCCAGGATCTCGGTCATACGGTGCAGCTCTTCGACGGCTGCGATGCGCTGCTCGAGCATTTCTCGAGGCGCAGCGAGCGCGCCCAGGCGAATCTGCGCCTCGTCCCGAATCGAATTGACGAAGAACGACACCTGCTGACCGGTCGCGTCGGCGGCCAGGCGTCGGCAGAGATCGGCAAGATAGATATTGATCCGTTCGACGACGTTGCTGCGTATTTCGACCCGAGCCTCCTCATCGAAACGCCTGGATTTCTCCTTGCTCGTAACAACCTTGGACGGAGCCGTGGCCGGACCGAAGACCTTGCGACGAAGTCGGGCCCCCGAACGGAAGAGCAGATGGTCGAAGAACCGGGGACGCAACTTGACGGCTTCGAGATCCAGGGGACGCAAGGGCTGGGAATCCTCGAAGGCGGTAAGGCCGTCCCCCGCGGCATCCTGGTGAGCGCTCGGGTCGATCCCGGTTCGATCGAACTCCGTCAGTGTCGGCTCGTCGAAACCAGAGCTGACGGGATGCCATTCGGACCGCAACGCCAGGGCGACGGTTCGATAAATCTCGGAACCCGCATCGGCGAGCCGAGTCGCCAGAGTACCTCCGACGAGTTCCTCGAGACTCTCGTCCGACTGGAACCAGTCCTCCAGGAGGGACACGAAGATCGGGCGTAGCTCGGCACGCAAGGCGTCGCTGGATTGCTGGGCCCGAGCGTTGAGCGTTTCGCGCAATTGGCCGAAGCAAGGTTCCAGCTCCCACTCGCGCTCGCTGCGCGCGATCATTCGCTTCAGCGTCTCCTCGATCTCGAGATTCTGCTCCCGCGCGCGGCGCGCACGCTCGTGCTCAGACAACGCGCTGGAGAGCTCGGAGGACTCGAGCAACTGCAGGATTTCTCCGAAAATCTCCCGGGAGCGTCGCAGCGTGCTCTTGACGAGGGTCGAAAGCTCTTCGGATTCATCGACGGCTACCGACAAACGCTGTTCGAGCTCTCCCAACAGGTCGCTCGGGACCGGCTCCCGCAGCGGATCGCTCGGAATCGACTCCATCAGGGCATCGAACGGAAGCTCGCCATCCGGGGCGTCCGAGTTCGAGGAGCTCTGGATCGACTGTTCGGCGGCGTTCAGAAGGTCGATCGGGAACAGACGCACGCACTCGTCCTTGATCGCCTGGAGCAGCTTGGGCTGGGTGCAAAGGTTTTCGAAGACCTCGATCAGGCGTACAGGCTCCGATGTTTCCAATCCGGCGACGACGGCCCCACCGTCCGAGAGATCGCGGCTTTCACGGTCAAGGTTCACCACCACGAGCACTTTCTTGTACAGCGAAAGCAACTCGTGAATGCCGTCGAAGGAACGTTCGTCGAAGAGGTCCTTGGCACGCACGACGAATACGGCGGCGCTGGGCCCCGCATGGGAGCCCATCAGCATGTCGGCATAGTTGTCGAACAGGGGCGCGGCGGACGAGGGGCACTCGACAAAACGCACGCGGCCTTGCTTCAACTCCGATGAGGCCACGGCGACATCGACACGGCGAACGGTCCCGGCTTGGCGCAATTTCTCGAGGCCCTTGCCCGCTTCGCGCAACTCCCGCACGCTCCGAGCCAACTCGGCCTGAGCACGGCGCAGCTCGACCTGCGCGGCCTGCGGTCCCAATCCCTCCAGCTGCGAACGGTTGAAACGATGGCAGGTGGTCTCGCTGTGCGGTCCGTATTCAACAAAGGTCGGAGCCGGATACCCGGGTAGGGGCGAAACCTCGACCAGGTTCCGACGGGTGAGCGCATTGATCAGGGTCGACTTGCCCGAGTTCGGCGGACCGAAGAGGAGCACGGTCGAACGCTCCGTCGATAGTCGCTCGAACAGGCGCCCGAGTTCGCGGGCGTGTTCCCGGAAGGCCGTTCCCAGATTTGCACAGTGCGTTTCTGTAGGAAGCCCGGCGATCTGCGCGCCGCACCGCTCCAGTTCTTCTTGCAGCCCGCGCAGCGCGTCTTCAAACCCGGTAGAGAACGATCCCAGGCGTGTCGTTTTCATAAAAACATCTCTTCGATCTGCCCCGGCGGCATTCAACCTTCGAGATCACGGCCCCCCCGGAGAGCCGTAGGAGACTTCGATTGTTGGCCCGCAAAAGAGAAAAGCAAGCCGGGAGTGACACCCGGGCGGGGAGCCCGGGTGTCACTCCCGGCTCTTCTTCCCCACCCCCCTGCGAAAAACCGCCGAGGCGCGCTGAAAAACGTCCTCCCCGAGGTGCAGGCGCAGTAGGTCCTCCTGTTCGCCCGCGGGAACCTCGTAGGCGAGATCTCGTTTCCAGGTGTACTGGCCGGTCTCGACCACGCTTTTTTCCTCATAGCGAGCCCGCATCGCTTCGAAGACCGCGGGCAGTGCCGGGTGGCCCTCGCGCACCAGGAAATCAATGAAACCGAAACACAGGCGCGCTTCCAAGGGACGATAGGTACCGCGCTTCAGGTCGCAAAACTCATCCGCCCGCAACGGTTCTTTCCTGCGCTCATCGAAGCGTTGCTTGAGATCCGAAGGCCAGGCGTCGTGCTCGACCGCCCAGACGAACTCGTCGCGGTACGGAAAGACATAGACGCCGCCTAGCAACTCGACCTCGAAGTGCCACCCGACACCGAGCTCGGCCCAGTAGGGTTGCCTCCCGTAGCGCCGCATGAAGAGCAGCCGCGCGAGCCGATTCACCAACTCGTTGTTGGGACTCCACTCGTCCACGCCGTCCGGGCGTTCCAGGTAGGCAGCGGTCAGTGGCCAGGAAAGGACGAAGCCCTGCAAGCCGCCGGCATCCTCGCTCCACTCTTTCATGTGCTCGTAGCTCGAAGCGAGATGGTCGAGCAAGTGGATGTAGTGGCGCTGAACGCGGGGAATCACGAACACGGCCGGATCGTGGTCGAAGGTGACCTCTTCCGCCCCCCACGAGGTTCGCGTCGTGTTCGTCTTCACATCCTTCTTCCCGTGCACCTCCCATGGGTGGGGCCCCTCTTCGGGATCCTCCGGCAAGCCGCGTGGCTGCTCTTCTTTTTCGCCCGTGTCGGAGGACAGCGCCGGTTTCTCCGCCGATTCCTCGCGAACCGGGACACGAAACTCCTTTTCAAACAGCTCGACGACCCTCTCGACCAACCGCATCTGTCTCTTGCGAGCCGGGTTGTCGCTCGGCGTGATCAGGAGCACGCGCGCCCGCTCCTCGAGATCCATGCGATAGCCGTGGGCCTCGCACCACGGCGCCCAGAAAAGGACGGAAGCGCGCGCCGCCTCAGGAAAGTTCTCGGGCAGGTCCGCGGGCGAGTGGTTCTTGCCCTTCCAGCGCAGGGTCAGGTCCCCGGCGCCCACGACCGTCGAGAGCGCCGTCAGGCAAGCGAGAAGAGAGCAGGCGAATCCGGTGAAACGCACGGGATCAGCGCCTTTCGCTCAGCCAACAACCGGCACGATCGCGTAACGTCTCCAGGTCCCACGAGAACGCGCGCTCGACCTGTTCTTCGATGGGCATTACGCTGCCCGTGAAGCGCAGTAAGCGATCCATTTTCTCGGGTTGCCCCTCGAGCAGATAGGCGGCGAGTGCGTAGGACACCAGGACGTCCTCGGCCGAGAGCTGATTGACGTTCTTTCTCATGAGCTCGCCGAAATCGGGGACGCGCTCGGCGTTCCACAATCGAAGCGCCTGTTCCATCCAGTTCGCGTACCCCGAAAGCAGTCGCGAAGGCGGATTGAAGTCCCTTTCGGAGACCAGATCGGGTACCGCCTGGGCGGTCCAGGTGAGTCGTGTGCGAACGATCAAGCGCGTGAGGTAGAGACCGAACCCTTCGTAGGCCCAACCGGATTCCACCGAGAAGCCGAACCCTCCCTGAAACATCCAGCCGAGCGCGATGCGGACGATGCCGTCGGCTCGCCTCTGCGCGTCGCCGCTCCAGAACGCAAAGTCTCTGGAACCCTGGATTCCGGACCCGCCCAGATTCTGCAGGAAAGCGCGATACTCATCGTTAACGGCGGGGTGGTTGGCCAGGAAGGGGGTCTTTTGAAGCCCGGTCTCCATCAGGTAGACGGACAGATCCCGGGGTAAACCGCGCCGCCCGGGGAAGAGCGACTGAAACACGCTCTCCGCAGCATGCAGGGCCAAGAGGAGGCGCTCCGCCTCACCGCGATCGGTCGCATAGACGACGCGTTTCGTCGGAGCCTCGACCACGCCGATCCATTCGACTCCCAGCGCCCGGTCCCGATCCTTCAGCTCGCCCGTGCGGGTCTCGGGTGCCGAGGCAAACGCTCCAACCAGCCATTTCTTGAGCTGGGCGCGACGTTCCCTGGCCACCAGGGTCTCGGGCAGTATCGAAGCTGCGGCTGCGCGAATCTCAACGCCGGCCCCGACGACGAGGGCATTGTCCGGATCGAGGCGCAAGATGTCGGCCAGGGCGACCCTGCGCTTTTCGACCGGAAGCTCGCCGCCCTCGACCCACCGCGTGTGCCCTTCGATCAGCGGCGCAATCGCTTCGCGATAGCGCTCGGGGACCTCCGCCAGGAACTTCTCGTCACGATTCTTGAAGGACTTCTCCTTCTTCGGGGCGACCCACTCCATCCCTCGCTTCTCGAAGCCGAGCCCCTTCAGCGCCGCCGTGTTCTGCGGTTCGAATTCCAGGATCAGTTTCAGGGTCTTGCCGTACTCGACATGGATCTTCTTTGAGCGACACCAGCCGGCGTGCGTCTCAAGGCGCTGGACCAACTGCGTGTGGGCCCCCAGCCGATACGTTTCGAAGTTCTCCGCCTGCGGACACGAACGCGAGTGTGTCCAGCCCGCGAGCGACGCGAGACCGAGGATCGCCGAGACGATCCAACCTGCCATATTGGACATATCTCTTCTCCCGCACGCCCGGCCTGCCAAAGTGGGCTTGCTGGCCGCGAGGCTAACAGAAAGCACCTCCGGGGGTACGCGTTCCCGCTACGAATTCCGGACGGCCCGGTTCTCAGTCGGGCTTCAGCCGCCGGGCGATCCTGGACGTCGAGCGCCCGGGCAAGAGGGGTGCCAGATAGACCTCACCGCCGTGACTTTCGACCCACTCCCGGCCCACGACGCCCTTGTCGGCCCAGTCTTCCCCCTTCACGAGCACATCCGGTGTGACCTGGCGAATCAGCTCGGCCGGGGTGTCCTCCCCGAAGGGACAGACGGCGTCGACCATCTCGAGGGCCGCCAGGACCTCGAGGCGATCCCCCAGGGGGTTGATGGGGCGCTCCGGCCCTTTCATACGCGCGACGCTCGCGTCGTCGTTGACTCCCACGATCAAGACGTCACCGCGCGCGCGCGCCAGCCGCAGGTAGCCCACGTGCCCGGCGTGCAGGATGTCGAAGCAACCGTTCGTGAAGACGATGCGCTTCTTCTCCGCCCGCCAGCCGGCGACCGCCGGACCGACCTCCTCGCGGGTGAGGATGGAACCCGCAACTCCGGGACGCTCTGCAAGGGCGGCGCGCAACTCGTGGCGCGTCACCGAGGCAGCCCCGCGGCGACCGACGACGAGACCGGCCGCACTGTTGGCCAGACACACCGCTTGCTCGAGCGAAACCTTGCACGCCAAGCCCAAGGCCAACTGAGCGATGACGGTGTCCCCCGCACCGGTGACATCGAAGACCGCGCGTGCCGTGGAAGATACGAGCCCCTCTTCGTGCTGAGAGCAAAAGTAGATGCCATCCGCGCCGAGCGTGATCACGATGGCCTCGAGGCCGGCCTTCTGGATGAGTTCGCGCCCCCCGGCCGGCACCTCGCTCACTTCTTCGAATTTCCGCCCGAGGGCGACTTCGCTCTCCTTCTTGTTCGGCGTCGCGAGAGTCGCTCCGCGGTAGCGCGAGTAGTCGGTCCCCTTGGGATCGACCAACACCGGGATACCCTTGCTGCGCGCCGCCTGGATGGCCGCCTGGATGACGGGCTCGACCAGCACGCCCTTGCCGTAGTCGGAGAGAACAACGGCCTGAACGTCGGCGAGCCTCTCCTCCACCGCACAGACGAGTTGACGCACCGTATCGTCATCGATGCCCCGCGAATCCTCGAAGTCGACACGCAGCATCTGCACCCCCCCTCCCATGAGGCGAGTCTTCTCCGTCGTCGGCCGACCCGAGACGGACACCACGCCCTCCGTGTCGACGCCGATCGACCCCAGGAGCGACAGGAGCTCGCGCCCTTTCGCATCGTCGCCGATCACGCCCAGGACATGGACCTCGGCACCCATCGAACGCAGGTTGGCCGCGACGTTGCCCGCCCCGCCGAGACGCTTTTCCCTGTCGCGGGCCGCCAGCACCGGGATCGGCGCTTCAGGTGAAATCCGCTCGACTTCGCCGGTGACATAGCGGTCGAGGATGAGGTCGCCGATGATCAAGATGCGCGGCTTGCCCATCGATTCGAGGATGGGGATCAGGTTCTCAGGAGTCATTTCTTTCGACCAGCGATTCCGCGGGGCGTCGGTGGTAACCGTCGGAGGTCTTCAGAACGTGAACGTAGTCTCGAACACCCTCGGCCAGCGTACAGAAGGGAGCGTCGTACGCCACGTCCCGCACCGCACTGAGATCCGCCTGGGTGAAGGCCTGATACTTGCCGTCCAGATCCTCGGGGAAAGGAATCTCGCAAACCTCCGCGCCGTCGTAGTGACTCGCGACCATCTTGGCCAGGGTGAGGAAGCTCTCCGCCTGCCCCGTACCGCAGTTGAAGATGCCCAACAGCTCCGGGTGATCGAAGAAAAAGAGGTTCATGAGAACGACATCGTCGACGCTCACGAAGTCGCGCCGAAAGCCATCCGAGCCCGAAAACACCTCGAGCTTGCCCTGGTCAACAATCTGGTGGTGAAACTTGTAGATCACCGAGGCCATGCGCCCCTTGTGGTTTTCCTGAGGACCGTAGACGTTGAAGTAGCGCAGTCCCACTACCTGAGAACGGGACCTCGAAAGCATGGAGCGGACGCAACGGTCGAACAGGAACTTCGAAAAGGCATAGACGTTCAGGGGATACTCGCAGGCCGGATCCTCGCGGAACCCGTCGTCCCCGTTGCCGTACACCGCAGCGGACGAGGCGTATATGAACGGTGCGCGGCCCTGGGTGAACGCGAGCAGGCGCTTCGAGTACTCGTAGTTGACGCGCAACATGTAGCGACCGTCGCGCTCGGTCGTATCGGAGCAGGCACCCTGATGGAAAACGGCTTGCAGGGGTACGCTCTCCAGCTGATCGAGATCCTCGAGAAAATCGCGGTAGTCGACGACGTCGCGAAAGGCGAGGGCGTTCAGGTTGCGGTGTTTTTCGCCCTGCGCGAGGTCATCGACGATCAAAATGTCCTCGTGGCCACGACGGTTGAGACCGCGCACGAGGTTGCTGCCGATGAAGCCCGCGCCGCCTGTGACGATAATCATGGGGAGAGATGGGTTCAGCCCGCGAGGCCCGCGTGCAGGTTGGCGCGACGAGATTCGCCGGAACTCCGCGGAAGGGCGTCGAGAAGAGCTTCCAGGACAGCCTCCCCGCTCTCCAGCCGAAACTCCACCGCGAGGGCAAAAAACTCGAGAGCAGGGGGAAGCTTGACCGCATCCTTCTCGGTCGTCACGAGCGCTCGGCCCGCTCGGCCGAGCCCCTCGAGATCGGCCGGCCGATAGCGGTGGTGATCGGGAAAGACACGATGGCTCTCGACGCGCGCCCCGAGGGCCTCGACCGTGCGCTCGAAGGCCTCGGGATTGCCTATGGCGCTGACGAGCTCGACGGACCGACCGGAGAGTTCCGCGAGGGGAAGTCGGGGGGGCATGTCCCCCTTTTCGCCCGAATCGCCGCCCGCCCATAAATGGGAAGGCCGGTGGGTTCCCTCGAGCAGGGCGGTGCCCGGCACACGACGCTGAAGCTCGGCCAGGAGCCCGAAGCGCTCCTCCCGGGAAACCTGGTCGACGCGGGAGAGCACCAGGGCGTCGGCCCGGGCCAGGGCGCCGAGGGGTTCACGCAAGAGACCCCGGGGCAGCAGGGCGCGCACCGGCGCGCCTCCCCCCACGGGGGCCGGCAGGCCCCAGGGACGGGTCGCGTCGATCAGCACCAAGTCGAGGTCCCGCGCGAGCCGCCGATGCTGGAATCCGTCGTCGAGAAGGACGCAGTCGGCCCCCAGCTCGATGAGTTCCTGGCCGGCCCGTAACCGGTCGGCGTTCTGACGGGTGGGGACGCCGGGCAACGCGAGGGACAGGAGCTGGGCCTCATCGTTTCGGTGCTGGGGATCCTGTTTGCTCGCACCGTAGCCCCGTGAGGCGATGGCGGGTCGGCGGCCACGACGCTGGAGCTCTCGCGCGATCAGCACCACCAGGGGCGTCTTCCCGGTTCCCCCTGCGGTCAGGTTTCCGATCGAAACCACCGCCCCGTCGAGCCGGGCACTGGGCAGGAGTCCCCGGTCATAGGCGACCCCCCGCAAACGCGCTGCGACTCCGAAGATCCAGCCGGGAACGCGCAGGAACTCGACCGCCCCACCGCGCTGTGCCAGTCGGGAGTCGATACGCCGGGTGGTCAGATGAGGGGCTTCTCTTCCTCGGGGATCAACTCGATCAGGCCGCGCTCCATCTCGAGGAAGGCGATCTTGATCGGGTTCTTCTCGCGCGTCTCGATCAGAGGCGAGGCACCCCGGATGAGTTCGCGAACACGCTTCTGAAGCAGTGCGGTCTTGTGGAACGAGCCGGAGACCGATCTCTGCAGACGCTGGGGAAGGGTCGTGTCCATCATGGGCGCGCGATCATGGAGAAAAGACGGCCAAGCCTAGTCGGCCATCGTAGCCGCTCGGGTCGCTCGGATCAATTCCCCGGGGCCCCCTCGAGCTTCCGGGGGGGTAGGGCTAGATGGCCTCGCGGCGAACGCGGAGCAGCCGGGAGAGCTTCTCGTAGGGAAGGGGCCAGCCGGCGGCCAGATCGGCTCCGGCACCGAGGACCTCTTCGCGCCACTCCTTGGGATTCCCACGGCCGGTCACCAGGAGCAACGCGTCCGGGTAGCGGTAGCGGATGATCGAGACCAGTTTCGTGGCTCCGGGCTCGTAGCCGCAGATCCAGACGGCCGATACGTCGTCGGCAGCCCGCAGAGTAAAGGCAACGTTCGGCATCTCCTCCCCGAGATGCTGGGTCAGGAGCCGCGAAAGGCCCCGTTCAGGGTGGCAGGTCGTCAGAAGGCAGACGGGCCTCGTCCGCCCGTCGGCGATGTTCGGAAGAGGCTCATGCCGTGTCGCAGGGGCCTTGGCGGCCTCTCGCACCCCGCGCTTCAAGAGCTGGCTATCGGAAAGCTGCATCCGTGAAACTCCAGAACCAAGTGTCTTCGCGATGTCTTCGCGCGCCTCCATCTCCAAAGAACCTCCTACCGGTTCAAGGCGCCTCCAAGACACTAGTTACTGACGGCAGCAGGTCACCAAATGGTTCCCTCTCCGCCCCAAATCCCCGCTGCGGCGAGAAGAGACCGTGGTTCCAGGGGAATCCAGGACGCTGGTTTTTTGTTTACAGAAAGTTTTCCCCCGAGTCTCCGATGTTCTCGCCGAACGGGCCCCCCGGACCCCGGGGCTTTCGCCCGGGGGCCCTCCCGGTAAGCTCTCGTCGCGCCCCATGACGCCGCCGATTCGCAACGCCTTCCGCCTCCTCTCGGCCCTTTCCATCGCCGGATGGGTGGGGCTCGCCCGGGCCGGCGACGGGGAGGAACCGATCTGCCGACGGCTTTCCAGGGAGCTCACCTCCCACACGCGCCTGGCGGGCACCGTCGGTTCGGAGAGTGGAGCTCGGTGGGTGGCCGAGCGGCTTTCGGAGTGCGGTTTCGAGGTCGAGCTGGATCGCCGCGTGGTCCTGCTCTCCCATCCCCGCTTCCTCCACGTGTCGCTGAGGAGCGGCGACGAGGAGCTCTTCGCCCGCACGCAGACTTTCGATCCGCGCGCGATCCCCGCGGGCGACGTCCCGATCTACAGCGCCTGGAGCCACAGCGGACGAACGACCGCGCGCGTCGTCGACGTGGGGCGGGGCCTGCAAGCCGACTACGCCCGCCTGGCCCGGGCAGGGGTCGGGGTGGCGGGCCGGGTCGTTCTCGCCCGCTACGGCGGTGCCTATCGCGGGATCAAGGCGAAACTCGCACAGGCCCACGGCGCCGCGGCCATCCTGCTCTTCAGCGACCCCGAGGAGGACGGTGCCGGCAAGGGGGAGGTCTATCCGAAGGGCAGATTCAAACCGGGCTGGGCCGCCCAGCGTGGATCGATCTCTTCGCTCACGGTCGCACCGGGAGACGTCACGACACCGGGCTGGGCCTCTCCACCCCCCGGCGTCCAGGGGCGACGCCTGTCCGCAGAAGAAACCGCCGCACGCTTGCCCGGGATCCTCTGCACACCGATCGGTGCCGACGAGGCGGGCGCGATTCTCGATGCGGGGGAAGATGCGCGCGTGCACATCGAACTGGAGCTCGAGCGGAAGCTCTTCGAGATCGTCAACGTCCTGGGCCGACTGCCCGGCACGGGCGAGGACTTCGTCATCGCGGGCAACCACCGCGACGCCTGGGTTCGAGGAGCCCAGGATGCGGGCAGCGGCACCGTGTCCCTCCTGCGCGCCGCCCAGCTCCTGCGTGCGCGGGTCGACGACGGATGGCAGCCCCGGGCCGCCATCGTCCTGGCGTTCTGGGACGCGGAGGAGTTCGGGCTGATCGGCAGCACCGAGTGGGGCGAGGCCCACGCCGAACGACTCCGTGAACACGGGCTGTGCTACATCAACGCGGACTCGACGGTCTCGGGGCTGAACTTCGGTATCGGAGGTAGCGCGGGCTTCCAGGGTGTGCTGAATGAGGTGCTGAAGCGCGTACCGGATCCAAAGTCCTCCGGTGGCAATCTCTGGCAGGCGTGGCAAAGCGAGGATGGAAAGCCGAAGGAGCTCCGGCTACTGGGATCCGGCTCGGACTTCACCGTCTTCGTTCATCACCTCGGTCTGCCGGCCCTGAACTTCTCCTTCCACGGAAACGCAGGCGGCCAATACCACACCAGTTTCGACGACTTTCTACAGATGGATCGCTTCCTCGACCCGACCTGGCAAGGTCATGAAACCGCAGCTCGCTTCGTCTGCGAACTGCTCTTGGAGATGTCCACGCGCGGGCGCTCCGGTTTCGATGGCGCGGAGGCCGCAGCCTTCATGGCCCGGCTCGTGCGCCGCGCGGGCCTGGAGGAGCTGGACGGAGAGCCCTGGTTGGGATCCCTGCACGCCGAACGGATCGCGGTGCAATTCGATGCCCTGCAGGGCCGTCTCAAGGGCCTGGAAACGGCCTACCGTTTCTATCAGGAGCTTCTTCAGCCCCGGGGATTGCAAGGACGGCCCTGGTATCGAAACCCGTATTGGGCCCCGGGGATCGAGTCCGGTTACGCGGCCGAAACGCTCCCCGATCTGCGTCGGGCGGCTCGCGGCGAGAAGGGCGAACTCGACTCCGGGGTCCAGACCCTCGTCGATGCTCTCGAGGCCTATCGAAGTACGGTGTCCGAGGCGGCCGGCGCAGGCACGGGAGAAACGACGACCCGTTGAAACTTCTAGGCGCTTTCGTCGCTCGCTTCTTCCGTCATCGTCGCCGTCTCCTGGCAGGGATGGCCTGCATCCCGGTCGTCACGCTCTGCGACATCCGCATCACGCTTTGGTTCGGCGACGCGTTGACGAGGCTGCAGGCGCGCGAGGGCCCCGAATTCCTCGAGCAACTGGTCGGGCTCATCCTGTTGATCGCGGCGGTTCAGGGAATCTTTCGATTCCTGCAGCGCTGGTGGATCGTCGGCGTATCGCGACGGTTCGAAATCGAGCTGAAGCAGGAGCTCTTCGACAAGCTCTGCGGGCTGCCCCTGGACTTCCACGACAAGAGCCGCTCGGGCGACATCGTCAGCCGCTTGACGGCGGATGTCGAAAACGTCCGCATGCTGCTGGGACCGGGCAGCATGTATGTGCTCTCCGCCCTCGTCTTTGTCCCCGGCAGCCTGTTCGTTCTGTGGCGCATCTCGCCGGTGGTCACGCTCGCGATGGCGCTGCCGCTCCTCGGTGTGGCCCTGGCCATGGGCTTCTTGACCCCCAGGCTGCACAGCCGTTCGACCGCTGTGCAGGAGAGCCTGGCCGAGATCAGCCACCGCGCCCTGGAGAGCTTCTCGGGTGCGCGCGTGGTCAAGGGCTACGGACTCGAGCGCCACGAGAGCCGGCGCTTCGAGGACGCCTCACGACAGAATCGTGAGGCCCAGATTCACTTCTCGAAGGCCCGCGGCCTGATGCACGCCGCCATCCACCTGGCCTACGACCTCGCCTTCCTGCCGGTCCTCTTCGTCGGAGGTTGGGCGATGATCGATCGCTCGATAGCGGTGGGAGATCTCTTCAAGTTCATCGACCTGGGCTTCAAGGTCTTCTGGCCCGTGATCGCCCTGGGCTGGATCGGTGGGTTGTACCCGCGCGCCCTGGCCAGCGCGGAACGCATCCAGGCCCTCTTGTCGGAAACCTCCCACATCCAGGATCCGCCGGATCCCGTTCCCCTTGACGCGGAGGGGATCGAGGGTGAATTGAGCCTGTCGAACGTGTCCTACAGATACCCCGGGGCCCCCGGGCCGGCGGTCGAGGGTGTCCATGCTCGGGTGCCGGCGAAGAGCGTGCTTGGAATCGTCGGCCCCACCGGCTCGGGCAAGACCACGCTCCTCAATCTCCTGGGAAGACTCTGTGACCCCAACGGTGAAGTCCGTCTCGACGGCATCCCACCCCGCCAGCTCTCGCTGGCCACGCTGCGCGGAGCGCTCGCCTATGTGCCTCAGGATAGCTTCCTCTTCTCCGATACCTATCGCGCCAACATAGAGTTCGGAGCGGAGGAGGAACTCACGGACGAGCGTCTGGCCGAGTTCATCCAGGCCGCAGAAATGACCGCGGAAACCGCGCAATTTCGAGGCGGACTCGACCAGTTGATCGGCGAGCGCGGTGTAACCCTTTCGGGAGGACAACGCCAGCGCAGCTGCATCGCCCGCGCCCTGGCCCGCGACCCGAAGGTTCTGATTCTCGACGATGCGCTGTCTGCGGTCGACACCGAGACCGAGGCACAGCTCCTGCAAAATCTCCGGCGCGCCGGCGAGGGGCGCACGGTGGTCATCGCAGCCCACCGCCTCGGGACCGTGAAGGATGCGGATCAGATCATCGCGCTGAAAAACGGTCGCGTGGACGCCCAGGGAACCCACGAGGAGCTCCTGGAGCGCTCGGATTGGTATCGCGAAACGTGGGATCGCCAGCGCATGCAGAAGGAGCTCGAGGACCTGTGAGAGCGCCGGAGAAAAACGCACGCCCCACCGAAGAGCTAGACGAGGACGCGGACGTCGTCGCCACGAAGGCGTGGGATTGGGCGGTTCTCCGCAGGCTCATGAGGTATGCGCGTCCGCACCTGCGCATGTTTGGGTCGAGTTTCGCGGTGTTGATCGCACTCTTCGGTGTCCAGCTCTGCGGCCCATGGATACTGCACAACGCCATCGACGGGCCGGTGACAAGAGCTCTCGAGGCCAGCGAGGCGGTGGACGACGGCTCCGTGGACGTGCAGCCGTTCCTTCGCGAACTGGGTTTCTGGGCAGCGGGGTATCTCGGCCTGATCCTGGTCGGAGCCCTGCTTCGCTATAAGGAGGTCAGCCAGCTCGCGCGGACCGGCCAGTTCGTGATCCACGACCTGCGTTCCCATCTGTTCGCCCACATCGAACGGCTCGAACTCGCTTTCTTCGACGAGAACCCGACCGGATCGCTGGTGACGCGGGTGGCCGGCGATATCGAAAACCTGAACGAGCTCTTCACCTCGGGCCTGGTGGTGCTCCTGTTCGACCTGGTCAAGGTCTTGGTGGTGCTGGGGCTGCTCTTCTGGGTCAGCCCCGAGCTCGCCCTCCTGGTCGCGCTCCTCACGCCGGTCTTGATCGGGGTCAGCATCGTCTTTCGCGGTGGAGCGCGACGGGCACACCGGCGCGTGCGCGCGCAGCTGGCTCGCTTGAACGGCTACCTGCAGGAAGTCCTGTCGGGCATGCGCGTCGTCCAGATCTTCCGCCGGGAAGAGCGCGTCTCGAGTCGCTTCGGCGAACGTCTGCGGGCCTACTTGAAATCGAACTTCCGCACGATCTTTCTGTTCGCGCTCTTCTACCCGATCATCAGCTGGGTAACGCTCGTGATCCAGGCCTCGATTCTCTGGCGCGGCGGCGGAGCCTTGTATGCCGGGACCTTGACCTTCGGCGACTTCATCCTGTTCTGGTTCTGGTTGCAGCTCTTCGTCGCGCCGATTCGAGAGCTAGGCGAGCGCTACAACGTGCTGCAGTCCGCTTTCGCCTCCGCCGAACGGATCTTCGACATCCTCGACAAGCAACCTGCGATCGCCCCTCCAGCCCGACCGACGCCGCTCCCCGACCCCTTCCGCGGGCACGTCCGCTTCGAGAACGTCACCTTCCGCTACGGCGACGGTGAACCGGTCGTGCGCAACGTCGACTTCGAGATCCCTCCGAAAAAGACCGTGGCCCTGGTGGGCGCGACCGGAGCGGGCAAGTCGACCCTCGTGAGCCTGTTATTGCGCTACTACGACCCGAGCGAGGGGCGCGTGACGATCGACGGAGTCGACCTGCGCGAAACCACGCTCGCGAGCTATCGACGGGGATTGGGGGTCGTGTTGCAGGAGGACTTTCTGTTCACGGGATCGGTACGCGACAACCTGGTACTCGGCCGAGACTGGGTCAGCGACGGCTCCCTCGTGCAGGCCCTGAAGGCCTCGGCCGCCGGCGAGTTCGTGGAGCGTCTCGAACACGGCCTGGAGACCGAGGTGGCCGAACGCGGCGCGACCCTGTCGACCGGCGAACGCGAGCTCGTGGCCATCGCCCGCGCCCTGGCGGGCAACCCCCGCCTGGTGATCCTCGATGAGGCCACCTCCAGCGTGGACTCGGCCACCGAGGCCAGAATCGAAGCCGCGACCCATCGCCTGCTTCAGGAACGCAGCGCCCTGGTCGTCGCCCACAGGCTCTCGACCGTGCGCCGCGCCGATCGTATTCTCGTCATGCACAGGGGAGAGCTGCGCGAGTCCGGAACCCACGAAGAACTTTTGAACCACGGCGGCATCTACGCTCGACTCCATGCCATGCAGTTCCGCGACCTCGATGGGAAGGACGATCCGACCGGATGAGAAGCGCCCGAACGATCGCGGCCCTTTTCGCCCTGTGGCCGACCCTCGCGCAAGATGCACAGACGCCGGCAAGCGAGGCTTCCGGAACCGACCCCCTCGTCCTGCGCATCGACGGCGAGGAAATCCGTCGTCGCACCTTCGAGGACTGGCTGCTGCGGATCTACGGGGAGCGGCGCGCGCGGGCCTACGCGGAGCTCTTCGTGCTTCGCGAAAAGTACGGCGCGCGCCCCGTGGAAACCTACCGTGAAGAGGCCGTGAAGGAGTTTCAGGTGCGCATCGACGGCGCCTTCGGTGGCGACCGGGCCATGTTCGTTCAGGAGCTGGAGCGCCTTGGCCGCAGCTACGCAGGCAGACTGGCCGAGCGCATGCTCGAACTCGAGTACATCGCGCTCACGGAATTGCTGGGCTCCGTGCTCGAGTTTCACGAGTCCCTCGAGGTCGAAGTGCTGCCGCCGCTGTTGCCCGACGCGTTCGAAATGGAGCTCGGAAGCGAAGTGGAGGTTCTCCGGATCCGCTGGGAAGAGGGCGAAAAGGTCGCCCGGCGGGATGCCTTCGCCGCGTGGCTGCGCGTTCTGTACGGCGAGAGGGCCATCGCTCGTTTCGCCGAATCTTTGCGAGTGCGCAAGGCGGCGCGCAACGCGGGATTGGCCGCGACCGAGAAGGAGGTGCGCGAGCGCGTGGAACTGGACATTCAGGCCAGGATCGACCACATGCATTTCGGAGACCGGGAGGCGTGGCTGAAGGATCTCGCGAAAGCGGGCCGCACGGAGGAGCAGTACCGGCGCGAGAGGATCCTCCGGACGCGCGGCGACCTCCTGGTGGACAAGCTCTTGCGGTCGGAGCGAACGGTCACGCGGGACGAACTCGTGCGCGCCTGGGAGAAGAAGTTCGGGGCGGGCGGCGTGCTCCACGAGGTCCGCTGGATCCGCATGGATCCGGACCTGGAAGACGACTCCGAGCGCGAACCGCAAGAGTCCAGGCGACTGCGTGAAGCCGCCCTCAAGCAGGCCCAGGAGCTCGCGGCCGAGCTACGCAAACGCATCGGGGACGGCGAGGACTTCGCCACCCTCGTAGAGGAGTACTCGGACGACGACTCCACGCGTCTGTCCGGCGGCCGGCCGGACGCGAGCTTTCGGCTGGGACGGCTGGCCGAACCGTTCCAGGAGCCCGTCGAGGCCCTGGCCCCCGGTGAGCTCAGCCCTGCCTTGACCCACGCCGGGGCGGTCTACCTGTTCGAAAAGACCGCGATCCGCCGGACACCCCTGGCCGAGGTCGAAACGCAGTTGAGAAGGGAGCTCTTGGAACGTCGCCCCGACGAGGTCGAGATCGCCCAGAAGAAGAACGAGCTGACGCGGGGCCTTGGGATCGAGGTGCTGGAAGCGCTTTTTCGCTAGCCGGCTCGGCGCAGAGGCCGGTGGGCTCGAACGACCTCGGCCCCGCCACCCCCCCCGTGAGCCCAAATAGCCAGGCCCCGCGAGACCTTCCCGCATAGGACCTCAACGGTCCAAGCCTGACGTCCGATAAAACCGGCGATGGTTCAATCACGCCCCCCCTTCCTTCGCTGCACGATCGGCGCGATCACGGTCTTCGGTCTCGCGGGGCTCACGCTCGGCGCCGCGGACGCGGCCCGACTGGCCGCTTTTCATGGCTGGGAGCACCTCGGTCTGGACTGGCTCCAGCTGGAGCTCTGGAGCCGACAGCGGCCCCTCTTCCAGGCGGGGATCCTCGCCGCACTCAGCTTCGCCTTGATGCTCTTCGTCGAGACCCGCCCCCCCGGGGGTGGGCTCAGCGGTTTCTTGCGCAAACTCAACACTCTCCTCGGCTTCCCCCCGGTCGCAGTACTCGCACTGGCGGCTTTCTTCGTGCTGCCGAACGCCCTTGCCGGCCTTCAACGCCCCGACGCTCCCGCGAACGCACCCAACGTGCTGTTCGTTCTCGTCGATACCTGGCGCGCCGATCACGCCGGATTTCTCGGCTACGAACGCGATGTCTCCCCGAATCTCGACCGTCTCGTCGAAGAGGGCGTGGTCTTCGAACGCGCGATCTCGTCCTCGGGTTGGACCCAGCCCGCGGTCGCTTCGCTCTTCACCGGCCTGATTCCCTCGCGCCACGGGGCGGTCAGTCAACCCCTGGCCCACACGCCCGTACGCGGCGCGTTGCTGCAACCGTTCGTGACCACCTTCGTCGAGATTTTCCGGGCCTCGGGTTGGAACACGGCCATGTGGTCCAACAACCCCAACATCACGCCGGCCCGCGGCTTCGACCAGGGAGCCTCATACTTTCGGGACTACTACAGCCAGCGTGCGCGCACGCAGGATGACGACGTCGGCCGTGCCGAACGCATGCTGCCCGACGTGGAGGCGTGGCTCGCCGAAGAGAATACAGGCGAGCGTCCCTTCTGCGCCTATGTGCACATCATGGACCCCCACTACCCCTACGTGGCCCCGGCCCCCTTCAAGGGCACGTTCGACAGATCGGGCCTGGACTTTCAGCTCCTGGGACCGGTTTGCCGCGAGATCATGACCGGCAAGCGCAGGCGTGAGGACATCACCCCCACGATGCGCCGGCGCATCGTCGACATCTACGACGAGGAGCTCCTGTACGTCGACAGCTACCTGGGCGAGTTTCTCCAGCGAATCTTCACGGAACATCCGAACACCGTCGTCGTGCTCTCGGGCGATCACGGCGAGGAATTCCTCGAGCACGGCAACTACGGTCACGGCCACGCGATCTGGAACGAGCTCACGCACGTGCCCTTGGTCCTGTGGGCCCCCGACCTCGAACCGCAGCGCATTCCCCATCAGATGCGCCTGATGGACGTCTTTCCGACACTCCTGGAGCTGGCCGGAATCGGCGATCGGACCCCTCCGCACATCCAGGGCAAGACGCTCGCCCCTTTCTTCGAGGGAACGGAAAACACGGACCGCCTGGCGCCCGTGGAGACCGGAGGTGACCAGAAGCCCGCCTGGCAGTGGCGCGCCGTTTCCGACGGCCGTTTCAAGTACCTCCGCCGCGAACGCAATCTGCCGGTCAAGAAGGCCGTCCCGCCCCTTTCGCCGGGAGAGGATCCGGAGGATTTTCCGATCGAGTACCTGTTCGACCTGAAGAACGATCCGTTCGAACAAGAAAACCTCTTCGAACTCGACCCCGTGAGGGCCGCCGATCTCTTCGCGCAGATGCGCAAGTTCGACTGGTACGTCCCACCCTCCGAACTCCTCAAGGCGGCCGCTCACAGTGCCGATTTGAGCGCCGAGGATGCGAATAGGCTCGACGCCCTGGGCTACGGCGGCGACGACGACGGACACGGACATCCCTGAGATCGGTCCAAGGATCTTGGATTGATCGAGGCGCCGGGTTCCAATGCGTGCATGAAGTCCTTCCTCCTCCCGGAGATCGCCCTGCTTCTCCTCGTTCCCTGGCTCTCGGGCTGCGCGTTGGCGCACACGACGATCAACGAACCGTTGAGCTTCGCCCAGGTGCAAGAGCTGGAGCCGGGCACGACCACGGCAAAAGAGGCCGTCAAGATCCTCGGTGCACCGGCCGACGTCGTGCAGTTGGGCCGACGCAGCGCCTACCGCTACGACCATCGCAACTCCAAGCGCGCGGGACTTTTTCTGGTGTTGGTCTTTCTATTCAATGAAGACACGCGAACCGATCGGGTGTGGCTCTTCTTCGATGAGAACGAAGTCTTGACGCACCTCGGGGCGACCTTTGCAGCGGGCCAGACGGAATACGCCATGCCGTGGACCGACGTACACGAGGACTAGCAGCCGTGTTGCGCATCCTGCCCGCGTTCGCCGCGCTGTTGCTCTCGGCCTGCGTTCAGTTCTCCTGGAACAAAGTTTCGCGCTATGCTCCGCTCGACCAGGATGCCATCGCAACCCTGGAACCGGGACGTTCCGATCTGGGCGATTGCCTGGAGCTCTGCGGCGCTCCGCTCGTTGTTCTGGAGACCGACGACGGACGAGGTGCTGTCCTGATCTACGCCTGGTATCACGAGAACAACCGCGGACTACGCCTCAGCACTCCCGTCAACGATTCCGCCTCGGTCGACTTCGACTATGACCGCTTCGAAGCGAACACACCTGGTATGGTCCTCTTCTTCGACCACGACTGGAAACTGTCGGCCCTTCGCCAGGGACTGATACTGGATCTGACGAACGATCTACGACGTCGCCGCCCCGCGAACGTGTAGCAGCTAGACGATCACCATCTTGCGCACGTAGAGCACGAACACAGCCAGGGTCAAAACAAGCGCCAAGAGGGCGAAGCGGCGCAGCCTCGGGGCGGGCCAGCCCATCAACCGGCGGCGGCCCAGGAAGGAGAGAATCGAGGCGGGAATGGACAGGACGAACCAGCCCACGACGAGGGCGTTCGGCACCCCGCCCAGCTCGGCCACGCTGGGAATGCGCTGCAGCTGTGTCAGAGCGAAGGTGAGAAACAGCCCGTGCCCGGCGGCAAGGGACAGGGCGCCGAAGAGCAGAACCCAGTTGGCGACCTGGGGAGAGTCCAGTGGCGCCGCGGCGTTCCCGTTCTCGACGAGGTGCAACTTGGAGGAACGTTTGGAGTCGGGTTGGTGCAGGGCGGTCTCACGCATGGACATTTACATCGGCAAGTGGCTGCGGAAATACGGAACCCGGTTCGTTTTCACACTCGAGAGCTCGGTGGTCGATGAAAGGGAGGAACTGCTCCCTGGACTTTCCGATGCACCTGGAAAAAATTTCCCGAGGACCGTACCCGCTCGCGCCGGCCTGCTCAGCACTCCTGTTGACGCTCGCCGCATGCTCCCCCCCCGCGCCCACAGGCCAGGGGGATGCTCTCTTCCGCGACGTGATGGTCGATCGAGCACAGGAGCTCGATCCGCGCACCGTAGGCATCGGAAAGCTGGTGGCGGACCTCGAGTTCAAGGAAATCGACGGCTCGAGGGGAAGGCTCTCGGACCATGCCGATCGCAAGGCGCTCGTCATCGTCATGCGCCAGATCGGCTGCCCCGTCAGTGACAGATACGGACCCCGGATCGCGCGCCTGGAAGAGGAGTTCTCCGGGCGCGGCGTCGATTTCATGTTCGTGAACGCCGACAAGTACCTCACCGTGGACGAGGTGCGCGAAGAGGTCGAGAACCACGGCTTTCGGGGCCGCTACGTGCACGATGCCGACGAGAGTTTCGTCGAAACCCTCGGAGCGGATACCACGACGACGACCTTCGTTCTGGACGCCTCGCGCACGCTGCGCTACCGCGGCGCGGTGGACGATCAAATCGCCCGCGGAACCACGCTGCCGGAGGTAAGACGCAACTACCTGCGCGATGCCCTGGAGAGCGTGCTTGCGAACGAGCCGGTCGCCGTCTCCGCGACCTCGGCCCCCGGTTGCGCCCTGGGCGACAGAACGCCCGAGTTCGCCGCTCGAGGGAGCGTCACCTACCACGGCAACGTCGCACGCATCCTGCAGTCGAACTGCGTCGAATGCCATCGCACGGGCGGGGCGGCCCCGTTCTCCCTGGAGACGTTCGAGGACGCCTACGATCGCAGGCGCATGATGGGCGTGGTCGTCCCCGACGGACAGATGCCGCCGTGGCTGGCCGATGACACGGGCGGTCCCTGGCTGAACGACCGACGGCTGTCTGTAGAGGACAAACGGACCCTGCTTTCCTGGATCGAAGCGGGCGCTCCCGAAGGTGACCCTGCGGACGGGCCGGTCCCGCTCGAATGGAAGGCCGGCTGGGTGATCGGCGAGCCCGACTTCGTCTTCCAGCTCGGAGAGGAAAAGGCGATCCCCGCGGAAGGCGTGATCGACTGGGATCCGATCCTCGCGGACGTCGAGGTCCCCCACGACATGTGGGTCAAGGCCCTGCAGGTCCTGCCGACCGACCCGGAGGTCGTCCACCATGCGACCGTGACTTTTCGGCCTCCGAAGGACTACGGCAAGACCACCCTCGACGCGCTGATGTCGCACCTCGTGCCGTGGACGAAACGCTACGAGGGCTGGCAGTTCCTGTTCGGCTATCTGCCCGGCAAGGGACCCCGATCCTATGCCGACGACGTCGCACGCTTCCTGCCGAAGGGCTCGTTGATTCGCTTCGACATGCACTACACGCCCAAGGGCGTGAAAACGCGCGATCGCACGCGCATCGGAGTCGTCCTGGCCGAGGAAGAACCCATCTACGCGGCCCAGACGCGCATGATTCGCAACTGGAAGGTGAAGATCCCCCCCCACGCGAAGGACGTTCATTTCTCCAAGGTGTACACCCTGGAGAGCGACGTGTTGCTGCGTTCGCTCGTACCGCACATGCACTACCGCGGGCACATCTTCCACGCCGATCTGTTGTTGCCGGACGGCACCGAGAAGAGCCTCATACGGATCCCCGAGTGGAACCCGGACTGGCAGTTCAGCTACGTCTTCCGCCACCCGCCTCTTGCGCCCACGGGCTCGCAGATACGCATCACCGGATGGTTCGACAACTCGGACGAGAACCCCTTCAATCCCGATCCCACCCGGTGGGTCCATGACGGCCCCCAGATCTGGGACGAGATGTTGATGATGGCGACCGAGTGGATCCGGCCGCGGGAGTTGCAGTGATAGGGAGCCGGGCACCGATCCGGATCGGTGCCCGGCTCCCCGTCACTGCCTGAGCATCTCGGCCTGCACCTGGCGCAGAAGCTCCTCGAGCTCGGTCGAAGGTCGATCTCGCAGCGTCACGAGATCGATCAGGATGCCCTCGCTCTCGAAGAGCCACGCGCGGGTCTGCGTACTGGGCGCCCGATCGAGGGCGCGTAGAAACAGCGCGTTGGCGAGGCTCAGTCGGCAGATCGAATCGCTGGGATCGAAGCTCAGGGCCGCGCGCAGGTGGCGTTCCGCGGGGCCGGCGGCCTCCTCCTGCAGCTGGATCAGGCCCGCCAGCTTGCGTGCGCGAAAGCGTTCGCGCGGGGGGGTCTTTTCGTCTTCGGTGATCCTGCGCAGGAGCTGCAGGATCGAGCGCACGGTTTCCTGGGCGTGATTCCTGGCTTCCTCGGAAGCCGTTTCATCCAGCCAGATCTCGCGGGCGCGGAGGTAATTCACCTCGGCCGAGAGAATGGCGATGCGCGAGGAGCGGGGATGGCGTGCGGCCAGGCCCTGGGCCAGCCGGACGACCCCGTCGGTGACACCTTCGCTTTCGAGTTGATAGACGACGTGATTCATCTCGCGTTCGTCGAAATCGCGCCGGCGCTGTTCGGCGTCGAAGACGGGCCAGAAGACGGGGACCGCCGCCAGGGCCAGGGCGGTCGCTGCTGGAAGCCAGGTTCGGCGCAATCGCCCCGGCGCGAGCTGGACGAAGAAGAAGCCCGCAAAGCAGAACAGGAGCGGCACCAGGGCGAGGCGCGCGCGCATGCTCATGACCGTCAGCACGATCGTGGCGAGATAGAGCACGTACACACCCAGGGCCTCCCGTCCCGGGCGCAGGCCGCGCGTCTCCTTGCGAAACAGAAACAGCAACATGCCCGCCAGACCGAACCAGCCACCGAGCGCGTAGCCCGGGAACGGTTTCTGCGCCCACGGCCAGAAGCGGGCATCCCACGCCAGGTGGCGGTTGTCGGGCACCTCGTAGGACCCCAGGGCCAGGCGTAGCTTGTTACCCAGGATGCCAAGATGCACCAGGGGCCGGCTCATCATCGACGCGAGTGTCTCCCGCATCCAGAAGCCGCTGACTTCACCCGCGTCCAGGGGCCGCCCCAGGCGGCGTTCGGCCTCGCGCCCCCAGTCCTCGAACTCGTACTCCGGTATGCCGCGAATGAAAGAGAGCTCCGTGGCGACTCCGTAGGGGTTTTCGGGGCTGTTGCCCCCGTACAGGTTCGTCCCGGCACCGACGGTCGTGATTGCGAAGACCCCGCTGACCGCCAGGTTGCGCATCGCGACCGGCAGGAGGCACGTCACGAGCCCGGCCCAGATGCATACGGCGGCGGCGGCCGCGGATCTGAAAAGGCGGCTCTTGCGCACACGCAGCAGCGGAAGCAGGACCAGAAAGGGCAAGAGGACCAGCGCGTTCCCGCGCAAGAGCGCCGCGAGGCCCCCCAGGATCCCGGCCAGAAACCAACCGGAGAGGTTGCGCAGCCGCGGAGTCCGCTCGACGCGAAGCCCGGCGATCAGGAGCAAGAGGCCCGTGAAGATGGGCAGGAAGAGGTTGGGCTTCAGCAGGTAGGCCGGAAAGAGCAGCAAGGGCTTGTAGAGCGCCATCCCCAACCCCGCGATGAAGCCGGCGGGGGTTCCGAAGACCCTGCGCGTGAAGAGAAAGGTCAGGAGCACGGTCACCGCCCCCAGGAAGGCCTGGGCATGTCGCGCTCCCGTGCGCTGGCTCGTCAAGAGCTCCTCCGGGCCGACCTCCCCCCCCTCCGCGCGGTTCTTGCGAGCCGCGAGCAACCGGTACGTACCGCCGAGCGCATAGGGATACAGGGGCTCTTGAAAGAACGCGCCCTCGCTCGAGGAATCCCCGGTGGCCAGCCGCAAGGCCCAGCGCTCGTAGGAGGCCTCGTCGATCACCGGGTGCTGGGCGAGCGGGTGGTGTCCCTCGTAATCGATCGCGAACCCGATGCGCAGGAACCAGGACAGGAGAAAGAGCAGGGCCACGAAGAGCTTGGCCCGGCCGGAGAGCCCCGTCTTCGTATCGATCTCGAATGGATGGTTCACGGCCCCTCGGGCACCCCGGTCCCGGACCGAAGGGTATCCCAGCGATCGCTCAACTCCAGGGGGGCCCGCTGCGCCTTGACGATCACGGCCAGACGCCGCAACAGGGTCCGGCCGGGGGAGAGCCGCAACGCCAGCGCCACGGCTGCCCCGCTCGCGACGAAGCCGGCGAACCCGTAGGAAAGAGTCGAGACAAGAACCCCCGCGACAAGCGCCAGGGCGAACACGAAGGGAGCGGCCGGAGGCAACGTCCGGTAGAGCCACCACTGCACCGAATCGATCCAGGAGCCTCCCGGCCGGCGGCGACGGCGCACGAGCTGGAAGTAGGCGAGCGCCCGGCGTTCCGCTTGCAGCGCCCCTTCCCGTCCGCGCTTTTTCTCCTCGAAAAAGTTCGCGTCGCGCACGCGGGCGACCCGCCACCCCCCCGACCGCGCCCGCAGCCCCAGCTCGATGTCGTCGGCGGCGAGGCCCGTCGGCGGCTCGAACCCCTGCCCGAAACGCCAGGCGCACAGCTGTCCATGCACGCTGAAGAGCCGTCCCGCGCGCGACTCGACGGCCCGCACCCAGGCGGTGAGCCGATCGTAGAACTCCCCCGCCGGGGCGGGGCTTTCCCCGCCGGGCCCGAGGACCGATCCGCTGTTTGCGAGGGCATGCACGAAGGTCTGGGACCCGCAGGCGACGCCCAGGCGGGGTTGCGTTCGAAACGCCTTTACGAGGGCGGTGAGCGCGGCACGCTCCAGGATCACGTCGGCGTCGCTCAGCACGACCAGGTCGAAGGATTCGTTCTCCCGCTCGAGCACCCCGAGCGCCCAGCGGATCGCTCCGCTCTTCCCGGCCGGCCCCCGGTTCTCCAGGACCCGGACCGAGGCGTTCACTTCCGCGTGAGCCGCCCACTGGCGGGCGAGCGCGACCGTGGGGTCCCGGGAACCATCATCGACGACCACGAGCATGTGGGGCCGGGCCGGGGAGGCCGGCCAGTCGATCCGGGCCAGGTTGCGAAGCTTGCGCTCGATCACGCACGCCTCGTCGCGCGCCGCAACCACAACCACAACTCGCAACTCCCCGCTCACGCGAGCACGCCCTCCTTCACCAACCGGGGCCAGTTGCGCGCGTGGAAGAGCACGTTGTCGCCCTGGGCGCACTCCCAGGTACAACGACAACGGTTAGCGCGAATCCTGTCGCGCAATTGCTGAGCCTCCCGCATCTTCCACAGTCGCGTCAGGTCCCAGTCGACCTCGTTCAGATTCCCGATTCCATCCTCGAGCATCTCACACGCAGCCACCTTGCCGTCCTCGAACACCACGGCCGAGAGGGTCCCGGCCGTACAGGGCAAGTGGGCCCCCGGTTGCGATTCGACCTCGCCGTCACGCGCGACCCGCTCGATGTGGGCGTACATCATGCGATCGCGGGCCGCCACGAGCCGTTGCATGGGATGATCGAAACCGCCCAGCGCCCCGCGGCGCTGGAGTTCTGCCTTGCGCTCACAGACCTCGCGATAGCGCCCCAGATCCACCTGCAGGAGATCGCGATCGAGGGCATCGCCACGGGCCAGGTTGATCGTCGCCTGGTCGGGTTCGAGCTCCTCCACGAGTTCCTCGAGGTGATCCGCCAGCACATCCTGGTTCGCGCGCGTCACGCAGAGGATCACCCCGACACCCAGGTTGGGATGGCTCCGCTGGAGTTTCTTCATTCTCGAGAAAGCCGCGCAGGAGCGCGCGTGGCCCCCGGGAACGGCGCGGATCGCGTCGTGGACGTCGGCAGGGCCGTCGAAGGAGACGGACACGTTCAAGAAGGTGTCGGGGTGCTCACCACAGATACGCTCGATCGACTCGAATTGACGCTCGACCAGTCCGTTGGTCGGAATCGACAGGTGAGCCAGGCCGTGGCGCGCAAAGGCGTGCGCCAGCTCGGGCAGGTCCGGGCGCAGGAAGGGCTCGCCGCCCGCAAACGCGACCCACAAGAGCGGCCCGAGTTCCGCCGCCGAATCGGCCAGCCGCCGGACCTGGGCCGGGTCGGGCCCGGGGATCCCCTCGCGCACCTCACGCCAGTGAAAGCAATGGCGACAGCGAAGGTTGCACGCCCCCGTGACGAAGAGCGTCAGGTGAACCGGCGGGCCGGAATGAAAGAGAACGCGCTTCGCGAAGGGCAGGTAGCGAAGCACGTCCCTGTTTCGGTCCTAGTTGGAAACGATGCGAAGCACCCGGGAGGCAGCCCAGTCCTCTCCATCGAGAACGAAGAGCTGCGCGTAGGCGACGCTTTGCGCGGGGAGATTCGCGGGGAGAGGCTCCAGGGAGACCAGCGCCTGTCCGTCCTCGTCCAGCCTTCCCCGAAAATCCCCGAGTACGTTGCCGCCGCCATCCGCCACGACCGCGATCCAGGGTGCCCCGCCGAGCTCGGAAGAGGCCGCCCGGGCGGCCATGTAGAACGGCGCTCCCGCGAAGGCGAAGGCCAGGGGATCCAGCGCGGGCCGGCCGTGGGGTCCGGCGGTTCCGGTGCCGGAGATCGGCACACTCGCTCCGGGGGCATCCGCCGGGGCGCCCGGGGCCTTGTTGAACTTCTGTCCCTGGTAGACGATCCACCCGGAGTGACCGCGGTTGCCGTGCTCGTCCTCGGAGAACCAGCGGAACTGGACGTTGCCGTCCAGGTTTGCGGGGATCAGCGCGCGGAAGATCTGGCCCCCCGAGCTGAGCGCCGGAATGTCCGGCAGATCACACCCGTTGACCCGGATCTGCACCCAGGTCGGGTTGTACCAGGTGATGTAGTAGGGCGCGTTGTCGTAGACCTGGGCGCGAACCGGTATGGGCATCGCCTGGGTGATGACGGTGGGCACCTCGCAGTGGGGGATGTAGGGCGGGGTCGTGTCCGGGACGTTCGAGGTGTTGCGCACGAAGGTGTTGGCCTGAAAACTGTCCTGGGAGACCAGGATGTCATAGTCCCCGTCGCCGTCCGTGTCGGCCGCATCGGCGTCCAGCGCCGTGCCCCCGAGGCTAGGCAAGCTGGAAAGGGAGTACGAGCCGCTGCCGTTGTTGAGGTAGAGCTTGTCCTGACCGGCGAAGTTGGCGACATAGAGGTCCAGATCGCCGTCGTTGTCCGCATCGAAGAAGTCGCCTTCGTTGTCGTCGGCGGTCGAGCCGGACAGGTTCGTGACCGATCCGAAGATGCCCGAACCGTTGTTGGTCATGGTGATGTCGGTGAAAGCGAAGCCCGTGAAGCGCCAGTTGAGACCGTAGATGTCCAGGTCGCCGTCGCCGTCGAAATCGCCCATCTCCTGCTCGTAGTGACCGAAGGTCCCCTCCGTATAGCCCGCGGGATAGACCATTCCCGTCACGTCCCGGAAACCGAGCTGGCCGCCGCCGACGGCCGGAGCGAGGGAGCTGGCGTCGAGGCGGTTGGCGAAGAAGCGCGGCGCCTCGTTGCGGGCACCGTGCAAGAGGTCCAGGTCGAAGTCGCCGTCGACGTCCCCGAGGTCGATGTCGAGGGCCGTGGTCGCGATGTCGCAGAAGTTCCCGTTGCTGTTCGTCGTCCCGGAGCTCTGATTGCCGTCGCACCACAGGCCGGCGTTGCCGTTGTTGATCGTGGGCCCCGAGAGCTGGAAGCCCGAGGGGTTGAACTCCTCGAACACCCCGTTGCCGTCGTTCAGGAAGATGCGCGTGGGAACGGAGCCGCCGAAGGTGCCCCCGTAGCTCGAGTGCACCAGGTCCATGTCCCCGTCGTTGTCGAGGTCACCGAAGTCACAGTCGCACGACCAGTCGATGAAGGTACCGGGAGCGATCAATTGACTGGGGGCGATCGAGGATCCTGGGTCTCCGAGGTTGGCCCAGCGCGCGGCGGTCTCGTCGACATAGAAGCCGATGGTGCCTCCCAGTCCACTGCCCTGGTTCGTCCACCAGCGGTTGCCCTGATTCGAGAGCTGGGCCGTGTTCGAAATGTAGATGTCGAGGTCGGAGTCGTTGTCGAAGTCCACGAACTCGATGTCGCGGCTGTCGTCGGAAACAGAGGGAAACTGCACCGACGTGCGATCGACGAAGTCCCCGAGGGTCCCCGCCTGGGCTCCGCCCTGGTTGATCCAGATGCGGTTCTGATCGTTTCCGTTATCCCCGCCGTCCGCCATGCCGATGTCCCAGTCCCCGTCCTGATCGACGTCGCCGAAATCGACGTTCTCCGTGGTCGAATTGTTGGCGGATCCCGAGGGCAGGGACGAGTTGTCCACCACGAACTGGGACCAGGCGGGGGCGCCCAGCAGGCACACTCCGGCCAGGAACCGCAAAGAACGGAGAGTAACGATGAAGAGACTCATGGCTGGCTCGGAGGGCGCCGGGGAAAAACGGACGAGGCGAAGGCGTCGGTCCAGGGGGGGAAACGCCGGGGTCGCGGGGGCCCAGTCTATCGGAGCCCCCCTCGGACGGGGACCACCGAGCGAATCTAGCGTGCTCCGATCGAGCGCTCGAGGACCCAGCCGCCCAGAAAAAGCCCCCCCCCGACCATCAGGGCCGTCCCCTCGTAGCGCATCGAAGCCAGTCCCTCGTCCTCCATCCCCAGGCCGATCGACATCAGGAGGCCGGCCAGGACGACGATCATGCCCGCACCCTCCAGGGCCTTCGCGAGATACCAGAGCTTTTTCACGACGGAAGAATAGCCCGGAAGGGGACCTCGCGGAGCGGGGAAAGGAGCCTCGCTCGTCTCAGCGGGGAGTATCGCGACTGAGGACGTCCAGACAGGCGGACACGAGGCGCTCGGGCGTCAGGGTCGAGGTGTCCGCGTCAGGACGGTACGAAGCGTAGTCGTCCGCCTCGCTGATCACGGCCGCACCGCGCCCGTAGAAATCGATTTCGGCCGCCGGGGTCGGGGCGAAGAAAGCCACCAGGGGCACCTGCCGGGCCGTCGCGAGGTGCAGGGCCAGGCTGTCGCTCGTCAAGAGGAGATCGAGCCCGTCCACGAGCCCCGCGAACTCGAGCAGCGAGTTGTCCACCCCCGCATCGACCCAGCGGATCGAAGGTCGGCAGGCCTTCAGTCCGGCGGCGATCGAGGCGTTGCGCTCGCCTTCCTCCGGCCCCCCCATCAGGAGGTAGGTCGGAGGTTCGTGTAGCTCCTGCGCGAGCAACTGCGCCGTCCGGACCGTGGATTCAACGCCGAGTTTCTTGGAATCCCAGCGGCCACCGGACCCGGTGTTCAACCCGATCGATGGCCCTCCCGAATCGAGGCCGTGGCGCGCCCTGAACCCCGTCGCAAACCGTCGCGCTTCGTCGGTGAGATGCAGTTCGGGCCGGCCCTTCGAAAGACCCAGCATGGACGCGAAGATCGCCGGATGGCTCTCCCTGTTCTCGCGTTTCCTGCGGTCGGCCTCTTCCTTGCCGAAGACCGACAGGAGCCCCATGTCGAACCACGGCGCGCAGTCTTTCGTGTAACGACACTCACCGCTTTTTGGATCCAGAAAGGCGCCGGAAATCACATCGGCTCGGGCCCCGCCGAGCCGGGTCGCCAGGGCGCACATGGACTCCTCGTCATCGAAGGAGAGCACGCGCCCGAAGCTCGTCTCCAGGAGCTTCTCCTCGACCCCCTCGAAGGTCGCGGGGTCTTTGGGATCGACGGCGCAAACACGCTGGATCAGGGGATGGGTCCGGACGAGGTCGACGGCGTTGGGGGCCGTGATCCAGGTGACGCGCGCCGGCGCGTAGCGCTCGACCAGGCCCGCCAGGATCGAGGTGGTCCGGACCACGTCGCCGAGGGCGGCGGTCTTGAGGATGGCGATGTCCATGTCGTCCCCCCATGTTCGTCCACACGCCCCCTCCGATGAAGGCGAAAGGACGCTCCCCTTCGAGATCACCCGCCGCTGATCGCCAGCACGACCTCGAGAACGTCCCCGGAGGCGACCGGAGAGCCCTCACGAAGTCGCACGCCGTCCCTCCAGAAGCCCGGGAGGATCTCTTTGCCCGAGAAAAGCCAGCGGGTGGCGCGGGAATTTTCGTCGGACAGGGCGCGGACCACCTGGCCGAGCGGTAGCGGCAAGCGGGCCCTCAGGAAGCACTCCCGCCCCAGGATCTCGGCCAGGGCTCCGCTGGAGCGCAGCGTGATGCTGCCCGGCGCCCGCGGCCCGTTTGGCCCGTCCTCTGCCCCCGGGGACGGGGCTTCCCGCTCCGCCTCCGAGGACGCCACCTCGAGCCAGCGCACCCGCTCCCTGGACCAGACCTCCATGCTCCCGAAGCGGGGCGGGGCGTCGCCCTCGTCATCGAACCCGCGCACGAGGCGATACTCGGGGAGCATGCCGCGCGCCTCCAGCAAGGTCCGGGCGAAGGGCGGCGGCCCGCCGCGCCCGCCCAGGAGATCGTCGATGCGCCGCTGCAGGAGGATCAGGTTGGCGCCCAGGGCCATCAAGCGCTCCGAGAGCGGCCATCCGTTCCATCCGGGCCCCGTTTCCTCACGTATGCGCACGGGCAGGATCCGACGCGCGAGTTCCTCGAGGCTCAACACGCCGTCGGACAGGAGCCCGACGGCCGAGAAGGCGCAGAAGCCCGAGGCATCGATGGCGGCAATGACGTTCTCGCACCACACGACCAGCCGGCCCTTGGCCGTGGTCGTGAGGGGATCCTCGCCGCCCGCCGGAATCGGCAGCCCGGTCACGGCCTCGATCCGATCGCGCCCGCCGAGCTCGGTGAGAAACGGAAAGCTGCGCATCGGATCCACGCCGCCGCCCGAAACACACTGGCCGAGCAGGATCGCCAGGTTGGAGTCCTCTCGAACGGACTGAGCCGTTCTCGAAGCCACACTCGCCGAGAGCCCCAGGGTCGAGGCCAGCCGCGAGGCTCCGCCGCGCCCGGGTGCGGACTCCTCGTGCACGAGTCGAAAGAGCTCCGACCGGAGCTCCTCGAGGTTTCCACGCAAGGCCGCTCCTTCGAGCCGTCCCTCTTCACGGGCGTCGATGATCAGGGCAAGTACGGCGCCGGCCTCGCGCGCATCGATCGCGAGCTCGTCGCAGACCGAAAGCAACTCGAGGGAATCCTCGAAGCACGCCAGCCCGAGCTCCGTTCCGAGCGCCCGGCTGGCGCTGAAACGTGCGCCCTGGCGAGGGCCGTCCGGCCGATCGAAGACCCATCCGCAGGGGGTCGGACACCCGCGACAACCCTTGAACTCGACCCTTTGCTCGCGCGCCTGGTCGAAGAGCTCCTGCGCCTCGTCGCAAGACAGGGCACGATCGCCCTCTGCCGCGCGCAAGCCGCCGCGCGCGGACAGCGCGCCGAAGAGCTCGAAGGTGCCGCCCCGGGCACGCGCACGCAGCCGCGGCG
Source organism: Planctomycetota bacterium (assembly GCA_002683825.1). GTDB lineage: Bacteria > Planctomycetota > UBA1135 > UBA1135. The sequence goes on from NYUD01000043.1 coordinate 75,794, forward strand.
AGCGGGTCAGCAGGCGGATGAGTTCCTCCGCTTCCCCGGCGACGCCTTGAAAATCCTGATGCGCCTCGATGACCAGGGCCTTCAATCCCAGAGCAGCGAAGCTGGCGCCGAGCCCGCCGCGCCCGACGAAGCTCGGGGATTCGACGCCGGCAGCCAGGGATGCGAAGGGCACGCCCCGTTCCCCCGCGGGGCCGATGCAGAGGATCGCCGGACTCGCGAATTCCTCGAACAGGGCGCGCGCCGTCTCCCGCGGGGAGGCCCCGGCGAGCCGGGGTCGCTCCAGAAGCTCGACCCCCGTGTCGGGGCGCATGCGGAGCACGGCGCCGGAGAGCTCGCAACGCCCCCTCAGCCCGATGAAATCGGCGTGCGCGGCCAGGTGCGTTCCGAGCGCTCCGCCCACCTGGCCCGAGGCCAAGAGCCCCGAGAGCGGGGCGCGCCCCTGAATCGTGACCCGGGCCGCCGTCGGAAGAGCTCGCGCCACGCACTCCCCCACGGCGAGCACGAGGGCGGGCGCCTGCGGAGCCTCGGCGAGCCGTTCATGCAGCCACGCCGTCCCCTGGGCCACCCCCCCCCAGCCGGCGAATCCCGCGAAATCCGAAGATCCCAAACCCCACTGACTCGGAAGAACCCGCCTCCCCTCGAGCCGGAGCTCGAGACAACGGGACGCGGGACTTTCCACGGCGGGACTCACGGCCCCATCATAGAACCCGGCCTTGTCCCCGTGCCAAACGCGTCCTACGGTTCGCATCCGCCCCCATACTCCGTGTTCAACTCCTTCAAAATAGGCACCGCCTTCGGGATTCCCATCCGGATTCACTGGACCTTCGTCGTGATGATCCTCGTCCTGATGATGAGGGTCCCCGGATCCAACACCGATTTTCTGCTGGCGGTGGGGGTACTGCTCACTTGCGTCCTGCTCCACGAACTCGGCCACAGCCTGGTGGCAAGGCGCTTCGGCATCCGCGTCATCGACATCACGTTCTGGCCCCTGGGGGGTATGGCGCGGATGAGCCAGATCCCCGAGAGTTCCAAGGTCGAGGGACTCGTCGCGATCGCGGGACCGGCGGTCAACTTCGTGTTGGCGGCAGTGGGCGTCGTGGCGCTGATCCTGTTCGGCCCCCAGGCCGGCGGGACGTTCGACAGGTATGCGCAGACCTTCGTGTTCTGGAACCTGGGCCTGGGGATTTTCAATCTGGTTCCCGCCTTCCCCATGGATGGCGGGCGGATTCTGCGCGCCTTTTTCGCACGCAACCACGATTGGCTACGCGCGACCGAGATGGCGGTCTCGGTCGGCAGGCTGTGCGCCGGCATGATGTTCGCCGCCTCGCTCGCGTGGATGATGTCGGGCGGGGAGGGGATCTGCCTCCTGCCGCTGATCCCCCTGTTCATCTGGGTCGCCGGAGGGCGCGAGCTGTTGGTCGTGCGCTTGCGACATGCACAGATGCACTTCGGCCAGCCCTTCGGCTCCCACCCGGGACAACCGGAATCGCAAACGGGCCGGCAGCCGAACGGTTCGCAACCCGAGTTCGGCCAACCTCCCGAAGTCAGTCACGGGCAGGGAAGCGGTTTCTCCGATGCGGACATCCGCACGCTGGAACAATTCCGCGGCCGCATGCGGCCGCCGGACTAAGAGCGGCGCTGCTCGACGCCCAGGCGACCGCGCATCTGGCGGAGGAACAGGTACAGCTCGCGCAGAAACGCCTCCACTTCGCGCCGCTCCAGGCGCTCGGGAACCGGGCGAGCGAGCCGCGCCAGATACAGGGCTGCGGTGCGGCGCATGAGTCGACCGCGCGCCGCAGCATCGAGCCCCTTACGCCCGAGAAGTTCGCGAAGAAAGTCCAGATCGCCGCGATTGAAACGCTCGGCCAGGGCCGGTGTCAGCTCGTAGCTCGGATGGGGAAGCTCCGACCAGCGCTCGCGCGCAAAGGGATCGACGGCCGCCCGTTCGTCCGTGGGCCGCAACACCAGTGTGCCGGCCACCAGATCACCGAGCCGCTGATGGCGCTCCGTGAACACCGCAGCGATCAGACCGGGAAAGAGGGGCGGCAAGATGTCCAGGGGATAGAACAACGCCCGCAGGAAGTGCTGAGTGAGCGTGGCCGGGTAACCGCGCTGATCCACGACGCGCACGCCCAGAAGTCGCTTTCCCGGAGTGGCGCCGTTCCAGAGGGCGGCGAAGAACACCTGGTAGCCGATCAGAAGGAGAATCCCCCCGGCCAGAAGGACCATCGCGCTCGAGCCGCCGAAACCGATGGCGAGCGCGGTGACCGCCACCAGCATGAGCAAGGCGAACACGGCGGCATCGAAAAGCGCCGCCAGGGTCCGGGTGCCCGGTCCCGCGACGTCGAGGTGCAAAACGATGCCCTCGGGCGTGTCGATCTTGATCTCGGCCACGGGCGGACGTTAGCCGGGCGTGCGGCGGATCGCTAACGTTTCCCCATGGCCGAGGCCGAATCCAAGACCCCCCCCGAGCTGCAGCACCTGCGTCGGCTGCGCCGTATCGTCAAGGGGGGCGGTATCGATCCGCGCTCCTCCACGGCTCCCGAGACCGCCGGAGAAGACGCGAGAGCCCGCTCTCTCGTCGAGCTGCCCCGACTCTATCGTTTCGCGTCGTCGCTCGCCGCTCGTCTGGAGCTCACGGGAGAGCACCCGCGCTTGCTACGGGAGACCCGCAGCCTGGTCGCAGATGCACACGCACTGCTTTATCGCGAGCGGCACATCTCCACGCGGCCGTGGCACGAACGCATCGCCGCCTTTCTCTTTGCAGAGTGCCCACGCACGATCCGGGAAGAGTGGCGGCTTCTATGCTTGAGCTTCTTCTTGCTCTACGGCCTGGCCGCGCTTTCGTATCTTCTGGTGCGGAACGATCTCGACCTGGCGCACTCGTTGCTCTCGCCCGTGATGGTCGAACAGGAGATCGCCCAGCTGCAGGACACGGCGGAAGGCGAACCGTTTCGTGGCAACTTCACCTTCGGACTGGCCGAGTCTCCGACCACCGCGGGTTGGATCATGCTGCACAACATGGGGGTCGGCGTGCTCTTCTTCAGCCTGGCATTGCTCCCGCCGCTCTATTTCTACCTGCTTTCCACGAATGCGCTCATGTTGGGCACCTACACGGCGGTCGCGGGTCACTGGGGGCAAGCCGGCGCGATCTCATCGCTGCTCTGGTGTCACGGTGTGCTCGAGATCCAGGCCATCGTCCTGGCGGGAACCGCGGGCCTCTTGCTCATTCGCGCATTGATCCGCCCCGGCCCGTGGACGCGCCGTCACGCCCTCGTTCTGGAAAGCGCGCGCTCCCTGAGACTTCTGATCCCCGTTTTCCCGATCCTATTCTTCGCAGGCATCATCGAGGGCTTCGTCACGCCGAACGCTTCGTACCAGGTGCGCATGGCGTTCGCCGTCACGACGGGGGTTCTGCTCCTGGGATGGGGGCTCTTCGGGGGTAGGCGGGTCAGCGGGGACACGGAGCCCTAGCCGGTACGACGCTCTTCCAGCCAGGCCGCCAGGAGCGGCGCCGCAGCTTCGGCCGGCAGCGCATCCAGGACCCGCGCCCCGCTCGAGGAGAGCCTGCGCAGGGCGCGCCGGCGATCCTCCGCCAGGTCCAGGGCGCAGGCGCGAATCGCCGCGGCCTGGCCCCCGTCCTCCGCAGCCGCACGCAACTCCGGGTCGTCCAGGGCGGCGAAGATGAGCTGATGGCGGCTCGAGCGATTCGCCAGGGCCTTTCTCTGCTCTTCGATCGACAGCGGATCGGCCACGTCGGAGAGAACCAAAACCGTCGCACGCCTTCGATGGTGGACGGCGAGTTCGCGCAGCGCGTTGGAGAGATCGGAATCCCCGGAGGTCGGTTGCTGATCGAAAAGAGCGCGCGACAGACGCTTCAACTGAAGTGCGCCACGGGCGGGCGCGACGAAGCACTTCAGACCCCGCTCGAAAACCGCCGCTCCGACGCGATCGCCCTTCGAGAGGGCGACCGCCCCCAGCTCGAGCGCCGCGTCCAGGGCCCAGTCGAGCTTGGTCCAGCCGCGCATCCCCCCCCCGGTCGAGGTGGCGCGCATCCTGCGACCGCCATCGATCAACAGGAAGATCTCCTGGCCGCGTTCGAGCTGGTATTGACGCACCATGGGCTTGCCCCGGCGGGCGAAGGCCTTCCAGTCGATGCGCCGCACGTCGTCTCCGTGGATGTACTCGCGCAGGGACTCGAATTCACTGGCTCCGCCGTGGCGGCGAATCAGGCGGATGCCCAGATCGCGCCAGCGTTCACTGGCCGCCAGACGCAGGGTCTGGGACAGGTTTTGCAGGGCGGGCTCAACGGCGATCGACTGCCCTCCCCGAAAACGGGTCGTGCGCTGCAAGAGCCCCAGACGGGAGCTCAAGAAGAGCCGCAGATCCCCGAAGCGATACTCCCCCCGTCGGCCGCAAACAAAGGTACGCAGAACGGCGGTACGTCCGCCCCCATCCAGCGTCGCTCGATCCGGCCCGCCGGAAGGATCCCGGCTCAGCCCGTGAGAGAGCGAACCTTCACGCACCTCGAAGGCCGCCGGAAACTCCTCGTACACCTCGACCGAAAGCCCCGCGGCCTGCTTGAGAACCAGTTCGAGTCGGCGCTCGAATTCGCGCGACAGGCCGACGCGCTCGGGGAAGACCCTGCGCACCTCGAAGCCCGAGGGCGAGGGTGTCCTCCACACATCCAGCGCCACGGCAGCCGCGAAGAGGCCGTCGAGCACCAGAACGGGCCGGCGCAGCTCCTCGAAGAGAACGCCCGCCGCGGACAGCGCCAAGAGCACACCGCAAATTCGGATGGCACGTCTGGTCGGAATCAGCGCGGCACCTCCACACGATCCAGAATCCCCAGCAGGATGTCGTCCGGAAGGACACCCTCGATCTCCTCCGCCGGATCCAGCGCGATGCGGTGGCGCAGCGCGGGAAGGAAGATCTCCTTGATGTCGTCGGGCGTGACGTAGTCCCTTCCCCGCAAAGCCGCATGGGCCTTCGCCCCTCGCAGGAGCATCACTCCCGCGCGCGGACTCGCGCCCAGAACCAGCGACGGCGCAGTGCGCGTCTCTCCGAAGAGCCGCACGAGATAGGCGGGGAGATCCTCCCGCACCTCGACCGTTTCGATGCAATCCTGGGCGAGCTTGAGCTCTTCTGCCGTCGCGACCGCTTCGACGCCCAGTTCGGCCGGGCCGGCGGTCGGCGCTCGCGTGTGCGACTCGCTGAGGAGCCGGGTCTCGACCTCCGGCTCCGGATAGGAGACCAGGATCTTGAAGAGGAACCGATCCAGCTGGGCCTCGGGCAAGGGGTAGGTCCCCTCGTGCTCGATGGGGTTCATCGTGGCGAACACGACGAAGGAGTCCGGCAGCGCATGTTCTCGCCCATCGATCGTCACCGATCCCTCTTGCATCGCCTCCAGGAGGGCGGACTGTGTCTTGGCCGGAGCGCGGTTGATCTCATCACACAGAACGAAGCGCGCGAAGATAGGGCCCCCCCGAAAGCTGAACTCACCCTCGCCGGGATGGAAGATGCTGGTACCCATGACGTCCGCCGGCATGAGGTCGGGCGTGAACTGAATGCGGGCAAAGGATCCACCGAGGGCCTGGGCCAGCGTTCGAACGAGAAGCGTCTTCGCCACCCCCGGCGGTCCCTCCAGCAGGGCGTGCCCCCCGGCCAACAGGGCGACGAGCGCGAAGTCCAGTTCTCGCTCCATCCCCACCAACGCTTTCCGCGCCGATCGGCGAACGGCCTCGGTCAGTTTCGTGACCGGGGCGACCGAGGGTGCAGGCATGTTCTCGTTCGTGTCTTCCATCAAGCCTCCCGTTGAGCGGGCATCCTACTTTTGATCCCCTTGTGAGAGGAGCGCGGCCTCCAGATCCGCCAACTCCATCCCCAGATCCTCGAGCGCCTCCGCACTTCCAGGGGGCTCGGCGAGAAACACTTCCCGGGCCTTCCGCAAGCTCGCCCTGCCTCCGCCGGGCATCAGCGCTGACAGGATCGGCTCGACCTCTTCGACCTTCAGCGGACGCAGTGAATCGTCCTCACCGTGGCGCTGGCCGGCGCGTCGGCCGAGTCGCCGCAGCACGCCCCGCCGCAGGAGTCGCCCCAGAAGATCGAATCTCTTGTGACGCACCAGGAGAGCGGCAAACCCGCGCGCGCGCATGAGCGGCGACACGCCCTCGAAGACCTCGGGATCGCGCGTGAACGCCCTGCACCAGGCAGCGCTCCAGAACAGAAGGACTCCGAGGAAGACCAGGTGCAAGGTGAACAAGAGGGAGTCCGGCGCGAAGGCGAGTTCGAGGGGCGACGTGGGCGACCAGAGTCCGAGGGCGTACTCATCGAAGAGAACCGGGCCCTCCCCCGCAAACTCCTCGGCCAAACGCACGAGCAGGAGCCCGTGGTCCGCTTCGGCGATCGCGTCGTTCTCGAAGGGGTCCTCTTCGCAACCGAGCAGCACGAGCCGGCCGCGCTCGATCTCGAGCGAGTAGGCGACGGGGCGCTCCTGGGCGTCCGCCAGAAGGACCTCGAGGTCCATCGTGCCCGCCCGGTCCGTGTTCCGATCGGATCTCGGATGGGGCCAGACCGGCCACTCCAAAGAGAGCTCTTCTCCCGAGTCGAGGAATGCCGAACCCGAGATGGGATCGTCGAGCTCTTCCTCGTGGAGTCGCCGCATCTCGGCGAGCGGATCGAGTTCCAGGGTTTCTTCGAAGAACCCCAGGAGTTCGGAATCGGCGTGACAGACGATCGTCCCCCCCTGCTCCATGTAGCGCAGGTAGTGGCGGCGGTCGCGTAAACGGCGGCCGCTACGGAACTCGGCGTCCTCGGAATCACTGCGGGATCCAGCGCTCACCGGTTGGACGGGTACGCCGGCGATGAAAAGGACGCTCTTTTTGGGAGGAAAATCGCCGGCGAGCAAACCCGGTTCGCGCGTCCACGCTCGAACCTCGAAACCCAGCTCGTCCAGCAGGAGGAAGGCCGCACGCCGCCCGGTGTCTTCCGTCGAAAAGGCGCTCCCCGGACGACCGTGGCCGGCTGAGCCGCCACCTGACAACGCAGCTCCGACGATGAGAAGCAAGAAAAAGCCCGGCAGGAGAAAACGAAAAAAGCCGCCTTTCACGACCCTGCCCCCGACTCGAATCTCCCGCGCGGGGCATTGATTTCGTTCGCAACCAACCCTTCGAGGCGATCGAGATCCTCGGGCTGAATCCGGCCGCGTCCGAACTCCTTCGGCTCGAAATCGACCACGATGTCATTCAGAAGCCTGCGCACGCGTTTCGAGGGTTCACCGCGCCGCAGCAGTTCGCGGTTGGTCCAGGCCTCGTGGAACTTCAGCCCCCCCCTGCGGCTGGACCCGACGAGAAGAGCAAAAAGGTAGAGGCGGAGAGCTTTCCTCGATTCACCTTGCCTACGCGCCTCCCGCGCTTTCTCGGCAAGCCTGCGCGCTCGATCCAAGGCCGGAGTTCGCGCGGTTCGATCGATCCCGGCCGAGCGCTTTGCCGCACGCACGTTACGGATCCACAGCGTTGCGTACACGACCGTCGAGAGGATCAGGAAGGCGATCAGGAACCAGCGAAAGAGCTCTTCGAGCGGAAGAACCAGATCGAACTCGAAGTTCGCGGCGATCCAGTCCCACACATCGTCCCAGAGGGTGCGCTCTTCGGTGAACTCAGGACCCGTGAGGATTTTGTGCAGCGTCGACGCGACGGCCTCGGGAGCGATTCCTTCCTGCGTTTGCATCAGGCCGGATCCTCCCGAAGCCTGCTCTCTTCGATCTGCAGGCGGAGTTCAAGATCGAACCCCTCCTTGCGGGCGCGCAGGTCGAAGTAGTGCACCGTCGCCGCCGAAGCCAGCAAGGCCGTACTGACCCCGCTGAGAAACGCATTGATCAGGATGAAGATAAGCCGGAGCCCGTCCCCCTGCGTTCCGACGAGCCGCGCCACCTCTTCGCGGAACACGGGAAGGGCCCAGGCGCCATTGACCAAAGACAACATGCTCCCGAAGACCAGGCGGACGACCAGGAACCACAGGAGGAAGCGCACGAGAGTTCTCCATCCAAGTGCGAGGCGTCTTGCGCGCGGAAACGCATGGACCCACGCTCCCAGGATTCCGTGTCCTCCCGGGATCGTCTCGAAGACCAGGATGGGCGGAAGGAGGATCATGAACCACATCAAGATGAAGTACGGGAAACAACAGACGATCGACACATTCACGAGCAGGAACCCCGGAATCAGACAGATGCAAATCGATGGCAGCGCGCGCAGGAAAAGCACAAACAGGTTTCCGACCGGCTGCCCCAGGAGTTGCGCTCCGATGATGCGGCAGCAAAGGAGGATCGATACCGCTTCGGGAAGAACCTGTGTAGCCGCCAACCTCAGAAGGGCGCCCAGATCCTCCTCGTACAGGAAGTCCTCTCTCCAGGCTTGCAGAGGCAACCAGCACAGCGCCGCAACACCCGCGCACAGGCCGAAGCAGGCCACGAGGGTTTCGATCGAGATGTCCAGGAGCGTTCCGGAACCCCGGTGAACCCGGGCAAAGTCCAGCGCCCCCATCGACCGAAAGGGTCGGGTCGACGAATCCGGTGGAGTTCGCTCGGAACCCTCTCCGGGCCAACCAGGCGCGAGCGTTTGGGAGCTGTCCCGCGTTCCCGCCACGCTCCGCGCCTTTAGAGGTTCCCCAGATGGATCGCCGCGGTCGGGCAGTTGCGCGCACACGCATGATCGCGCGTGCACTCGTAGTTGCGCCGCTTGCGAACTTCGGCCGGCTGGTCCTGACACCAGAAGGCATCGGTCTCGCAAACCATCTCGCAGTTGCCGCAACCGATGCAAGCTTCCTGGTCGATTCGAATCGAAACGTAGTCACGCGGCGTCACCGGGCATGAAATGCCACGATCCAAGATGTGATCCTGCACGAGACGCCGGGTTCCCGCGTGCGAGGTCAGCACACGAATCGTCTCGTCCTCACCCAGCTTGACGACGTCGGCCACGTTCTGGAATTCGAAGCGCGCCAGATGGCCGACCTTGGGTTGAACGAGCACGGTGTCGCGGTCGGCGTGCATGTGCAACAGCTGTTCGACGATGACCTCTTCGGCGATCTCAAACGAACGATACAAGGTGCTGACCGCTCGGTTCTTGTAGTTGGGCGTCTTGAAGGTCGCCTTGACCGTGAGGTCGATCGCGAGAATCATGTCCGGACGCAAGGCCTTTGCGAATCGCAGGGGCAGGGGGTCGATGATGCCTCCGTCCATGTAGTGGTACGGACCACGTTCATAGGGCTCGAAAATGCCCGGCAAGCAGCACGAGGAATACACCGCATCCAGAAGCGAGATGTCCCGCATCCCCGGCGTGCCCCAGAACGCCATTCCGCCGGTCTCGAGACAGACCGCGTTGCAAAAGAACGGCACCTGCAACTCGTCGAAGGTCTTGTCCGGCAAGAGCTCTTCGAGCCGTGTGACGAAATTCTTCCCGCTGTACACGCTGGAAGCGCGCGGTCCCTTCAGGAGGAGCTTGACGACGTTCAGCTTGAAGTAGTCATCCTTCTGAAGCTTGGAGATGATCTCTTCCATCTCCTCGATCGGTAGCCCGCCCGCCGCCATCGCGCCGACCAGCGCGCCGATCGAGGTCCCCACGATCGCGTCGTAGGTAATTCCCAGGCTCTGCATGGCCTTGAGGACCCCGACGTGGGCCATGCCGCGCATACCCCCACCGCCGAGTACCAGTACGGTACGGGGCTGGGCCCGCTCGAGGGGAGCCGCAAGGGGCGGCGGAAAGGTCGGCGCAGAGGTCTTGGAATCCAAACGCAAGAACCAGGGGAAGAGGCTCCGGGGGCCCAGAGGAGACGCGTTGGGGACCCTCGATTCAAGCGATTCGCGGGAACGGAGGCGATTTTGCCCCTCGGACGCCGCCGTATCCACCGGCTCCGGGGGGGTCCATCCGGCTCCCCGAGGACGAAAATGAAGTGGCCGTGGGGCGACGAGGAAAGCACCCTGGCTACTCGGGCTTCGGGCCCCAACGGCCGATGAGTGGCGCATGGGTCCGCCCCACCGGACACTGCGGTCCATTTCCAACCCCACGCAAAGAAGGAACGAGGAGTGACCACGACCGACGGAACCAGAATCGTCCTGGCGGCCGGCCTGCGACTGCCGCAGGCCCGCGCCGGCGGGGCTTACCAAAAAGAGGACGCGGGACACCTCGGCGCCCGAGCCGCCCGTGAGCTGATCGCTCGAGCGGGGGTCGATCCCGCCACGATCGACGAGGTCATCGTGGGCTCTGCGGGACCGCCCCACGACCAGGCGAATATCGCCCGCGTGATCGCGCTGCGGGCGGGCGTACCGCACTCGGTTCCCGCACACACGGTCGCTCGCAACTGCGCCAGCGGGATGCAAGCGGTGACGACGGCGGCGACGGAGATCCAGGCCGGGCGCGGCAGTCTGTATTTGTGCATGGGGGTCGAGGTCATGAGCGGCTACCCGCTGCTCTTCAACAGGAAGGCGGTGGGATTCTTCAGCCGTCTCGCCCGCGCTCGCTCGGTCGGTCAACGTCTCGGCGCCCTGGCGAGCTTCCGCCCCGCCTTCATGGCTCCGCGGATCGCGCTCACCGAGGGGCTCACCGACCCGACCTGCGGCATGATCATGGGCTCGACGGCCGAAGTGCTAGCGCGCGACTTCGGTATCCGTCGCGAGGAGTCCGACGCCTACGCCCTGGAGAGTCACCAACGCGCCCGCCGTTCGCGCGATGCCGGCAGGTTTGCCCGCGAGATTCTGCCCCACCTGCCCCAGGGTGCGAAGAACGCAAGCGCCGCGCTGATCCACGACGACGGCATCCGCGATGACCAATCGATGGAGCGGCTGGCCAAGCTCCGCCCGTACTTCGAAAAGCCGGATGGCACCGTAACGGTGGGCAACGCCTGCGGTATCACCGACGGAGCCTGCGCGATTTTCGTTTCGACGGAGGAGCGCGCGCGGTCGCTGGGTCTGACGCCTCTCGCGCGTCTGAAAAGCTTCGCCTGGGCGGGCTGCGACCCCTCGCGCATGGGCCTGGGCCCGGTTTACGCCAGCGCGAAAGCGATGTCGCAGGTGGGCGTCGAGCTTTCCGACATGGGCTCGATCGAAATCAACGAAGCCTTCGCGGTGCAGGTGCTCGCCTGCATGAAAGCCTTTGCAAGCGAGGAGTTCGCCACGGTCGAATTGGGGCGCTCGAGGCCGGTAGGAACCATCGACCCCGACATCCTCAATCGCAACGGCGGCGCGATCGCCCTCGGCCATCCGGTCGGCAGCACGGGCGCGCGCTTGCTCTTGACGACGGCTCACGAACTCGAAGAAGCGGATACGGAACTGGGTCTGGCGACGCTCTGCATCGGTGGCGGTCAGGGCGGAGCCTGTGTCTTGGAAAGGTGGGCGGCGTGATCGATCTGGTCGGAATTCCCCAACCCAATGACGCGCCCGAACCGGGCGCATGCGTGCGGATCGACCGGCCCAAGGGCCCGGACGGCAAAGATCTGGGTCTTTGTCGGATACACCTCGATCCCCCCCATCGCAAGATGCCCGTGTTCGACGTCCCGCTCCTGCGCGACCTCGACCAGGCGCTGGACGAGATCGCCCTGGACGACAGCGTGAAGTGTCTCGTGATCGCCGGACGCGATCCGCTGACCTTCGCTGCCGGCGCGGATATCGAAACGATCTCGAAGATCGACGACCCGCACGTCGCCAGGCGCTTCTGCCGCGAAGGTCAAAAGCTCTTCCAGAACCTCTACCGCATGGGACGGCGCGGCGGCGGCAAACTACGGACGGTCGCGGCCGTGGGAGGAGCGGTGCCCGGGGGCGCCTGTGAAATCGGATTGGCGTGCGATCTCATCGTCATCGCCGATCACCAGAAGACGCGCATCGGCCTGCCGGAAGTGTTGCTCGGAATCCTCCCCGCCTGGGGCGGCTCGCAGCGTTTGCCGCGCCGACTGGGGATCGTGAATGCGCTCGGGGCAATCCTTGCGGGCAAGCTATATCCGGCGCGCAAGGCACTGAAACTCGGTCTCGTCGACCGCATGACGAAACCCGAATACCTGTGGGAGATCGCGGACAAGATCGCCCTGGGCCAGCAGGAGTGTCGCCATCGCGGGCGCAGCGGTCTGGGCTCCAGGTTGACGGACAAGAACCCGCTCTTCGCCGCCTTCGTGGCCAATCAGGCGCAAAAGGGCGTGATGAAGAAGACGGGGGGGCGCTACCCCGCAGCGCTGTCGGTCATCCCGCTGGTCGTGCGCGCCCCGCGCGTGCCGATCGACAAGGGGCTGGAGGCCGAGACGGAGGCCATCATGCCCTTGACCACGTCGAAGGTCTCCGAGAGCCTCGTCGGGCTGTTCCTCCTGAAGGAAGAGTCGAAGAAGCTCGCCGCGTTACCCTCCGGCGAAAAGGCAGCGCGCACGGCTCGCGCCGCGATCATCGGCGCCGGTGTCATGGGCCGTGGCATCGCCTCGCAGATGGCCGAGCGCGGCATCGACGTCCGGCTGCGCGATCTCGATCGATCACAGCTGGACGCCGCCGAGCACTTCCACCGCGGCGAGATCAACAAGAAGCTTCGACGCCGGCGCATGGGCAAACACGAGGCGGCGCAGGCGATCGACCGCCTCGAAGTCACCACGAACGCCGGCGGTTTTGCCCGCTGCGAGATCGCCATCGAGGCGGTTGCGGAGAAGATCCAGGTCAAGCGCGCCGTACTCGGCGAGCTGGCGGAGATCATGGGCCCCGACGCGATCCTGGCTTCGAACACGTCCTCGCTCTCGATCGACGAAATCGCGCTCGAACTGCCCCATCCTGAGCGCGTGATCGGGATGCACTTCTTCAATCCACCGCGCAAGATGCCCCTGGTCGAGATCGTGCGCGGTGAGAAGACCTCCGACGAAGTGCTGGCGCGCACGGCGCGCCTGGCACTGGACCTCGGCAAGACCCCGGTCGTGACCAAGGACTGCGCGGGCTTCCTCGTGAACCGCGTCCTCGGGCCGTATCTCGATGAAGCCGTGCGGCTGATGGAACGGGGGGTCAACCCGATCCTGATCGACCGCGCCCTGAAACGGTTCGGGATGCCGATGGGACCCTGCGAGCTGATCGACGAGGTCGGCCTGGACATCGCCGCGCACGCCGGCGCTTCCCTGGAAGCCGCCTACGGTGAACGCATGAAGGCCTGTCGCTACCTGGCTCCGCTGCTCGAAGCCGGGCAGATGGGAAAGAAGAGCGGCGCCGGCATCTTCACCTGGAGCGGCAAGAAGAAGAGCCTGAAGAAGAATCGCAAGCTCCCCAAGCCGAAAGGCCGCTTCTCGATGAGCGAGGAGGCCATCATCGACCGCCTGGTGTTGGCGATGGTGAACGAGGCGGCGCGCGCTCTCCAGGAGGAAGTCGTCAGCGGGCCCCGTCAGCTCGACCTGGCGACGGTCTTCGGTATGGGCTTTGCGCCGTTCCACGGCGGCGTGTTGCGCTATGCCGATACCCGAGGCCACGAGGACATCGTGCGCCATCTGGAGGCCGTCCGGGAAGAGATCGAACGCTTCGAAGGAGTCGATGGAGAACGAATCGGACGGTTCACGCCGGTCGAGTCGCTCCTGCAGAGCTCCAAGAGCGGGATTCTCTTCCACCATGCCGCCGCCTGACCGCAGGGGCGGATTCGTACGTTCGCTCTTCGAAGGGCGGATCGAATCGGAAGCGGTCCTGCCCTTTCCGTTGCCCGACGCCGAAACCCTCGAGACGATCGCTGCGGTCGAGGAGATGGTGCGCGAATGGGCGGACGGCGCGATCGACCCCGCTGCGATCGACAGGGACAAGACCTTCCCCCCGGAGGTTCTCGAGGGACTGAGCGAACTCGGCCTGTACGGCCTGACGATCCCCGAAGCCCATGGAGGTGCGGGGATGGGCGCCTGGAGCTATGCCAAGGTGATGGAAACCCTGGCCCATCGATGTGCTTCGACCGCGACCATCCTGGGCGCCCACCTGGGGATCGGTCTGAAGGGTCTCTTGCTCGACGGCACGCCGGAGCAGAAGGAGCGCTGGTTGCCGCGCCTGGCGAGCGGCGAGCTGATCGCCGCCTTCGCCTTGACGGAGGCGGAGGCCGGCTCGGATGCCGCGGCCTTGCGCACGAGGGCCGAGGCGTTGCCCGATGGTTCGTGGAAGCTCAACGGCACCAAGATCTGGATCACCAACGGCGGTATCGCGAACTGCTTCACGGTCTTCGCGCGCACCCCCGACCCCGAGCGGCCCGACGCTCCCCTATTGGAGCGACCGATCTCCGCCTTCTTCGTCGAGAAGGACGCGGGCGGCATCACGATCGGCAAGCCCGAGGACAAGATGGGGCTGTGCGGCTCGTCGACGACCGAGGTGGCTTTCGAGGACACCATCGTCGCGTCCCAGGCGATGCTCGGGGAGCGAGGCCAGGGGTTCAAGCTCGCCCTGCGCATCCTCAACGGCGGCCGCCATGGGCTGGCGGCGTGCTGCGTCGGCCAGGCCAAGTTGTCTCGCTCCGGCGCCGTCGTCCACGCCCGGGAACGGGTGCAGTACGGCCGCTCGATCGGCGAGTTCGGAATGGTGCAGGAGATGCTCGCCGCCATGGACGCCGACATCTACGCCATGGAGGCCGGCACCTGGCTGACGGCCGCGATGATGGAGCGGGGCGAGCACGAAACGATGCTGGAGGCGGCCTGCACGAAGATGTACGCCACCGAAAAGCTCTGGTCCGTCGCCAACGATGCGCTGCAGGTCACCGGTGGCACCGGCTTCATGCGCGAGTATCCCTACGAGCGCATCCTGCGCGACGCGCGCATCAACATGATCTTCGAGGGAACCAACCAGGTCCTGCGCATGATGTTGGGTTCACAGGGCCTGCGCGCCCTGGTCCGAGGAGAGGCGCGCCCGCCCGACGGTGAAGAGAGTCTGCAGGGTGTTCACGAGGCTTTCGCGGCGGAACGCGAGGTGTTCGATGCGCTCGTGGCATCGTTTGCCGAACGCTGCCGCAGGACGGTGGAACGGCACGGCAAAGAGGTCCGCGAGGCCCAGTTCGCGCTGCACCGTCTGTCGGACATGGCCATGTGTTTGTGGCAGATCGCAGCGGTGCTGTCGCGGGTCAGCGCTGCCGAGACCGGCGGCCAGGCGAGCGATCGCGAGCGCGACGTCGCGCGACTGAGCTGCCGACGGCTGGAACGTGAATTCCGTATCGCGTTGATGGACGAGGAACGGCCGCTGGATGAGTGGGTTGCGCGCGTAGGTGGCCCGACACCGTAATTCTCCGCCGCCTACGGTCCCACGGTGCAGTAAGAGCGTTCGCCGTCTGCCGAGCCCTCGACGAGGACGATCGCTGCGAGCTCATCCTGATCGGCCAGGAATTTACGCAGCTCGGAGTGTGTCAGCTCGTCGTCGAAGGAACTGAGGCCGATGAGGTGGCGCACCCGGGCCTCGAGTTCCGTGTCCTCGAGAACCCGAAAGCCCTGGGCGCTCAAGTGCTCTTGAAGGTTCTGGATCTCCACGGCTTCGAGATCGCTGTCCAGGTCCCTCAGGACGAGCACGCGCCCGCTCCCGGGGGTCTCGTGGGAGACGAGCTCGGCCCGCGAGTCCAGCGCCTGGGTTTCCCTCTCCACGCCATCCAGAAAGCCGCGCACCCGCTCCTCGAGCTCGGCCAGGAAGGGGTCATCGATCCGCACGGTCTCGGTAGCGATCCGGGCCAGCTTCATGTCGGCCTTCTCCTCGTCGGACAGACGCATGCCGCTGAAATCACGCTGGTTGGCGGCGAGAGACTCGCCGGTGCGCGAGGCGGGATGTGTCAAAGCCATCGGTGCGCTCTGGACCTGCCGCCGGGACTCGCTTCTGAAATGCTCCGCACGGAGGATGAGCGAGCCGGCTGAAACCAGGGCCAGGATCACCGCCGCTGCGGCCAGGCGCGCCGGCCAGGAGCGACGACGACCCTCTCCACGCTGTTGCCGACGGGCACTCCAGCCGTCGCTCTCTTCCTGCGCAACACGCAGGTAGCTGCGGGAATCCCGGGGCCCGAAAGGGCTGGGCGGCGCCACGAAGTACGGCTCTTCTTGCAGCTCGGCTCCGGGAACCGACGCGCCCGTGAAGGACGGTAGATCCGCCGGCCGCACCGCGAACGGATCGGCGGACCGAGCCACGAACAAGAGGTCCTCCCGCATTTCCCGCGCGGAGCCATAGCGCGTCCTCATCTCCGCCATGGCGCGCCGGACGATCCAGCGCAGGGCTTCGGGACAGCGCTTGGTGATCTTGGACAGGCTGCCGTGGGCCGGGAACGAGTTCTCGACCACCGAGAAAAGCACCGCGCCGGCCGAATAGATGTCGAAGCGCACGCCGTCGACCTCGTGTACCTTCACGCCCTGCAGCGCGAGGCGCACCATCTCGGGGTCGCGATAGTACTCGGTACCGTGGGTGGTCAGCGTCAAGGCCGAAGCCAGCGGCGTGACCAGGCCGAAGTCGACCAGATGCACCCGTCCCTCGGCGACGATGAGGTTGGCGGGCTTGACGTCCTTGTGCCAGAGACCGCCGCTGTGGAAACGCTCGAGGGCGGCCAACAGATCGACGGCGTATCCGGTTGCCAACGACAGGTCCGCCGTTCCCAGGCCATCGGGACTGGAACGCGCGTGCAAGCGGTGGATCTCGCGATCGAGCTCCTTGCCCTTGACGAAGGGCATCACGTAGTAGAAACGCTCGGGGGAGAGCCGGTGTTCGTAGACGAGCCCGAGCTTTCCGGCAGCCTCGAGGGCGCGACTCTCGCGCACGATCTGCGGCAAGGTCGAGCCCTGCTCGAGGGTGAAGGACTTGATCACGACCTCGTCGGCCATCCCGCGCCGTTGAATGCGAAAACGCTCGAGGGTCTCGGCCAGGGGACGCGCGACGTAGAGCTGGGCTCCCGAACCGCCCGACGGCAGACTGCCCAGCACCTCATAGCCGGGGAATTCCCCCTTGGCCGCCTTCCGCCGCGGCGCGCGGTCGATGATCTCGGGCAGGCGCTTCTCGAGGCCCTGAACCAGCCGGGTCAGACCGATCAGACGGAAGGGATGGCCGATCGCCAGGCGGTAGAGGCCCAGTCCGACGCTGGCCGCCTCATCCTCGAGCGCCGCTCCGTAGTGCCTGGCCGAGGACCAGCGCCCGATCAAGAGGTTGCCGAGCGCCAGGGGGAGGATGGCAATGGCCGTGATCAGCGCTCCGGCGGTGTGCAGGCCGTCGACGAGCATGCTGCGCGCAAACCCTCCGCAGTGCCCCAAGAGCCGGCCCAGGAGCGAAAAAGCGGCCCCCAGAACGATGCGTATGCCCCGGAAGACCTTGACCAGTACCCAGACGATGCCCTGAAAGCCCTTGAAGGCGATGTAGAGACACCCCGCCGTGAAGGCCAGCATGAAAAGCCCCATGAAGGCCATCGAGGAACCCATCTTGTCGCCTCCTGGTGGTGGTTAGTGGTCCGGGGTTGGAGCGCTGCTCTGCTCGGCGAGCGAGAAGCGGTGGTAGACATCGGCGAGGGCTTCGTCGAAGGCCGTTTCCACTCTCTTGTTGGGATTCGGGTCCAGCCCGTTTCGCGAAAGCTCCTCCCATTCCTCGGGAGTGAAACTGTATTTCGAGAACACCTCGGTGAGCCGGGACCGGATCCGGCCGCGCACCGCGGCCAGACGGCGGCTGACGGTCGCCTCCGAGAATCCCAGGGATCGGGCCACGTCGCGGCCGCTTCGGTGCTCGAAGATGCGCATGCGGTAGACCGAGAAATCGGTGAAGTCGCACTCCCGCTCGGCCCCCCGGATGGCCGCGGCAACCTTGGCGTCGAACACGGCCTGCTCGTAGGTCCGGTCGGGAGTGGGTTCGTCGTCGCAGGTGGAGAGCGCCTCGTCCAGGGGCAGGGGCTTCCTGCCCGAACCGCGCTTCTGCGCCATGCGCCGGTCGATCTCATCCCCCAGGGTGTGGCGTGCGATGGCCAGGAGCCAGGTCGAAAAGCGAGCCCCCTTGGAGGGATCGTGGCGATCGATGGCGCTCGAGAGTGCGGTCAGGGTCTCCTGGGAAAGGTCGGCCACGGTCTCCTGACCGATCCGGCCCCGGCCCCAGCGAGCCAGCTGGGAGCGCAGAATCGGGCCGAAATTCTCCCAGAGTTCGAACCAGGCGGCTGGCTCGCGGGCCCGGAGACGGCTGACAAAGCTGGTCGTGAGGTCGTTTAGCACCGTTTTCTCGCCCCTATCGGGGGGGGTGGCAGGCAGGAGGCTCGAGGGCCTACCCCCCCATTAACCACGAATGGCGGAGAGTATTCCGAAGTTTTTGGGAGTTGGAAGCCTTCGGGCTGCAAGGCCGGCCCCCGCTTTCCCAACAACACACTGTCCGGCCATCCCCCGCGGAGTCGGCCCCTCAAACTCGAAAGACAAGGAACAAGTGCCATGTTCGGCTTCATCAAAAAGACCTTCAAAGTCACCTTCATCTCCGCAATCCTGCTGGGTCTGGCCGGCGTGGGCGCCTTCGCCTTCATGGGTGAGCATCGCAGCCATGCGGTGGTTCACGAGCTTCGGGACAACCTCCTGGAAGCGATCGACGACAACATCGCCGATCCCCAGGCGCTGCGCACACAACTGCGCGAAATGGAAGAGGAATACCCCAAGCGCATCGCCCTGGTCCGAAGCGATCTCGCCGAGCTCCAGTACGAGATGCGTCAGCTGGAGAAGGAATCCACGGTCTCGGCGCGCGTCGTGGCCCTGGTGGACGGGGACATCGAGGTCCTCGAGACCCGGCTCGCCGTCCAGATTCAAAGCGGTGAGATGCGCCTCGCATCGATCGTCGTGGACGAACACATCTATACGCCCGACCGGGCTCGAATCCGACTTTCCCAGATGCGCAACACGCGCCTGGCCCACGCCAACCGCGCCGCGGACGCGCGCCACGATCTGGCCTACCTGGAGAAGCAGTCGGGCCGTCTCGAGGAGCTGGCGATCAAGCTCGAGGCGGAGCGGGCCGAGTTCCAGGCGCAGATCCTGGGCCTGACCCGCCAGATCGACGCCATCGCTCGCAACGACCGGCTGATCGGCCTGCTCGAGAAGCGCAACCGCACGATCGAAGAGTGCAGCCGCTACGAGGCGGTCAGCATCGATCAGATCACCGTTCGCCTCGAGGAGATCCAGCACCGCCAGGAAGCCGAGCTCGACCTCCTCTCCAGCGCCGAGCGCGCCACGGACTACGAAGGCCTGGCCCGCATGCAGATCGCCAACGAGGACCTGGCCTTCCCGGAGGGCACGGACCTCGCCGCCCCCCACCCGCTGGACAGACAGCTCGAACTCGAGACCTACTAGGAACCTCCGACGATCGCAGCTCGAATCCCGAGCCCCGAAGCCAACACGGGCCGCCTTCCCGATCAGGGACGGCGGCCCGCTTTGCGTTCGGGAATGCTTGAGTTTCCCTCCCCGTTTTCGGACCGTAGGCACATCGACCATTCGGGGGTTTGATCCATGCCTATGAGCCAACTTTCTACACTCGAAGCGCTGGCCATCAACACGGTGCGCACGCTCTCCATCGACGCCATCGAACGCGCAAATTCGGGGCATCCGGGCCTGCCCCTGGGAGCGGCGCCGATGGCCTATGCGCTGTGGCAAAACCACCTGCGCTTCGATCCGACGGCTCCGGATTGGGCCGACAGGGACCGCTTCGTCCTGTCGGCGGGACACGGCAGCATGCTCCTGTACAGCCTCTTGCACCTGTACGGCTACGACCTGGCTCTGGAAGAGATTCAGCGCTTCCGCCAGTGGCGCTCGAAGACCCCAGGACACCCCGAATTCGGATTGACGCCGGGTGTGGAGGCGACGACCGGTCCCCTGGCACAGGGTTCCGCCAACGCCGTGGGCATGGCGATCGCCGAGCGCTTCCTCGCGCAGAACTTCAACCGGCCGGACTACGAGGTCGTCGATCACCGCACCTTCGCCCTGGTTTCCGACGGCGACCTCATGGAGGGTCTCTCGGCCGAAGCGGCTTCGCTTGCGGGGCACCTGGGGCTCGGGAAACTGATCTATCTCTACGACTCGAACGACGTCTCGCTCGACGGGCCGCTGTCGCTGAGCTTCAGCGAGGATGTCGCCAAGCGCTACGAAGCCCACGGCTGGCACGTCCAGCACGTGGCCGATGGCGACCATGACCTTGTCGGACTGGACCAGGCCATCGAAAGCGCGATCGCCGAGGAGTCCAGGCCGAGCCTGATCATCGTGAAAACGACCATCGGTTTCGGTTCCCCCAACAAGGGGGGCAGCTCTGCCAGCCACGGTGCGCCCCTTGGAAAGGACGAGGTCGCTCTGACCAAGAAGGCCCTCGGCTGGAAGGGCAGCGGCGAGTTCCAGATCCCCAGGGAAGCGCGCGAGCACTTCCACGTCGCCCGCGAGCGCGGCAAGAACCTGCACGGGCGCTGGAAGTCACGCTGGCAGGACTACAAGACGGCCCACCCCGCGCTTTCGAAGCAGCTGGAACAGGCCCTGGCCGGGGATTTGCCCGAGGGTTGGGATGCGGATCTGCCGCACTTCGAGGCCGGGACCAAGGTCGCGACACGCGCCTCCGGCGGCAAGATTCTGAATGCCCTGGCCGAAAACATCCCCTGGCTGGTCGGGGGCGACGCGGACCTCAGCTGCTCGACGAAGACGCTGCTCGCGAACAAGGGAGACTTTGACGGGCGCGGCGGAAACGGGCGCAACATCCGCTTCGGCATCCGCGAACACGCCATGGGCGCCATCGCCAACGGCATGGCCTACCACGGAGGGGTGCGCACGTTCACGGGCACGTTCTTCGTGTTTTCCGACTACATGCGCCCGGCCATACGCCTGGCGGCGATGAACCACCTGCCGGTCTGCTTCGTGTTCACGCACGACTCCATCGCCGTGGGCGAGGATGGGCCGACCCACCAGCCGGTCGAACACCTGATGAGCCTGCGCGCCATGCCCGGGCTCGTCGTCCTGCGCCCCTGTGAAGCCAACGAGGTGCTCGCGGCGTGGCGCCTGGCTCTTTCCGAGAAGGAGCGGCCGGTCGCGCTCGTGCTTTCGCGTCAAGGCCTGCCGACGCTGGAGGATCCGTCCGTCGAACGCGCCGATTCGTTGCGTCGCGGCGCCTATGTCCTGCGGGATCCGGAAGGGGTCGCGGTCAAGTCCGTCCTGATCGCGACCGGCGCCGAGGTGCACCTCGCCCTGGAGGCGCAAAAGGAACTGGCGTCGATGGGCATCGGCGCGCGCGTGGTTTCGATGCCCTCCTGGGAACTGTTCGAGGAACAGGGATCCGACTACCACGACAGCGTGCTCCCGCCGGACATCGGCGCGCGCGTATCCATCGAGGCCGGCGTGACCCTGGGCTGGCAGCGCTGGATCGGTCGCGATGGAGTCGCGGTTGGACTGGATCGCTTCGGGGCTTCCGCCCCCGGTGATCTCGTGCTCGAACAGCTGGGCTTCACCACCGAGCGAGTCGTGCGGACGGTGCAGACCCTGCTCGGCTAGCGCAGCGCCTCTTCCAGCGCCGTCTTTGCGTCGGTTCGGGCGTCGCGATACTTCACGATCAAACAGCAGCCTTGGCTGAGGCCCTGGGCGCGCGCAAAGTCCCCCCCCGCGGGCTTCGAGCCGGGTATGACGACCGCGCCCGGCGGGATCTCCAGCGCCCGCCCCTCGCCCGCCCGCCGCTCGCACTCGTGCACGAGATCGAACAGCCGTGTCGATGCGCTCAACACCACTCCGGCGGCCAACACCGCGCGTTCACGCACCACGACCCCTTCAAAAACACCGGCCTGCCCGCCGATCGTGCAGCCGTCCTCGACGATGACCGGGATCGACCCGACGGGTTCGAGCACACCGCCGATCTGTGCTCCGGCGGAAAGATGCACCCCGGCTCCGATCTGCGCGCACGACCCGACCAGGGCGTGGCTGTCGATCATGGTTCCCGGACCGACCCAGGCGCCGATGTTGACGTAGCACGGCGGCATCAAGACGCAGCCCTCAGCGACGTGAGCGCCGCGCCGCACGGACGATCCTCCGGGAACGAAGCGCACACCGCTCTCGGCCCGGAAACGGCGCACGGTCAGGATCTCCTTGTCGATGAAGGGCCAGAATTCACGGGCCTCGGGGCGCCCCATCTCCACCACCGGAGAATCGGCGAAGAGCTCGAGAATGGCTTCCTTGACCCAGCCGTGGACCGTCCAGCCTCCGTCCGCCTGGCGCTCCGCCACGCGGATTTCACCGCTTTCCAACCCCTCGAGAAGGTCCGCACCCCTCAGGCCAGCCATGCTCGCGACATCCTTGCGCTTCCTTTGCTCCGCGCGGCCCCAGGACTAACAAACTCCTTGCAAGATCGTGGGTCACGGAAGCCGTCGAGGCCGTAGTCTAGTGCGCGAACACGCCGTGTTCTCCATTCGACCCGTTCCGAATTTCACGACCCATGAAGTACCTCATCGCCCTCATTCTCGGACTCGGCTCCGTCACGGCCCTCTCGTGCATGGGCACGCAGTCCGCCGACGCCACCGCCACCAGAACCATGATCGTCAGCGTCTCCGGCATGACATGAGGCGCCCGGTGCCCACCTCAGGTGCAGGCTGCACTTGAAACGGTCGACGGGGTCGAAGACGTCGAAATCGATTACTCGAAGAAAACGGCGACGGTCACCTGCAAGGCGGGGACGAAGGCCAAGGATCTGATCACGGCTCTCGAGGACGGCGGCTACGGAGGCTCCATCTAGCCCCTTCCCGACCGCACCCGAAGTCCCGGGCGGGCGGAATGCGCAGAGGCGCGTTCCGCCCGCCTGGCGTTTGTCAGGAGAGTTTCCGGGACGGACTCAGCGGCCGCTGACCACGTACACCGATTCGAGTGCCTTGTCGATCCTGGCGCTCGCGTCGGCCAGGTGGGCCGAGGAGTAGTCGTCCAGACCCGTGTCACCGCGCTCTTCGATCGCCTTCTGGATGCTGCGTAGCCTGGCGACCGCCAGGTTGGCGATGGTGCGCATCGAGGCGCTCGAACCGTCGCGCGGCAGCGACAGGTCGATCAAACGCTCGAGGTGCTCGCGCTGCAGGTTGCGCCGCAGGCTCGAGATCATCGGCTGCTTGACGGTGTATCTGCCGGTCTTCTCGCTCAACTCGCTCCAGATCGCATCGCTGACCTCGGAGAAGAGCTCGACCACGGTCAGGGTCTCCTCCTCGTCCCGGGTCCGGAACTCGTTGTCATAGATCCGACGCAAGCGCGTCGGACTGAGAAGTAGCGTCAGCGCGGTCGCTTGCACGCCCGCCACACGATCGTGAACCTCGTAGGAGGGATCGTCGAGGATCGCTTCATAGCCCGGAGCGTCCGGCCAGTACTGGACACCCAGCTTGTGAAGCAGCTCGGGGTTCAGCCCGAAGGCCTCGTCCTCGAAGGCGTTTTCGATGACGAAGGCCAGCGCGCGGCGTTGCTTTTCGACCTCGACGTTCTCGATCGGGTCGCGACCGTCCGGATCGCCCTTGTAGTCCCAATGGACGTAGGACCCACCGATCCAGCGTTGAGCCACGATCATGGTCATGAAATGGTTGGAGAGCAGGGACTCGAAGCGATCGCGCGCCTTGCGCCAGGGTTGGCCGTCCTTGACGAGCTCATCGACGATTTTTTCGCGCAGCTCGCGAACGATGCGCATGCGCGACTCGGCGAAGTTCAGCGGATCCGCACCCATGTCCCAGACCTGAGCCCGGGGGTCGGGGCCGATGGTCGCGATGTCATTCAGGAAGATGTGGTCCCCATCACTGACTTGCGCCAGCACCTTCTCGCGGTCCTTCTCCGGACCGTAGCCGAAGGCGATGGCCCACTCGTCGTAGGGACCGACACCCGCAGTGGCGTAGTCCCCCTGGACCTCTCCGTCATCCTTGTTGATGTTGACGCCCGCGTATTCCATCACCGAGGCGATGAAGGGCTTGCCTTTCATCTCTTCGGAGTTGATCTCGGCCAGCGTACGGATCGTCGAGGCGCCGAAGTTGTGTTGAAGCCCCATCGTGTGGCCCACCTCGTGGGCCGCGATGTAGCGGATCATGCCGCCGATGAAGGCTTCCGGCAGTCCGTCGAGGAGCGGGGGGCCTTCCTTCTCTTCGCCTTCTTCGGCCTCTTCATCGTCCTCGTCCAGCATGCCCGCTTCGAATGCGGACGCCAGGAGCGAGACGTTGAGCGCGAGATGATCGCCGATGCGGCATTCGCCGCCGGATTGTCCGGTCACCCGGCCGCTCGCCAGGAGCGCCTTCTGCGTTCCGGGATCGTTGACGGCTTCCACGGTGCGCTCCGCCGGTGTCATCTCGGCCAGTTGCGCACGGCGCGCTTCGATCAGACGACCGCGTTCGGCGGCCGGAGCCAGGCGGATGCGCGGATCCCACTGGGGGTGCTCGTCGAGCCACTGCAGGGTCTCGGGATGCATGCCCTGAACCGCGAAGTCACCCGAGAGGTTTTCCAGCATGCCGCGTACCGAGCTCAGGAGCCCCATGTGCCACACGACGTCGGCGTCGAGAATCTCGCCAGTGCGCGGATCCCAGCGGCTGGGGCCGATGGCATAGGCCTGGGTCGAGGTATTCCAGCGGAAGAAGTTGTAACGCGCGTCCTCGGGGTCGATGTCCATGTAGGCACCGGTGGTCGCGTCCTGCTGGTAGACCTCGACCGCATCGACGATGCCGATTTTCTTGAAGGCCTCGTTCCAGGACAGGATGCCGTCGCGCACGTGGCGGCGATAGCGGATCGGCGTCGTGTGCTCGATGTACCACACGATCGGCCTCTTGGGCGGCGAGAGGTGCAGGGACTTGTCCGCCTTCTCGAGGTGCCAACGCGTGATGTAGCGCGTATAGGGATCCTGTGACTCCGGCTCTCCGAGTTCGCGGTAGTACACGTTGAAGAACCCGACGCGGTTGTCGGCTTCGCGCGGTTTGAAGTCCGGGTTCTTCTTCAGGGTCCGCAGCGAGTAATGCAGGGAAACCAGTCGTCCGGCTCGGTTGGGAACGGTGTAGGCCACCTCGACGTTCTCGGGGAAAGCCTTCGCCTTGTCGAGCGTCGCCAGATGGGTCTGAGCGCCCACGACGCTGGGACCGTAGCCGGAGTGAGCGCCGAAGAACTTCTCGTGCTTTCCGATGAAGAGATCCTTGAGGTCGATGACCGGCTTGCCGGCGGACATGGAAACGATGGCAACGTCCAGAATGACGCGATCGGTGTAGAGTTCCTTGACGGAATCCTTCGACGGCGCGTCGCCGTGGGAGCGGGCGAGGAAGTTCGGCTCGATCAGCGCCAGGCGCTTGCCGAAACGCTTCCACTTGGCATAGGTCGAGCCGCCCATCACGCCGGCTTCCTCATCGCCGGAGGCCACGGTCGTGGCGATCATGATGAGCTCTTTCTCGAAGCCGGAGGGCAGGACCGCGAAGAGGCGGCCGTCCTTCTTGTCCGCGTAGAGCGTGTACATGCTCGCCCTGCCGTCGACGGTGGTAACGACCCGCTTCGTCCCTTCGGTCACCTCTTTGAACGGTGGAAAGTCGGGCTTTTTCGCCGCGGCAGCCTGGGACGGGGGCGCGACGGCCTGGGCGGCGGCCACGGGGCCCAGCACGGCCAGGGCGAGACCGAGGCTCATCTTGAGAGAGCGCTTCCGGATCATTCGATTCAACTCCTCTTGCAACTTCTTCGGGACGGTGGGGGAACGCGCCTATACCCTAGCATTCCGGGCGGTCGCGCTGGAATCTCCGCGCGCGGCGGCAGTTCCGATGAACTCGAAATCCCGATTGCGTTGAAGAGCGACGAACATCTCCAGGCGACCTCCGCGCCCACATCGGGGGGCTCGGGCGAAGCCGAGCTCGTTTTGAAACTGTTCGAGGCACTCGGAGCCGAGGTCGTGGTCGAGGCCGCGCCTCCCTTCGCCGATCTCGAGATGCTGCTTCCCGCCGAACGGGAGCCGGTCCAGAAGGCGGTGGAGAAGCGTGTGCGGGAATTCGCCACCGGCCGGGTCCTCGCCCGGCGCGCCCTGCAACGGCTGGGCTTTCCGGAGGCTCCGCTCCGGGTCGGCCCGGGGCGAGCGCCGCTCTGGCCCGAGGGCGCGGTGGGCACCATCGCCCACACGGCCGGGCTGTGCGTGGCCGTTTGTACAACGCTCGATCGAGTCCGCTCCGTCGGCCTCGACCTCGAGTGCGAGCTCGAACTCAAGGAGGGACTGGCCGAGAGAATCCTCCTGCAGGAGGAGCGGACGACTCGAGGCGCGCGGCCGGCGCTGCACTATTTCTGTGCGAAGGAGGCGGTCTACAAGTGTCAGTACCCCTTGAGCGAACGCTTCCTCGAGTTCCACGATGTGTGTGTGGAGTTTGCGCAGGACCGTGAGAGCTTCACGGCGAACATCCTCGAAGAGCCCGACAGCTCGCCCTGGAAACGGATCCACGGCCGAGTCGTGACGACCGCCGATCACGTGCTTGCGGCCGCGGCTCTCGTTTCAGAAGGCGGGATTTCGCACCGGCAGGACGGCGCCGATTCCCTCGAGCCAGTCGAATAGTTCTCCCTTGAGTTCGCCGGCGCGCACTGATCGCGCCGCTGCGAGATCGTTTTCTTCACCCGGATCGTCTCCGAGATCGTAGAGCTCGGTTCTTCCGTCGAAGAAGTGCACCAGTTTCTCGTCGCCCTTGCGCATCCCGCAAGCGAGCGTCTGGTGCGGGAAGTGAAAGTACAGGGCATCGCGCTCCAGCGACGTCTTGCCCTCAAGAAGCGGTGTGATGTCCACCCCGTCGAGGATCTGATCGCCGCGCGGGAGCCCGGCCAGGGCGAGGAAGGTCGGGTAGAAATCGGTGGTGATGATCGGAACGTCGCAGCGCGTCCCCGCTTCGATGACACCGGGCCAGCTCACGATGGTCGGAACGCGCAGGCCGCCCTCGTAGAGCTTGCCCTTGCCGCCGCGCAACGGCGCGTTCGACGTGATCTCGAACAGCGTCCGGTGTTTCGACTTGCGGCGCAGCCAACGCTCGGTCAGGGCGCCGTTGTCGGAGGTGAAGATCAAGAGGGTGTCGCCCGCGATCCCCAGCTCCTCCAGGGTCGCGACGATCCGTCCGACGCTGTCGTCGAGGCTCTCGATCATCGCGGCGTAGATCGGATTTTTTTGAAGGGCGTCGGGGTCCACCCGCCCCTGGTGCTTTTCGATGAGCTCCGCCTTCGCTTCCCAGGGCGAGTGGGGCGCGAAGTGGGAGAGGTACAAGAAGAAGGGCCGGCCCCTGCTTTCCTTGATGAACTTGACGGCTTCGAGGGTGATCCGATCGGTGAGGTACTCCCCTTCCGGTCCGTCGGGAAGCGTGCCCAGGCCGTAGGGCGAGAAGTAGGTCGCTGGTCCAGCGAGTTTGGCGGTTCCGATGGTGACGTCGAAGCCGTGTTCGTCGGCCAGGGGTTCGCCCAGATGCCACTTGCCGATCAAGCCCGTGCGATAGCCCCCGTCCCGCAGGCGCTCGGCGATGGTGGTTTCCGAACTCGGAAGGTGGTCCTGCAGGATCGGCTCCCACCACTCGTTCTCCTGCGGCCCGTCCACGGGCGTCCCGCGCTGGCCGCCCATCACGCCGGGATGGAGGGCCTTGGTCATTCCGTGACGGGCGGGGTTCTGGCCGGTCAGGAAGCTCAAGCGCGTCGGCGAGCACACCGGTGACGAGGCGTAGGAGTTCGAGAAGACCATCCCGCTACGGGCCAGGGCGTCGATCCGGGGCGTGGTGTGGAAGCTCGATCCCTGGTAGCCGACGTCCGCCCAGCCCAGGTCATCGGCAAGAATGAAAACGATGTTGGGCCGGGCCCCCTCCAGCGGCGTGGACGGTCGACACGCAACCGCGGCGATCAACGTGAGAAGGGTGGTGAGCCGGGTCACCCGGGCATTGTCCCCGACGATCTCCCGCGGCGCCATCCTCCAGCCGGAGGCCCGTTCCCTCGAGTCCCGGATTCTCGGCGGCGCGCCCCGTACTTTCCCCGACTCCCGCGAACACCTCGTGCGCGGCTTCGTCGTTCGCTCCGACGTGCTCGTCTTGCACCGGATTCCGTGCGCGAGCGTAACCGCGGCCCTTCCACGCCGGTCGGAACGGGGTGCACGGCTCTGCCCGGGAAGCCCGATGCGGGGGTTACCGCCGGCGTTCCCCGGAACGAACGCTTCTCTACCGGCTCCTGCTGGAGCATCTCGAGGGCTTCTTGGCCGAGCTCGCCGCCACGCCGGGTCGACGGGACCTGCCCGGTTTCGTAAAGCGCGAGCTCAGGCGCTTCCTGGAATGCGGGATCCTGGCCCACGGTTTTGTGCGGGTGCATTGCTCGGAATGCCGGAGGGACTCCCTGGTGGCCTTCTCGTGCAAGGCCCGTGGTTTCTGTCCCTCCTGTGGAGCCCGTCGGATGTCCGCCACGGCGGCCCATCTGGTCGATCGCGTCCTGCCCGAGGCTCCCTTCCGCCAGTGGGTGGTGACCTTTCCCTTTCCCCTGCGCTTTCTTCTCGCCTATGACGCCGAGCTGTGCGGCCAGGTGCGGCTGTGTTTCTTGAAGACGGTATTCGCCCATCTCGCCCGTCGCGCCCGCAGGCAGGGACTCGATCCCGCCGCGAGTGGTTTTCGCAGCGGCGCGATCAACGTGATTCAGCGCTTCGGGGGCGCTCTCAACCTCAACATTCACTTCCACGCCCTCGTCCTGGACGGTGTTTACACCAGCGCCCACGCCTTCGCCCGCCCGCAGTTCGAGAGCCTTCCCCCACCGTCCCGCGAGGACGTCGAGAAGGTGCTCTCGGACTTCCGTCGCCGTCTGCGTTCGCTCTTCGAGCGTCGAGGCATGCTGGAGGCGGCCGAGTCCACTTCGGATTGCGATTCCGTCCTGGCCCACGTTGCGGCGTCATCGATTCGCGGACGCATCGGCACGGGGCCG
>NYUD01000099.1 GCA_002683825.1 Planctomycetota bacterium
CGATCGCTGAGCGCGCACCCGGGTCGGGTCCGGATCGGCCATCGTCGACCTCCCTTCCTCGACGCGCGACGCTACCCCCGCGCATGCGCGCGCCGCACCGGGGTTGACACCCGTCGTCGCGCGTCGCGCCAGCTCGTCGGATCAGTAGACGTCGCGCACGTAGCGCTTCTCGCGGGCCATCCGCGCGAAGTACTCGGTCGCGTCGTCTTCGTCGAGGCCGCCCCAGGTGCGGGCGACCTCGACGAGCGCGCGATGCACGTCGCTGGCCATGCGTGTCGCGTCGCCGCACACGTAGACGTGACCGCCGTCCTCGAGCCATGACCACACGTGCGAGCCCTGCTCGCGCAGGCGGTCCTGCACGTAGACCTTCTGTCGCTGCTCCCGCGAGAACGCCAGACTCAGCTTGGTGAGAAGCCCGTCGCGCTGCCACGACTCGAGCTCGTCGCGGTAGTAGAAGTCGGTCGCGGAGTCGCGCTCGCCGAAGAACAGCCAATTGCGGCCCGCGTGTCCGAGCGCGCGTCTCTCCTGCAGGAAGCCCCGGAACGGCGCGATGCCGGTGCCCGGTCCGATCATGATCATCGGCGCCGTCGGGTCCTCGGGCGGGCGGAAGTGCTTCGTCTGCTGGACGAAGACCGGAACATCGGCGCCGTCGCCGTGATCGGCGAGGAAGGTCGAGCACACGCCGCGGCGCGGCCGCCCCTGATGCTCGAAGCGCACGGCGGAGACGGTCAGCTCCACCTCGTGTGGACTCACCAGCGGGCTCGACGAGATCGAGTAGAGCCGCGGCTGCAGTCGCCCGAGCACGCCGAGCCACTCGTCTGCGCTCGCCGAGACGGGAAGCTCCGCGAGCACATCCACCGCCTGCCGCCCCCACAGCCACTTGTCGAGGTTGAGCGTGTTCCCCTCGCGCAGCAGCGTGGCCAGCTGACGGTCGCGGGTGCGCTCGCCGACGAACCGCAGGAACGGCCGGCCGACGTTCACGATCTCGAGGTGACGCGTCGCCGCCTCGCGCAGCGCGAGCGTGCCGACCCCGTCGAGGTCGACGGCGGCGTCGCCGTCGAGGCCGGTGGCCGACAGCCACGCGTCGACCGCGTGATCACTGTTCACCGGGCGCACCCCCAGGGCATCTCCCGCCCGGTAGGTCAGCTCGTCGTCGACGGCGAGGGAGAAGCGCCGCACGTCTTTGGATGACGCCGTAGCGCTCAGCCGCTCGTTGCGGGTGAGGCGCGTCACCAGCGGCGAGGAGCGGGAATACCGCGTCGCCGTGGGGCTGGCGAGGGGTGGCCGGTCGGCCACGGTGGCCGCCGGTGCCGCATCCGTGCCGATGGCTCGGGCGACCGACTCGTACCAGCGGGTCGGGGCCTTGTCGGCGTCGGGATCGCAGTCGACCCGCGGCACGAGACGCTCGGCGCCGAGCTCGGCGAGGCGTTCGTCGACGCGTCGTCCGTGCCCGCAGAACGCCGAATAGCTCGGGTCGCCGAAGGCGAGCACGGCGAAGCGCACGCCCGGCATGCGCGGTGCCGCCTCGGCCGACAGCTCGCGCCAGAACGCGTCACCGTTGTCGGGGGCGTCGCCGTCGCCGAACGTGCTGCTGACGACGAGCACGACCGGTCGCTCGGCGATCTGCTGCAGCGAGGTGTCGTCCATGCAGACGAGGTCGACGTCGTGCCCGTCGGTGCGCAGTCGTTCGGCGATCTGCACGGCGTGATCTTCGGCGGTGCCGGTCTGCGACGCCCACAGCAGCATCACCCGTTCGCGTGTCTCGGCTGCGGTGGCCGTCGTCGCGGTGCGGCGCGCCAGCATCCCGTTCAGCCAGGCTCGATCGGTCGAGGTGAACGGCGCGGACTCGGGCAGGGTCGCGACGCCGCCGCCCTCCTGCTCGTGCGCCCACAGGAAGCCCTGCAGGAAGGCGCTCTGCTCGGGCGTGAGCGTGGGCGGCGGCACGGGCTGCAGCCCCAGCCCGGTGATCGCCGGTGCGGGCTCGCCGGCGTCGTGCGCCGGGTCGGGCGAGGTCGGCTCGGCGGCCGGCTCCACCTCGAGCGACACGGGAACGGAGGCCTTCGTCACCGCGACGGCGGCGATCTTGAACTCGGGCTGGAACGACAGCGGATCGACGGCGTCGTTCGTCACGGCGTTCACGGCCAGGTACTCCCCGTAGACGTCGTTCCAGTGGAACGGGGCGAACAGCGCCCCGCGCTGCACACGATCGCTCACCGCCGCCGGCAGCACGGCCCGGCCTCGCCGCGACGCGATCTCGACCGCGTCGCCGTCGGCGACCCCCAGCCGCGCGGCGTCGTCGGGGTGGATCTCCACGAACGGCTTGGGGTTCAGCGCGTTCAGCTTGGCGACCTTGCCGGTCTTGGTCATCGTGTGCCAGTGGTGGGGGAGACGCCCGGTGTTCAGCACGAACGGGAAGTCGTCGTCGGGCATCTCCTTCGCCGGCATGTGCGGTCGGGGATGGAAGACCGCCCGGCCGCTCTCGGTCGCGAACGCCAGCGGCGGCACCGTGCCGTCGTCGCGGGTGCGCAGCGGGCTCGAGGTGCCGTCGTTGACGTAGCGGATCGGATGCCGGCCGTCGCCGTCGCCGCTCTCCGGCGGACTCGGCCACTGCACCGGCGTGCGCGCCAGGCGCCCGTAGTCGACGCCGCGCAGGTCGTACCCGGTCTTGGGGTTCGAGAAGGCGCGGATCTCCTCGAACACCTCCGCCGCCGACGCGTACGAGAACGCGTCGCCGAAACCCATCGCGGTCGCAACACCGGCGATGATCTGCCAGTCGGGCATCGAATCGCCGACGGGGTCGGCGGCCTGGTTCAACAGGGTCAGCGT
The DNA here is from genome assembly GCA_002683825.1 of Planctomycetota bacterium. Lineage (GTDB taxonomy): Bacteria > Planctomycetota > UBA1135 > UBA1135. The sequence continues at coordinate 2,827 of NYUD01000099.1, forward strand.
GCGCTCGGAGTTGACCGAGACCGAGGTGGACTCCGCCCACAGCGCCGCCGGTAGCAGCACGTCGGCATAGGCATTGGTCTCGGTCTCGACGAACACGTCCTGCGTGACGACGAGCTCGCAGGCTTCGAGGCCCCGGATCACCGTGCCGCGGTTGGCGACCGAGGCCACGGGGTTGGTGCAGATGATCCAGGCCGCCCGGATGTCTCCGTCGGCCATCTTCTCGAACATCTCGACCGTGCCGCCGCCCACCCGGGTGTCGATCGCGCCCTCCGGCAGGCCCCACACGTTCTCGACGAACGCCCTGTCCTCCGCCGACACCACACTGCGCTGGCCCGGCAGCCCCGGACCCATGTAGCCCATCTCGCGCCCGCCCATCGCGTTGGGCTGACCCGTCAGCGAGAAGGGGCCCGCTCCCGGCCGGCAGATGGCGCCGGTGGCGAGGTGCAGGTTGATGATGGCGTTGGTGTTCCACGTGCCGTGCGTCGACTGGTTCAGGCCCATCGTCCAGCACGACATCCACGCCCCCGCCTCGCCGATCCAGCGGGCCGCGGTGCGCAGGTCGTCCTCGGACAACCCGGTCAGCTCGGCGACGGCGTGCACCGGATAGTCGGCGAGCAGCTCCGGCATCCGCTCCCACCCCTCGGTCGAGGCGGCGATGAACTCCTCGTCGAGCGCACCGTCGTCGTGCAGCAGGCGCAGCAGGCCGTTCATGAGGGCGAGGTCGGTGCCGGGGGCGATCGGCAGGTACAGGTCGGCCTTGTCGGCGGTGGCGGTGCGGCGCGGGTCGACGACGATGAGCTTCGCGCCGGCCTTCACCCGATCCATCATCCGAAGGAACAGGATCGGATGCGTGTCGGCCATGTTCGAGCCGATGACGAAGAAGACGTCGGCGTGGTCGAAGTCGTCGTACGACCCGGGCGGGGCGTCGGAGCCCAGCGACAGCTTGTAGCCGGTGCCGGCGCTGGCCATGCAGAGCCGCGAGTTGGACTCGATGTTGTTCGTGCCGATGAAGCCCTTCGCGAGCTTGTTCGCCAGGTACTGCGCCTCGAGCGACATCTGTCCCGACACGTACAGCGCGACCGCATCGGGGCCGTGCTCGTCGATCACCGCCCGCAGCCGCCCGCCGGTCTCGGCGATGGTCTCGTCCGTCGGCCGTGGCTCCAGAGGCGCGCCGCGCTCCGGCCGCGCCATCGCCGTCTCCACACGACCGCCGGCGGAGAGCATGTCGGCGCTGGTGGCGCCCTTCGTGCACAGCCGGCCGCGGTTGGTCGGATGCTCCTTGTCACCGCGCACCTTCACCACGCGGCGGCGGCCGCTGTCGGGATCCACCGCGACATCCAGCACCATCCCGCAGCCGACTCCGCAGTAGGAGCAGGCCGAGCGCACCGAGGTCGTCGGCGTCAGGGAAAGGGAGGATGTCACGGCGGACCCCGTCTCAGATGCGCACGCCGGCGCGCCGGCCGCCGCGCAGGTAGACGATTCCGGTGAGGGCGAGCATCACCGCGTAGGCGACGACGAACCACGACAGCCCCGCCTCGTACCCGCCGGTCGCGGTCTTCGAGGCGCCGAGCGCCTGGGGGATGACGAACCCGCCGTACGCGCCGATCGCGGAGATGAGCCCGAGTGCCGCCGCGGCCTTGCGCTGCGATCCCATGTCGCCGGCGGTGCGGTGGGCGTCGGCCGAGCCCGCTCGCCACGCGAACACCGTCGGGATCATCCGGTACGTCGCGCCGTTGCCGATGCCGCTCGCGGCGAAGAGCACGAGGAACAGCGCCAGGAAGAGCCAGAAGCTGCCGAGCGGCAGGGTGAGCACCACCGTCACGACCACCACGGCCATGACCGCGAACGAGGCCATCGTCATGGCGGCTCCGCCGAAGCGGTCGGCCAGGCGTCCGCCGTAGGGACGCGACAGCGATCCGACGAGCGCCCCGAGGAAGGCGAGGGACAGCGTCGCCGACCCCACCTGGAAGGTCGAGAACTCGGGGAACTGGTCGGCGATGAGCTTGGGGAACACCCCCGCGAAGCCGATGAAGGAGCCGAACGTGCCGATGTAGAGCACGGCGAGCACCCACAGGTGCGGCTCGCGCAGGGCCGCGAGCGACGCGGCGACGTCGGCCCGCGCGTGCGACAGGTTGTCCATGCGGAGGGCGGCACCGATCGCGGCGACGAGGATGAGCGGCACCCAGATCCAGCCCGCGAGCGGCAGGTTGAGGGTGACGCCGGCACCGATCGTGATGGCGATCGGCACGATGAACTGCGCGACCGATGCGCCGAGGTTGCCGCCGGCGGCATTCAGGCCGAGCGCCCAGCCCTTCTCGCGCTGCGGGTAGAAGTAGGTGATGTTCGACATCGACGACGCGAAGTTGCCGCCGCCGACACCGGCGAGCGCCGCCACGGCGAGCATCACGCCGAAGGGCGTGTCGGGGTTGCCGACGCACAGCGCGAGTCCGATCGCGGGGAGCAGCAGCAGGAGGGCGGAGATGATCGTCCAGTTGCGGCCGCCGAACTTCGGCACCATGAAGGTGTACGGGAAGCGGAGGGTCGCGCCGACGAGGCTCGGCATGGAGATGAGCCAGAAGGTCTGAGTCGTGTCGAACGAGAATCCGGCGGCCGGCAGCGCGACGACCACGATCGACCAGAGCTGCCAGACGACGAAGCCGAGGAACTCGGCGAAGATCGACCACCGCAGGTTCCGCGCCGCGATGGGCCGGCCGACGGTGTCCCACTGCGCACGGTTCTCGGGGTCGTAGCCGTCGAGCCAGCGCCCGGGGCGCGCGACGATCGGCGGCGCCGCCGACGTGTCTGCGGGTGGTGTCGCGACGTGGGTGGGGCGTTCGTCGAGGGATGTCATGGCGGTACTCCTCAGAGGGCTCGAGGCGGGGTGGAGCGTCGGATGAGGGTGGTGCGGCGACGTCGTCAGGGGACGACGTCGGTCGGCCGGTCGTATCGATCGACCACGATCTGGACGAGCTCGGGAGGGACGGGCGGGTCGGCGGTCAGGAGGGGAGCGGTGGTGACATCGGCTCCGGCGCGGGCCGCGAGATCGGCGAAGTAGCCGGGTGCCAGCAGATACGTCGAGACCACGACGCGTCCGCGCGTCGACGCGCGCACGTCGGCGACCGCGTCGGCGACGCGCGGCTGAGCGGCGGAGATGAACGAGGTGGTCACCGGCCGGCCGAGCTCGGCCGACAGCATCTCACCGGTGATGCGGCAGTCCTCGACGGCGCGTTCGTCGCTCGACCCGGCCGCGGCGAGCACGACGGCGTCATCGGTGCGCAGACCCGCTTCACGGAGCCGTCGGGCGAGCACGGTCACCAGGCGCTGGTCGGGCCCGAGCGCGCGCGTCACCGTCACCTCGCGGTCGCTGTCCCCGGCGGCTTCGGCGAGGTCCACGTGCACGTGATAGCCCGTCGACAGCAGCAGCGGCACGATCGTCGCGGACGACTCCGGAGGGAGGCCGGCCAGCACGCTCGGCACGTCGGGCTGCTGCACGTCGACGTGGGCATCCGCCACCGTCAGCTCGCCGCGCGCGGCGCGCACCGCGTCGACCAGCGCGGCCA
>NYUD01000116.1 GCA_002683825.1 Planctomycetota bacterium
ACGGCGCCGTCATGCACGCCCAGGTGAAGGTCGGCGACTCGATCGTGATGATGGGGGAAGCCCAGGAGGGTTCTGATCCGATGCCTGCGTTCCTGTACCTGTACGTCACCGACACGGACGCCCTGTACAATCAGGCACTGAGCGCCGGAGCGACCTCGGTCCAGGAACCCAAGGACGAGTTCTACGGCGGCCGCACCTCGGGGGTCAAAGACGCGAGCGGCAACATGTGGTGGATCGCGACCCACCAGGAGGACCTGTCGACCGAAGAGGTCAACGCCCGCGCCGCCGCTGCTCGTGGCGATTCGGAAGGAAGCTAGGCGAACCGTGCCCGCGGCGGACCGCAGGGCAGAGCACCGTTCCGGTCCCCGCCGGGGAGGGATTGCCGACGGGCAACCGCGGAACTCCTGCGATTGCTAGCCCGGATTGTTCATGACGTCCGTCGCGAGATTGCGGAAGGTGTTTCGTAGCAAGAAATCCGACAGGTTCTGGCCGGAGGCAGGGTGTCTCCCTGGTGAGGACCAGGTTCTGGCGGATGACGAAGCTGTGGAGCACACTTGCGGGATCGCAGCAGGACGCTCATGAATCATCCGGGCGGGCCCACCGACCGGTTCTCTCTGAGCCAGCGGAACACGAGCAGGTGCCCAAACGCGGCACTGGGCACCAGGAACATCGGCAGCCAGAGGTAGGGGAAGGTCGCCGGCAGGTAATTCGCCGGCTCGGCAGCGAAGGCGCGCAGGGGGGTCGGGGTCGAGAGGACTGCGATGGTGACGATGTTGATCAGGAGGGCGAGACCGAGGAGGTTCCAAGACACGAGCACGGTTCTCGGCAGGCGCCCGGTCTTCGCCCACACCGCCACCACCACCGCGGTTGCTCCGGTGAGCACATCGAAGTTCCAGCCAGCCCAGGTCATCTGCACCGGGAGTGCGCCCTCTTCGAAGAGCCGGTGCAGCCCGTACTCCACCGGCACCCGGAACACTTGGTAGCCCACCACCCCCGCGATCCCCAGTCGCTGCAGGACCCCTTCTCCGACCGAAGTCAGAGCCAGGACAACGCCCAGGCCGATGCTCGCGGCGAACAACAAGAGCGCCGGCGGCGGGAGGATGTCGAAATCGTCCAGCATTCCCGCCTGGGCGAGCCTCCCCAGCCCCGCGAGGAAGATCACGAGAACCACCGCCCCGCGAGCGTGGGCCCGCGGACCTTTGGACCTGCCGTAGGCGCGGAGCAAAACGACCGCGACCGCCCCGGTGATGCCCGCGAATAGGTAAGCGGAAAAAGTCGATGCTTGGTCCAGCGGGTTCACGACCCGGGCAACGCTAGCCCCAGAACCGGAACTTCACGATGGCCCAGATGGCCGCGACGCCGTCTTTCCAGCCGATCTTCTTGCCCTCGGCGTAGTCCCGGCCCAGGTAGGAGATCGGGACCTCGAAGATCCGCAGCCGCTTCTTGGCGATGCGGGCGGTGATCTCCGGCTCGACGGTAAACCGCTTGGAGGTGATCTTCAGATCCTGCACCACCTCCCGCCGGAACATCTTGTAGCAGGTCTCCATGTCGGTGAGCTTGAGACCGGTGAACACGTTGCTGACGAAGGTCAGCAGGCGGTTGCCCATGAAGTGGTAGTACGGGTGCACCCGGATGTACCGCCCCACCAGGTAGCGCGAGCCGTACACCACGTCTGCGTTCTGCTCGAGGAAGGGAGCCAGCAGCTTGTGGTAGTCCCCCGGGTCGTACTCCAGGTCCGCGTCCTGAATGATCACCAGGTCACCACTGGCCTCGGCGAACCCGGTCTTGAGGGCCGCGCCCTTGCCCTGGTTGGTCTCGTGCTTGACCGCCACCACCCCGTACTTTTGCGCCAGGGTGTCCATGAGTTCCCGGCTGCCATCGGTGGACCCGTCGTCCACCAGTACGAGTTCCACCCGCAGGCCGACATTGAGCACCCGCTCGACCACCTGCTGAAGGGTCTTGATCTCGTTGTAGACCGGGATCACCACCGACAGGAGGGGATCGGCGGGAACGGTCCTGCGGCGCTCGGGGGTCAGCACGGCCAACGGCGGAGTCTGGGTCTGCTCGGGTGTCACGGGGAGATCGGGGGAAGCAGGTGCACAATCCTACCCCGACGTTCTACCGCTGGGGATGCTCCTTCGGTCCCGACACCGAGGACACTCGGTCAAGCCGCCAGTGTAACCGCCCGGTAAGCCGGCCGGCCGAGGGGCGGCAACGGGGCGGCAACGGGCCAGTCAGAGGGGCGGCAGGAAGTCCACGCCTTCGGACGCTCCCGGGGCCGGGGGGCTGGAGGTCGGCGCGTCCGGACTGGTCTCGTACGGGGCCAGGGAAAAATCGACCACGCTCTCCGGGTGGCGGAAGGGCTCCGCGTCCTGGGGGGAGCTGTGCACCAGGCTCAGCACCCCCTCCACCGTGGCCGCGATGACGAACGTCGCCAGGGCCGGGTCGGTGGTGAACAGGCTCCCGTCGTGGGTGCCCTGCATCAGCAGCTCCCGAATCCTCTGACGCACCCCGCGGAGGGCAGCCTGGTGGTCTTCCCGCACCTGGGTGGTGAACCGGCCGTGCATCTCCGAGGCGAGCACCCGCAGCAGGCCGCTGGCCTCCGGGTGGCGGAAGTGGAAGTCCAGGTAGCCCACCAGGAACTCCCGCAGGGTGGTGACCTCACCGCGGGGGGTCACCAGCTCCCGCAGCACCGTGCGCCAATACTCCACCGCTGCGTAGAACAGCTCCTCCTTGCTGCGAAAGTGGAAATACACCCCACCCTTGGTCACCCCGGCCAACGAGCCGATCCGGGACAGGTTTGCGCCAGCGAACCCGGCACTCGCGAATTCTCGGCCAGCCGCCTCGATCAGGCGCTGTCGCAGAGCGGGATCCACCGGTTTGGCCATGCAGGTCTCCTGGGAAACAGACTACTTACGGCGTTTAGATACCAATAAGTATCTCATCGTTAGATACTCTTAAGTATCTAACCTATAAGTCGCTTTGTCAAGCCGATAGGTTGGGCTACCCTCCCTGGGATGGAGGCGGGAATTCCCCGGCCACCGATCCCGGCGGAGCCATCGACCAAACCGAAACCCTTGGCCATGCACAACCGAGTCAGCCCCGGAACCAAGCCCCGCTGGCTCAAGGTCCCGATCCCCTCGGGACCCGAGGTGAGCCGGCTGACCGGGATCCTGCAGTCCCGGGGCCTGCACACAGTGTGCGAGGAAGCCCGATGCCCCAACCTGGGTGAGTGCTGGGCCGGGGGGACCGCGACCTTCATGGTCCTCGGTGACACCTGCACCCGGGGGTGCCGCTTCTGCAACGTCAAGACCAAGGCCCAGGGCACTCCGGTGGATCGGGACGAGCCTCACAAGGTCGCCGAGGCGGCGGTCGCCATGGGCCTGACCTACGTGGTGCTGACCATGGTCGACCGGGACGACCTCGAAGATGGCGGCGCCGCCCACGTGGCCGCCACCGTCCAGGCGATCAAACAGCTGCGGCCGGACATGCTGGTCGAAGCCCTCACCGGGGATTTTGGCGGGAACCGGGACCAGCTAGGAGCGGTGTTGGCCGCGGGCCCGGAGGTCTTCGCCCACAACATCGAGACCGTCGAGCGCCTGACAACCCGGGTCCGGGACCAGCGGTGCGGATACGAGCAGTCCCTCTCGATTCTGCGCCAGGCCAAGGAGATCACCCCGGGGATCGTCACCAAGTCCTCGGTCATGCTGGGTCTGGGGGAGAGCGAGCGGGAGATCGAACAGGTGATGGACGACCTGCGGGCCCACGGCGTCGACGTGGTGACCTTCGGCCAGTACCTGCGCCCGAGCCTGCTCCACCTGCCGGTGCAGGAGCACGTGACGCCGGCACGGTTCGCGGCGCTGGAACTGCGGGCCCTGCGCAAGGGGTTCCTGTACGTGGCCTCGGGACCCCTGGTCCGGTCCTCGTACAAGGCTGCGGAGTACTACATCGAAGGCATGTTGAGGCGGCGCCGGGGAGCGACCGTGGGAGCCAAATGACAGCAGAAGTACTGAGGATCATCGAGCGGGACGGCAAGGTCGCCAAAGGCAAGGACCCCAACCTGTCCGACGACCGGTTACGCAAGCTGTACCAGACCATGGTGCAGGCCCGCATCCTCGACGAACGCGGCCTGGCTCTCCAGCGCCAGGGCCGGATAGGCTTCTACCTCCAGGCACTGGGCCAAGAAGCCAGCCACGTGGGGAGCGTCGCCACCCTTTTGGACAGCGACTGGATCTTCCCGGCGTACCGCCAGCCGGGCATCCCCTTGCTCCGCGGCGCCGACCTGAACCACATCGTCTGCGAGTGGTTCGGCACCGGGGAGGACCCGTCCAAGGGTCGGCAGATGCCGGTGCACTACAGCCTGCGGGAAATCAACTTCGTCTCGATCTCCTCGCCGATCGGCACCCAGATCAGCCAGGCGGCCGGCGCTGCCATGGCTGCCAAGATCCGCAAGGACGACACGGTGTTCATGACCTACTTCGGCGACGGTGCCACGAGCTCGAATGACTTCCACGCCGGCATGAACTTCGCCGCCGTGCGCAAGGCACCGGTGGTGTTCGTCTGTGAGAACAACCAGTGGGCCATCTCGACGCCGGTCAGCATGCAGAGCGGCAGTGAGACCATGGCCCAAAAGGCCATCGCCTACGGCATGCCCGGGGTGCGAGTCGACGGCAACGACATCCTCGCGGTGTACCGGGTCTGCAAGGAGGCGGTGGACCGGGCACGCCGGGGCGAGGGACCGACTATGGTGGAGACGGTGACCTACCGCATGGGCTCCCACTCGTCCGCGGACGACGCGAGCCGGTACAGGGACCAGGAGGAGTTCGAGCGCTGGCGGCAACGGGACCCGATCCTGCGCTTCCAGAAGTACCTCAGGCGCCGGGAACTCTGGACCGAGGAGTGGGAGCAGGAGATCTCGGAGAACTTCTCCGCCACCCTGGCCGCCGCGGTCAAGCACGCCGAGGCCTCGGACAAGCCCACGATCCAGAGCATGTTCGAGGAGGTGTACATGAACCCGAGCAAGCAGCTCCTCGAACAGATGGAACAACTGCTCAGTCTGAAAGGGCCCGAGTCGGACGAGGTCGGCGAGTTCCCCCTGTAACCCCAGCCAGAGCCCCAGACACGAGGAGGACCCTAGATGGCAACGATGACCCTGCTCAGCGCGATCAACGACGCGATGGCCACCGAGATGCGGAACGACGACCGCGTCATCGTCTTCGGTGAAGACGTGGGCAAGAAGGGCGGCGTGTTCGGCACGACCGCCGGCATTCAAGGGGAGTTCGGGATCGACCGGTGCTTCGACACACCCCTGTCCGAATGCGGCATCATCGGCACAGGAGTGGGCATGGCGTTGTACGGATTGCGCCCGATCGCCGAGATCCAGTTCCTCGACTTCATCTACCCGGCCTTCGACCAGATCGTGTCGGAAGCCGCCAAGATGCGGTACCGCAGCGGTGGGGAGTACACCTGCCCGATGGTCATCCGCACACCGTACGGCGGGGGCATCCGTGGCGGCCACTATCACAGCCAATCGAGCGAGGCCTACTTCTGCCACACACCGGGTCTCAAGGTGGTCATTCCCTCTTCGCCCGCGGACGCCAAGGGGCTGCTGATCTCGTCGATCCGTGACGAGGACCCGGTGATGTTCCTGGAGCCCAAACGGATCTATCGGACCGCCAAAGGCGAGGTGCCCGAGGGCGAGCACGTCGTGCCCCTGAGCAAGGGACGCGTGGTCCGCGAAGGCACGGACTGCACGGTAGTGGCGTACGGCGCGATGATCCAAGTCTGCGAGAAGGCAGCCGAAGAAGCCCAGAAGCGGGGCCGGAGTGTCGAGATCATCGATCCACGCACCCTGGTTCCCCTCGACGAAGCTCTCATTTTGAACTCGGTCAAGAAGACCGGCCGCTGCATCCTGGTTTACGAAGCGCCCAAGACCTGTGGTTACGGC
>NYUD01000004.1 GCA_002683825.1 Planctomycetota bacterium
CGCGGACCCCGGACGATGCGTCCGGTGCGGAGCGTGGCTGCCCTCGCCATCGTCAGCGGCCTGATCGCGACGGTGGCGTTGCCCGCATACGGCGCCTGGCAGACCACAACCCCCGAGCCGCTGACCCTGCAGCAGATCGCCTCGGACAACGCCCAATCTCTCATCGTGGCGTCCGACGCGACGCAGACACAGCTCACGCGGGACAGCTACGCGGCCACCACCCAGGAGGAGATCGACCGGAAGAAGGAGGCAGAGGCGGCCGCTGCTCGCGCCCGCACCTCGACCCGCGTGGCGTCGGTGCCGTTCGACTACAGCATGGTCGCCCCCGGCAGCGGTACGGTGCGCTGGCCAGTGGGCGGCCCGTTCACCGTCACGGACCGGTTCGGCGACCGGGGCGGTGCGCACATGGGCACCGACATGGTCGCCGCCGGCGGCACCCCGGTGTACGCGTCCGTCGACGGCGCCGTCAGCGTCTCGCAGGACAGCTATGGCGGCTATGGGGTCACCGTCGTGATCGAGTCCGTCCTGAACGGTCAGCGCGTCCGCACCGTCTACCCGCACATGCAGACCGGAAGCCGACAGGTCACTGTCGGTCAGACGGTCACCGCCGGTCAGACGGTCGGGCTGGTCGGCAGCACCGGACGCTCCACCGCCAACCATCTGCACTTCGAGGTGTACATCGACGACACGGCCGTCGACTCACTGGTATGGCTCCAAGCAAACGCCGGCTGAAACCGGCATAACCCTGAAGAAGAGGACACCTACATCATGACCGGATCACTCACACTCGACGGCATCTCGCTGCTGCTGGTCTGGACCGCGATCGCTACCTACCTGCTCGCATTCATCGCCTACACCATCGACCTCGCCCGCCGCTCCGTCCCCGCCGCCGTGCCGCTGCGTGAACCGGCGCTGGTCAGCGCGGCGACGGCACCCGCGGTCACGGAGGCCTGGCAGGAACAGCACCCCGGCGCCCCCGAGCCGCGAGCATCTCAGCCGCGGCTGCTGTGGGCACGGATCGGGACGGCGCTGACGATCCTCGGTTTCCTGTTCCACCTGGCCGGCACCGTTCTGCGGGGGATCGCGGCCGGGCGGGTGCCGTGGGCGAACATGTACGAGTTCGCCCTGACCGGCACCGTCCTGATCGTCGCCGTCTACCTCGCCGTCCTGCGCCGCTACGACCTCCGCTTCCTCGGCGCGTTCCTGATCGGCATGGTGGTGCTGCTGCTGGGCGGCGCCACCATCACCTTCTACGTCGACGTCGTTCCCCTGATGGATCCGCTCAAGAGCGTGTGGCTGGTCATCCACGTATTCGTCGCATCCCTGGCCACTGCCCTGTTCGCGATCGGATGCGGCCTCTCCGTCACCCAGCTCCTGCAGGCCCGCCGCGAACGCCGCACGGCAGCCGCCTCTGCGGATGGCGCACCGCGCAGCGGCCCGCGGTTCCTGGCCACGTTGCCGCCCGCGGACGCGCTCGAGTCCCTCGCATACCGGTTTGTGATCGTCGGGTTCGTGTTCTGGACCTTCACGCTGATCGCCGGCGCGATCTGGGCCAACGACTCCTGGGGAAGGTACTGGGGGTTCGATACCAAGGAGGTCTGGACCTTCGTGATCTGGGTGCTCTACGCCGGTTACATCCACGCTCGCGCGACACGCGGCTGGCGAGGCACCCGCTCCGCGTGGCTGTGCATCATCGGCTTCATCGCGGTGCTGTTCAACTTCACCATCGTCAATATGTTCTTCAAGGGACTCCACGCCTACTCCGGCCTCAGTTGACCCCGAATAGAACCACGTTCTACTGAAACTGAAACCATCATGATGCAGTCCGGGCTGATGGTCGCCGAGTGGTTCGGGGCAATGGGGCGCACCTGGGGGGCGACACCACTGGAAGACCAGTACACCGGCGGCGGCATCGCCTGGTCGATCGGTGAGATCCCCACCCTCATCCTCGCGATCACGGTCACGATCCAATGGAGCCGCAGCGACGACCGCGAGACGAAACGCCGCGACCGGCACGCCGATCGGACGGGAGATGCCGAGCTCGACGAGTACAACGCGCGCCTACTCGACCTTGCCGCCCGAGACGCCCGCAGCCGCAGATGAGATCACCGAGAGACTCCACAGAGAAGCGCATCTGGTGACCACGAAGCAGCAGCTCGACGACCGCTATGGCCGCAGGCCCCGCCCCGCTCGCCGCCGCGCGTTCTGGATCATCGTCGGAACCATCGCTGTAGCGTCCGTTGCCGGACTGTCGTGGCTGACCATCTCCAATTCTCTCGATGACGTCGGATACGACGAGACAGGTTTCGATCTCGTCGACGCTCGCACCGTGACGGTGTCATTTCAAGCGACCCCGCCCGCTGGCATGAGCTTCGCCTGCGCGCTGCAAGCGCTCGATGAAGACTTCGGCATCGTCGGCTGGCGTGTCATCGAGTACCCCGCATCCGAGACGATCACCCGGACATTCGTCGAGACGATCCCCACCGTCGCGCAGGCCACCACCGGCACCGTTCACTCCTGCTGGGCGACCTAGCCGGAGTCCCGCCCTGCGCCGTGCTAACGGTTCTCGAGTCTGCAGCTCACGCCGTGGGCTTGTCTTCGTGGTCGATGCCGTGGTGCTCCTTGCCGCGCTCGAACGCGAGGAGCCGGAGAGCGTTGCCGACGACGATGAGCGTGGATCCTTCGTGGATGAGAACGACGGCGCCGATGTTCAGGCCGACGAAGGTGGCGATGATCAGGAAGAGGACGACGGCGAGACTGGCGATCAGGTTCTGGCGGATGATCCGGCTGGTGGCGCGGCTGAGCCGGACGGCGAAGGGGACGCGGCCGAGGTCGTCGCTCATCAAGGCGATGTCGCAGGTCTCGAGCGCGACGGTGGAGCCGGCGGCGCCCATCGCAATGCCGATGTCGGCCCGCGCCATCGCGGGCGCGTCGTTCACCCCGTCGCCGACCATCGCGATCGGCCGGTGGCTCTGGGCCAGCCGGGTGATCTTGGCGACCTTGTCCTCGGGCAGCAGCTCTCCGATGGCGGTGTCGACGCCGACCTCACGGCCGACAGCGTCGGCGACGCGCTGGTTGTCTCCCGAGATCATCACGAGCTGCCCGACATTCGCTCCGCGAAGCGCGGTGAGCACCTGGACGGATTCCGCGCGGGAGGCGTCCATGACGCCGACGAGACCGAGGAACCGGTCGCCGCGCCGCACGATCATCAACGTCTGCCCGGAGTCGCGGGCCTGTTCGTACGCCGCGTTGAGCGCAGCGGGGAGGGTGAGCTGCTGTTCGTCGAACATGCGGAGGTTGCCGACCTCCACCGTCTCACCGTCAATGGTGGCGCGCACACCCCGGCCGACGACCGCGTTCAGGTCTGTCGCTTCGACCCGGTCGGAGTCGGAGATGCGGCCGGTGAGGTCGCGGACGATCGCCGCGGCAAGGGGGTGATCGCTGAGCGACTCCACCGCGACCAGGGTCGGGATCAGCAGCGCCCCGTCGTCGCCGTCGACCGGGGCGACGGAGGTGACGCGGGGAAGGCCCCAGGTGAGCGTTCCGGTCTTGTCGAACGCTATCGCCCTAACCCGGCCGAGGGTTTCCAGTGGTGCGCCACCCTTGACGAGCACGCCGGCGCGTGCGGCGCGGGCCACCCCGGCGAGCACGGCCGCGGGGGTGGCGATCGCGAGAGCGCAGGGGCTTGCCGCGACCAGCACGGTCATGGAGAGGTAGAACGCGTCGGGGAACTGCTGCCCGAACCCGAACATCGCCACCAGCAGGGTGGCCGCGACGCCGACGATGACGGCGGGCACGTACCAGCGCTGGAACCGGTCGATGAACTGCTGGGTCGGGGACGTGGCCTGGTCGGCGGTGCGGACCAGCTCGACCACCTTGCTCAGCGTCGAGTCCGCCGCCGTGGCGGTGACCTTGACCTCGAGCACCCCCGAGCCGTTGACCGTGCCCGCGAAGACGCGGTTCGCGGCCGGCAGGGTGTCGACGGTGCGCATCGCACGCTCTGGATCGGTGACAGGTTCCTTCTCCACAGGGATGGACTCGCCGGTGACCGCCGACTGGTCCACGGCAGAGACCCCGGAGATCACGAACCCGTCCGAAGGGATTCGCGAGTTCGGACGGATCACGATAATGTCCGCGACCGCGATCTGCTCGACCGGCACCTCAACCGGCTCGCCGCCGTCACGGCGGACCAGTGCCGTGCGGGGAGCGAGTTCCGCGAGCGCCTCAATGGACTTGCTCGCCCTGCTCAGCGCGTACTCTTCCAGGGCGTGTCCCAGGCTGAACAGGAACAGCAGCACCGCACCCTCGGCCCACTTCCCGATCAGGGCGGCACCGATCGCCGCGACGAGCATGAGGAAGTCGACCTCGAACTTGCCCCGCAACGTCGAGGCGATCGCTGAGCGGAAAGTGAAGAACCCGCCGAAGAAGTAGGTGGCGAGAAAGAACACCAAGGGCAGCCCCAGCAATGGCATGCCCAGCACGAACTCCGTGATCATCCCGGCCGCGTACGTCAGGCCGGACGCGATCGCGAACCACAGCTCCCACCGAGCCGAGCCGTGCGCATGCTGCTGCACGTCGGTGGCAGATGCCGTGGTTGAAGAGGTGTTCATCATGCACCCACAGTACATCACAGTATTGTGATATGTTGTAAATGTGAATTATTATCGCGTTCGGCAGGCACAATAGTGTCCATGACACATGAGACCCTGCGCGAGGCGGCGGGCGTGCTGTCCGTAACGGAGGCCGAGCGACTTGCAGAGATCATGCAGGCTCTCGCCTCACCCGTGCGCTTGCGCATCCTGAGCGTGCTGCGCGCCCGCCCGAGCACCGTCACCGAGCTCAGCGAAGAGCTGGGGTCGGGACAGACCACCGTGTCCAACCACCTGCGACTGCTGCGCCACCCCAGCCTCGTGGTGGGCAGTCGAGACGGCCGCCACGTCCACTACGCATTGTTCGACGAGCATGTCGCGGAACTGCTGGACGAGGCTGTGGGGCATCTGTCTCACCTAGCCTCCGAATCCAAGCGGGGGTAGCGGGCCAGGTTCAAAATCTGTGCATAGGCAACGGCCAGGACTAGCCATATGCGGGACCACATGGAAAGGAACGCGGTGAGCGCGAGCGGTTCACGTCGATCCAATCGGCGGAGGTGGACGTCTGCTGAGTACGCCTACGTGGCCTTGGGACTGAATGGCCTGTGCCTGCTGATCTTGTTTTCCAACCTGCTAACCGGCAACACCTGGTGGCGGGTTGCAGTGCCGCTCGCTGTGCTGTGCCTCGTCCTCGGCGCCGTGTCAGGGTTTCAGACGAGGCGACTGAGAACGAGAGAGCGGCACGAACCCAAGACTTAGAGACGCCGGGGGCTCCGCGGTGTTCCACTTCCCCTGAACCTACTGAGCGAGTACGCCGGGAGGAGTCTGCCGGCTCGCATGAAATGCTGGGGTACGCCACCGACTCCCACTCCTTGCCTTTGTCGGCGCTGCGGATGATGCCCAGACTTGGAGCCCGAACTCTGCCGGAGTGCTCGATCCCGGATGCCCCGAAGCCAGCAGCGCTTCATCGGTCGCGACCAACCCCATCGCGTCGAACGCGAACCGCTGCATTTAGTGCAACGACAACGGAGACCAGTGCAACGAAAAGGTCGAAAATGCAACGGGAACACGTTCCCGACAAATCGTGTCGGGAACGCGGTGAGATGACACTGGATGTCACGTACAACGCGCGGCTTCGGGTGATCAGGGTCGACTTTGTCGTGACACTTTCCTGAGCAAGTCTGCTCAGTTCTGTATTCGAGTGAGTCTTCTGACCCAAAGACGCCGTCGCTCGCCGACGCAGCCCTCAACTTGACCACTGCGTCGAAGCCCAAGAGCATCGCAGAGCCTCAATGGTTGGCGGCGGTATCTTGGCGCTGAGCCTGCCGTGTACTTCACGTGTCGAAGGCAAGGTCCCGACAACAGGATGAGACAGCCGTGAATCAGGAACGCCCGAACGAACTCGTCGCAAAGCAGATCGTCGAAGCCAAGCTCGGGGTACTGCTCGTACATGCTGACACACACGGTGGCGTCGACTACAAGTCCGCCGATGGGAAGATCGCGCTCGAGGTCACGGCGGTGACCGAAGGCGGGAACAAGGGCGCTCGCGACGCTCTGAAGAAGTCGGTCAAGAAGGGCGTCCCGGGAGCCACGCTCGCGTCATGTTGGATCGTTTTTGCGCCCGAGGGACAGGCGAACATGAAGACATTCCTACAGCGGGTGCAGCCGGCACTGGTTGAACTCGAGCGCGCCGGTGAGACGTTCTTCGAACGCGAGCGGGCGGGGTTACATGTGATTCAGCGCGGGCCCCTTGCCGAGATCTATCGGCCGCTGCTCGATGCCGGTGTAGAGAGGGCGACTCATGCACCGCACAGGGTGAGCATGGAAGATCCGGATCATGTGCATGAGGTGTGGGTGACGACAGGCAGCGGAGGATCGGTCAGCGGGAGCAACGAGTCCCTGGAGCGGCTACTGGATGCTCTCAGCGACAAAACCGATAACCCGCACAAACTGGCGGCCACGGGCGCCGAGCAGCGGCATCTGTTTGTGTGGGTGAACGACGACACCTGGTACAACATCGCTCGGCCCCTGAGTAGGACGACCCCATCCTGGGCCGAAGAAGGCTGGGGCGTGCCGTCGATAGCCCCGGCTCTGGATCCCGCGATCACTCACTTCTGGGTCATGCATGAGCGATCGCGGCTCGGATGGCTTTGGGATGGTGAAACGTGGCAGGCACTTGGGCCCGAGCCTAGCGACGACCATGAATGATCACGGCAGCCTTCGCGGCCATTGGAGCTCGCTCCTTAGCGCGCACGTACCGGACTTAGATCGGATCTATTCGTCATCTGAACGGGTCTTTCCGGCGCGCGATCGCGTTTTTCGAGCCTTCAGCGCGACGCCGCACGAGAAGGTGCGGGTTGTTCTTCTCGGTCAGGACCCGTACGACACTGCTGGGCGCGCGGACGGGCTCGCGTTCTCCCAGCGGGGCCCGATCGCGAAAGACTCCGCGCTTCATCGCATATTCCTGAACCTGGAGCGTGATCCGGAGGTCTCGTTCTCCCGTCCCGTTCAAGGCGACCTCACCAAGTGGGCACACGAAGGCGTCCTCCTCCTCAACGCTGCGCTCACCGTCGTGGAGGACACAGCGGGCTCCCACCTCGCAGCCTGGAAATCGTTCACGCGTGCTGTTCTGCGTAGCCTCAGTGACCCTGGTCGCAAGATCGTGTTCATTCTTCTTGGCGGCGATGCTGTGAAGTTCGGGCTCCCTGCGCTCAAAGGCGTTCCGATCGATCGCATCATCCGCGCGGCGCATCCAATGGCGGGCTTTCCGGGCAACGAACGGCCATTTCATTCTGCTCACGTGTTCAGCGAGACGAATCTCGCGCTCCGACCTCGCGAACCTGTGGATTGGTCGCTGTGATGAGGCGCGATAGCCGTTCCGAGCGCTGGGTCAAGCACGCCTCGGCTGAGCTCCCGCGCCGAAGCGCGTGAACGGACTAGCTGACCCCTTTAGTGCGCGTCGTTCTCGCGCAGCACTGTCGGCGCTGTCAGTGAACAGGTTGAACTCCGCGACGGGGTGCCTGGTCCGATGAGACGCTTGGCGCTGGTGAATAGTTCGGAGCGCGAACCGAGGATGCCGTTAGCGCCTAGGAGCGGCTGAGGCTGCGAAGCCGACCGACGAGCTCGTCGACGTTGGGGAGCGTCTGGTCGTACCCCCAGGACAGGCGGAGCGCGCCGGCGACGCGTTCATCGCCGATGCCGCTGGCCAGCAGCACGTGGCTGGGTTCGTAGGTCTGGGATGTGCAAGCGGAGCCGTTGGAGATCGCGACGATGTCCTTGAGCGCGACGATGGCAGCCTCAGAGTCCACGCCGGGAATGGAGAAGTTGAGCGTCGAGTCGATGGTGTGCTCGAGATCACTGTTGAACTGAGGGTTCAGGGGTGTCAGCGCCTCGACGAGAAGATCTCGGGTCTCACGGGCTCGCGCGTGGCGCTGGGCGAATTCCTTGACTGCGAGCGATGATGCCAGCCCGAGTCCGGCGATGAGCGCTACGGGGAGTGTTCCGGGTCGCAGTCCGCGCTCTTGCCCGCCGCCAAACATCAAGGGGGTAAGCGGTGGGCGCTTGTACCCGCGTCTGCGGGTGAGGAGTCCGCCGATGCCCTTTGGGGCGCCGATCTTGTGGCCAGAGAACGACAGCAGGTCCACGCGGTCGTGTCGTAGCGGCGCGATGAGCTTGCCGTATGCCTGCGCAGCGTCGACATGGAAGAACGTGTCCGTTCCGCGGAGTGCGTCAGCGACCTGCTCGATGGGCTGGATGACGCCGGTCTCGTTGTTGACGGCCATCGTCGAGACCAGCAAAGTATCGGGCCGGACGAGTCGGATGATCTCTTCCGGGTCTACCCGCCCGCCGGGTCCGGGAGCGGCGAGATCGACCTCAAATCCGCGCTTCGCCAGTTCGTCGAGTGGTTCGAGGACAGCCTTGTGCTCGATGAGGGTGGAGACGATGTGCTTGCGGCCAGTTTCTTCTCCGTGCGATGCGAGGCCAAGAATGGCGAGGTTGTTACTCTCCGTGGCTCCGCTCGTGAAGATGACCTCCGCCGGGTCGCAGGCGAGCAGATCAGCGATCTCCGTCCGGGCCCGCTGCACGCGCTCCTTCGCCGTCTGCCCGAACGTGTGGGTGCGACTGCCTGCGTTGCCGTAGTCGAGGAGCATGAACTTCATGACCTCTTCGGCCACGCGCGGGTCGACTGGAGTGGTCGCGTTGTGGTCGAGGTAGGCGACCCCGGTAGCACTAGTGTCGGAGACCTCAGGCATGTTCGAAGTGTATCGGTACGGAAGCGTGTATGGACCTAGATCCGCCTCCTGTACGGACATTGTCTTCCGTACATGCCATGATAGGTTCATGGCCAGCAAGAACCTCTTAGCGACCGACGACCGTCCGGCGCCGAAGGCAAGGCCGCAGTTTGAGTACAACTTCCCGGCCATCCGCGGCATTCAAGCGGGGCGGACGTACTTCATCACGATGTGTCCGCTGCGGATGATTCCACGGCTGTTCCTCTTCGATGAGGAAGAGCTGCCGGCGGAGATGCGCGCTCAGCGCTCCCTCAACCGAGCGCGTGTACCGGAGATCGCGCGCTACATGACGGAGAACCCAGAGAACTACATCTTCTCTGCTCTCACGGCGTCGGTGGATGCCGAAGTGACCTTCGAGTCACTCGTCCCGGAAGCGTCTGGTGCAGGGGAGCGGGTGGGAACGCTCAGCATCCCGATGGAAGCGAAGTTCGTCATCAACGACGGACAGCATCGTCGTGCCGCGATCCAACAGGCACTGGCGGAGAACCCTGAGCTCGGCGACGAAACCATCGCCATCGTGCTGTTCATCGACATCGGGCTGGAACGCTGCCAGCAGATGTTCGCAGACCTGAACCGGTATGCGATCCGGCCATCTAAGTCCATCAGCGTGCTCTACGACCACCGGGACGAGCAGGCATCCGTGACCCGGCTCGTCGTCGCACAGACACCGGTGTTCCGTGACCTCACCGATTTCGAGTCGAACAATCTCGCCGCACGTTCCCGGAACCTGTTCACCCTGTCTGGGCTGCATACGGCCACCGTCGCGCTCCTGGATGGCGTCGAGGAAGAAGAGCCGGCGCAGCTTGTGGAACGCGCATCGGAGTTCTGGACCCTGGTCGCGGAGCAGTTCCCGCAGTGGCAGCAAGTGCAGCGGGCGGAGATCACCGCGGGCGGGGTACGGCAAGACTTCATCCACACGCACAGCGTCATCCTGCACGCACTCGGGATCGTCGGGAACACGTTGCTGACTGATGTCCCCGAAGACGACTGGGCGGGAATCCTCAGCCGCCTGCAGAGCATTGACTGGCGACGCAACGCGACCGACACCTGGGAGGGGAAGGCGATGACGGGCGGACGCGTTGCCAAGAACCGCGCGAACGTGCAGCTGACCAGCGACTACATCGCCGGAGTCCTCGGCCTCGACCAGACGAGCCGTACCCGGCGGATCGGAGCACACGCATGAGCACGACCATCAAGCTGCCCATTCGGCCGAAGTCCGCGTTCGACGACCTCGGGTTCAACGAGACCGTCGACGCCCTTGTCGAACAGACCAAGGAGCTCTACCTCGCAGACTCCGTCCCGTGGGTCGTCGGTTACTCCGGAGGCAAGGACTCCACCGCGGTGCTTCAGCTTGTGTGGCTCGCACTCAAGTCGCTGCCCGTTGAGCAGCGCACCAAGCCGGTGCATGTCATCAGTACGGACACGCTGGTAGAGAACCCTGTCGTCGCCGCGTGGGTGACCCACTCGCTGGACCAGATGGCGGAGCAAGCGCGTGCACAAGCGCTGCCCATCACCCCGAATCGGCTCACACCCGCCGTCGCAGACACGTTCTGGGTGAACCTCATTGGCCGCGGCTATCCGGCCCCTCGACCGAAGTTCCGCTGGTGCACCGAGCGGCTCAAGATCAAGCCGTCCAACACGTTCATCCGAGAGATGGTGAAAGCCAACGGGGAGGCGATCCTCGTCCTCGGCACCCGAAAGGCGGAGTCCTCAGGCCGCGCCGCGCGTATGAAAGCCCTTGAATCTCGGCGTGTGCGTGACCTGCTCAGCCCGAACGACTCGCTCCCGAACTGCCTCGTCTACTCACCGGTCGAGAACTGGACGAACGACGACGTGTGGACGTTCCTGATGCAGGCAGGAAACCCGTGGGGCTACTCGAACAAGGAACTGCTCACGATGTATCAGGGGGCATCGCCCGACGGTGAGTGCCCGCTCGTCGTGGACGCCAGCACACCCAGCTGCGGTGACAGCCGGTTCGGCTGCTGGACGTGCACGCTCGTCGAGAAGGACAAGTCGATGAGCGCGATGATCCAGAACGACGAAGAGAAGGAGTGGATGCTTCCGCTCCTCGAGCTGCGAAACGCGCTCGACGTCGCCGACGACCGGCACCTGCGCGACTTCCGCCGCATGAACGGCAACGTCCAGCTGTTCCACGACCGCACCATCCCCGGCCCGTACACGCAGGCCGCGCGGGAGGACTGGCTTCGTCGCCTTCTGGAAGCGCAGACATGGATCCGCGCGAACGGGCCATCGTACGTGCAAGACCTCGAGCTGGTGAGCCTCCCCGAGCTGGAGGAGATCCGCCGGATGTGGGTCGTCGACAAGCACGAATTCGAAGACAGCGTCCCGCGAATCTACGAGAACGCCGTTGGTGAGACCTACCCCGGCCGTCCCCTTGACGAGCACCTCCCGCTCGGCGCCGAGATGATGGCCGCGCTCGAAGAGGTGGCCGGGGACGACCGCCTCCATCTAGAGATGGTGCGCGAAATGCTTGACATCGAGCAGCGCCACCGCGCACAGGTGCGCCGCGCAGGTCTGTTCGAGTCGCTGAACAAGGCGGTCCGCCGCGGGTTCTACGACGACGAAGAAGACGCGCTCGAGCGCGCTCACGCTCGCGCCGCCGCAACCGCGGGCCCCTCGGAGCCTGACCCCGTCGACGTCGCCGACGGATACGTGCGCCAGGTTCCCGCGTGATTCTGAATCGACTCACCCTCAGTAACGTCGGAACATTCGGCGGACGGCAAACCCTCGATCTCACCCCACCGGACCGCAACCACCCGATCCTGCTCATCGGTGGTCTCAACGGGGCGGGGAAGACGACACTGCTGGAAGCCATCCAGCTCGCCCTATATGGCCCGCTCATGCGCACGCACGCACGCGGAAAGGGCAGCTACGAACGGTATCTCCGCGGCCTGGTCCACCGCCACTCCGACCCCGCCAAGGGCGCCGCCATCGAGCTGGAGTTCACCGCATTTCAGGCCGGCGAAGAACACCGCTACTGGATCCGACGCAGTTGGAAACCCGCCGGCGCGTCCCTTCGCGAGATTCTCCTGGTATCCGTGGACGGCCGCCACGACCCCGTTCTCACCGACAACTGGCAAGAGTACGTCGAGACCTTCCTTCCCCGCGGCATCGCGGGACTCTTCTTCTTCGACGGCGAGCAGATCGAAGCACTCGCGGACCTGGACCGTTCCCGCGAAGTGCTGCGGTCCGCGTTGGACGCCCTGCTCGGCATGGACCTAGTGACGAGATTGACTGCCGACCTCACTGTCCTGCGCAAGCGACACCAAACCGAACAGCTGTCTTCCGCTGACCAGGACGCGCTCACGCAGCTGGAAGCCGCTCTCCACGCAGCCCGCGGGGCGGAGGAAGCTGCACTCCACACTGTCGCCGACGCGCGCACCAATGCGGCGCGCACCGACGAAGCGCTCCGCCACGCCGACGACGCCTACCGGGATGCGGGCGGACACCTCGCAGACCGACGAGAGGACGCCGAACGTGTCGCCGACGATGCCAAGAGCACTAAGCGCGGCATCGAAGACAACCTGCGCACTATCGCCGCTGGTGAGGCACCACTCCTCCTCGCCCTGCCGCTTCTCGAAGGTCTGCTGACGCAGGCGCAGAAGGAGGAGAACTCCGCGCGCGATAGCCTGCTCGTCGACGTCCTCGACGACCGCGACACCGACGTTCTCCGTTGGCTGAAGGAGTCGAAGGCCGACCCGGCCGTGATCGCCACTGTGCGCGGGAAGCTGGACGCGGACCGCTCCGGACGTGCGAGCGCCGCGGTCGTGAACATCACCGGCCTTCCCAGTGCGGCGCCCGTCTCCCTCCTCACCTCTCACTTGCTCCCCGGAACCGGTGACACCATCGCAGCCCTGCTGACCGCCCACGCGGCAGCAACGGACGCGGCCGACGAGGCTGACAGGGTGCTCGCGTCCATCCCTCACACCGACGCCCTCGCCCCGGTCGCCGCCGCTCGCGACGCCGCCGCCGACGCGCGAACCCTCGCTCAGGCCGCTCTCACTGTCACCGAGGACGCCGCCGAGAAGGCCAAGGGAAACCGCGAGCGTGCGGCAGCAGCGTACGAGAAGTCGATGGAGCGGCTCACGCAGGCAGACCTCGCCGCAGCAGACGACCGTCGAGTAGTCGAACATGTGAGCAAGGCGCAGGACACACTCGCCCGGCTGCGAGTCGCCGCAACCCGACGGCAGCTGGCACGCATCGCCGATCTCGTCCTAGAGGCGCTGCAGATGCTGCTGCGCAAGGACCGCCTCATCACAGGGGTGAGCATCGACTCAGAAACCACATCCGTCGAGCTGGTCGGCTCTGACTCGCTACCCCTCTCCGCCGGCGACCTGTCGGCCGGAGAAAGGCAACTTCTCGCGGTCGCCCTACTGTGGGGCCTTGCCCGAGCGGCGGGACAACCTCTCCCCGTCGTCATCGACACCCCACTGGGCCGCCTGGATCGGTCGCACCGCGACCGGCTCCTGGACCGCTACTTCCCCCATGCGAGCCACCAGGTGATCCTGCTGTCCACCGACACGGAGATCGACCAACCATCTCGGCAGGCACTGAACCCGTTCATCGGACGGGAGTATCGGCTCGAATTCGAAGACGGAGCGACCACCATCGTGGCCGGCTACTTCTGGGAGCGCGCATGACACTCGAACACATCCGCGTCACCCAGCAAGCTCGCGACCAACTCATCACCTTGAAGCGACGCACCGGTATCGCACACTGGAACGTGTTGTGCCGGTGGGCTCTGTGCAGGTCCCTTGCCGAGCCGAATGTGCCTCCCGCAGTGAAGCTGACTCTCGACAGCAACGTCGAGATGTCCTGGCGAACCTTCGCCGGCGACCACGGTGACGTTTACTGGGCCCTCGTCCGCTACCGGTGCCAGGTTGACGGTTTCGACCTGGACGACGAGATTCTCGCTCAGCAGTTCCGACTCCACCTCCACCGGGGAATCGGATACCTGGTCGGCGACACAACGCTCACGGACATCGCGTCACTCGCTCGAATGAGTTCCACCGCACACTGACATGCGCGTCGAGCGGCACCGTACAGCGATAAAGCGGACAGCTCTGTCTAGGCCGGTCGCCACCGCCCTCGCCGACGGCATCATCCGCGACGGGTCATCGGTCTTCGACTATGGCTGTGGTCGCGGCGGCGATGTGGACCGCCTGCACCGCCTCGGGTACCAGGCGACAGGGTGGGACCCCGTCCATCGCCCACAGGGAGCCAGGTCGCCCGCAGATGTTGTGAACATCGGCTACGTCGTCAACGTCATCGAGAACCCGCGAGAGCGACGCGCGGCTCTCACCGACGCATGGAGGCTCGCAACCCGAGCTCTCGTCGTCGCAGGCCGCACCATCGGGGAAGACCGCGCACCCGCCGGCATAGTCCACGGAGACGGGCTCCTCACTGCGCGCCGGACATTCCAGAAGCTATTCACGCACACCGAGCTTGGCGACTGGATCACCGACGTTCTCGGCGTCCGCCCATACGCTGCGGCACCGGGAGTGTTCTACGTGTTCCGTGACGACGAGGACGCGCTGACGTTCTTGCGTTCGCGGATAGCGGTCTATCGCCCACGTGTTCGCATCGACCCGCACGACGAATACGACGCTCACCGCGACGTCATCCAGCCACTCCTGGACTTCATGACAACACACGGCCGGGCCCCACGCTCCACCGAGCTCACAGACGAGCAGCGCCACGATCTCCGCATTGCGGTCGGCGGCGCCGCCCGCGCGACGCGGATCATCCGCTCCGTCACCGACGACAGCTTCTGGGAGGAAGTCGTCGTGCACCGACGCAACGAGCTGCTCGTCACACTCGCCCTCAGCAGGTTCCGCGGCGTAGACCTCCGCTCCGACCCCACGACCCGCCTGGACGTCAAGCAGCTGTTCGGGTCGGAGGACGCCGCGCACGCGGAAGCGCATCGGCTACTCCTCGCGAGCAGCGATCCCTCCATCCGCTACGTCAACGCCCTCGCATCCCCAGTCGGCAGGGTGAGTGGGACGTCGCTTTACGTGCATACCTCGGCGCTTGCGCAGACTCCCCCGGTGCTCCGAGTGCTCGACGGCTGCGCACGGCTCCTCGCTGGGGCCAGCGTCGGCGTCAATATCGTGCGCCTGTCGTTCGTGAAAGCGGAAGTGGAGTACCGCGTCTACGAAGACTTCGACCGCCACGCGCACCCGCAGATGCTCTCCTCGTCAACCGTCGCCATCGGCGACCTTGACGTGACATGGGCACGCTATCTCGACCCACGCACCCGACCCGTCCTCCACCGCAAGGAGGAGTTCGTTGCCAAGGACTACCCACGTCACGCGCTGTTCGCGGCGCTATCCCGCGCCGAGGACCGCCACGGCCTATACAGCGACCCAGCAGTGATCCGAACTGCCGGCGAATGGGATGCTGTGCTCCGCGAGCGGGGACTCAAGATCTCGGGGCACCGCCTCAGCGCTGCACCCAATTGATGTCGGGGCCAGGCGATAACCTCAACCCGTGCTCGAAATTCTGCTCGCCACGGCTCCCACTGAGACACCGCCGACCGTCGGCCTCGACGGCGGCGCTATCGCAGCGCTTATTTTCGGTCCCGCCGTTGTAGCGGCGTTCGTGAGCGGCGCCGTCACTCTGCTGGCACCTTACATTTCGCGCAAGCTGCGTCGCGACGAAGCCACCGAAGCTGCGGCTCGTGAGATGAACGTCCGCGCCCTTAACGAGTTTTACTCGCCGATCCGTGAGCTGCTGAACGAGGTGAAGGTGCTCCGCGACGAAATCAGCCGCCGCGTGAACAAGCCGAAGAACCCGGACTGGCACACCCTCGACCATGTACCCGAGATCAAGGCAGACAAGGTCTCCTGGGCACTGTTCGACGCGATGGTCCAGGTGAACCTGCGCATCAAACAGATCCTAGATGAGAAGTCCGGCCTTGCCCGTGGGGCAGTGACTGCCTCAGGTCTGTGGCGAGTACACCAGTCCTTGCTGGCGAGGGCTCTGGCGAACCCTGAGGATGTACCGTCCACCGAGCTGAGCTACTTTCCGACGGAGTTCGAGACACAGATCAACGCGAAGTTCGACGCGTTGAGCGCAGAGCTCGACGCGCATAGTGCAACCGACAAGAAGGCGAAGAAATCATGAGTCGTGACACTTGCCGGTTCTGCACGCTCCGGGACAGCGACGAAGCCGTGCGCTACGGATCCGTGTACGTCATCCCCGACGCTTACCCCGTTTCCGAAGGTCACCAACTCATCATTCCGGTACGCCACCGTACGGACGTGTTCGACCTCAGCCCACA
The DNA here is from genome assembly GCA_002683825.1 of Planctomycetota bacterium. Classification (GTDB taxonomy): domain Bacteria; phylum Planctomycetota; class UBA1135; order UBA1135. Next base: position 16,185 of record NYUD01000004.1, read on the forward strand.
GGAGATGCTCGACACGCAGGAGGCGCTGCACGCGCTCCGCGAAGAGCTCGGGGCGGACGGCTGGACGGCATTCAACGTCGGATGGAACGCCGGGACCGCCGCCGGTCAGACCGTCGGCCACGCGCACTGCCACCTCATCCCGCGAAAGGCTGGCGATGTCACCGACCCGGTCGGCGGTATTCGAGGCGTCATCCCCAGCCGCCGGAACTACCTCTCCGTGGCCGGCTGACGCTCGTCACCACTTCAAGCCGTCGAGGAGTTCATCGACGGACACCGCTTCTGCGCCCTTCTCGTTGTCGAGAGCTTCGATGACGAGGTCTCGCACGACAAGCGCTGCCGGCTGATGACGAACGTTGGTTTGCTCCTGGATGTACTCCAAGCCGCCGTTCGCGAACTCCTCGAAGATCCGGACCCGCTCCTCCAGTCGGCTCTCGTCCATGACCTCCGGGTCATCGACGGTGTTCACCGCGATCATGTTGATGAGCGTGTCGCTGAAAGTGCGCGCGCTCAACGTCTCGTACCTGATGGGATCCCCAGCAGTGAGGGTGAACGCGGCCCGGCGGCCCTGACGGAAACCGACAGCACCAGCAAGGAGCAGAACGTCTCGGAAGGTCGGGAAGGCCCCTTCGTCTTGGAGCTCCTTCATCAACGCTTCATGGGCGGCTGGACGCCGCATGCGGACATCTGCAGACGCGGTAGTCACTGGATCTCCTTCAGCTCGGAACGGTCATGAGAACTCTTGACGATGTACGGGTAGGAATTGCCCCTCAGCTCAATGTTGTCCGCAACGTCACCATCGCTCGTGGTGTACGTTTCGATGACTCCGACGTGGCTTACATGGGGCAGCAGCTGTTCGACGACTTTGCCGAGTCCCTGGCTCTTGCTTACGAGAACAACGAGCTGCGGCGCCATCTCTGCAAGTGCACGCGCGACCGACTCCTGGTAGTCGTCGTCGAGCGAACCGAACGCGGCATCCATGACGATGGGGTACTCGCCGGCGCCCTCGGGGGATGAGCCTTCTGCGCGCCCTTCAGTGCGAATCTGTCTGGCGATTTGAGAGACGGCCGTCACGAAGCTGAGGCTGAGGATCTGGTTCTCACCGGTCGACTTGGGCACGGGCAGCATGACCCCGTCGACTTCCTTCTCGAGTCGCAGCTCAAACCCTTCGTCAAGGATCGGCTGGTGATTCTGGTGAGTGATCTTCGCGAAGATCGACTTCAGCTCGGCATCGAGACGGCGCCGCATGTCTTCCTCGCGGATGCTGAGGATCTCTTTCAAGGCGCGCGTCACCGACTGGACGAGGTCGGAGCGCCGACGCGCCTTCTCTGCGAGCTCGTCCTCGACCGACGCCCTCGAACGGTCTCTGGTCTTCTGCTCGATCTCCCGCTCGAGACTTTGTCGCAGCACGCTGATCTGCCCGAGCCGCTGTTGGAGTCCCGCGATGCGCGTGTCCAGACCCATGGATTTGGTTTGAAGTGCTTGAACGTCCTCGGCAGGGCTGTCTTTGAGCTGCCCAGTGAGCTCGGCGTGGCGCTCCTGGAGGCGGGTGAGGCGTTCCTTCTCGCTGTCTACTCGACCGAACTGTTCAGTGAGCAGCTCTCGAAGTTCGGCGCGCGAGGAGGCGAGGGGGCGCAGCTGCCCGGACAGCTGCTGCCAGGACGTCTCGACTACCTGCAGGCCGGCCCGATGGCGCCACTCGCGCACATGCGCTGTGCCGTCTGAGTCTGCCTTGAGCTCAGCACCACAGATGCACACCCCGTCTTCGAGCAACTTGTCCACGAACTCGCGTTTGAGCGGCGCGGGCAATGCCCCCCTCTCATACAGGCCTTCGGCCATAGTCGCGGTCGAGTCTCCGAGCGACTTTGTGAATGCCTGGAAACCTCTGGTCGCGACGAGGGTTGCGCGAGCGGTCTCTGCTGCCTCTAGAGACTGCCGCGTTTCGGCGAGCTCGCGGCTTACTGCGTCCAGGGCGGTCTGGATCGGTGCGGAGTCGGCGTGCTTGCGGAGGAGACTCGCTACCTCCTCACGTTCCTCTCTGAGTGCTGCGATGTTTCGTTGGGTGAGAGCCGTTTCCTCCGCGAGCTCCTTTTCCTCTTCCTGCTTCGCGTCGATGACATCCTGGATCTCGGAGGCGCGGGCACCGCCGTATCGGCGGAGTTCGGTGGTCAGTTTCCGGTCGACCTTCGGGAGATGGTCCAGCGCACGTTCCACTTGCTCGAGGCCGAGGAGCACCTTGATGTCCTTCTGAACCTCCGCGTACGCGCTCTTCTTCACGAGGTTCTCGATGCGCTCACCGTTGAAGAAGAAGAAGCGGCTGACCCCCGGAGGCAGGATCGACGAGACCATTTCCTGTGGGGCGCCGAGCATTTCCGACGCGCCGGAGGCGCCCGTTCGCCACCCCTCGAGCTTCACGGATGCAGCACGCACTGACTGCTGGTCCGAGTCCTTTCGCACCGAGGCTGACCGCAGAATCCGATACGTCTCGCCCTCGTGTTCAAAGACGAGGTCTACTGACACCTCGACGGTGTCTCCCATCGAGGCATCCCGCCACACCTCGTCGTTGATAAGGCGTCGATGCTGCTCGACGTCATCAGACAGGGTTCCGTACAGCGCCCAGGTGAACGCGTTGAGGAAGGTGGTCTTACCGGAGCCGTTGGCGCCGAAGATCAGCGACACCGGCTTCAGCGAACTGGAGTCCAGATTGAAGGTCTGCTCGCCGGCAAACTGTCGGAAGTTTCGTAGGGTGATCCGTTGCAGCTTCACGGGAGGACCGCCTTCACGGCCGCGAGGAGTTCTTCGGTTGCGTCATGGCCTGGCAGGTGGAGCTTCGACCGTTCGATCTCAAGTGCGCGCGTGAGGAGTGCTCTCTCCTCGTCGGACAGTTCTTCGAGCACGCGTCGCTCGGTTCTGTTTTCAGGCACGTCGGCTTCCTTTCGTCGCGACCGGGGTCACATGTCCATAAGTTGGTAGCGCTCCTTGAGCGGTCGCAACACGCTGAGGGTCTCGCCATAGTTCTCAGACAGTCGAGCGAACTCGTTCGTCCGTTCAAGCTCCCGAATCAGCAGGCGTCGTTCCACATTGAAGTCCACGGGTGCGTCCGCTGGGGGGACGGCGAGGTAGTCAACGATCTCGGCGTGCCTCTTACCCTCAGCCAGCCGTAGGAGCCGTCCTCGGCGTTGGATGAACTGCCGCGGGTTGCTGCTGCTGGCGAGTAGGTAGCCGATTCTGGCGTCGGGGATATCTACCCCTTCGTCCAGGCACCGCATGGCAATCAGGGCTTGGAGGTCCGTTCCTGTCGCGAATCGGCGCATCAGGGCTTTGCGTTCTGTGCGTGGCGTCTCTGAGGTGTACTGGTGTGCGGCGAGGCCGAGGTCTCGGCCAACCAGACGCAACACATCCTGGAGCTGGTTGGGTCCTAGTTCTTCGCCGGGCGGTGCGGGCCGGGAACCCTCCGCGCAGTAGACGAGCTGGAAGTGTGCGTCGCGCCGTGCCGCGACGTCCGTCCTGACCGCGCCGAGTTTGCCGGCGGCGTGACCCAGAATGCCCGCACGCTGCCGCAGGAGGTATCCCAGGGTCGCATCCGAGTCCGGCTTCTCCGGATCACTTCCCATTACCATTCGCGTGGCGATCTGCGCGGTGAGATCGACGTAGAACTGAGTTTCCTCGTAGTCCAGTTCCACGAGCCTCGGCCGATAGTGGTAGCGGGTGAGCGCCCCCATCTCGATGGCATGTTCCATGTCCAGCTCGAACACCACATCACCGAAGTAGTCGACGAGAGCATCGGTACCCTCTTCATCGAACCAACGTTCCGGCGTGGCGGACAGCGCCAGCCGATAGGCGGCGTTGTCGGGGAGGCTGCTGCGGTACGCGACCGATCCAAGGTTGTGTGCTTCGTCGGCAATCACCAGCAGGGGAAGAGTCATCCGCTGCAAGATCGACTGGAACCGTTCACCGGCAAAGGAACTGTTGGTCGCAACGAGTGCGACCACCGGTCGGCGTCCGAGCCGAGCCGCCGCGAGCTGCTCTTCAACCAGGGGGAGCCACGTCGCGCTCGATTCGTAGACCGCGATGGGCCGGACCCCGAAGTCCTCGACTTCGGAGATCCACTGATCAACGAGGTGCTGGAGTGGCGCGACGATGAGGACTACCAACGGGTCCTCGCGCCTGCGAAGAACCTGGCTCAGCTGGGTTGCCGCAATCATCGCGGTTTTCGTCTTGCCGGTACCGGTGGCCATCTTCAGCATCCCACGACCGCGGTTACTCAGCCAGCTCTCGACGGCTTGCTTCTGATAGGCGCGGGGAGCAAGCCACGTCGGGATCTGAAGTTCGACGGGCGCGGTCTCGACCACTCGCGGTGTGAGCGCATGCTCGGACGCTTCCAGCTTTCCCGACGGTCGTCGCTGGCCGATCTCGATTAGCCGTTCACGCGCAACGTCTGGGAAGTATTCGACACTCAGCCCCGGTGTCTGGTTCGCCCAGAGCATCCCGAAGTCGGCCTCGAGACGCAGCGCCCGCTCTCCGTCCCCTTCGTACCATCCGGGATACACCTCGACTGATTCGAAGTTGGCGAGAAGGCCCCCGAGGGTTTCGTTGCTGCTTCCGGTGAAGCCGACGACATCTCCTTCATGGTCGCGGAATATGCCGAGCTTCTCGTGGTAGATCCCGACGCGACCTTCGCTCTGCACGAACGCCAGTTTGATTTCGAGTCGACCCTCTGCAACGAACCGTCCAAGCTGCCCGAGACCGTCGAGGAGCGTGTCAGGTTGTTCGTCCGTCAGCTCGCGAAGAGCAGCGCGTTCGATAACGGCGCGGAGGTCGTACCCGCGCTCGATGTCGGTGATGTCGTCGCTGTTGAGGTTCGGCGAAGCGATGAGCTGCATACGCCCGCCTCGTTCGGCGAACTCTTGGAGACCGCGCGAGTACAACGCGAGGCTGGTTGATGAGAAGTATCCGACCGCGCGCTTGTACACCGATGCGGCCGAGAATGCGGGCAGATAGAAGGACGCCACGACGTCCTCCATACCGCTGCGGTAACGCGTCGAGAAATTGATGGACCGCAGACCCCTCAATCGCGTCACAGGAGGTCCATGATGTAAGACACGTCCGGTGCGGCAGCAGAGATTACGGCCTCCTCTGCCCCGGGATCCAGTTCGTGCCGCTGACCGACGAGTATGTCTGCGATGTCGTCGTCGCCCCGGCTACGGAATACGTCAACCACGCTGACGAACGGTGTACTCGGGTCCTGATTTGCTGCCAGCGCCACACGCTCCCACACGTCTCCCGTGTTCTCGGGTGCCCCGATGAGCGCGAGAAGGTCGTGCGTCGGATCGCCCGTCTTTGCGCGTACTGCCTCGAAGTCGAAGACTCGGTCGATGCTAACGGTCAGGAAGGCGTCCGTGTTTGCTTCGACATCAGCATCCAGGAGAAACCGTCGGATGCTGCCGAAGGAAGGCTGAAGCCCCGTCCAGGCGATGACCTGTGGTCCGAGTCGTGAGTCGAGCTGGAGGGTGGTGCCGGCGCCGATGTCTAGTAGGTTCGCCATCGCGGTCGGCGCGACAAAACCACTGCCTCGGAGGTGGTCTGGCGACACGGTGATCCGGTACGCCCAGCCGTTGGGGCGTCGGAACAGGCGGCGCGTGCGCTCCGGCGGCTTGTCTGCCGTTCTGCTCGAGCGCATGGTTCGCACGGTGCCCTCGACGGTCTCGAATGGAGCAGCGTTCGCGTAGGCGATGACGCTGCTGGCGCTGACGGAGTATCGTCCGGTAATTCGCTCGACCAGTTCGTCGAGATTAGCTTCGCCGCCGTTTCCGGCGAGGTGCTCCCGGATCACGGAACGGATCCCGCCGTAGGAGCCCAGACCCCACTCCTTCAGCCCCCATAGTTCGCGGTCCACCCGTTCGAATCGCTCGTCCTGGCTCATCGCATTTCGGAGGGAGCCTGCGGTGCGTTCAAACGCGAAGCGTTCAACAATCGCTGGCAGGCTCATCGGACTTCCAACGATGGACAGCACGGCGGCGCCGTAGTCACCGACGGA
>NYUD01000100.1 GCA_002683825.1 Planctomycetota bacterium
AGCGGCCTCTGACGTGTCAGCCACCTCCCGCAGCGTCCTCGATCCGCCAAACCAGCCGTACGCGAGCCAGTGCGCTGTCGACACGCGCGGCTCTGTGCCGCTCGTGAGTTCCACCGGAGCATATGGATCACGGAGATCGAAAACAAGGTCCGCTGGACTGACTCCGAGGACTGCAGCGACAGCGACAAGTTGACGCACCGAGAGGTCAAGCTTCCGACCATTCTCGAGGTTGGCAACCATCGACCGCGTGAGCCCCTCTCCCGCTCTCGCGGCGAGCTCCTCGCCACTAATCCGCGCGCGGCGACGGTGGGCTGCGATTCGCTCACCCATCGTTGGTGAAGCCGACTCAGTCATGTACTACACAGTATGCGCGAATCTGTGTTACTGTCCAGCCAGACACAGATACGGTGATTCTGTGTAGGTGACTGAAAGAAGGTAACCCTCATGCGAGACCAGCTCCTATTCGTTGACGAGGCCGCCGAGATGCTCCGGCGCTCGCCGGCGCAACTCAGATGGATGATGCAGGTGGGCAACGCCCCAAAGCACGCGAAGATCGCGGGACGCATCGTGTTCAAGGAAAGCGAAGTCCAGCGATTCATTGACGACGCGTTCGCGGAAACGTCGTGAGCACCCGCACCCGCCCGCTCGCGCTCGAGGGCCATAGCTTCGAGGCCGGAGCGAGCCAAACTTCGGGGCGAGTCAGCGCTGTCCAGGCGATTGTCGCTGGCATCCTGCGCGAGGAGGGGCCGGCGACGGACACGCAGATCTATGCCGCGTATCAGCGGCGCTCTGCCACCGACACGTCGGTCCCGAAGGCGTCGCCGTCGTCGGTGCGGTCGCGTCGCGCCGAGCTAGGTCGTCGCGGGATTGTCCGCGCGACGACTCTCCCCGGCCGATCTCCGTATGGCCGCCCGGCGACCGTCTGGGCGCTTGCGGAGACCGCGACGGAGGGGCTGAAGCTGTGGTGAGCCTCAGTCTCGATGCGCGCCAGGTGCTCCAAAGCGCCGGCATCTCCCGCGCCGACTACGCCCGCAGCTGGTTTGCCGATGGTCGTTGGCATGGCGATACCTGCGGATGCCCCGATGACCGTTGCATCGGTCACCACCACGACGCCGACGAGCCGTGCGGATGCATCCGCTCAATCCTCGACGAGCGAAAGAACGCCCCCGGCGCTTGGCAGAGCACCGAGGGCAACGATCCCCACAACAAAGGAGAAATCATGTCCACCGTACACCCCAACCGCCCCACACTTCGCCCGATCTACGGCCCGACCGACGCTCGATGGCAGCAGCTCATCGATGCAGTTGGACAGAAGATCGAGATCGGCGACATGATGCCCAGCGAACGCGCCGCCTGGTACGAGATCCACGTGGTTGGCAATAGGGACTATCGCGAAGTCGCCCATCGCGAGGTGGAGTACCCGGAACCGCCCGAGACCGCGGGGCCGTCATGGGCGGATCAACGTCACGTTGAGTCTGTCGACGGAGGAGAGTACCCCGTCATAACGTGGTGGCGGGATCTCGCCGCAGCCGAGTCGATCCAAGCCGAAGTTTCACTGCAGCGGGATGACACCTATGACCCTGACTCGGGGGAGGTCGCCGAAGGTGTCACTCGCGCCACCATCTATATCGGCGGCAACCAGGCGGAGTTTTCCAAGAGCGAGGACTGGATCACAGCTCCGGCGCAGCTACGTGAGATCGCCCTCGCGTTCTACGACGCTGCGGACCGGTGGGAGAAGTCCCTGCCCCGCGAGATCCGCCGACCGATCGGCCTCTGAGGCGCCCGGATCGTGGGTCACAGACTGGTCGCCGTCGCGTTCACCTTCGTGGGCGCGTACAACGAGAAGGCACGCGCCGAAGGCACGCGGCAGCTCGAGCCACTCGAAATCGCGCTCCTGACGCTCATGGCGCACAGTGCGCGCGACGGCGACCGCCCTACCTACTTCGCCGGCCGCGACGCCACCTGCGACGCGCTCGGCCTCGAACGGTCAGAACCCGCCCGGAGGCGCGTCATGCGCGCCACCAGCGCGCTCGTGAAGGCGGGAGCGATCGAGAGGGTCGGGAAGGGGCATCGGGGCTCCACGGCCCGCTACAGCCTCATCTATCAAGGGGGTGACCTGGTGGTACCTATTCCGGCAGGTGTCCCAAACGGGACAGGTGAGCCCGAAAGCGTACCGCGAGAGCACCCCCAATCCGGAGGGAATGGGTACCACCAGCGAACGGAATGGGTACCACCAGCTCACGGAATGGGTACCACCAGCGCACCCCCCTACAGGAATACAAGAAAAGACTCTCGCGCGCGCCCGCGCACGCACGCGCGAGGCCCCCACATCTGCCGCTTCGATCCCGTCTCCGGGTACTGCGAGGACGGATGCGGCAAACGAGACGACGGACACAGCGCCGAGGGCACTCAGAAACTGAGCACCCTTCACCCGATCGGGAGGACAGCATGACGGTCAGCGAAGCCTACGCAGATCTCGGCGGAGGGGTGGCTTCGGCCGCCACGAACCCATCGCCAGCCAACAGGCATCGACACCGCTTCGACCAGACATCGGGGTACTGCGGGTGCGGACGTCGCGACGACGGCGCTCTCGCCCCGGGCTCGCCCGCATGGCGTGCGGATCGGCAGGCCCTCCGCGCATGACCTTGCTCCCTCCCCCCGCAGTGATCGCCCGTCTCGGCGACACCCGAGCGCTCGTCGCCGAGATCACCACCTCCGGACCCGCGCGAGCCGTCCTCGATCGGCCTCAAGAGTTCGCTGCGCTCGCCGACGTGATTCGGAATCACCCCCCGAAGTGCGCCAACGACCCGAGATTCACCAGGGATCGGGTCAGCGCCGACGACGCCGCCGAGATGAGCGCCCTCTGCACGCGGTGTCCGGCTCGCACCGCGTGCCACGCCTACGCCGATGCCGCCGACATGACAACCGGCTACTGGGCCGGCCACGACTACAGCGAGGAGACCAACCGTTGACCGACCGCACCTGCATCCTTGGCTGCACCCGACGCGGCCGACACTACGCCGCCTGCGCCGACTACAGCCGCGACGACGGATGCCAGGGGTGCGTCCCCGCCGAGGCTCGCGAAGGCGCGCTGATCTGCCACCGCTGCTACGGACGACTCCGCCGCACGATCGAGCAAGCACCCGAGATCATCGCCCACCTGCGCGAACTCACCCACACCGTCAGCGCGAAACGCTACGACAGCATCCCCGGCGGTCGAGACCGCAGCACCATCGCACCAGTCAGCGCTGAGAAGCTCGACGCAATCCGGGACATCATGACCACCGTCTGCCTCGGTGACCTCTCCGCCTACACCGACAGCACCAAAGCCCGCCACCAGGTCACAGCCGGCGTCGCCGCCATCCTGAGCGCCTACGACGACATCGTGAACGACCTCGACGCCGTCACCCAATGGTGGGCAGCCGTGATGGCACACAGGCTCCCCCACGACGAGCAGTTCTGGACCATCAGCCGCGCCGCCGCGCGCTGGCCGATACAGGACCGACGCCGATACGCGAACGCCCCTTGCCCCGAGTGCGACACCAAGACCGTCACAGTCACACCACCGTCACACCCCGACAGCCCCACCTGGTACGCCTGCACCGAATGCGACTGGGAGCGAAACGACCGCGACAACGACGGCCAGTGGGGACGCATCTTCCACCCACTCGACTTCACCGTGGAGGAATCCCAGGACGAACTCGAGCTCACCGACGCGGGCCGCCGAGTCGGCCTCTCACAACCCACCATCCGACGATGGCTCCGCGACGGACAACTGACCGCACGCGCCGAGGAGATCGAGCGGGACACAGGAAAGACCTACACACGACGATTCGTCCGAATCGCTGATGTCATCGACGTAGACCGCACCGTCAGACGCAATCGAGGCAAGCGCACACGCGAACGAACCTGACCCCCGGCGTGTCTCTTCGATCGATGTCGGTGAAACCTGAGATAATTGACCTGTCGCGGGTTCCCAACGCAGATGACAGCGGGGACAGGCAGAAGACCGAAGAAACGGGACGCCACTATCTGGTGCGCGCCGAAGAGTAGGTCCGCACCTCCGAATCCGAACGGAGAGCCCCGTGACTCAGACCATCGATCAGCGCCGTGCAGCGCTGGAACTCAAGCTCGATCAGCTCAACGCCGAGGGACACCGGATCCTCGAGGGCGCGAAGGCCGACGGGGAACGCGGCCTCACTGAGGCTGAGAACCGCCGTGCTCTCGAGATCGTCTCCGAGCGCAAGCAGGTCCGCCGCAGCCTCGACGAGGTCGCCGCTGTGGAGGCCGACGAAGAACGAATCACGCGCGCCGCTGCGCAGTCGCATCCGACTTCCGTGAGCACCACGCCTCGCGGCGACGACGCGCATCTCGAGCGTGGCCAGTGGATCAACACCGACAGCGGTGAGCGCGCGGCGCTGACCCGCGGAGAGTCGTTCCGGGCTCACCCGGTCGTGCAGAATGTCCGGGCCCGCAACGATCAGGCCCTCGACAGCTACGACGGCCTCGGTCAGATGCTCCGCGCTCTCACCACCACCGGCGGCAGCGCCGTCGTCCCCACCGTGTGGCTCGGCGATCTCATCGACCGAGCCCGCAACGCCTCCGCGGTGATGCGCGCCGGCGCGACGATCGTGCCCATGGCCGCCAAGACCGTCAACATCGGCCGCCTCACCGGCGACCCGACCGCGACCTTCCGCGCCGAAGGGTCCGCGATCGCGGCAAGCGACCCCACGTTCGACAACGTCACCCTCAGCTCCAAGACCCTCTCCGCGATGGTCGTGGGCACCATGGAGTGGTTCCAGGACGCGGACAACGCCGACGACATCGTCACCAACGCGATCGCGCAGGCAATGGCCCACCAGATCGACCTCGTCGCGCTCTACGGCGGCATCACCGCCGGCGCGGGCTCGATCAACCTGGCCACCCCGCCGAACCCGCGGGGCATCCTCGCCGCGCTGAACGCCACTCTCCCGGCGAACGTGCTCGGCGGCGAGACCAATGGCACCTCGCAGACCTCGACGTCGTACTGGGACGAGATCCTTGACGTGATCTACAAGGTCCGCGACGGCAACGAGGAGCCCAACGCGCTGATCTGGAACACCAAGCTCGCGCGCAAGCAAGCGAAGGCCTACGACACCACCGGTCAGCCCCTCCGGATGCCGGCCGACGTCGAGGCCATGCAGCGGTTCGTGTCCAACCAGGTTCCCAGCTACACGCAGGGCACCATGGCTGATGTCGCAACCGACGTGTTCGCCGGCGACTTCTCGCAGCTCCTCATCGGACAGCGCCTCGAGCTCACCGTCCAGGTGCTCACCGAGCGGTACGCCGAAGAGGGCAAGATCGGGATCGTCGCCCACTGGCGAGGGGACGTCCAGCCGGCCCGCTCGTCCGCGTTCTCGGTCTTCAAGGCGATCGAGGGTGCAGCGTGACCACCTCGAACCAAGCGCGCGCTGAGCGGGCGCAGGAGCGCGCTGAGGAGCGCGATCTCATCGAGTCGGTCCGCAAGACCACCCCGCCCGACACGACCGGCACACGGCTC
>NYUD01000044.1 GCA_002683825.1 Planctomycetota bacterium
AGGCGCAGAGTCAACGCCGTCTCGATCGCAAGTTCCGAATACTTCATCTGCCCACCCCGCTTACCGTTTGGCGCAGGTGTCCACGAGTGCACGGTCGTACTCCGCCCAGTTGCCGACTCGGTATTGCATCTTGTACTTGGGATGCACTCGCGACTTCATGCCGCCAATCTGATCACCGGGCACGTCTCAAGCTGATAATCGCGGTTCCAGCCCCGGCAAGGGGCACTCAGTATTGAATTCGTGCACCAACGCCCATTATTCGGGAACTCGTGTACTTTTGCCTCCTCGAATGAGCTCTCGGTCTCTCCGTTATGGAGACGATCAACACGATTCTACCAGGAGGATTAGATGAGAATCACCGAACTACGGTGTCTGGCCGCTTTGGTGGCCGTTTCGTCACTGACAACTGTGAGCGCGCAACAGGGTGGAAACACTCCCCAGCTCGGCCAGAGCCCGGGCGTTTCTTGGAACCAGTATCGTCACTACACCCACGACGATCTAGTCCAGCAGCTGAACGGCGGCGGCAGCGCCCCTTTGGTCGACATCATCCGCACGTTGGGAATGCTCGTCTTCACGACACCGCTCACGACGGCCGACGGATATGGCGACGGTCCCTATGACCCCGCCGAACTACCCGTGAACATACCGGGCCATCGCCCCACTCTGCAGGGCAACGGCTTGCTCTTGAGGGTGAACGGCCTGGACGCTCAGAGCTGCAACGAATGCCATACGATCGTCAGCCACAAGACCACGCCCCCCACCCTGGGTATCGGTGGAGTCGGCGGGGTCGTCAACAACGCGATCATCCTTCCCACGATGATCGACGTTAGTGACTCCACGGATGATCGCATGCAATTCGCTCCTGGGCACGACCCCAACCTCGCGATGGTTGCCGACGGCGTTGCTGACTACAACGGTCGCTTCTCGAACCCCCCCTTCCTGTTCGGTGGCGGCGGTGTCGAGCTTCTTGCCAAGGAGATGACCTCCGACTTGCAGGATCTCCTGGACCAAGCCGAGGCGGCTCCGATGGGAACCATCACGGAGCTGGATACCCACGGCGTCAACTTCGGTTACATCGAGACGATTGACAATGCTGGCACGGTCGAAATGCACCCCGAAGGGGTCGGCCCGGAAGACATCAGCGGTGTCGCAAACGAAGACGTCCTGGTTGTGCGTCCCTTCGGCCGTAAGGGAGAAGCCTTCACCATGCGCGATTTCGATCGTGGAGCCATGCAGTTCCACTTCGGTATCCAGCCGGTCGAGGTCGTTGGCAATGGCATCGACGAAGACGGCGACGGCAAGGCCAACGAAGTCAATATCATCGACATGACCACGCTACACGTCTTCGACGTGACGAACCCGGCCCCGGTCCAGGATCCGATGAACGCCCAGGCGCAAGTGGGCTTCGCACTCTTCCAGGGCATCGGTTGCGCTGACTGCCACATTCCCTCGATCACGACGAACTCCCGTCGTGTGCCTCTCGCGCACCCCGAGATCGCCACGGATCCGGACGCCAACGTCTATGTGCGCCTCAACTTGATGAACCACGGCTTCGATCCCGTCATGGGAGCCGGTGTCGCCGTACCGATGTTCGCCGACCTCAAGCGCCACAAAATGGGTGCACGCCTGGCGGAAACCTTCGAGTTCGGTGAGATCGCGAACGATGAGTTCACCACCGGTCGTCTCTGGGGCATCGCCGACACGGCTCCCTATCTGCACGACGGTCGCGCCACGACGCTCATCGAGGCCATCGACTTCCACGGTGGAGAAGCCCAGGGAGTCCGTGACAACTTCTTCCTGATGACGATCCCGGACCAGCAGGCACTGCTAGCGTTCCTGGCAACGCTGCGCACCCCGACCAACCCCAACCAAGAACTAGTGGACCTCGCCAACCCCTAGTTCGAGCGACCGGAGATTCGATCGAGGCACTCTCTCCACCATGGAGAGGGTGCTTTTTTTTGGCTCCTCATAGGAATTCAACACTGACATCGTCTTCTCTCAAGAGCTTCTCCTGTCCGCAATGGTACGCATATTCCACATGCCCTGGAAGACCTTGACGCGGACGGTTCCGACCGCTCTGTCTCTTGGGCTTGGTGTCGGCTGAACTGAGGACGGGCGTTACCGAACCAGGTTTGTCGCCGCACACTCCGTAGGCATGTGGGTGGCGCGGAGCGGGGCCTCGATCTCTCGTTGGGCCAAGTCGACGGCGAACACCCACGGGGCAACCCGCCGCGCCGTTCAGTACGACTCGTCTCGCTTTGGTTGACGACCGGGGCGATGGGGTTGCGGGTCTGTGGCGAAATACCTGGTTCGGTATCCATCGGCGAATTCATTCGCCGATATAGATGTTGTCGGCTCCGCCCGCGTCGGTGGAGATCTTGAGACGGCGGCCGCTGAGGTCGCTCGTCGTGGGGATCAGGGCTTCGTAGAAGCTGCCGGTCCACGTCATCGGAAACTCGAGGACGAAGGGGTCTACGGCCAGGAGGCTGCCCGCGTCGTCGCCGTCGACCGAGACGGTCATCAGGGCTCCGGGGGAGTGGTTGGCGACGCCGCGCACACACAGGTGGCCGCCCGACATCTCGGCGCGGGTCACCTGAATCGAGTCGGGTTCGTGGTCGCGCACGGTCACTTCGAAGTTGATCGTGGGGATCATCGGCGGCTCGACGCGGAACCAGAGGCTGTAGAGGCTGCTGCTGGAGCCGGCTTCGGGGATGTGGTGCGGAACTTCGACGCCCAGGACCGTGAAGGTGAAGAGCCCGTAGCGCGCACCCTGTAGGTTCGCCTGGATCGGCTCGTAGTTCATGCTGATGTCGCTGTCGTACACCACGGCGGTGCACGTCAGACCGATCAGGCGCACGAGATCCTGGTCCCGTAGCGGCATAACGTCCTCGATCTCGTCCAGGAGAGCCTGCGGCACGGTACCGGCGACGTAGTCGGCCAGCGACCACGGTGTGTCCTCGGGTAAGGCGAAGATGCCTTCGTCGTCCACTTCACCGCCGGGGAGAAGCACGATGTCGCCGGGGAAGAGCTCGTTCCAGATCAAAGGCGGGTTGCCGACCTCGGTCGGACGATCGTCGTTGACGAGGTAGTCGTCTTGAACACCGTGCGAAGCCGCGGCTGCGATGATAGAGATGATGCCGTTGTCGATCGTATCCTCGTCGATGATGACGAGACAGATGTCGTCGGACTCGTTGACGAAGCAGAAGTCCGCATCCAGGAACGAATCGCCCGGCGCGAGACCGACCGTGTAGTTCAGAGGGCACATACCCGGGATCTTGCCTTCGGGAGCGCTGCCCACGTCGACCGCGACCTCACACACGCCCGGCGGAAGATCGGTGAACAGGTAGAACCCGCCCATGTCCGTCGTCGTCGAGAGCATGATGTCGTCGGCCGTACCGAGAACCCGGTCCGGACCGGCGCAGAGAAGGTGGATGACTACTCCGGGCAGGCCCGGTTCGCCGGGATCGAGCATCCCGTCATCGTCCAAGTCACACCAGACGTAGTCGCCTAGCTCGGCGGGCTCCACGAAGCAGAAGTCCGCGTCCAGGTACGACTCGGCGGGCATGAGGTCGACGTCGACCGAGGTCGGGCAGATGCCCGGGA
Organism: Planctomycetota bacterium; assembly: GCA_002683825.1. GTDB lineage: Bacteria > Planctomycetota > UBA1135 > UBA1135. The sequence continues at coordinate 3,604 of NYUD01000044.1, forward strand.
TCTTGCCGTCGACCGTCGTCGGATCGACCGCAACGATGCACTCACCGTCCGGAACGTTCGTGAAGAGGTAGTTGCCGTTCGCGTCCGTGACCTGGGAGTCCGTGTAGTCGTCCGCGGTGCCCAGCATGCCGTCGGGGCCGGCACAGGTCAGGTTGACCGTGACACCGGGAATGCCCGGTTCCGTCGGCCCCTGGAAGCCGTCGTCGTCGAGGTCGCAGAACACCGTGTCACCGATCTCGCCGGGACGGTTGCGGAAGCAGAAGTCCGCATCGAGGTAGGCTTCGCCCGAAAGCACCGTGACGTCTTGCTCGGTAGGGCACATGCCGACTTCCTTGTCGTCCGGTACCGACGTGACGTCGACCGTGACGACACACTCACCGGGCGGAACGCCCTCGAAGAGGTACATGCCGAAGGCGTCGGTCACATCCATGTCGGTGTAGTCGTCCGCGGTTCCGAACGTGCCGTCGGGACCGGCGCAAAGCAGCAGCACGATGACATCGGGGATGCCAGGCTCGCCTGCGTCTTGCATTCCATCGTCGTCCGTGTCGCACCACACCGTGTCACCGATGCATCCGGGGGGCGGGTTGATGAAGCAGAAGTCCGCATCCAGGAACGATTCCCCCGCCTGCAAATCGACGGAGACGATCAAGGGGCACATGCCCGGGACCTTGTCGGACGGCGCGGTCGCGGGATCAATCTCGACCAGGCACTCGCCGGGCGGCACCTCGGTGAAGAGGTAGTTGCCGTTGGCATCGGTCATCTGCGAGTCGGTGATGTCGTCCGCGGTGCCCAATAGGTCGTCGGGGCCTGCACACGTGAGATTCACCGTGACGCCGGGGATGCCCGGCTCGCCGGGATCGAGAATGCCGTCATCATCGAGATCGCACCAGACGGTGTCGCCGATCTCACCGGGCACGTCGCGGAAGCAGAAGTCCGCGTCCAGAACCGATTCTCCGGGGTGCAGGTCGACCGGGATTTCCGTCGGGCACATGCCGACTTCCTTGTCCGGAGGAACGGTCGTGAGATCGACGCTGACGACGCATTGATCCGGGGGAACGTTCTCGAAGAGATAGTTGCCGTTCGCGTCGGTGAACTGGGAATCGATGTAGTCGTCCCCCGTTCCCAGGATGTCGTCGGGACCGGCGCATTGCAGCATCACCAGCACGCCGGGGATGCCCGGCTCGCCCGGATCTTGTTCACCGTCGTCGTCCCGATCGCAGTACACGGTGTCGCCGATTTCACCCGGCGTGATGAAGCAAAAATCCGCGTCCAGGAAGTCCTCGCCAGGATCGATGCCCGTCGCGATGGGCATCGGACACCGACCGAGGATCTTGTCGTCGGGAGCGGTGGAAGGGTCGACCGAGACCTCGCAGATGTCGGGCGCGGGGATGTCGGTGAAGAGATAGTTGCCGTTCGCGTCGGTGACCTGTGACTGGGTGTAGTCGTCGGCCGTGCCCAGCATTCCGTCGGGGCCGGCGCAGGCCAGGTTCACGGTGACCCCGGGGATGCCAGGTTCGCCGGGGTCTTGCACACCGTCGTCATCGACGTCGCAGAAGACCGTGTCCCCGATCGTGGCCGGATCGGAGAAGAACTTGATGTTGTCGATAGCTCCCGAGCCGTTGAGGATGACGTCCATCGTGTGCACGCCCGAGGTATTACCCAGGTCGAGGACGAACACACCGTTGTTGCCCACGACGGGAATCGGGAAAGACGCGAGCAGCGTGTTGTTGTGATCGCGCAACTGGACCGAGGCGCCGGGGCGATCCGTATCGATGTCCAACAACGTCAAGCACTTCACGGTGACCGGCGCGACCGCGCTGAAGTCAACGTGGAAGGAGGCACCGATCAGGTCCGCGTCGTCGGGCTCGTCGACCAGCCCGTCGTTGTCGCCATCGACCAGGTTCTCGCCGATGATCAGCACCTTGCCCAAGGGCATGTCGTTCACGAAGGGTCCGGACTCCCCGGCGATACCTTGACCGGGCCCGCCGAAGACCTCGTTGGGGGTACCGAGGTCGAGGTCGTCGCCCGTCGGATTCGTCGAGTCGAAGACCACCGCGGCGTTCGCCCCCAGGAGCGGGTTGGTGCCGTGAACGCCGATCGGACCGACGCCGCCGGCGCTGGAGATCGAAGCGAGGATGGTCCCCATCGGGTTGCCCTCGAAGTTGATGACCTCGCACGAACCGAGCGGTTTCGGCACGACTTTCGGGCGGCCGCCGATGCTCTGGGGCGGGTTCATGCCCTGGCCCATGGCCGTCGTGACGAGAAGAAGCGGACACACGGACAGAACGAGGCTGCGCATGGGGGGGGCTTTCCTGGCTCGATGGATCCGAAACGCTGTGGGTTTTACGACAATCGGAGGCTATCAACCTGCTGAAGTTCTTGCTCAGCCCTGCGCGGCCTTTTTGAAGTAAGTCTAAGCAGACTCCGTCCGGCCTCTCGCAAATCTAACCCGACGCTTCGTACTTCGTAGGTTTCAGTCTTGCCGGGTGTAGAACGTCCCAAAAAAAGGAGTCCAGGCACAGGAGCGCGGCGTGTCCTTCTTGGGCTCCTCACCCAAGGCCCGAAACCCGTGGGTTACTGCGTCCTATCGGTGCCCTGGGCTCGATCGCATGCGCTCCGACGAACGCAGAAAGTTGGCACCAAAGTGGCACACGCGCTCACCCGTGTAGCAGCGCTCATTGCTGCAAGATCCCCTAAGTCCAAATCAGCTCTGATCTTGGGCTGGCGCGCCTCGCAAGTCGAGTTTCCTTCAACGCTTGCGGCAAGGGTCTGCGGTTTCCTAAACCGGGGGTCGCAGGTTCGCGTCCTCCCGGGCGCGCCAGCGCACCCTGTCGCATCGGGTCGCAAAGACCCGCTCCGGGTAGCAGCAGAGGGCGTTCTCACCCCGGTCGGCTCGGTGGGCACCGGACCCGTTCTCCCGCAGGCACCCGCACCGGATCGCACCGAATCGTGCCCTGAGTGCTGGGGAATCTGCTGGGGTTTTCTCCCGCCTCCGGACCCGACGTCGGGTCCGGAGGCGGGAGGGGGCCCGAGAACGTGAAGACCGTGACGGAGAGACCTTCAAAGTGGCGTCGGGGTGGGCCGTAGCCGTGATCGGGGGGATCGGGGGCCGGTGCGGGCAGAGGGGTGGAGATGGGAGCCGAGTCATCGAGAGGCCGAACGGAGTCTGCGTAGATTTTTTTCA
>NYUD01000101.1 GCA_002683825.1 Planctomycetota bacterium
CGGTGGACGACCGTCCCGCCCAGGGCGCCGTACGCCGCACGCGCCCGGATCTTCCGCAAGGGAGTCGGCCGGCCGCTCGAGCAGACGGTGACCCTGCAGGAGTTCGGCGGCAAGGGCGGCAACTGGGACAAGCGGCCCTCCCACATGCTCGGCATCCGCGCTGAGTCGCATGGATTCCGGCGCGCGTTCCCGATGGAGCTTGCGGGGCTCTACACACCGGAGGACTTCGAGACCGACAGCGTCGACACGAGTGACGCGCCCTGGGAGAACGCACCCGTCGATCAGGACTGGCTCACGCTGATCGCCGAAGCGAGCGACAGTGAGGCGCTGGCGCAGATCGGCGCTCGGATCGCGGAGAGCGAGCAGGGCACCGACAAGATCCGCGCCGCGTACCGTGCCCGGTCGGCTGTGCTCGCCGCCGAAGCGAACACCGAAGACGCCGACGTCGTCGACGAGGCGGCGCCGGATGAGACCCCCGTCGAGGATGCCACCCCCCAGGACGCTCCCCCCGCGTCGGCATCCTCGATGGGCCCCGAACCCACGCAGGAGGAGTACGAGGCCGCGGAGGCCGCACGCTTCGACGCTGAGCACGGCGGCGACTCGTGACCGACATCGCGAACCTCTCCACCGGGGAGATCGTCGAGTACGAGCCGGTGTCGCCCCTGGAGCTGGAGATGATGATCCGCGAACTCGGCGACCGCCTGGAGCGCGCCGTTCCCGTGATCAAGCAGCTATGGGCCGACCGGTACTCCGCCGAGCGGAAGTACATCGAGGAGCGCGCGAAGGCGGTCATTCGGTCGACGGAGCCGACGGTCACCCGTCAGCGCGCCGAGGCGGATCTCGCGTCTCTGCCGTACAAGCACGACTTCGACTCGGCGAAGGAGACGCTGCACGCCGCGGAGGAGCTGCAGAAGGCGCTCACGGCGAAGCTGTACGGCTACCTCAACCTCAACAAGGTCAACGCCGCCGCCTACCAGGTGGGCGGGGTCGGCCGATGAAGACCACCCACAGAAAGGGAGACCAGGTGGATACCCAGAAGAAGGACGAGAACCGGCCGCCGAGCTTCGCGGCAATGCTCGCGCAGGTGCGTCCCCGCACCGACGTGGAGGCCGCCGAGACGCTGCGGAAGGTCATCGAGGCGGTGAAGGCGACCGGGAAGACCGGGTCGATCACGATCCGCCTGGACGTGAAGCCGGCCGACGGGCTCAACGAGGCCGTGGTCGTTTACGACCGCATCACCCAGAAGGTGCCGGAGAAGACCCGTGAGGGCTCGATGGCGTTCGTCACCCGTGACGGTGACCTGTCGCGTACGGACCCGTCCGCGATGCCCCTGTTCGACGACGAGGACATTCGCGACGCCGGCGCGCATGTCGACCCGAAGACCGGTGAGATCAAGGAGGCCCCGGAGGCATGAACGAACTGGAAGCCATCGCGGGTGGAACGGAGGCCGCTGTCGTCTCCGACCTCGCACAGCAGGCGCTGAAGCCGCAGCCGGTGCACCCTGCCGAACTGTACGTCCTCCCGGACGGGCGCGGCGGCGTGCGGGTCGTATCGACCGACGAGTACAGCACCGCACCTCGCCACACCGCCGCGGCACGAGTGGTGACGGATGCGGCGTCATTCGTCGCGTACGTGAACCGTCACCGCCGCCCCGGCACGGAGATCTACGCGCACACGAACAGCTCGTCGGTGGTCGCTGTGATCGACTCCCACGAGCCGGTCACGGAGGAGGCGTTCCTGCCCGGCTGGCAGAAACACACCCTCCGGCTCGCGCTCGAGAAGTCGAAGCCTTGGCTCGCGTGGGAGAAGGCAGACGGGCACCTGTTCGCGCAGGACGAGTTCGCTGACTTCCTCGACGATCAGTGGTCCGATGTCATCGACCCCGCACCCGCGGTGCTCGTCGACATCGCGACCACGTTCCACGCGAAGACGAACGTCGACTTCAACGGCGGCGTGCGACTCGACTCCGGTGACGTGAAGCTCACGTTCGAGGAGAAGACGACCGCGAAGGCCGGGCAGAAGGGCGACATCGAGATCCCGAAGAAGATCCAGCTCGCGCTCCGCCCGTACGTCGGCGGCCCGATCTACTCCATCTGGGCGCACTTCCGGTACCGGCTCCGCGGCGGGCAGGTGCTCCTCGGGTTCAAGCTCGAACGCCCGGAGACGGTGCTGGATGCCGCGTTCGCGGACATCGTGACGGAGATCCGTGAGGGCCGCACCGACAAGCGCGACGGTGTCGAGACGCGCGTGCACGACGGCATCGGTGACGTGCCGATCTTCAACGGCAAGCCGTCGTCCTGACCGGTCGCTGCGCGTAGCAGGCGCAGCGCATGAACCGGGGACCGGCCGAGTAGCAGTCGGCCGGTCCCCTCCACCCACACATCGCATTCCCTTGACCAGGAGTCTCAGCGTGAGCTTTCCCTACTCTGGCGCACCCACATCGCAGGCGCCAGCCGACCGCATCTACGTCGGCCTCGACCTCTCCCTCACCTCCACCGGCGTCGCGATCATCCACGGCGACACCACGACCGTGCAGCGCATCACCTCGAAAGGCCGCAAGGGCGCGACCTCCGCCGAGCAGACCGAACGCCTCGTCGACATCGTCGAACGCATCGCCGCCGTCGTCCCGGTCAGCGACCACACCCGCATCGCCATCGAAGGGCCCTCATTCGGATCGACCGGCTCGGCGGCGCACATCATCGCCGGACTCTGGTGGCTCGTGCGCCGGTATCTCCGCGACGAAGACGTCGTGATCGTCCCGCCGGGCACCGTGAAGAAGTACGCGACCGGATCAGGCACCGCTCAGAAAGACGCCGTGCTCGCCGCTGTCGTCCGCCGCTACCCCCACGTCGACGTGACGGGCAACGACGAAGCCGACGCGCTCGTGCTCGCAGCGATCGCAGCCCGCCTCGACGGACACCCGGTTGACGAGATCCCGGCCGCGCACGTGGCGACGCTCACCAAGGCGGTGCAGCGATGAACGTCCCCTGGAGGCACATCCAGTTCACCGAAACCTGTTGGCTCTGGACTGGCCCCGTCCACAAGCGCTACGGGAAGTACGGCGGAACCACAGCGCACCGCCATGTTTTCCGCGCGCTCGGCGGGGAGATCCCCGAGGGTCTGGAGCTTGACCACCTCTGCATGAAGCCGCTCTGTGTAAACCCGGATCACCTCGAGCCCGTCACCCGCGCGGAGAACGTCCGCCGACGCCGCGAGGCCTATACGGAGTGTTCGAACGGGCACGCCTATACGCCCGCGAACACTTACATCCGCCCGGACGGAGCCCGTGACTGCCGCGCGTGCATTCGGGTTCGGGTGGCCGCGTACAAGCGCCGCCAGGCCGGAGTAGCAGCATGAGCGCGCTCAAGTCGCCGATCCAGTACTTCGGCGCGAAACAGCAGATCGCGGACAAGATCGTCGCCCTCATGCCCGCGCACCAGGGATACATCGAGCCCTACGCCGGAAGCCTCTCGGTGCTGCTCGCCAAGCCCCAATCGAAGATCGAGGTCGCTAACGATCTCGATCACCGGCTGATGACATTCTGGCGAGTCCTCCGAGACCGACCCGACGAGCTGCTCCACGCCGCAGAGCTGACGCCGCACTCGCGCGCAGAACTCGACAGAGCGGCCGCTCTCGATGAGGACGTCGACGAGCTCGAAGCCGCCCGACAGGTGTGGGTGCTTCTCACGCAAGGCCGCTCACGCACGATGAAGCGCACCGGGTGGAGGTTCTATGCCGACCCGCAGGGCACGAGCGCCTCATTCGGAGCCACGTACATGAACGCCTATCGGAGCCGGATCGGGCCAGCGTTCGATCGACTCCGCGCGGTCTCGCTCGAGTGCAGGCCAGCGCTAGACGTCATTGAGCAATACGGCGCGTTCCCCGACAATCTGCTCTACGTCGACCCGCCATACGTCCACACCACCCGGCAAGGCGCGCGCTATTCGCACGAGATGACGGACGAAGATCACCGCGATCTCGCAGACGCGCTGCATAGAGCACGTGGACCCGTGCTGCTATCCGGGTATGCGTCGGACCTCTACGAGTGCCTCTACCCGGAGTGGCATCAGATCCGAATATCGGCGAGGAGTGACAACGCGGTGAAGCGCGACGTCGTCGAGGTCGTGTGGTCGAACCGCCCAGTCGGCGACCAATACCTGTGGAGCGACATCGCATGACCGCTGTGAAGACGCTCGTGCTCCGCTGCGACAAGCCCGCGTGCGGTGAGAAGGTCCACGCCCGCCCCGACGAGGACGTGACGGCGCTTCGACGCCGAGCGGCCGCTGAGCGGGGTTGGCGGTCGACACCGTCGTTCGATCAGGGCGGCCACTCAGACCGGTGCAGGTTCCACGCATGAGCGACCTGTTCAGCGCTGTCGCGCCCGAAACCCTGCCCCACGAGCCGCCGGCGTCCCGGTGCCGCCGCTCGTGCTGCTGGACACCTCTCGGCCACTCCACGGCCGCGACGTCCTGCACCTGCCACGAAGGAGACCCCATGGCCGACCAGGTGCCGATCCCGATGCTGCGGAAACTGAACGCCCGCGACGGGCACCACTGCATCATGACCGCGACGGAATCCGACCGTCTCGTGCCCCAACACCGGCAGGGAGGGATGGGCGGGCGACGCAACAAGCACCGCCTGGCGAACCTGCTGTGGCTCGACAGCATCGCGAACGGGCTGATCGAGTCCGACCCGCGGCTGCAGGCGGTCGCGAAAGCGTGGGGCGTGAAGGTCAGCCTCCACGCGAACGTGGAAGAGATCCCCGTGTTCCGTCCGCACATGGGCCAGTGGTTCCGGCTCGTCGGCGAGACCCGGATCCCGATCACAGCGCTCGAGGCTTTGGACCGGATGCACGCGTTCTACGGCGACGAGTACTTCGTCTGGAAGGCGGCGGCTGACCGGTCGGTGCACGAGGTTGCTCTCGCCGCGAGGGGGGTGCGCTGATGGCCGCCGGGCTCCCGTGGGTGCGTATCGACAGTGACCTCGCGCAGAACCCGAAAGTCGCGGATCTGGCGGCCGAGCATGGACAGCGAGGGCTCGCGGCAGCGTTCGTGTTCGTCTGTTCCATCGGGCACTGCGCGGCACACAACACCGACGGGGAGATCAGGAAGGCGATGCTCCCGTTCATCCACGGCACCCCAGCACTGGCGCGACTGCTTGTCGACGTGGGCCTGTGGGAGGTCGCGGAGAAAGGGTGGCGGGTCGCGAAGTACGCCGAGCACCAGCCGACTGCTGAGTCGCGCGAGGCGGCGGCTCAGCGTCGAAGCGATGCGGCACGCACTGCGGCGAACGCGAGGTGGGGCAATGCGTAAAGGATGCGTGGCGCATGCGGCATCGCATAACCGCATGATGCGTCTCTCATGCCACGGGACGGGACGGTACGGGACGGAACGTAAGAGCCACCAAGACACCGCACAGAATCGTCGCCTTTCAGATGCGGCCGGGGCTGTGGATAACCGGTCGGTGGTCGCGCGATGAGGGTCGAACTGAACCTGCCCGACAAGGTCTGGGCCGCGTGCCTGAACGTCGCAGAGCAGAACCACACGAGCGTCGCCCGTGTCGTCGAGGCCGCGATCCGGGACGCTATCCGCCCGTCGTCGATCGCGAAGCTCCAAACCGAAGCGAGACGCAACCAGATCTTGCAGGCGTGGGGCGACGGCCTCACGGACCGGGTGATCGCGGAACGTACCGGCGAGCTGGTGCAGTACGTCGCCGCGACACGACGCAAGGCGGGACTTCCCGCGAACATCCAACGCCGGGCGACCGGCACCAACGAGAGAAAGACAGCATGACCGGAGAAACGATCATCACCGTCGTCGGCAACCTGACCGCCGACCCGGAGCTGCGCTACACGCAGAACGGACTTCCCGTCGCGAACTTCACGATCGCGTCGACGCCGCGCA
>NYUD01000045.1 GCA_002683825.1 Planctomycetota bacterium
AGCCCTCGTGAGGATGAGCCGGGCTCAAAACGCCCCTTTGAAGCACCTGTACTCTCTGAGTTCCTTCGGGTTCACGGAGACACAGTCGCTATCATGACGCCGCTCTAGCGCTCCATGTCCCCTCTCGGTGAACGAACCCGCCCTCTGCTTCGGGGAGTCCTCGCGCTGTGGATCACGCTCGCGGGCTGCGGGGACAGTGCGCGCACGCTGTACTACGCGAACGGAAACCGCTGGTCGGCGGTGCGCTTCGAGGAGGGGCGCCCCGCGGGGCGCTGGGCGACGTGGTACGAGGATGGCCGCCCCAAATCGGAGTCCTTCTACGTCGCGGGCGAAGCCGAGGGAATCTGGCGCACGTGGTTCCCGAACGGGGCGGTGCGCTCGTTCGTGAGCTACGCCACCGGGCGCCGCGACGGTCAGAGCGAGCTCTACTACGAGAACGGCCAGCTCATGCAGCGCGGCGCGTACGGGATGAACAAGAAGACCGGCGACTGGAAGGAGTGGTTCGAGAACGGCGCGCTGCGCGGCGAGGCGAGCTACCGGGAAGGCCGCCGCGACGGTGCCTTCAAGCGCTACCGCGAGAACGGGACACTGATCGACCTCACGACCTACGTGGAGGGCCGCCGCCACGGCCCCTCGTACAAGGAGACCCCCGACGGCGTCGCCTGGAGCGAGGGCGAGTTCGTCGAGGGGCTCAAGGCGGGGCGCTGGCGGGTGTTGAAGCCGGACGGGAGCGCGGACCGCTCGAATTCCGGGTTCTTCGAGAGGGGAGTACGCGTCGGTGACTGAACTCAGATTCTCCCTGGCGCTGTTCGTCGGGTTCGCTGCTGCGTGCGCCCGCCCACCGGAGCCGGCGAGCCGCCCCAACGTCCTGGTCCTCAGTGTCGACACCCTGCGCGCCGACGCCTTGGAGTCCTACGGGTACGTGAAGCCCACGAGCCCGCAGCTGGACGAGCTGGCGCGCACCTCCACGGTCTTCGAACAGGCGATCTCCTCGGCCCCCTGGACCCTGCCCAGCGTGGCCTCGATCTTCACGTCGTACTACTCCTCGACGCACAACTGCTGGTCGGAGGCCTCGATGCTCGACGGCTCGTTCGACACGCTGGCGGAGGTTCTCTGCCGCGAGGGCTATGACACGGCCTGCTTCGTCAGTCACCCCTTCCTGACGACGCAGAACGGAATGCAGCAGGGCTTCGTCCACTTCGACTACGCCTTCACCCAGCTCGGCACCGACGCGCCGGACGCCATCTCGTCGGTGGCCGTCTCCGAGGGCGGGATCGACTACCTCGAGGAGAAGGTCGCCGTCGACGACAGCGTTCCCTGGTTCCTCTGGCTGCACTACTTCGATCCGCACACGACCTACATGCCCCACGAGGGCGTCACGGAGCGATTCGTCGAACGGGGAACCTCGGGCGTCGAGCTGCAGCGCGGCATCTACGACGGGGAGGTGGCGCTGGTGGACCGCGAGATCGGCCGCGTGTTGGAAGTCCTCGAGCAGAACGGCCTCACCGAGAACACGATCGTCGTGTTCGTCTCGGACCACGGCGAGGAGTTCGAGGAGCACGGCACCCTGGCTCACGGCAAGACGCTCTACCAGGAAGTCATCCGAGTGCCTTTCTTCGTGCGCGCCCCGGGGCACCCCCCCGGCCGCGTCCAGGAGCCAGTACGCACGGTGGACCTCATGCCCACGTTGCTCGACCTGGTCGGGCTCGACCTCCCACCCGCGATCGAGGGCCGCAGCCTCGTGCCTTTCCTGAAGGGTGGCCGTATCTCCTTACCTCCCGCCCTGATGGAGCTGCGTCGTCGCGAGGACCGGATGCTCGAGGGCCTCGTCCCCAGGGCCGCTGGAAGTTGATCCGTCGCCTCGACGACTCCTCGCTCGAGCTCTACGACCTCGAGAGCGATCCGGGCGAGACTCGCGACGTGGCCACCGAGCACCCGGAGGTCGTGGACGAGCTCGGCGAGCGCCTGAAGAAGCTCGTGCTGCGCGCCCGGGAGCGCGCGGGCGCGTTCTCGATCTCGCCGGCCGAGGAGCTCAGCGAGGGCCAGCTCGAGGTCCTGCGTGGCCTCGGGTACATCGGCGACGACTGAAGCGCGGCCCCGCCCCTTCTCGAATTCATCTAGCCCATTCGCCCCGAAGACCGCAGCGCAAACACTCGCGTTCCGCCACCTCTCTGCCCCCACCGGCCCCCGATCACGGCTACGCCACACCCCACGCCACTTGACGCCCTTATACTCATCAACGCAGATGATTTACGGCACGATGTCGTCGCTCGACCGTCGCGTTTTCAGCTCAAGCGTTCCAAACAGGAAGGCTCTATGGATGCCGATGCGTAGAGGTTCCTACCGCGGCCAAGGCACGCGAGCCTCTTCGCGTGTTCCTGGATAGAGAAACCCGACCGCGCTGGTCAACTGGGCGACGAAACTCTGGGAAAGGGATTCGGCGTTTTCGCTGTCTGCCAGGTCGAGAATCCGTGTACTGCGTTCGAGGAAGCGATGGACATACCGCGCGTCCGCGGGCAACCGAAGAGGCAAGCGCCGAACTCGACGTGCAAGCACCCCCCACCCTAGAATGACGTCATGGATCCCGAGCTGAAGCGCGCCGCCGAACTGGCCGCCGAGTACATCGAGTCCTTCGACACGCAGAAGGTCACGTCCGAACCCGATCCCGAGGTGCTGGCGGCCAAGCTCAGGAAGGAACTCACCGCGGATGGCTTGCCCCCGCTGCAAGTGCTCGAGGAGCTGAACCGCGATGCTCGAGAGGGCTTGCTGAACAGCGCCGGAGGTCGGTTCTTCGGGTGGGTGATCGGTGGAGGTATCCCGGTGTCGATCGCCGCGGACTGGTTGACGGCGGCCTGGGATCAGAACGCGGCGGCGTATGCGTGCTCTCCATCGGCTGCGATCGTCGAGGAGATCGTCGGCGGATGGCTGAAAGACATCCTCGGCCTACCGGAACAGGCCTCCTATGCCTTCGTCACCGGTTGCCAGATGGCCCACGTGACGGGGTTGGCGGCCGCCAGGCACCGGATTCTTGCGGACAAGGGCTGGTCGGTTTCGGAACAGGGGCTCGCCGGGAGTCCGCCGATCCGCGTTCTCGTCGGCACGCATCACGAGACCCTCGTGCGTGCGCTGCGACAGCTCGGTATCGGCAGGCAGGCCCTGGTGCACGTGGCCAAGCGTGACGATGACACGATCGATGTGGAAGACTTACGGAATCAGCTCGGGAAGAGTCCCGAGTCTCCCACGATCGTGGCCCTCGCAGCCGGCGATCTGAATCGCGGCGCCTTCGATCCCTTCGGCCCTGTCTGCGATTTGGCCCACGAGCACGGCGCCTGGGTGCACGTCGACGGGGCCTTTGGACTCTGGGTCAGCTCTAGCGATCGCTTCCGTCATCTTGTTAGCGGCATCGAGAAGGCCGACTCCTGGGCCACCGACGCCCACAAGTGGTTGAACGTACCCTACGACAGCGGCATCGCCTTCGTCGCCGACCCCGTGGCACACAAGAGCGCGATGACGATCGAGGCTTGCTACAAGGTCGAGGTCGAAGGTGTGCGCGACCAGTTCGAATGGGGCCCCGAATGGTCACGCCGCGCACGCGGATTTCCCCTGTACGCGGCGCTACGCAGCCTGGGCCGCAACGGCGTGGCGCATCTGATCGAGGGTTGCTGCGACCGTGCACACGAGCTGGTCACTGGCCTCGGCCAACTCCCGGGCGTCGAAGTTCTGGCCGTGCCGATCATCAACCAAGGACTCGTTCGTTTCCTGGACCCGGCGGGGACCGATCACGATGCCTATACGGATGCCGTGATCACGTGTATCAACGCTACTGGCGAAGCCTGGTTTGGGCCGACGACCTGGAACGACATGCGCGTGATGCGCATCTCCGTCACTAATTTCCGCACGAGTCAAGAGGACGTTCCACGCGTCATCGCCGCTGTCAAAGGCGTACTCGACCAGGGCGTTTCCAATCCGAGTGATCGGTCGTCGACGCCGCTTTCGAAGAAGTAGTAGCCTGTCGTCATGGTCCATGAGTTCGAGTTCCGCTTCGACGTACCCTTCGTCAAGAACGCCTATACTCTTCCGACCTTGCCGCTGGTGTGGCCCTCGAGCGCCGCTACCGCTGGGCTATACTCGGCTCAAAACACCCCTTTGGAGCACCTATACTCTAGGTGCTCCAAAGCCCCCTAGAGCTAGCAAAGCTTCTTGGTCCAGCCTTCCGCCATCATGCACCCACTGAATTAGCCTCTCTATGCCAATTCGTTTCGCAAGTATTCGCCCCGACGCGTAAATCTGGGCTTGCTCACCGCTAGGTTTCTTGACGACGTCCAAGAAAGAAAGCTCGAGGTGAGATGGGTCGAGTTCCCCCTTTGACTCCGCCTGATCTATATCTCGCGACACATGAACGGAATACGGATGCTTTTCGGCCCACACAGCCAATGCCTCCTGGAGGACGTACGGCAACTCTTCGAACCTGCTCCCAAACATGTAGCAATGCGCCAGTTCGTGAGCTATCAAGTGCCGCGCAAGCCCCCAATCTACGAGCCGCCTGGAGTTGAGATATACCTCATTCGGGCGGCTACACGCCATTATGTTTTCGTTCCTGAACTCTTGAGGTTCTCTCACGTAAATGCTCACCTCCTTTTGCAGCTTCAGATCAAATGCTTCTGCAATGTGAGGAGCTATGTATACCGCCTCATTCCAGATATATGCAGCTAGGATCGGAGGGGAGTCATGGGGTACCACGGCTCTAAAGCCGTAACCGACAAAAGTTTGGTGGGTTGGTACCGGGGCTATGCATGAAGACCAAGAGAGCCCCAGTACCAAACCAAACAGGACGCGCATTACGGATTGAAAACCAGGTCGATCACGTGGCTCTCTGTGACAGCTCCGGAGACATCGCTGCTCCAGTCGATGACAAGTGTATTCGTGGTCCAAACCCCTTCCATCATTGGAACCTCGAGCTCACTCACTTCGATAACCACACTGCCTAGAACCCATTGCCCTAACTGCGTCTCCATGATGTCGTCGAGATCCGCATACGGCATTGAGTTGTTGATATCGAGGGAGAATGCCGTGATGTCCGTACCCTTCGTTCCGACGGTCACCAAGACGTCCCCTGAGTTCTGCCCCGTTGTGATCCTCTTGATAGAGCAAAAGAACACTTTGTCCGCCCAACGCGGAAGCGGGCTCGGAACATTGCCCAGCAGCAGCAAATCCACTTTGTCTCGGAGAACAAGCATCCGTTGCAGCCCCACCAACGAGTTCGTGTCCATGACCTCGTGTTTCAGATAAAGCGTTACGTTTTCTGTTCCACCATCTCCATCCAGCTCATGTGGGAGCAACATGCTGTACACCTGTGTACCCTTAAATGGAGAACCGACAAATGAAGCTTGTGGGCCACCTCCACCACCAATCGGAGTCCCTCCTCCTCCACCGAGCGGGTTACCTGCCGTGATTTGCTCACTCCAGGCATAGAAACTTGGAATCGCAATTGTCCCGGTCGGAACTGGGGGCAGGGATATATTGGATCCATCTACCTGGACAGGTTGTCCTTTAGTGACGCTGCCATCTGGATGGAGAAAGTCTTCACGGAAGCATAGCCCTATCATGCTTGGATGCGTGCCCATGGACCGTGGCTGCGGCTGCACCCTCGGGGGGGGGGTATTGTTCCAAGTGGCGGCAACTCCCCCGGTTATCGTTGGACCTCCTTCCGGCGTGTACTCCGTACCGCCGGTCGCGGTCAAGCTATCTGGGGCTGTGCACGCTCCGACAAGTAACGCTGAAAGTACCCACCATCTTTTCTTGCACTGCATGGATCTCTACTCCATTTTGGCGATTGTTCCGGAGCAACCGAGAGACACGGTTGCTCTTAGGTAGTCGCACTTATTTCTTTGCGGGGCATGCCTGCCTAGAACCTGGCGCCCCGCGCTTCCAAGTTCCCTGCCGTACACATAGACCCGACGCGAAGCCGGACTCTTCTCTCCTTTCTCAGAATGGATCGACACTGCCGCACCGAAGAGAGCTCGCAGGAATCCAAACCCTCTTCCGCGTCAGACCAACCGAGGTGTCCGTTCTTGGTACACACT
>NYUD01000046.1 GCA_002683825.1 Planctomycetota bacterium
CGCCTGCCAAGAGCGCCGAGGCCAGGACGAGTTTCTTCATGACTGTCTCTCTTTTGGGATGAGGGTTTATGACCGATTTCCCGTTTCCTGCCTTCTTGGACGGGTTGGATGGCCTTGTCTTTCAAGTCCGAAAAAGCTCTTGAGCGTGACGGTCGAATCGGTTTTTTCTCACGCCGACGCCGGCCCAGCCGAGGGCGTCAGATCCGGGGCTCCCATGTAGGCCGGGTCCTCCTGCAACGTCTGCTCGACCTCGAAGCCAGCAACTTGGCGTGCAGGGATCCATGCACCAACACCCCACTCCATGCGTAGATCGTCACGCATGTATCCGGGGGATGGCCAGGACCTCGACGCCAGCAACTTGGCACGCCAGGACCCATGCGCCAACACCCCCTACGCGAGGTCAGACGGCCGATTCCTCCAGCAGCTGCGAGGCGTACCACTGCATGCGGGGCACGTGGAACGGGCCCTTCCAGTGACTGCCCTTGAGTTGCAGCGCGGGGCTACCATCGCGATGCAGGTATCCGAACCACTCGCCGTGGTCCGGGTCTGCGAAGTGCTCCTGTGTCCAAGCGTGCAACTGCTGGAAGCGTTCGGCATGGCGCCTGTCTGACGTCAGCCGATACGCCAAAAGCGTCGCGAGGATGGCCTCGGTGTGGGGCCACCAGTACTTCATGTCATGCACCGGCTCCTGTACCGGTCGGTCGTACAGATCCCGGAACGAATACAGCCCGCCGTATTCCTCATCCCAACCACGCTGCCACATCCAGTCGAGCATCCGTGTGCCCAGGGTCAAGAGGTGTGAATCGCCATCTCGATGGCGAGCCTCGTGCAGGATGAACCATGCCGCCTCGATCGCGTGTCCTGGATTCAGCAGGCGACCGTCGAAGCTGTCGATGATCTCGCCGGAAACAGACACCGTCTCCATCACCACACCCTGATCGGGTTTGCAAAAGTCGCTCTCGATCTCTTCGATGCAGCGATCGATCCACGCTTCGAAGGAGAGATCTCCCAGGTTCTCCCGCAGGGTCTGGGCCAATTGGATGCAGATCATGCGCGGTCCGAGACCCTTGCCGGGCCGTGTCGCCGGATCGACCTTGGCCTCCATCGCACCGGGCTGAAAGGAAACGCGGGTGTAGACCTCGAACAACTCCCTGGCGCGCTCAGCCCAGTCCTGATTGGCGGTGGCCCTGGCACAGGCGGAGTAGGCCATCGATGCGAACGCCTCGGAAAAGGCATAGCGGCGCTTTCGCAGCGGCTGCCCATCCTCGGTCAAGAGGAAGTACATGCGGCCGTCTTCGTCGAAACCGTGCCGCTCCAGGAACTCCAGGGCGGAAAGCGCCACCTCGAGCCACCGGGGGTTCTGCTCCAGGCTGTTGTAGACGGTGGCGAACAGCCAGGCACCGCGTCCCTGGAACCAGACCGGCTTGTCACGGTCCAGCAGCGTGCCGTCCCGACCCAATGACGTGAACAGGCCACCCTTCTCACGATCCCAGCCGTGTTCGATCCAGAAAGGGAGCGTGTCCCCGACCAGATCGGATCGATAGCGTTCCAGTTGCGGTTTCAGATCATCCTTCGACATCGCCGGATCCCCGCACCGTCGCCAGAGTCAACCCGGAAAGATCACGATCCTGCCCGCCGGTAATCAGGCTGACCAGATAGCCGACCACGAAGCAGCTCAGCGAACCCACGGCAGCATACAAAAGGAAGTTGACGTCGGTCAGGAACGCCACGGCGATGGTCAGCGCCGCGCCCGAAACCAGTCCCGCCAGCGCCCCGGTGGCGTTGCAACGGCGTGTGAACACCGCCAGCAGAAATACCCCGGCGAGTCCGCCGCCGAATAGCCCCAGCACCTTCTGGAAGAAGTCGAACAGGTACTTGATCTCGTAGGTCGCCAGCACCATGGCGGTAGCGGTGCCGATGACACCGAGGCCCAGGGTCAGCCGGCGTGCCAGCGACAGGGGATCCAGCCGCCGATCCTTCGCCGGAAATCGATAGACAAAGTCGTTCACCAGCGCGGCGCTGATGCTGTTCATGGAACTGTCCAGCGAACTCATCGCCGCGGCAAAGATCCCCGCCACCACCATTCCCGAAACCCCCGACGGCAGGTGCGTGACCACGAACCACGGCACCAGCTGATCGGCCGCCGCAGGGACCAGGGCGTGCTCGAGCGGATGCGCCGTGTAATAGACGTACAACGCCGTGCCGAGTCCGTAGAAGAGCAAACCCGTGGGGATGGTGATGATCAGATTGAGCCACAGGCCCTTGGCGGCCTGCTTCTCATCGGGGGTGGTCAGGTAGCGCTGGATGACGGTCTGGTCACTGGTGTAGGGCACCAGGTTGGTGAACAGGAAGCCGACCATCAGCACCCAGGCGACCATGTCGGAACCGCTCCAGCGCCAGTCGAAGATGTGAAACTTGTCGGCGGCCCGGGCGGATTCGATCATCGCTCCGATCCCTCCGACGTCCTGAATGGTCACGACCAGGCACAGAAACGCACCGCCGATCAGCACGAACACCTGCAACACGTCGGTCCAGATCACCGCCGAGATGCCTCCCATGACGGTGTAGATCGTCGCCAACCCCCCCATCAGGGCGATGCAGAGATAGGGATCCATCCCCGTCACCGCCGACAACGCGATGGCCGGCAACAGCAACACGATGCCCATCCGTCCCAGTTGAAACAGGATGAAGACGGCGCTCGCAAGCACGCGCACCGCCACCGAAAAACGGGCTTCGAGATACTCGTAGGCGGTCGTGACATCGAGGCGCCGAAACAGCGGCAGGAAGCAGTAGATGACCAGCACCATCACCGGCAACAACATCACCGAGCCGACAAAACGGCGCCAGTCGGAGCCGTACGCGGTGGCCGGGATCGCCATGAACGTGATGGCGGACAGCTGGGTACCGAAGACCGACAGCCCGGCGGCCCACCAGGGGATCTTTCGGCCGGCCAGGAAGAAATCATCGGTGGTGGCGCCACGGCGTGCGAAGTGGATGCCCACCGCCAGCATCAGCGCCAGGTAGAGCGCAAGCACCGCGTAGTCGAGGGCGGCGAAATGCGCCCCGGTGGAGGTCGAGGCCAGCGACAGCGCCTGCACCCGGGGTGTGCGGATGCCCGGTTTGATCTCGCCGGAGGGGATCACGATCTGTTGCTGCCACGCCACCGCTTCGGTGGTCACGACACCGACCGGCATCGACCCCGCCTCGCTCCAGCGATCAGCCACGGTGTCGTAGGAAAGCACCCGGGGGAGAAACGACGGTCGCAGCGCAGGAAGCCGCACGGCACCTTCCTCATCGAGGATGTAGCGGTCGGTGGATCCGCTGAAGGTCAAGATCGTGCGGGTTCCCAGGGCCTGCGCACAACCGGCGGAGATGGGCCAACGCTCGCCCGCGAACCTCTCCTTGCCGGGGATCTGACGGGGGTCATCGAGCACCGGAAGCGGGGCCACGGCGGTCCATTGCCGTGTGTCGGGGCGATAACGATAGCCATCGGTGTAGGCGGTGAAACGAGGGTCGCCCGCTTCCGTCTCGGTCGTGCGCGCACCGGAAAAGAGAAACAGGCAAGGTTCGCCGCCCGGTCCCTTCTGGACCGCCGTCACCATCTTGTAGCGCACCGGGCCCGGATGAGCAGGCAGCGCCTGCCAGCCCCTGTCCACATCTGCGAGGTCCAGTCGCCAGAAACCACCGCTCAACTCAACGTCGCTCTTGTGACCCTTGCCGCCCCACACATAGACCGTCTCGGCGATGGACTCGGAGGCACCGAAGGCGCTGGCCGATGGCAGATCCGGTAGAGGGTCGAACAACACCCGTTTCGACGCCCCATCCCGGCGCATCAGGAACACCTCGGCGTACACCTGATCGGCATCGGATCCGCCCGCCACCACCACGCCCCGGGGCGTCGAGGTACAGGCGGCGTAGGCGAGCGGCCGCGGCAACTTCTGACCGACGGACCAATGCCGTTGCCCCGCAAGCAACACGAACACCTCGTCATGCCAGACCTTCTTGCCACCTTCGCTCAGCGGTGTCGGAAAGTTGGCGCCACCGGCGACGATCAATGCGCCCTCGTGGGTTCCCACCACCGGCCCCCCGAAGCCGATCTCATCGGGCAGAACCGGCAGCAAGGAGAAGTCGAGACCGGCAGGTCGGGGAGCCTGCGCCGCCGGCGGGAGGGCGCTCAAGAAAAGCAGCGAGGCGCCGAGCACCACTCGCCGGCTAGCGACCACGACCCAGCCTCTGCTCCAGCAACGCCAGGGCTTCGTCCGAGAGCGGCTTCCACGGCAGACGCGGTGGGCCACAATCGATGCCGAGCAAACTCATCGCCGCCTTGATGGCATTGTGTCCCCCATGCCGAAGAATCTCCTCCACCATCGCGCTGGCGACCTGTTGATGCTGCCGGGCCGATTCCAGTTCTCCGCCCTGGTAGGCATCGATGACGCGGCGGTAGAGAGGGGCCATGAAATTGTAGGTACTGCCGACCGCGCCATCGACTCCCGTCGACAACCCCGACAAGAGCATCTCGTCGCAGCCGAACAAGATGTTGTAACGCCGCCGGCCGTACTCGACGCATGCCTGCAGGTCGTCCAGCTCATCTGAGCTGTACTTGATTCCGGCCAGGCTCGGCAATGCCGATTCCGAACGCTCCAGCAGTTCGACCATCGACAGGCGAACTCCGGTGATGCGCGGAATGTGGTAGTAGTACAGAGGAGTCTGGGGTGCTGCTTCCGCTATGTGCTGCAAGCACTCGACGAGCACATCCACCGATTTCAGGTCGTAGTAAGAGGGGGGCGCCACGGCGATGGCATCGGCGGCCAGCTGCTGGGCGTGAGCAGCCAGCGTGCGCGCATCGCCGAGACTGTTGTGTCCCACATGGACCACTACCGGAACTCGCCCGGCCGCGGCCTCGACGTAGGTCTCGGCCACCGCCATCCGTTCCGCCATCGTGAGCGAGGGGGATTCGCCGGTACTGCCGCACACGAACAATCCATCGGCACCCTGTCCCTGCACGAAATCACACACGGCAGGGATGCGCTTGAGATCGAGGGCGCCGTCGCTCTTCATCGGCGTGAAGGTCGCCGCGACCAGGCCGCTCAGGAGGGGTTGACTGGCTTCACTCATGCCAAGCGCTACCCCTTCTACCGCACACCCATCGGCGCAGCGTCTTCTCACTCCTGCTTTTTCTCATACGGCGGCAGGCCGAGGATGGCCCCACCCGTGCCCACTTCATCGAACCGCTGTTCTGACCGAACTCCGCGCGGAAAGGGCCCTCGGAAATGACGGGAAGAACGACAGGGATCGGAGGTCTGACAGGCACCCCCAGGCCGGCGATGGCGCTGAAGATCGCCGTTTGTCGTTCCTATGGTGGGCCCTGTAGGACTCGAACCTACGGCCAATTGATTATGAGTCAACTGCTCTAACCGACTGAGCTAAGGGCCCGGGTTGGGGCATCTAGCCCCTCGAAGTGCGGGCAGTTTACACGGATCTGCCGGAGATTCGGCATCGGGCTACGAAGGGCAGGCCTGGGGATCGCGGTGCAGCTGGCGGAGTCGGCGACGGAGCCCGTCGCCAGGCGAGCCATGGTTTAGAATGGAAGGGATTCGAGGCTTCCCATTCGGAGCGAGCGGTAAGACACACATGAAACGACGAAGGACGGACGGAACGGGGCCTCTACGGAAGCTGCGGGTAGTGCTCATGGCCTCACTGGCTTGTGGCTGGGGATGCTCGGGAGAGGTCGTGGCGACCGAGGGCGGGCACCTGCACCGGATGGGGCTCTATTACCTCGACCAGGGAGAGAATGAAAGGAGCCTGGAATACCTCGATCGCGCCCTCGATACGGGGCGTGGGCACGCCCTCCTGCACTTCGATCGATGCGTGGCCTTGTCGAACCTGGACCGCAGGGACGAGGCGGCGAAGGACCGGGCCCTGTACCACTACAAGACGAAGGCTCAGCCCGAGGCGGCGGTCTTCGTCGACAGCATTCGACTGCAAACGGGCGCTCGGCCGGAGGAGGCTCTGGAGCTGCTCGGCGGGTTGCTCGAAGAGCATCCCGATGAGGTGCGCTTTCGCTTCCAACGGGCTCACGTTCTCACGGCCCTCGGGCGCAAGGAGCAGGCGGTGCAAGAGATGCAGCGATGCCTGGAAATCGCTCCCGAGGATCTGCTTTTACTCGTCGGCCTCGGCGGGCTTCTCGAACAGCTGGGACGGCATCAAGAGGCGCTCGGGTATCTCGATCAGGCGGATGGAATCGAGCCCGGCGAGTGGCGCATTACCGCCAATCGCGCCGTGACCCTGGGAAGTCTCGGGCGTGAGGAAGAAGCGCTGGCTGCCAACCGGAAGGCCATGGAGCTGCGGCCGGACAACGCCGAAGGCGCCTATCAGCTGGGCGGAGCGCTCGCCAAGCTCGGGCACTTCGGGGAGGCGTTGGAGGCCTATGACCGGGCGATCGCTGCCAACCCCCGACACCATCGCGCCCACTGCGATCGCGGCCTGGCCCTGGTCGCCCTGGGGCGTTCGCTCGAGGCGCTGGATGCCTTTCAACAGGCGACGCAGATCAAACCTGATTTCGTCGAGCCCTACTTCGAAAGGTCCAAGTTGCACCTGAAACGGGGGGAACCGAGCTCGGCGATGATCGGCCTGCAGATGGTTCTCGAGCGTGACCCGGAAAACATCGAGGCGCTCTACATGAAAGGGCAACTGATGCACCACCTGGGCAACGTGAAGGGTGCATTCTTCGCTCTCCAAAAGGCGGTCGAGCTCGCGCCCGAAAACTATGCGATCCAGGCCTTGTATGCGGAAGTCTTACCGCTGATGGATGATCCCAAGGCGAAGCGGGACCCCGATCACAAGCACTAGGCACAAGCACTAGGCACAAGCACTGGGGGCGCAAGGGAATGAGCGCCCCAAGGTCTCTGGCCCG
>NYUD01000102.1 GCA_002683825.1 Planctomycetota bacterium
AACGAGCGGAGCAACGAGCGGAGCAACGAGCGGAGCAACGAGCGGAGCAACGAGCGGAGCAACGAGCGGAGCAACGAGCGGGTCAACGAGCGGAGCAACGCACGCAGGCACTTTCTGTGAATTAATGTGGTAGATATGCACGTCAGTGTAGTGTGGGCCCATGCGCGGAGGTCTTCAGCGATGGAAGCGCGGCGTCGATTCGCATGGCGTTCGCGCGGCGATGGCCTATGCGCTCGAGGGAGAGTGCGATGCTGCACGTGTCGCTCAGGGGGTCCGTGCGCTCGACAATTACTCCGCCGGCCCGCGCGCTGTCACGCGCTTTGTCGTTGAAGACGGGCGAACCACAATCGACAACCTTGAGCAGGATCAGTTGCGCGTCTGGGTCGACGGCTGCGATCCGCTGACCGGTGAACGGCGTGGCCGGCAGCTTCGTTCGCCGGATGCCGACCTCGTTCTGGACGGGACAATCAACGCGCCAAAGTCGTTCAGCATTGTGACGCTGCTTCACCCAGAGCTCGAGGCGGAGTTCGAAGCGTTGCAGGACCGTCTGCGAGATCGGGTGCTCTCGATGTGGCAACTCGAGCTCAACGCGCGGAGGGGCGCTGGCGGGAGGGTGCGGGAGCAGCTCGCGCGGGTGGAAGTGGTCGAGCTGAAACATCGCCGTTCCCGAGCACTCGACCCACACATCCACCGTCATCTCTGGCTAAACGTACGTGTACTCGGGCGTGATGGTCGTTGGTCCAACATCGACTCTCGGGTGGCGATGAAGATGCACACCCTCATCAACGCGGAGGGAGAGCTTGCGGCTCGAACCGATCCTGCGTGGATCGCGGCCCTTGCGCGGCACGGATACAGCCTCGACGGGAACGGCGAGATCGCAGAAGTCGTGCAGGCAGTACGGCAGATGTCTCGACGCTCCAACCAAATTGAGAAGAATCGTGCCGTCCTCCTCGCGCGTTGGCGAAGTGAACACCCCGGCCAGGAGCCGGGTCCCGATGTCGTTCGACAGCTCGATCGGCTGGCATGGGCGCAGGGGCGGCCCGCGAAACCCGCCGCGTTCGATGAGGCTGGGTGGGAGCAGCTCGTTCGAATCGAGCTGGGTGAGATCGATGCCTCCCTCTTGGCTCCCCGCGCACCCGTGGGGCTACCGGCGGGCAGCGGCCCGCCGCCCGATATCGATCTTCTCGCCGCGCGAGCGGTTGTGGATGCTGACGAGCGATCAGCGGCGGCGGGCGGGCGCTTCAGCATGTTCGACATACGCGCGGGCGCGACGCGCGCAGTGGCCGGCTCCGGCCTAGTCGATTCTCGAGATCGGCTTCAGGACTTGATTTCGGCTGTCGTCGAGAGAGCCATGATGAACACCGTTGACCTGCTTGACCGTCGGCGTCCTGCCCACGTGAAGGGTTTCATGGCGAGGGCGACCGCGTCTCTGAAGGTTGACCTCGCGAACACGTTCGATGGCCTCAACCAAGAGGGGGAGCCCCAGTCAGAGTCTGCCATGCAACTGATCGCGAGTGCCGCGCTCGACGGCCCGCTTGTCCTCGACCCAGGTCAGGCGTGCGCCGCGGGGGCAATCGCGGGATCCGACCGCTTGGTGACCATCACCGGGCCGGCTGGCTCCGGCAAGACCACCACGCTGCGGGTCGCGCGGCACGCGCTCGCGCTCCAGGGGCGAGAGATGGTGGTCGTCGCACCGACCAAGAAGGCTGCCTCCGTCGCTGAACGTGAGATCGGTGCCACCGCCTCGAGCCTCCACGCATTGCTGGCTGACCACGGATGGAGGTGGAACAGGGACGAAGCGGGCCAGCAGGTTTGGTCCAGGCTTCACTTTGGGGAACCCGACCCGACGACAGGGGCGGTGTACCGAGGGCCGGTGAAGCACCCACTCGCGCTCGGAGATCGCGTGGTGGTGGATGAGGCTGGCATGGTCGACCTCCATACGGCGACGGCCCTTGCAATTCTCGCGGAAGAGACCGGGATAGGAATAGCGATGGTCGGGGACCACCTGCAGGCCATGCCCGTCGGACACTCAGGTGCCATGGCATGCATGGCACGACGCAGCGGCGCCGTCGTCGAGCTGACCGACATCCACCGTTTCCGCGATGAGGGCTACGCCGAACTCACCCTTCAGTTGCGCGAGCCACCCTCAAGGGAAGCGGCGCTCGCCGTGGCCCAGGAACTCGACGACCGTGGCCTCGTCCAGAGAGTCCCGGACTCGCTGTCCGCGCGACAAGCGATGGTCGATGGCTTCTTTCGCTGGCAGGCGGCGCGCAAGCGGGTTGCGCTCGTCACGAGCACCAACGATGAAGCTGACGCGATCAACGAGGCGATCCAGGAGCACCGCGTCGAGACGGGCCAACTGCGCATGGACAGGATTGCGATCGGTCAGCAGGGGCAGCAGATCCTCGAGGGCGACGTCGTTCAGACCAGGCGGAACGACTCTCAAGCCGGAGTCGATAACCGAGCTCTGTGGACGGTGCGGCGAATCGGATCGACGCACCTCACTCTCGCGAGTATCAACGATGCAGCAGACACGCGGACGGTCTCAACGGATTACGCCGCCGATCATCTTCACCTCGCATACGCCTCGACAGTGCACGGGATCCAGGGCGAGACCACCGATGCATCGATCGTCGGCCCGGGCGTCGACGCATCCGGTCTCTACGTCGGACTGACGCGCGGACGGCTGCACAACGAGGCCATCGTGGTAGCGAGGTCGGATGCGCTTGCGCGTGCAGCGTTGGCCGAAAGCATGGCCCGCGGTCGCGTCGAGATCACCATGCAAGACGCCTTGCACGCTGCACGCGATGAGCTACGCCGCGCCGCCCTCCCTCCGGAGGAGCTGAGGGCTCCGAACAAGCGCTCGTCTCGCCGCTACGCGAACGTCGAAGACCTAGAGCGACTCGAAGCGACGCTGCGCTCAACAGCTGCACAGCTGCAACGCGAACTCGGTCCGCTTCGTGATTGGTTGTCGGACTCCGAAGAGATGATCGCGACACTCGAGGCTTCCCATGCTTCTGCGAGTGCAGCAGGGCATGCCCGTGACCGGGCGACAGTCGAGGCGGATGCGACGGCGAGCGTGTTGGCCGAGCGCCGCGCCACGCGCATAACCGAGTGCGCAGCTGCTGAGGCGCTGCTGGCGGAGGTCGAGTCTGACCTGACTCGAGTCTTGGCCGAGCAGCAGCTTCGCGCCGCTGGCGGTGGCGACCGCGCGATCGATAACTCGACCTCGATTGCTGTGTCGCCGATACCGCGCCGTGGTCAGTCCCTCGGTATCTGACCTGAGCGGAGCAGGCTGTTCCCTCCCTGGCCAACGAGATGCGGGCGGGAGTACGATTACTCCCGCCCGCATCGTGATTTCGGCGGTTAGCGAGCGAATCCCGCACCGGTCCGCGAAACCGGTGCGACTTCCGGCCCCGAGGTGTACGCCTCGGGGCTGCTAACTTTTGGGGCGCGCTCGACGTCGACGTTCGTGAACTTCAGCGAAGCTCCGACGTTGTCGGCGACGACATCTCGTGTCTCGCGCGATTGCCCCGTCTCCTTGTCGATGTAGGTGCCGAAACGCAAGTCGCCCGAGAGTAGGACCGCGTCACCCTTGCGAAGTGAGTCGGTCACGTTTCGAGCTTGCTGGTTGAAGACCACGACACGGTGGAACACCGTGCCTGCGTCCTCCCATAGCCCGGTCGCGCCGTTGAGGCGCCGGTCGTTGACGGCGACCGTGAATCGGGCGTACTCGTTGCCGGACTCACTTGCCCCATGTTCCGGGTCGCCGGTGAGGTTGCCCTCGAGGGTGACCGGGATTCGCGTCGTCATGATGTCTTCCTTTCTCTTGTGGTGAGGCACCCGGCTGGATGCCTCAGTGGGCGTGGCTCTGGTTCGTCCACGACTCCCACTCCTCTTCGTTCGTCACGTCCGTCCACGACCGCCGGCGTCGGGGTGAGTGACCGGCGTTGCATCCGCCGTTGTATGCGCTCCGCAGTCTCGGAAGAGCGTTGGCGAAGTGCTGGTGCCATGTGACGGGTCCATTGCCGGAGTCGGTCGGGTTGAATGCCACCCGATGTGCGCAGTGCAACGCCGAGAGCTCTTCAACGAGTGCGCCGTGCTTCCACCAACAGTCAGGTATGAGCGAGGCGGAGATGTCGTAGCGCGTCGTGACCCACTCAACCCAGTCGCGCAGGGCTTGCCACTCATCTCGTGCTTGCTGGTCCTGCATCGTGCGCCAGTTCGTGGCGCCGCCGGACGGCTGCGGACTCGGCGGCGAGACGGGTAGACGTGTGGCGTCCTCGACGAGGAGCTGCTGCGCCCGCTTGCGAAGATCCTGGTCAGTCATCGAGCTCTCCCTGGGGAAGGTCCGCTAGCTGGCCGGTCTGGTTGGATGGCGGCCAGTGCCGGCGCTCGGCCTCGTTCGCAGCCGCGAAGACATCCCGCTGTTCCTGCTCGGTCGCTCGCTTGGCGACTTGAATCTCGCGAGCGTCGCCACGGACATCCCAGCCTGCGAGTTCCAACAGGACCGGACTGAGGTTCCGGTATGCGAGGAGCCCCGTGTCAGAGGGCATGCGTCGTATCTCGTCGACGGACATGAGAGGCCGGCGCTCGTGATGCTCACTGGTGTTGTACGTCGACGTGTCGCTCGCCCAGGATCGCTGCGTGCGGCGATGATCTCGATTGCCGAGCATCGTTTCGACGTTTCGAAGGTGCTCGACGTGGGATGCTCCGCCCAACAGAAGTTTTGCGGTCGCCGCGGCCCAGATGGTGTCGGCCTCGGCGCGAGACCACGAGGTCTCAGCTTGTGACAGGGCCTGGAGGACCACGAAGGTGCAGATCCCGCGTCCCCCACCGTCCGCCATGACGCGGGGAAGATTCGCCCAGCGGAACATATTGACGATCTCGTCGAGGATGAGTCCAAGCGGCCGAGAAAGCCTCGCGTTGGGCGAGGAGAGCGCCTCTTTGCGAGCCACTTCCACGACGTCGTCGACGAGCGCGCCGAGGAAGCCGCCCATCGCGGACGCCCCCGACGCTGATCCGATGAGGTAGAGCGTGTTGGCATCTTCGAGAAAGTTCCGGGCGTCGAAGACTCGATCGCCGGGCTGAGGCATGAGGCTCTCGCGGATCTGTGGAACGGAGAGCGGGGCAACCGCACCTTGCACCCCGAACCAGATCGAGGACAGCAGTTTCTCGTCGCCTGACAGAGTCGCGTCGAGACTGGATGCCCATGTGCGGGCGCCGTTGTCCGCGAGGACCGGGACGGCGTCCCGCGCCAGCATCGGGCTCGAACCCCATTCGTAGAGCTTGTCGACGCCGTACCCGCCGAGGGCGCACGCGTGAAGGAGCCGGCCGAGGACGAGGCCGGACGCCTGGGCCCACTCGGCGTTCGTCGTCGATGTGCCGAGGGCTGTGCCGGTGATGATCGCATTGCCGCGTTGGGCGGCGACGAGGGGATTCTCGCATCCGGCTATCGGGCTGATGCGGATGGGGTGCCGGACGCCGCTCAGGCCCTGCGGGTCGAAGACATGGGTGTCGCCTCGTCGCTGTCGCATTCGGAGCGTTGCCGTGAGGTTGTCGTTGGTGGTCGAAGTGGTGATGAGAGGACCGGACCAGTCGAGGATCGCGGAGATCAGGACCCGGTACCCCTTGCCGGAGCGAGGCGGGCCTTCCAGGGCAACCGAGTCCTCGATGGACACGTAGACGTCCATCCCGCGAGACCGGCCTACCC
Source organism: Planctomycetota bacterium (assembly GCA_002683825.1). Lineage (GTDB taxonomy): Bacteria > Planctomycetota > UBA1135 > UBA1135. The sequence goes on from NYUD01000102.1 coordinate 5,714, forward strand.
GCCATCCAACGTCCGTCGGTGTTGGGACGGTGACATCCGGCCGGAGCTGTGACGCTCGACGAATCACGGCCTTTGCCGAGAGCGCGTCGTGCAGATCTTTCGATCGAGCGAACCCAGGCCGAGCGCGAAGATCGGAGAGAAAGTACCGGCTCGAGGCGCGGTACGCGCGCCATTTCACGGCTACGAAGACGGCGAGGGCCGTGATGGCTATCGCGAGCGCGACATCGACAAGCCGGATCGCCGTTACGGGCAGAGTGCAACCGGACGGCGCTTCATACGCGTCGGTGCTACCGAGTAGGGCAAGCTGCAGTCCCGAGAAGACGTTGTTCGCCTCCGGTCGCGCGCCGCAGACCACCTGTGTCGTGACCTCGGCGACGAACCCGAAGAGAAGGCTCGACAGGAACGCGGCAGCGGCGATGACCGCGGCGACCTTTCCCAATAGCGACTGCACCGGATGCCACTCTCAGAGTTCGGAAGCCGCCGCGGCAGCGACCTGGATCCATGCTTCGCCTGTCTGTGTCCGCAGGCTGCCGTGGCGGAGAGGGCCGGACTTCAAAGAGGGGTCGAAGGGCACGATCTCGACGGAGCGAACGAGCGGCGTGAACCGTTCTTTAATCGCCTGTACATCCCGCGCGCGTGATCGCTCGGATTGCGTGACGACGACGACCGCGTTGGCGGCAAGGTCCGCGGATCGCTCGTTGCGTTCGCGCAGTGCTTCGAGCAGAAGCGCGGCGGACTCGGCGGATTCCGGCGCCGTCAGGGTGGGGATCACGAGCTGCGATGCGCGGTCCACCATCCTCAGCCAGCGGTCTGCTGATTCGTCATTGCCGGAGTCGAAGATGACGAGACGGTAGTAGCGCGTTACGACCCGCATGAGCCGGTCAAACTCCGGCTGAGCAATCTTCTGGTCGACGGCGAGCAGCTCGGGGTTGGACCGGAGGACGTCATAACGGTCGGCTGATTGGTGGTGCACGAAAGCTGAGATATCCGACACGGACGCCTCAGGCGAGAGAAGGGCATCGGTGGCGGGAAGGAGGTCGCGGATCGTGCTGTCGTACATTCCGGCTTCCGTCCGCCACCCGAGGGTGCCGCGAGTGTCGTTGTTGTCCCAGGCGAGGACGTTCCCACCGCCGTAGCGCCCGTAGACAGCGGCAAGCATGGCCGTCGTGAGAGTCTTTCCGACCCCGCCCTTCCCATTCACAACGGCGATGCTTCGGCACCCTGCCCAGTGCTGGGAAACTGTGCGAACAGCTTCCGCGCGCCGTAGCTCGGCGTCCGAGGTGGAGCTGATGAACCCGAGACGCGCAAGGACCTCACGAAGGCGCAGTTGGCGTGACGGAGCAGTTCGTCCGCCGGGGGCGATGAAGCTCTCCCTCGTCGAAGCATCCTCGGTTGGCTCCGTCGAGGCCTCGTCGTCAGCCGAGACTGAGCCCATCTCGTCTGCGTGACTCGTGGTGCCGAGCACTCGCAGCGCAGGTCGAGAGACGCCCCCGTCTGCGGAGATGACGATGTGATGTTGGCCACGGTCGCCGGCCGTGATGAGCTCCAGGGGAGTCCCCGCTCGGCGGGCTTCGTCGGTCGCGCGCCGCACGACGGCACTGCGGATGTCTTCATTCGTAGCGGCGACGAGTGACTCCCGGTGCCCGTCGTGACTGATGTACGTGGCGGTCGCTCCCGAAACTGATGCGTATGCCCGAAGGCCCGTTACTGCACTCATGAACTCTCCTTCTCGGATGCGGCCAGCCAGCCGTCCAGGCTGATGTCCGCGGCTTGCGGCCAGAACTCGTCCAGATCACCCACGGTGAGGTCCGTGGGGAACGTACCGAAGACATTCGACGAGGCTTCGACGGCATCGTCGGTCTTGAAGAGCTCGTACTCCCACTCGGTGGAGGTCGCGAAGCAATCGACCAGGTAGGAGTACTGACCGACGTAGGCAATGAACTCTCCCTTGCGGAGCTGTCGCGCCATCTCGACGTGCGGTGCCGGCATGTCCAGGCGCTGACGCAGGCTGTTCTGCTCTTGGTGGTTCACGCGAAAGATGAACTTGTTCTCGATGTCACCCACGATCGAGTACGCGAGGTTGCGTTCCTGCGAGTCGGCATCGCCGACCGCATCCAGATCGCCCATCTTGTGGAGGATGACGATGTTGCTGATCCCGTAGTGCCGCGACAACTTGAGCCACTGCTGGTACATGTGGAGCGCGGCGAGTGAGGTCATGTCGCGCCACCCCTCCTCTCGGATCACGTACCTCGTTCGACGTGCGGAGCGATCCGAGACGACCGCCTGAATCCACGACGTTGTGCAGATCTGTGTGATCTGTGCGACAAGCTCGCTCCGCGCGAAGAGTTCGGACGTGTCGACGACGACTATCGGCGCGGCATCGTCGAACGCGATCGTGGACTCGTCCTCGAAGAGTCCGGACAGGTCGCCCTCGACGAAGCGGCGTAAGACGAACCTTGGCTGCACCGCTCCGTCAGCGAGGCGGAAGTCGGTGCCAGCATCCTCGACAATCGATCCGAGATGCTCGTAGACGTTGCGGAGGGTAGGGCGATCTCCGGTCGTCTGGATGCTGCGGGACAGAGCTTCGTGAAGCGCCGCGTGTTCAACGGCTGTCAGTCGCCCTCCTCCGAGCGCCATCTCGACGATCGATCCGAGCGTGGTGATGCGTCGCTGTCTCACCATCTGCTCGTGCTGGTCGTCGGTGGCGTCACTGCGTCGCGGACCGCGATCGAGCGGGTTCAACCGCGCAGGCGTGCCGCCACCGAGCCGAATGACCGCCCCTCCCGGGATGGCCTCGGCGACGACGACCCATTCCCCTTTGGCGTCGGAGGGGACGACAGCCTGGTGGCCGAAAGCGAGCGACCGCGTCACGAGAGTCTTCACCGCGGCAGACTTGCCGGCTCGGTATGCGCCGAGCACGAGAATATTCGTGGAGAGTGATTGGCGCTCTGAGCGATCGACGTACGACTCCCAGGGTGAGAAGTGCCAGAGCGCATCAGCGTTCATGTCGACACCGACGATCGGTCCGCGATGCCCCAGCCCGGCGTCAGCGACGAAGGGGTAAATGCCGGCGATGTGCTGGGACGTCGCTTGGTGAGGCGGCAGGTCAGGTCGTGTGAGGTTCCAGTAACCTCCGCTTGTCAGCCCGGGTCCGAACGGCCCCGGGACGGCGGCCTCCGGGAGCGATCTTTCGCGGCGCCGGACAGCGGTGGCACGCTCGGCCCGCTCGGCTTCGGTAATCGTGCGACGAAGGTCGCGGCGCTCCCGTCGCGGAAGGTCTGCTGATTCGAAGCTGATGGTGTGGCGTGCCATCACTTCATCCCCAGCCCGATCGGGAGCGCGTTGACCATGAGAGCCTCGGCCTGTTGGCAGTAGAGGACTTGTGCTTCCATCCCCGCGCTCGCGAGTGCGTTGCGCATGCCCGCGACGGCTTGATCGAGCTGCGACTCATCAGCCGCGCTTACGGTCAGGTATCCGCCGTAGCGGAACTCGCCGTGCCCGGCGATGATCTCTTCCTCCTGCTTTTCAAGAGCCTCCCAGTCCGCGGCATCGGCTGCCGAGCCATCCGCGCCGCGCTTCGCTCGGAGCTTCTCGTTGCCGCGCCACACCTTCTTCTCGTCGCGGATGCGGCGCAGAGCCTTTGAGACAGGCACGGGTGTCAGGACGAGGGAGAAGATGTGGGTGACGGCGTCGCCGGTGTTTGGATGCCTTGCGAAGACCAGCGGCGCCACGAACCCAACCGGTGCGTCCGAGCGTGGCCACTCGTGGACCCACATGGTCGTGTGCACGGCGGAGTCTGTTTTGACGATCCCGTTGCGGCCCGCCGGCTCCTCGAGGAACATCGGGCCGATCGCGGACGGATCGACCCCCGCGTCTTCGAGCGGGCGGTTCTGCAGATCGCTTGCGAAGGCGGGGTCCACGGTGATTCGTGCCAGGGCTGAGACGTTGCGTGCCGTCAACCAGCTGCGAACCTTGACCTTTGCAGAGGTGAGGGCGTCCGCGAGGTTGCTCGCCTCGACTCGGGCAAGCGCCTGGATCGCCTCCTTACCGCCGCCCAGCGACTTCAGCTGCGGGCCCATCGTGACGAGATCCATCGTGAAGATCAGGTAGTTGCGGTGCGCGACAGCGAACCTCTCCGCGTGGTCCATCACATCGAGGTAGTTGTCCGCTGCCGGAGAGGTCGTGTCGAGCCGACGGTCTGTGACGACGGATTTGTAATGTTCGCGAGCCGGCCGAATCGTTGTCGGGATCGTGCGCTCCTGCAGCGTGATGCGCTTAATGCCCGCGCGTTGGGTGAAAGAGGCAAGAACGCGAGCCCAGTGCTGAGCGAGGTCGTAGCGCTCCGGAGTGTCGTGCATCAGGAATCCCTGCACCTCGAGCTCCGCGGTGACAGAAGCGGTTCGGTCGTGGGGGTTGTAGATGCAGGCGATCCCGTCGACCTCCCAGATCTCCACTGATGCGCGAGTACCGGGAAGGTTCAGCGTGCCTGCCACTCGTGTCTGTTCGGGACGGTAGGCGTGGCGGGTCGCTCCCGCAACGTGCCGTGCCCGTTTCATGAGCCAGAGCCCTGCCATGCGCGGCGCGGATACCCCGTGAATAGTCGTCAGAGCGGTCGCTCCCAGCACGAGGTAGAACGGTGCGCTGTAGAGGAGCCCTGGTGGGCCAAGGCGATTGACGCTGATCAGGATGACTGCGGCAGCGGCCGCGATGAAGGTGAGCTGCCACGGATCCATGCCGAGGACGACACCCTGCCGTGAGCGGCGGGGGAGTCGGACCGGACGCGAGAGATCAGGAGTTGCGGTCATGTCAGTTCCCTCTCCGTTCGGAGGTGTGTGTTGAAGTCGGCGTCGGCGACGGAGTGCTTGTCGCGGTGCGTGCGCTACGTGTCGGTGCGTCCGCTCGCGCTGGGGCGCTATGTGCGGGTCGACCGCCCGGCATGCTCGATCCCGACGTCCCGCTCGTCCGTGTCGACGGGCGCGCAGATCCGCCGCGACTAGAGGTGCGGCCGGCGGGGAGCGCACCAAGGCGTGATGGGATGCGCATGGCTGACCGGGCGGCGCCTGAAGCCGTGCGGCTCGCGCTGGTTCCGAGCCGCGAGCCGACGCCGTCTGCGGCGACGGCGCCGACGAAGCTGAAGAGCCCGAACACGGCGAACGGAGCGAATGCGACGAGGGCGAGTCCGACGAGCAGCGGCCAGGATTGCGGGTCCCAGATCGTCTCCACGTTGGCGAGCCCATTGACGATGAGGGTCACGAATCCCACCGTGATCGGGCCGGTCAGGAGAAGCGCGACAACCGCAGACACGTATCGCACCACCCACTGCGGCCCGACGCCTCGGAGGGGAAACAGCATCCATGCGATCGGGCCGACCGCAAAGAGGGCCGCCAGAACGACGTTGCGGAATGCGAACACCAGTGCGAGCAACAACATTGCGACGAGGATCAG
>NYUD01000103.1 GCA_002683825.1 Planctomycetota bacterium
ATGCCGAGGATACCGGCGCGCTGCAGGCCGATCGCCATGCCGACCTGACTCGACGCCGGCCCGGGCAGGAACTGGCACAGCGCGACGAGATCCGCGTAGGCGCGGTCACTGAGCCATCCTCGCCGCTCGACGAACTCGGTGCGGAAATAGCCGAGGTGAGCGACCGGCCCGCCAAACGACGTCAACCCGAGCCGCAGGAACACGAGGAAGACCCGTCCCGATGAACCCGGGAATGGGCGAGACGCAACTGAATCAGGGAGTCCCATCCCACCAAGTCTGCCGTTGAGCCCGCGCTCTGGAAAACAACTCGCCAGCTGACACCTAACGTTCATATTGGTTCGCATGACTCCGAAACGCATTTGCCTCCTTGCTCCCGGATCTACCCCGTTCCCCTCCAGTGCTCTCGGCAACAAGATGGAAGCCGTCTGGAGCTCAGGGCTTGAGCCAAGCCTCGGATTCCTACCTATCGGATGTGACGGTTTCGATGCGCGTGATGAGCGCCGGTGACGGCTACAAGTATCTGCTGCGCTCCGTCGTTGCAGGCGACGGCGACCGGAGCCTTTCGACGCCGCTGACTCGCTACTATGCCGAGGTCGGGAATCCTCCCGGCAGCTGGCTCGGCTCTGGCCTCGCCCAGCTCGGCGAAGGTCGCATCACTCCCGGCGAGGAGGTATCGGAGCAGCAGCTCCAGCTCCTCATCGGGATGGGCTGCGACCCGGTGACAGGCGACCCGCTCGGCCGCGCCTACCCGGTGTACAAGACCCCGGCCGAGCGCATCGCCGAGCGTGTCGAGGCTCTTGACGCGGATCTCGGCCCGGCCTCGCGTGCGGAAGCGATCGCCGAGATCGAGGCCGAAGAACACGGACGCGGAACGAGGAAGGCCGTCGCGGGATACGATTACACGTTCTCGCTGCCGAAGTCGGCGTCGGTGCTGTGGGCGGTCGCTGACGCCGGAACCCAGGCGCTCATCGCCGAAGCGCATCACGCGGCGATCGCCGAGGTGATCGACTTCATGGAACGAGAAGTCGCCGCGACCCGTGTTGGCATGACCGGCGCCGACGGTGGAGCGGTCGCGCAGGTCGATACCTTCGGTCTCGCCGCGACCGCCTATGACCACTACGACTCCCGTAGTTCCGACCCTCACCTTCACACGCACGTCGTCGTGTCGAACAAAGTGAAGACCACGCTGGACGGGCGGTGGCGGTCTTTGGATGGGCGGCCGATGCACGCCGCGACCGTCGCGCTCTCCGAACTGCACGAGGCGATCATCGCCGACCACCTCACCCGACTGCTCGGAGTGGAGTGGGAGGCGCGGGATCGCGGCCGCGACCGCAACCCCGCCTGGGCGATCTCGACGGTGCCGGAAGAGCTCGTGCTCGAGTTCTCCACCCGCGCCCGCCAGATCGACGCCGAGAAAGACCACCTCATCGCGGAATACGTCGAGAAGCATGGGCGGCAGCCCTCGGCCGCGGCGATCATCAAGCTCCGTGCTCAAGCCACGCTGTCCACCAGGCCCGAGAAGCAGGTGCGATCCCTTGCCGACCTCACGACCGAGTGGCGCAAGCGCGCCACAGCACTGCTGGGGCGGGACGCGTCGGAATGGGTGCGAGAGGCGATCCCGGCAGCACCCGCACGGGTGCTGCGCGCCGACGACCTTCCCTTGGATGAGATCGAGAAGATCGGCCGCGCCGTGATGGAGGCCGTTGGTGAGAAGCGGTCGACCTGGCACCGCTGGAACCTGACCGCCGAGGCCGCACGGCAGACGATGGAGTACCGCTTCGCGACAACACGGGATCGCGAGGCCGTCAGCGGGATGGTCGTCGATGCCGCCGAACACGCCTCGCTGCGACTGACTCCGCCGGAACTCGCGTCGACGCCGGCCCGGTTCCAGCGTCCGGATGGGTCGAGCGCGTTCCGCCCCCGCCACGGCATCCTGTATTCCTCCGAGGCGCTGCTCGATGCGGAGAAGCGGCTCCTCGAACGCTCCCGAACCCTGACCGGCCCCGAGCTCCCGCTCGCCCTCATCGAGAAGGTCACGAGACGCCCGGACAGGGAGGGGCGGATGCTCGGCTCTGACCAGGCCGACGCGCTCACACGGATCGCGGTCTCAGGCCGTCAGCTCGATCTCCTCGTCGGCCCGGCCGGCACCGGGAAGACGACCGCGATGCTCGCGCTCCGCACCGCCTGGGAACAGCAGCACGGCACCGGCTCCGTGGTCGGACTCGCCCCGTCAGCGGTCGCTGCGGAAGTGCTCGCCGGAGATCTCGGGATCAAGACCGAGAACACTGCACGGTGGTGGACGCTACACATCATGACCGGCAGCACCTTCCAGACGGGTCAGCTCGTGATCGTGGACGAGGCGAGCCTCGCCGGCACCCTCGCACTCGACCGCATCACCGGGGCTGCGGCGAAAGCCGGCGCGAAGATTCTGCTCGTCGGCGACTACGGGCAGCTCCAATCCCCGGCAGCGGCAGGTGCGTTCGGGCTCCTCGCCGGCGACCGCCCTGACACCCCGGAGCTTTCCACGATCCACCGCTTCACGCACGAATGGGAGAAGACCGCATCGCTACGCCTCCGCCTCGGAGAACCCGACGTGATCGATGTCTACCAGGACGCCGACCGGATCATCGGCGGCACCACCGACGACATGACCGCCCGCGCCTACGAGGCGTGGAGGGCGGACCGTGAAGCCGGGATCGAGTCGATCCTGGTCTCGGACTCCGGCGAAGCGGTTGCAGCGCTGAACCTGCGCGCCCGTACCGAGCTCATCCTCGCCGATGTCGTGAACCCGCTCCGAGGCGAAGTCACGCTGAACGGCGGCGTGCAAGCGGCTGTGGGTGACACGGTGATCACGCGGAAGAACGAGCGGAAGCTGCGCACCCGGTTCTCGTGGGTGCAGAACGGGAACAGGTGGACGATCACGAAAGTGCGCCCCGACGGATCAGTGACCGTGCGCCCCGCCGGCCCAGGCCGTGGCGAGTCGATCGTGCTCCCCGCCGACTACGTCGCCCAGCACCTCGACCTCGGCTACGCGGTCACGGCGCATCGTGCGCAGGGCATCACCACTGACACCTCCCACGTCGTGGTCGAGCCGACGACGACGCGGGAGAATCTCTACGTCGCCATGACCCGCGGACGCCAGTCGAATCAGGCGTACGTGGTCCTGAACCGGCCCGACGACCATGCCGCCCCGCACCCCTCGGACAGCCCCGACGCCACCGCCCGCTCGGTGCTGTTCGGAGTGCTCCAGCATGTCGGCGCCGAGCTCTCCGCCCACGAGACCATCACCGACGAGCAGGAGACCTGGGGGTCGATCGCCCAGCTCGCCGCCGAGTACGAGACCATCGCCGCGGCCGCCCAGCACGACCGGTGGGCAGGTCTCGTCCGCACCAGCGGCCTCACCGAAAGCCAGGCCGAGGCCGTCATCGACTCGGAAGCGTTCGGCGCCCTCGCCGCCGAGCTGCGTCGCGCCGAGGCCAACCACCACGACATCGACCGGCTCCTGCCACGCCTCGTCTGGGCGCGAGGATTCGAGGACGCCGACGACGTCGCCTCCGTCATCCACCACCGCCTCGCTCGGGCGACTGCCCGCCCGGCTGGGTCCGGGCGCAACCGCACGGCCTCGCGTCTCATCGTCGGCCTCATCCCACACGCCGACGGTCCCATGAGTCGGGACATGCGCGACGCTCTGGATGAGCGCCACCGCCTCATCGAGGCCCGAGCCGATGCCGTCCTCGACACCGCTTTGCAGTACAACGAGCCCTGGACCAGCGCGCTCGGGCCGATGCCGAACGACGCACCCGGGAAAAGTCTGTGGCGGCGGCGTGCACGGGTGATTGCGGCCTACCGCGACCGGTACGCCATCACCGACCCGATGCCTCTCGGCGCCTCACCCGATTCGACCGCTCAGAAGATCGACCGCGCCCGCGCGGAAGCAGCACTTCGTGCACTCAACACTCAACCGAGTCCGGCTCCGGAGCGGCGATCGGCACAGCGGATCACCCCTGAACGGGGCTTGTAGGCGGGCTCCCGCGCAGAGAGGGCCACGCACCGACTCGTGTGTGGGGCCCTCAGGGGAACGCGGGTGGTGGCCTACATGGATCGCGTGTGCCCGGTCCCGTGCGGCGTCGGCGGGCGGGAGAACTCCGGGCCCAGCTCCGAACGTTCGACTCCATGTTCCGGTGGGCGACGGGTCAGGTGCTCGACGTCCGTGGCATTCGTGACGACATGGGCTGTCCCATCGCGCAGCAGCATGTGTGGTCCCGCGCTGGTCACCGAGGTCACCGGACCGGGCACCGCGCCGACGCCGCGGCCCAGCACGCGCGCTTCGGCCGCGACACGGAGTGAACCTGAACGCGCTCCTGCTTCCACGACGACGCTGGCTTCGGACAGAGCCGCCATGAGTCGTCCGCGGGCCAGGAACCGATGCCGCGTTGGGGTTGCGCCCGGCGGGATCTCGCTCATCAGCAGGCCGACGTCCGCGACACGGTCCAGCAGTTCCCGGTGGCCGGCCGGGTAGGGGCGGTCGACGCCACCGGCCAGTACCGCGATCGTGTCCCCGCCCGCAGCCAGAGCGGACCGGTGGGCCGCGCCCTCGATCCCATATGCGCCCCCGGCGACGACTACATGCTCGTTTCCGGCGAGATCGGCGGCCAGCTCGCCAGCCACGTGTTGTCCGTAGGAGGTTGATGCTCGCGCGCCGGTGATCGTCACGAGGTCCTCCATCGGACGTGCGAGGAACGATGTCGCGCCTCGTGCCCACAGCACGTACGGGGTGCGATCACCGAGGTCTGCGAGGGTCTTCGGCCAGTGCTCGTCATCCGGTACCAGCACGGTGAAGCCGCTCTTCTCGATGCCGTGCATCCGCTTCGCCACATTTTCCAGTCGGTGTGGTAGCGCCAGGCGATCACGCCACATCGTGGCGTCCACACGGTTCATCCCTGGGATCGTGTCCCCGTCGTCGATGAGCCGCAGTGTCTCGATCGCACCGACGTGGGAGAGGACACGGCCGGTGACGGGATCATCTGGCTCGGCAAGGATCGACAGCAGCATGCGCGCGGTGCGCTCGTCGTGGGCCAGGTCGGTGATCGCGGACATGATCTGGGCTCCTTCTCGGTCGGATGACGTCGAGAAGGTGCACGGCACCGGTCAGAGGCGGGTATGTGCGGGCGGTTACGCCGCGACGACGGAATGGCGAGCGACTCGGCGATCCCGCCACTCTGCGGCCCGGACGCGGAGCAGCAGCACCAAGCTGACCGGGCCCATGATCGCGAACTTCATCGCGTTCCAGACGCACAGCAGCACCAGCAGATGCAGCCAGCCGGGTCCGCCATCCTCGATCAGCACTCTCAGGATGCCCGCGACGTACAGGTAGGGGATGACCAGCAGCATCGCCGGGAGCCCCCACTTGAGCCCGCGGCGGGTGCGAATTGCATCGAGCACGATGTTCGTGGGCATGGAGCGGCGCAGGAAGTAACGGGTGTGGACGCTGGCGGTCCAGATCAAGCGGAACATGAGCGCAGTCCTCTCCTCGTCTCCGACGACAAGGAATCAAGAAGGACCGCTCCGGCCGTGGCCGTCTGGTCGTCCCATCGCGTCCGGCGATGGTCAAGCAGGTAGAGGCCGCCTACCATCAGGTTACTCCCACCGCTCTCTCTGTGGAAGGGGGCGCCAGCCCAACGTCTGGACGGGCTATCGAGTGCTCGACAGGAAACGTTCTTGATTCGTGACGAGGACGCGCGTCGAATCCTCAAGGTCCGTGCCCCACACGCGCGCGAGGGCGAGGGCTACAGACTCGAGTTCGTCTGGGTGGACCGGGCGTCCGCCGTTCTTCGCATACGGTCCGTCGGTCTCCAACAGGACGCGATCGCGAGGAATGGCTTGGATCAGCCCTGGGAACTTGCGGGATCGTGTCATCGCGATGTTGATGGAGAAGTAAAGCCCCGCCTGTAGCGCGTCGTCAACGAGACCCAGGGGGCCGGTGTACCAGTGCAGGATCGCTGGCAGC
>NYUD01000104.1 GCA_002683825.1 Planctomycetota bacterium
ATCGGCACGACCGTCGATCTGATCAAGCGCCTCCGCACGCTCCCCCACGACGAGGTGCTCGCCGTCGAACCTGGCTCCTACGAGCTAGAGCGCGAGCGCCACGCCCAGTTCGAACACCTCCGCATCATCGCGCGCCGCGAATGGTTCTCACTCGACAACAGCCTCACGGAACTTACCGCCGACATCCGGGCGCACCACGGCGAACCGACCGACATCATCGCGAGGCTGTCGTGATCGTAGACCTGAGCACCTCGGACTACACGCCCACCACCGTCCCCGACGGTGCATGGGTGCCGCTCTCCCAGGCTCACCTCATCGTCGCCGCCGGGAAAGCCACCGTCTACCGCTGGTACGCCCAGGACCGACTCACCGCCCGCGAACTCGCCGTCAACGCCCGTGCCACCACGCTCCACGTCAACGCCGGCGACGTCCGCGAACTGTACAAGCGCCTGCGGTCCAAACGACACGCAGAGAGACGTCGCGCCGGAGTGAGAACGTGAGATAAGGTATCGCTAGATGGTGGTGAACTGCACCCACCGAGATTCCAAGCCCCGGACCTGAGAACAGGTGACCGGGGCTTTCTCATCCCCCGACCGCGTCACACCGACGCATCGCCACAGGGCAAGAGGCCCACGAGCGAGGTGAACCGCCATGACGCGAGCAACGTTCGACCACCAACGCGCCCGGCAACTCCACGCCGAAGACCTGTCCTGCCGTGAGATCGCGAAGGAACTCGGCGTCGTCCCCTCGACCATCTCCCGTTGGGCCGAGCGTGAGGGGCTCCGCTTCGACCGGTCACGAACCGCGGCTGCCACTCAGGCTCACACGGTCGATCTCGCTGCCGCGCGTATCCGTCTCGCGGAGAAGATGCTGGTCTCGACGGAGGACATGCTCGACCGGATCGACGACCCGTACCTGGTGTACAACTTCGGCGGCAAGGACAACGACTACAACGAGCGGACGCTGGACTCGGCACCAGTCGAGGTGCGGCGGAACATCATCGCGACCGCGGGGATCACCTTCGACAAGCTGACCCGCATCGTCGAGAAGGACACGGGGTCGGGCGAGGCCGCCGCTGGTGTGCTGGATTCGTTCGCTTCGGCGCTCACTGCGGCGGCGGACTCGATCCGCGCCGAGGGTGAGACGTCGGATGCTGAGTAACGCGGAGCGGTTGCTGTCGCGGAAGCAGATCACGTCGATCGTGGATTCGACACGGCGCACTCTGGCGTTGTGGTCGGGGTCGGTTTCGGCGGGGAAGACGATCGCGTCGTTGATCGCGTTTCTCCTCGCCGTCCGTGTCGCGCCGCGGACTGGTCTGATCGTGGTGGTTGGCCGCACTCTGCAGACGGTCTACCAGAACGTGTTCATGCCGCTGCAGAGCCCGGGACTGTTCGGCAGCCTCGTCGCCGCGCAGGTGGTGTACACGCCGGGCGCGACGAAAGCGACGATCCTGGGCCGCGAGGTCATGGTCATCGGTGCGCACAACGCTGAAGCTGTCGGCCGTATCCAGGGCGCCACGATCGCGCTCGCGTACGTCGATGAGGCGACGCTGCTGCCTGAGGTGTTCTGGAACATGCTCGTCACCCGTCTGCGTGTGAAGGGCGCCCGGCTTCTCGCGACGATGAACCCCGCATCCCGGAATCACTGGATGCGGAAGTCGTGGATCCTCAAGGCTGACACGGTCGACCTGATCCACTTCCACTTCACGATGCTCGACAACCCCACGTTGGAGCAGTCGTACATCGACCGCATGAAGCGGTCCTACAGCGGCGTGTTCTACGACCGGTTCATCAAGGGCGAGTGGACGAACGCGGAAGGCGCCGTCTACCCCATGTGGGACCCCGACCGGCACGTGATCCCGTGGGCGTCGATGCCGGCGATGCAGGAGATCATGGGCATCGGGATGGACTACGGCACCACGAACGCCACGACCGCGCTCATGCTCGGTGTGACAGCCGAGGAGAAGCCACGGCTCGTGATGATGGACGAGTGGGGCTACTCCCCCGCCGAGCACGACGGCCGCCGCCTCACCGACGCGGAACTCTCACGCCGATTCCGGACCTGGCTCGGCCAGCAGCATCACCCCGAGCCTGACGGGCTCCGCCCCCGGTTCCTGATGCTCGACCCGGCCGCCGCGTCCATGCGCGTGCAGCTGCACAACGACCTCCGAGGCACCGGCCTGTCGCCGTGGTCCGCGGACAACGACGTGCTGAAGGGCATCGCGACGATCGCGAACCTCCTCGACGGTGACGAACCCCGCATGGTCGTCACCGACCGGTGCACGGGATGGCAGTCCGAGGTCACCGAGTACCGGTGGGACGAGAAAGCCACCACCGAGGGTGAAGACGAGGTCGTGAAGGAAGACGACCACTACCTCGACGGCGGCCGCTACATCACGCATTCCACCGTCGGGTACTGGAAACCGATGCTCGAGCTCGCAGCCTGAACCGAAGGGGGTCCGCATGCCGATCCCCGCACCGAACACTCCGTGGCCGCCGAAGCCGTGGGATCACGCGTACAAGGCGTACGCGGAGAACGACGCCTGGTACACGGGCGACACCGACGCGCTCGCGAAGCTGTACCAGCGGGAACAGCAGGCGGCAACGCACGTGCACCGCGGCACCCCTCACCGGGGTGGCCTGGTCGGCGCCGCGTCGCGCATGTTCTGGGGCCGCCCTGTCCCGGCCGGGGAGAACCGTTCCCGACTGCACGTGCCGGCGCCGGCGGATCTCGCGACGCTCGCGTCAGATCTGGTGTTCGCGGAACCGCCCGAGGTGAAGCTCGAGCCGAAGCTGCGGGCGGTGAAGCGCGCTCAGGAACGCCTCGATCTGATCGCGAACGGTGACGAAGCGCACGCCGCATTCAACGAGATGGGCGAGCTGAAGTCCGCGTTCGGCGCGGCCGTGCTCGTCGTCCGCTGGGATACCGCTGTCGCGGATCATGTGTGGCTGGAACCGGCCGCGGCAGACATCGTGATCCCCGTGTTCCGCTCCGGCCGGATGGTCGAGTGCACCCTGTGGACTGAGTACGTCGACGGGTCGAAGTATTACCGGCACCTTGAGCACCACATGGTCGGCGCTGTCGAGCACGCCCTGTTCGAGGGCACGGTCGACAACCTTGGTCGCCGCGTGTCGCTCGCTGATCGTCCCGAGACGGAGATGTACGCGGGCATCGTGAACGCCGATTCGGTCATGCCGACCGGCATCGACCGGCTGACGGCGATCTACAACCCGAACATGCCGACCGCGAAGTGGCGGAAGCAGGGCGCGCTCGCGAACACGGGCCGCTCCGACTTCGCCCAGCTGCACCCCCTGTTCGACTGGCTCGACGAGACCTTCTCGTCGTGGATGCGTGACCTTCGCCTCGGCGCCGGCCGCGTCCTCGTGCCCGATTCGATGCTTGATATCCACGGGCCCGGCATGGGCGCATCGTTCGACATGGGCCGTGAGATCTTCGCGGGCCTGAACGTGCCCGGTGATCCGTCGAAGGTCGCGATCGACAAGGTCCAGTTCAACATCCGGGTCGAGGAGCACGAGAAGACCGCATTCGGGATCTACCGTGAGATCCTCCGCAAGGCCGGGTTCTCCCAGTCCGCGTGGGGCGACTACACGGGGCAGCGCTCGTCGATGACCGCGACGGAGGTCGAGGACCGCGACAAGGCGTCTGAACGCACCCGGGACAAGAAGATCCTGTTCGACCGGGTCGCGATCGGCCGGGCCGCGTCGGTCGCGTTGGAGATCGACGGGCTCGTGTTCCCCGGTAAGGGTGGCGGCCGGTTCGATCAGCCGACCGTGGTGTTCCCTGCCGCGTCGCAGGAGGATCCGGAGAAGCTGGCCCGCACTCTCGCGCTGCTGGATGGTGCCCGGTCGATCTCGCTCGAGCAGAAGGTCCGCCGCGCGAACCCCGACTGGGAAGACGACCAGGTCACAGCCGAGGTCGCCAAGATCCAGGCGGAGAACAGGGCCCCGGATCCGGCCGCGTTCGACGGCGACGACGAGCCGCCGGAAGACCCTGTCGACTGACCCGGGGGTGACTCGTGGCGCTGTTTGTTCCGAACCCGGAAGCGGAGTCCGTCGAGGAGATCGTCGAACAGGTCGCGCTCGAGCTCGCCCGCGCCTACCAGGACGCGGAGAACGAACTGATCCGGGAGGTCGCGGAGCGGGCTGCCCGGGACATGCGTCTCGCGAACCAGCTGCCCGACGCGACAGTCGCCGGTGGCCTCACCGTCGCTGAACGGCGCCGCCAGAACCGGATCCTCGCCGAGCTGGCCGCGAGCCGTGCCGTGGCGATCCGGGATCTGCAGCGCATCGCGCAGGGCCTCGTGTCCCGCATCCGCTCCGGTGGTGTAGCCGCGAAGGTGATCGAGGTCGCCGCTCGGGAGGGTGAAGCGGCCGCGGCGGCGATGCTCCGTTTCGCTGGCATCACGGGCGGCACGTCGACCTTGACCGGGACGGCGACGCAGGCGGTCGCGATGGTCGCGCTGTCGTTGGAGAACCGCCTCGAGATCCTGAACCAGCGGATCACCCGCTACCCGCAGGACGCCTACCAGCGCATCACCGCCCTGTACTCCCCCGACACTCTCCTGGGTATCTCGACGTCACGGCAGCAGCAGGCCGCCGCGGTGCAACGGTTCCTCGCAGAGGGCATCCCGTCGTTCACGGACCGCATCGGCCGCCGGTGGACGATCGGCGCGTACGCGGAGATGGCCGGGCGCACGAGCGTGAACCGGGCGTACAACGACGCCGGGGTGTGGCGGATGCAGCAGTCAGGCATTGGTCTGGTCACGGTCGTGCGTGGCCTGGACTCGTGCAAGAAGTGCGCGGCGTGGGCTGGAAAGATCCTGTCCACCGACGGCACCCCCGCCGGCCCTGTCGTGCTCGAGCGCGCCGCCGGCGCCGGGACGGTCACGATCACCGTGGCCGCGTCCGTCGAGCAGGCACGCAACGCGGGCTGGGGGCACCCGAACTGCCGGTGCCGCCTCGTGCCCTACCTGCCCGGCCTGACGGTCCCGCAGGGCGACACGACCTATGACGAGGCGGCGGAGAAGGAACGCGCGGAGCAGCGGCGTCTTGAGCGAGAGATCCGTTCGGCGAAGCGGCGACAGATGGCGGCGATGACCGACACGGACCGCGCCAAGGCTGCCCGCGAGGTGCGTGAAGCGCAGGCGGACATGCGGGGCTTCATCGGGGAGACGGGCCGGCAGCGGCAGTCGTACCGGGAGCAGCTCCGATTCTCCGACGGCCGATAGCAGCTCCCCTGCGCGATGCAGGGTGAGGCCGCGAGATGCGGCTGAGCGAAAGGGGCGAAAGTGCCCAGAGAACAGATCAACACCCCGGCGCGTCGAACGGTGAGCACACCGACCGGATCGAACGGGCTAAAGCCCGGCGAGTACGGCATCCACTTCGCCCAGGACGGCGAGGCGCTGCACGACGGTCAGCACAGGGAAGACACTCCGGTGCTGATGGTCGGCTGGCACAAGGAAAGTTCGCACGGGCCAACCCCTGACGAGCCGGGATGCGTTCAGTTTCACCTGCTCGTCGCTGCCGACGAGGTGCTGCGCGCCGCGGACGAGATCCGCCGGTGCCGTGAGAACCCCGATGTTCCGGGATACCCACAGTGGACGTTCTCCACGGTGATGCTTTCACGAGCAGAGACACAGAAAGCGATCCGCGTCGTGCGACGCGCGCGTGACGCCGCGTTCGGCGGCGACGAGTAGATCGAAAAGACCGGGTGTCAACGCGGGTTCGCCATGGACCGCGAAGGCTGCTCATGAACGCGCTCGTTTCCTGCGCGAGGCAGACCTGCACTCGATGGGCGGCGGCCCTGGCCTCAGGCACGCGGCCGCCGCCCTCCACATTCCCCGCGCCGTCGTCGACCCTGCGCTTCGGCGGCGCGGCCCACACGTCCTCACCGCAGGGGTGAGGCCAGATGAGCAGGAGGCTCACCGATGCACCGCACAACCCCCACCCTCGGCGCCCAGTTCCCACCGACCTTCCACCGCCCGTTCCTCCGCTACTTCGATGGCGAGCAGGGCGGCGGCGCCGGCGGCAGCACCCCGCCCGCCGAGACCCCACCGGCGGATCCGACACCGCCCGCGAATCCGGCGCCCCCGGCACCGCAGCCGCCTGCGCCGAACCCGCCCGCTCCGACTCCCCCGCCCGCGCAGCCCACGCCGCCCGTGAACTACCGCGGCAACCCCGACGACTACGTCCGCGAACTCCGCGACGAAGCGAAGGGCCACCGCGTGAACTACGAGAACGAGCAGACCGCGCACCAGGAGACGCAGACGAAGCTCGGCGCCGCCGAGACCCGCGTGACCTCGCTCGAGCGGGAGAACTTCATCCTCCGCAACGCGGCACAGTTCGGCGGCAACCCGGACGCGCTGCTCGACTCCAACAGCTTCATGACCGCGTTCGCCGACATCGACCTCTCCGACGAGGACAAGGTCAAGGCGGCGTTCGAGACCGCGCTCGAGAAGAACTCGGCGCTCAAGGCAGGACCGCGACTCCCCGGCGCAAGCGGCGGCGGGCATCAGGGCGGCCAGCACCACACACCCGTCACCCTCGAGGGAGCCGTGAAGACGGCGCTCTCTTCCTGATCCAGGGAGGATCACATGCCCATCTCTCTCGCTGAGGGCAAGAACAACGCCCAGACCGACCTCGACGTCGCCGTCATCGACGAGTTCCGCAAGACCGGTGTCATCCCGGACTCGCTGATCTTCGACGACGCCGTGAACCCCGCCGGCGGCGGGGCGACGCTCACGTACGGCTACCGCCGCCTGATCACCCAGGCGACCGCCGCGACGCGTGCGATCAACTCCGAGTACACGCCGCAGAACGTCACCACCCAGCACTACACGACCGACCTGGCCGTGCTCGGTGGCGCGTTCGAGATCGACCGTGTCGTCGCGAAGCTCGGCCCGAACGCCTCCGGCGGCGTCGCGCTGAACATCGCCCAGAAGGTGAAGTCCACGAACGCGAAGTTCGCGGACCTCGTCATCAACGGCGACACCGCGACCGACGCGAACGGCTTCGACGGACTCGACAAGGCCCTCACCGGCTCGTCGACCGAGATGAACGCCAGCGTCGTCACCGACTGGACCGACTTCGACACGAACGCGCGTGCCGAGCACGTCGCGCTCGACCTGATCGACGAGTTCCTGTCGCTGCTCGACGGCGCCCCGACGGTCATCGTCGGCAACGCCCGCGCGCTCGCACGGGTCCGCGCCGCCGCCCGCCGCGCCGGCATGTACACGAAGAACCCCGTCGAGGGCCTCGTCGGCTCCGACGGGCGCCCGATCGAGCGTGAGATGTACGGCGGCATCATGTTCGCCGACGCTGGCGCGAAGGCCGGGTCGAACGACCCGATCATCCCGATCGAAACTCGCACCGTCGGGGAGTCGACCACCGGCCTCACCGACCTGTACGCCTACCGCGTCGCGCTCGACGGCTTCCACGGTGTCTCCACCGTCGGCGGCCAGATCGCGCAGACGTGGCTGCCCGACTTCACCACCGCTGGTGCCGTGAAGAAGGGCGAGG
>NYUD01000047.1 GCA_002683825.1 Planctomycetota bacterium
CTACGGCAAGGGCGCCATCATGCGCCTGGGCCAGGACGGGCCCGTCAAGGAGATGCGCGGCATCTCATCCGGTTCGCCTTCCCTGGACATGGCCCTGGGCGGCAAGGGCTTCCCGCGCGGGCGCATCGTCGAGATCTACGGGCCGGAGGGCTCCGGCAAGACGACCCTGGCACTGCACGTGATCGCCAACGCGCAACTCGAGGGCGGCATCTGCGCCTTCGTCGATGCCGAACACGCTCTCGATCCCTCCTACGCCCGCAAGCTCGGCGTCAAGCTCGACGACCTTCTCATCAGTCAGCCCGACAACGGCGAGCAGGGTCTCGAAATCGTCGATACCCTCGTCGCGACCGATGCGGTCGACGTCATCGTGATCGACTCGGTAGCGGCGCTGGTGCCGCGAGCCGAGATCGAAGGCGAGATGGGGGACACCTTCGTCGGCCTGCAGGCGCGTCTGATGAGCCAGGCGATGCGCAAGCTGACCGGCTCCATCGCGCGCTCGAACACGCTGGTGATCTTCATCAACCAGATCCGCGAGAAGATCGGTGTGATGTTCGGCAGCCCGGAAACCACCGCCGGTGGGCGCGCCCTCAAGTTCTACGCGTCGGTGCGTTGCGACATTCGCCGCATCGGCCAGTTGAAGGACGGCGACCAGGTCGTGGGCAACCGTACCAAGGTGACGGTCGTCAAGAACAAGCTCGCACCGCCCTTCCGCAAGGTCGAGTTCGACATCATCTACAACCATGGGATCAGCCGCGAGGGCGACCTTCTCGATCTGGGCATGACCCACGGATTCATCTTGAAATCCGGCACGTGGTTCTCGCTCAAGCACCCGAGAGAAGGCGAGATTCGCCTGGGGCAGGGCCGCGAACGGGCGCGCACGTTCTTGAAGGACAACCCCGATCTGGCTTCCGAGCTGTGGACGATGACCAGCGAGAAGCTCGCTCCGAAACCCGCTGCTGAGGAACCCGATGCGGGCAGCTCGAAAAGCACCCTGAAACCGGTCCCTCCCGCAACCGTCAGAACGCCCCCGGCAGCTGCGGCCAACAAGTAGACCCCTTGCTCCTCGCCGGCCGTATCCGCGAAATCACGGCATGAGCCATCCCAGCGCCTCCGAAATTCGGCGTGGGTTCCTCGATTTCTTCGCTGCGCGCGAACATCGCGAGGTGCCCTCGTCGCCCGTTTTTCCGATGGACGACCCGACGTTGCTTTTCACCAACGCGGGCATGAACCAGTTCAAGGACGTCTTCCTGGGGACGGGGTCGCGGAACTACACACGCGCGGTAGATACGCAAAAGTGCATCCGCGTTTCCGGCAAGCACAACGACCTCGAGGAGGTGGGGGTGGACAGCTACCACCACACCTTCTTCGAGATGCTCGGCAACTGGTCCTTCGGGGACTACTTCAAGGAGCACGCAATCGTCTGGTCATGGGAGCTCTTGACCGACGTCTGGAAGCTTCCCAAGGAACGGCTGTGGGTCACGGTCTTCGGCGGCGGAGAAAAGGACGGGCTGCCGGCCGACGAGGAAGCGGAACGGATCTGGTTGGAGAAGACCGACATCGACCCCGGCCGCGTGCTGCGTTTCGACAAACGCGACAACTTCTGGGAGATGGGTGAGACAGGTCCCTGCGGGCCCTGCTCCGAGATCCACATCGACCGCGGCGGGCCGGACCGAGGTCCCTTCGACGGAGCGGATCCGAAGATCGGCGTCAACGCGGGAAACGAACGCTTCATCGAGCTCTGGAACCTGGTCTTCATGGAGTTCAATCGGGTCGACGACGGGACGCTCAAGAGCTTGCCGGCCAAGCATGTCGACACGGGCATGGGGTTCGAACGCATTGTCAGCGTGCTGCAGGGCAAGAGCTCGAACTACGACACCGACATCTTCACGCCCATCTTCCGGGGCATCGAAGAGCTGGTCGGGTGCCGCTATGGGGCGACGCAGAGCGAACAGGACATCGCCTTCCGCGTCATCGCCGACCACGTGCGGGCGGTCTCCTCGGCCTTCGCCGACGGAGCGCTGCCGTCGAATCTGGGCCGCGGGTACGTTCTGAGGCGCTTGATCCGTCGTGCCTCGCGCTACGGACGCCAGGCCCTCGGGTGCGCCGATCCGTTCCTGCATCGGGTGGTCCCTTGCGTGGCGGAGACCCTGGGGGGCGCCTTTCCCGAGATCCGACAGCGCATCGATCACATCCAGCTACTGGTCCGCAGCGAGGAAGAATCCTTCTCCAAGACCCTGGGCAAGGGGCTCGCGCGTTTCGGCCAGCTGGCGGAGAAGGTCTCGGGCAAGGCCGGCGGCGCTCTTCCCGGGGCCGAGGCCTTCGAGCTGTATGCGACCTACGGGTTCCCGAAGGACCTGGTCGAGTTGATGGCGCGCGAGCACGAGCTGGCTCTCGACGACGAGGGCTGGAGGATCGCCGAAGAGCGCCACCAGGAGCGGAGCCGTTCGGTGGGGAAGTTCCAGCAACTCCTGTCGACCGAGGAACTCGGGCGCGTGGAGGCTTGCTTCGCCACACGCAGCCTGGCAGCAGTCACCGTGTCTAGCTGTCACGAGGCCGGCGAACGAGGCGTTCGAATCGAGACCGAGCTCATCCACGTCGAACCGGGCGGGGACGAGGGGCCCGGGGGGGATCGGGCGCGGCTCATCCTCCGGGAAAGCCCGTTCTACGCCGAAAGCGGGGGGCAGATCGGTGACACGGGAATCATCCGCGACAGGGACGGCCGCTTTCGGATGGTGGTCGAGGACACCCGCAGGTTCGGCGACCTGCTCGTTCACGTCGGCGCCTGGGAGGGGCCCCTTCCGGGGAAGAGCGAAACGGTGACGGTGGTGGCCGAGGTCGATGGAGAGCGCCGCAGCCGCACGCGCAAGAACCACACGGCGACCCACCTCCTGCACCGGGCCCTGCGAGAGGTGCTCGGCGAGCACGTGAACCAGCAGGGCTCCTACGTGGGCCCCGACCGTCTACGCTTCGACTTCTCGCACCCGAAGGCCATGACGGCCGAGGAGGTTTCTGAGGTCGAGACACTGGTCAACCGGAAGGTGATCGAGAACGCGCCCGTGCGGACGACCGAGGAGGAACTTTCCGAGGCCAAGGCCCGGGGCGTCATGGCGCTCTTCGGCGAGAAGTACGCGGACCGCGTGCGCGTGGTCGACGTGGGCGGTTTTTCGACCGAGTTGTGCGGCGGTACCCACGTCCGGGCGGCCGGCGACATCGGTCCCTTCGTCCTGATCTCGGAGAGTGCGATCCAGGCCGGTGTGCGGCGGGTCGAAGCCCTGAGCGGTCCGGATGCGGTGTGCTGGATTCAAACTCAAAAGCGGATCCTGGCGGAAGCGGCACGGGCGCTGAAGTCGGCCCCCGAGGAGGTCCCCGAGCGCATCGCCGATCTTCAGAAGCGCCTGAAGAAGGCCCGCAAGAAGGAAAAGCAAAGCTCGAGCGCCGACATCTCCTCGGCCCTGGAGGCGGTCCGCGAAGAGCTCAGCGATCACGAGGGCGTCCTGTGCGGGATGATCCTCGTGGACCTGAACCTGGCGGGTCTGCGGGAACTCGCCGGCCGGGTGAAGGCCCTGGGTAGCGGGGTGGCGGCCGTTCTCGTCGGCTGTGACGGGGACAGGGCGCCCTGGATCGCCCTCGCCGAGGGGACCGCCCGCGAAAAGGGCTACGACGCCAAGCACCTGGCCATCCTGATGAAAAAGCACCTGGGCGGCGGTGGAGGCGGCAAGCCCGAGCTGAGTCAGGGCCAGGGGCAGAAAGCCAGCGGGCGTGAAGCGGTCCTGGAGGCTTTCCGGGCCGATTCGCAGGGCGCGTTCGGTGTGTGCTAGCCGGCCAGGGAGGGAAGCGGGGCGTGTTGTTCGGCGCGGCCTGGCGCGGATCTGCCCCGGAGAAACCCGGCCACGGGGCCACGGGCCAATCGCTCTGCTTCCGCCTTAGCCCCGTTGACTACCCAAAAAACCAGGGCTACCATCCTGCGCTGGTCTGGAGCCCCCCGAGGGCCAAAGCTCGGAACCACCCGCCCGTGAGGTCGGGTTCGGAATCATGCCGCACCCCAAGCGTCGCCAATCCCGTCATCGTCAGGGAATTCGTCGGTCCCACCTGGCGATCAAGCCCTACCAACCCAATCACTGCTCCCGTTGCGGGTCGCCCGTGAAGACACACCGCGTCTGTGACAACTGTGGCTATTACGGCTTTTCCAAGGGAGCCGACAAAAAAGGAACCGAAGTCCTGCGGAGGGACGAGGTCTAGCCGGGAAGTGGCCGTCCAGGGGATTCGGCGCTGATTCGAGTAGCGACCCCCGGCCCTTTCCTGAGTTTCGCACCCGATGGGTTCCTCCCGCATTGCGCTCGATGTCATGGGCGGCGATCACGCCCCCGAGGCTTTTTTGCGCGGAGCCCTGGACGCCTGCAGGACCCTGGCCGATCGGGGGGTCTCTGCCGACCGCCTGCTCATGGTCGGTGATCAGCCGCGCATCGAGGCGCTGCTCGAGGAGCTGGGGGGCGATCACGACTTCGAAATCGAACACGCCTCGCAGGTGATCGAAATGGACGAATCGCCGGGTCGGGCCCTGCGAGCGAAGAAGGACTCCTCGATCAGCAAGGCGATTCGGGCGGTCCGCGAAGGCCGCGCCGGCTCGGTGGTTTCCATGGGCAACACCGGGGCCTGCGTCGGCGCCGCGACCCTGATGCTCGGCACCTTGCCCGGCGTGCATCGTCCCGGCATTTCGATCACCCTGGAACTCACCGGCAGCCCCGTCACCCTGCTCGACATGGGCGCGAACGTCGCGCCGAAGGCGCGACATCTCGCCCAGTACGGGGCGATGGCCTCGATCTACATGCGGGATTGTCTCGGCGTGAAGACCCCCCGCGTGGGTCTCCTGAACATCGGCGAGGAGAGGGGCAAGGGCACCCCGCTCCTGCAGGAGGCCTTCGAGCTTCTTGAGGCCGGCGACCTGGCCTTCATCGGCAACGTCGAGGGGTCGGACATCTTCCGCAACGTCTGCGACGTGGTCGTGACGGACGGCCTCACGGGCAACGTGATCCTCAAGTTGCTCGAGCAATTCGCGCATTTCCTTCTGACGAAGGTCACCACCGAGCTCAAGTCCCACGGAACGGAGTGGGGGGCCGAAAGCCTGGCGAATGTTCAGCGGGTCATCGACTACTCGACCTACGGCGGCGCCCTGCTTCTGGGGGTCAACGGAGTCGTGATCATCGGCCACGGACGCTCGGACAGCAACGCCGTCGCCAATGCGATCGGTCTCGCCTGTAGAGCCCTGGATTTCCACGTCAACGAACACATCGAGCAGGGGCTTGCGGCCTCCATCTCGCCCCCGGTTGTCGCTCCGGACGCCACCAGCTAGGCCGTGTTATTCCCGCTTCCCTGCTTCCCAGACGGTTCTTCGGTTCAGACTTTGGCGAAACCACGGAGGCAGAGTAGAGTCCCGAGATGGCTGAACGGATCACCGTAGGTATCGCTGGGACCGGGTGTTACCTGCCTCCGCGCAAGGTTGCGAACTCGTACTTCGAGGATTTCCTCGAGACATCCCACGAGTGGATTGCCCAGCGCACGGGCATCGAGGAACGCCGCTTCGCCCCGGATAACGAGGCCACCTCACATCTTTCGGTCCGGGCCGCGGAGCGAGCCCTCGAAGCCGCGGGGATCGGAGCCGAGGAGGTCGACCTGATCATCCTCGGAACCCTGACGCCGGACTACCTGCTGCCTTCGACCGCCTGTCTCGTTCAGGAGCGAATCGGTGCGAAGAACGCCGGGGCTTTCGATTGCAACGCCGCCTGCACGGGTTTTCTCACCGCCCTGCACACGGCTGAGGCCTTCATCGCCGCCGGCCGCGCCCGGTGCGTGCTGGCCATCGGTGCGGAGAAGCTGTCGAGCTTCGTGAACTTCAAGGACCGCAGCTCGTGCATCATCTTCGGCGATGGTGCGGGCGCCGCCGTCCTGACATCCCACGAGGAATGCGGCCAGGGGGAGATCCTCAGGTCGGCCCTGGGAGCGGACGGCAGTGGGTTCGACTTCATTCACATGCCGGGCGGGGGCTCGAAGCTGCCTCCCTCCGAACTCGACCTCTCGGACGACAAGCACTACATCGGTCTGCGCGGACGCGAGGTCTATCGCTTCGCCGTCAAGTACATGAGTCGGATGATCCGCCAGATGCTGGAGGGATACCCCGACGAAGAGCTCTCGTTGATCGTGCCCCACCAGGTCAATCTGCGCATCATCCAGGCGGCGCTCGAACGGCTCGAGCTGTCCCATGACCGCGTTATGATCAACATCCAGAAGTACGGCAACACCTCCGCGGCCACGGTGCCCATTGCACTGGACGAGGCGCTGCGTCAGGGACGCATAGAAAAGGGCAAGCTCGTTTGCCTGGTGGCTTTCGGGGCCGGTCTCACCTGGGGCGGCACGCTCATCCGCTGGTAAGTGGGGAGTCCCATCATGGCCGAAGCCATTCTATTTCCCGGGCAGGGCGCCCAGTTCGCCGGAATGGGACGCGAGTTCTGCGAGTCCTATCCCGTCGCCCGGTCGCTCTTCGAAACGGCGGAGACGGCGATCGATTTCCCACTGCGCGAAGCGATCTGGGAGCGAGGTGACGAAGTGCACCGCACGGACGTCGCACAGCCCGGCATCCTGGTGACCAGCGCGGCGATCATCTCCGTCCTGCGGGAACGGGGCTTGGATACGGATCGCTCCCCGCTGACCGCGGGCCTGTCGCTGGGGGAGTACACGGCCCTCTGGAGTGCCGGCTCACTGCTCTTCGAGGACGCCGTGCGGCTCGTGCGCCTGCGCGGGCAGGCCATGCAGGAGGCCAGCGAAGAGGTCCCGAGCTCCATGACGAGTCTGCTCGGAGCCGACCTCGAGACCGCGGAGAAACTCGCGAACGTCGGTTCGCGGAAAGGCATTTGCGCGGTCGCCAACCTGAACGCACCGGGTCAGGTTGTCCTCTCCGGCGAGCTGGCGGCTCTCGATGCCGCCGAAGCTGCCGCCGAGGAGCACGGCATCAGGCGCGCCGTGCGCCTGGACGTCGCCGGTGGTTTCCACTCCGAATGCATGCGCGGTGCGGCCCTGCGCCTCGAAAACGCCCTCGCGGGGATCGAAATCCGCCCCCCCGCAGTGCCCTTCGTGAACAACGTCACCGGAACGCTGGTGAGCGACCCGGAGGCGATCCGACGCTCCCTCGCTCAGCAGGTTTGCGCCCCCGTTTTGTGGGAGAAAACACAGCGCTTCGCACTTTCCCGGGGGATCGAGCACTATCTCGAACCCGGTCCGGGTAAGGTGCTGGCTGGACTGATGCGGAAAACGGCCCGAGTTGTGGGACAGGCCGCTGAAGTCCGGGGGGTGCAAACCCCCGCCGACATGGAACGACTCGACTGAGCCGAAATTGCATCGCTCAACGCCCCTGGATATAGTCCCTCGAACTCTCGCACCAGGCCACTGGGAGCCACAATCCCATCCTCGCCATGAGTGAAGACACGACCATGACGAACCCTACGATCGAACAACGCGTGACCCGGATCGTCTGCAACCAGATGGGGACCTCTCCCGAGAAGGTCACGCCGGAGACCTCTTTCGTCAACGACCTCGGTGCAGACTCGCTCGACACCGTCGAGTTGGTGATGGAGCTCGAAGACGAATTCGAGGTTTCGATCCCCGACGAGGACGCCGAGAAAATCCAGACGGTCGGCGCCGCCATCGAGTACATCAAGGCCAAGTCCTGAGCGGAGTTCGACTCTGTCGAACCCCAGCGGCCCTCTCAGCCTGGGAGAAACCACCCTTTCTGGTCTGATAAGGGTGCTCTTGCTCGGGGGGGCATGTCCCTGAAGGAACCATCCATGCGCCGAGCGGTCATCACCGGCCTAGGTACGGTCAACGCCTTGGGAGCGGATGTAGGCACGTCCTGGCCTCGGGTTCTGGCCGGCGAGAACGGCATAGCCAAGATCAAGAACTTCCCCGCCGATCACCTTCCCGTATACATCGCGGGCGAGGCCGACTGGGATGTTGCCGAGATGTTCCAGGGGCCGGACCTGCGCAAGCTGGACCGGTTCACCATGCTGGCGCTCAAGGCCGCGGACGAGGCGATCGCCGATTCGGGGCTCGACCTCGGAGCCCTTTCCGAACACGAACGCGAGCGATTCGGGACCATCGTCGGGACCGGGATCGGGGGGATCAGCGGCATCGAAGAACAGCATCTGGTGCTGCAGGACCGCGGGCCTCGCCGGGTAACGCCTCACTTCATTCCGAAGATCATGGCCAATGCGTGTTCCGGCCAGATCGCCATCAAGTACGGCCTCCTGGGCACGGCCTTCACCACCTCGAGTGCCTGCGCTTCTGCGGGGCACGCGATCGCGATGGCCCTGGCGACGATCCGCTCCGGAGAAGCCGATCGCGTCCTCACCGGAGGCGCAGAAGCCGCCACGACTCCCCTTTCGATCTCGGGCTTCGCGTCCGCCAAGGCCCTTTCCACCAAGAACGACACGCCCGAGAGCGCCTCGCGTCCGTTCGACAAGGATCGCGACGGCTTCGTCATGGGGGAGGGTGCGGCCATCTTGATCTTCGAAGAGCTGGAGCTGGCGAAGAAACGCGGCGCTCGCATTTACGCCGAGGTCAAGGGCTACGGTTCCACCGACGATGCTTTCCACATCACCGCCCCCAAGAAGGACGGTACCGGTCCCGCACGCGCCTTCCGGTTGGCCCTGAATATGGCCGGTGTGGATCCGGAGAGCATCTGCTACATCAATGCTCACGGCACCTCGACGCTTTACAACGACGCCATCGAGACCCAGGCGATCAAGTTGACCTTCGGCGATCACGCGGCCAGACTCGCGATTTCGTCCACCAAGTCGATGATAGGCCATCTCCTGGGCGCCTCTTCGGCCGTCGAATTGGTCTTCACCGCACTTTCGGTCCACCAGTCGAAGGTGCATCCCACCCGGAACCTGGACGAGCCCGATTCCGCGTGTGATCTGGACTACGTCCCCAAGGAGGCACGCGAGCTCAAGATCCAGAACGCGCTATCCAATTCCCTGGGATTCGGAGGCCACAACGTCTCGATCTGTCTCGGCCAGGTCGATTGAGAGTCGTGTGTTGCGAGAAGTCGTGGCGGGTCTTGCAGATTCGTTCTAAACTGGAATCAGTCGACAGGTTTTCTTTTTCAGGAGTGGCCATTGCAGCGCAAGTTTCAAGAGATCCTGCATTCCTACAAGCGCAACGTCTTTCAGCTGGAACATCACCAGAAGGACACCGAGAGCATCACAAAGGAGTGCATGGATATTTGCGAGGACGTCCTCGCCCAGAAATATCACTACCACTTTCACAAGTTGCCCGACGCCGATCGCGCTGAGATCATCAACATGATCAACAATTACACGCGCGAGGCGATCCTCCCGCCGGTCGTCGAGCAGATCGTCGAGCGTCACGTCATTCTCGAGAGGCGCGTCACTGCGTTGCAACAGATGATCGAGGAGATGCTCGAGGTGCTTTCAGATCCGAAGATCGAGTCCGGGGCCATCTGAGCTAGCGCCTGCGCCCCCCTCCGAACCGTGCGCGGACTGTGGATCGAAAAGGGCCGGGTCGTCCACCGCGACGACCTGGAGGGTCCTGAGCCGTCCCGAGCGGGTGAAGTGGCGGTCGACGTTTCCCTGGCCGGTATATGCGCCACCGACCTTCACCTGAAGCGAGGCTACATGGGCTTCAGCGGTGTGCCGGGACACGAGTTCTGCGGCGTGGCGCGGGAAGGCGAATTCAAGGGGCGGCGCGTGGTGGGGGAGATCAACGCAGGCTGCGGGAAGTGCCCCGCCTGCCTGAAGGGGCTGGAGCGTCACTGCCCCGACCGCAGCGTCCTGGGCATTCTGCGGCATGCCGGCGCTTTCGCGGAGACGTTGGTTTTGCCGGAGGGAAACCTGCACCCGATTCCCGAGGGCCTTCGGGATGAGTCGGCGGTCTTCACGGAACCCCTTGCGGCGGCCTTTGAGATTCGAGAGCAGCTGGATGTGGACGCTTTCGAAAGGCGTCTGGTTTTCGGGGACGGGCGGCTGGGGCTTCTGTGTGCACAGGTCCTGGGCCTCGATGGGGGCGAGGTTTCCCTGATCGGGCGACACCCGGAACGGAGCGCGCACTTGCCTGAGAACGTCCGCCACCTGGGGCCGGCCGAGCCTGCTCTGTTCAGCGAGCGCTTCGATCTGGTGGTGGAGGCCAGCGGCTCGCCCGCCCTCTTGCCCCGCGCCATGGCGGCGACACGTCCGCGGGGGACGCTCGTCTTGAAGACCACTGCGGCGGTGACGGCGGACCTCGACCTGGCGCCCTTGGTCGTCGATGAGATCACTTTGATCGGCTCGCGCTGCGGCCCCTTTGCCCCGGCACTGGAGGCGCTGGCCACCGGTCGGATCGTGGTGACCCCGTGGATCGACGCCTGCATGCCCCTCAGGGACGGCCCTGCTGCCTTCGAACTGGCGGCCCGTCCCGGCATCCTGAAGGTCCTTCTGGATCCGAGAGAGGGAGCGCCCCCAGGCGTCCGTTGAACGTGGTCGGCCCTGCGGTAGGCTTTTGTCCATGCTGGAGGTGCCGGAGGAACTGGGCCACGCACTGAGCTCGACGGGCCAGGAACACGCGTTCGCCTACCTCGAACGCCTGGAGGGGAGGGCCCATGCGGACTTGGTCCGGAGCCTGAGCCAGGTGGATCTCGCGCACATGGTCGAGCTGGGCAAGCTGGCCCGGACCCCTCCGGCCTCATCCGCCGGACATGACCTCGCTCCGCCCGAGCTTTTTCCGCTGAAGCGCACTCCGCAGCAGGAGCTTGCCGCCGGCGAAGCCATCGCCTGCGGCGAAGAGCTCTTCGCCGCAGGCAAGGTCGGTTTCGTGCTGGTCGCCGGGGGCCAGGCCTCGCGCCTGGGCTACGACGCTCCCAAGGGAGACTTCCCCGTCGGGCCGGTGACAGGGCGCACGCTCTTCGAGTACCACGCGCACCGGCTCTTGGCGGCCAGGCGGCGCTATGGGATGACACCGGCGTGGTACGTGATGACCTCACCTACGAACGATGCTGCAACCCGGGAGATCTTCCAGCAGAATCGCCACTACGGAGTGAATCCCGAGGACGTGTTCTTCTTCAGCCAGGAGATGCTTCCCGCCCTGGATGCAAAGGGGCGGATCCTGTTCGCCACCCCCGAGAGCCTCTTCCTCGCCCCGAATGGTCACGGCGGTTCGCTGCTCGCCTTGAAGCGCTCCGGCGCACTGGCCGACATGCGTGCCCGTGGGATCGAGGAAATCTCCTACTTCCAGGTCGACAACCCGCTCGTGCGGCCGGCCGATCCCCTGTTCGCAGGTTTGCACGCGCAAGCCGGCTGCGGCATGTCCAGCAAGGTGGTCAAGAAAATTGCTGCGGAGGAGAAGGTCGGTGTTCTGGGCCGCATCGACGGGAGGTTGGGTTGCATCGAATACTCGGACCTGCCGGAGGACCTGAAGACGGCCACGGACGCCCAGGGCCTCCTGTCCTTCCGGGCCGGAAACATCGCGGTTCACATGCTGCGGGTGGACTTCGTCGCGGAGCTGACGGATGAGGGGTTGGAACTGCCCTGGCACGTAGCGCGCAAGCGCATGTCTAGCGCTGCTCCCGATGGGGCGATCACGGAATGCGATGGTTTCAAGTTCGAGACCTTCGTTTTCGACGCTCTGGGACGCTCGCCGCAAAGCGTGACACTGGAGGTCGACAGGACGCTGGAATTCAGCTCCGTCAAGAACGCGGAGGGAACGGATTCGCCGAAATCCTGTCGTGCCGACCTTGGCAACATGTTCGCACGCTGGGTCGCCGCGGCCGGGGACGAGATACCTCCCGTCAACGAGGCGGGTTACCCACCGATCGAGATCGACCCGTTCTTTGCGGAAACCCAGGCCGAATTCGTGGCGCGTACGGACCGCAAGCCCCTCCGGCGAAAAGGCGGCCTCGTGTATGAGTCGAGCGAGTGACGTGGGGCCGTTACGCGAAGCCCGCGTCGCCGTTCTCTACGGAGGAGCCTCCGAGGAAAAGGAGATCTCCCGCGAGAGCGGCGCGGGCATCCTGAATGCCTTGCGCTCGGCAGGTGACCCGGGCGGTCTGCACGGGCCCGGCGAGGTGCTCGAGATCGAGATCTCCGAGAGCGGTCACTGGCAGGTCGGAGGGCGAAGTTGTTCGATGGCCGAGGCGCTGCTGGCGCTCTCCGAGATCGACCTGTTCTTTCTCGCCTTGCACGGTGGAGCCGGTGAGAACGGCACGATCCAGGGCGCGCTCGAGAGCTCAGGGATCGCGTACACGGGCAGTGGGGTGGCCTCTTCGGCGGTCTGCATGGACAAGCTCTACGCACGCATGCTGGTCCAGGCCCACGGGCTGCGGGTCGCTTGCGGGCACGAGGTGCGTCGTGGGGAGTGGCAGGCCTGCGAGGATTTTCATCTGGATACGCTCGGCTGCGGCGGTTGGGTGGTGAAACCGCGCCGCGGCGGTTCCTCGGTCGGGGTTTCTCGGCTGGAGGATCAGGAGCAACTCGAGGCGGCGCTCGAGGCGGCGTTCAATATCGATGAAGCGCTGATCGTGGAAGAGCTTGTCCGCGGAGTCGAGGCCAGCATCGGTGTCCTCGATTGGCTGGGCGAGTCTCCCGTGGCACTGCCACCGGTCGAGATCACTCCCCACGACGACAAGTTCTACGACTATGGCGAGAAGTACTCCGAGGGGGGCGCGCGGCTCTCCTGTCCCCCGGAGAGCCTCGACCATGCCAGGTGCGAACGACTGCGCGAGATGGCGCTGGGCGCCCATCGGGCGCTCGGGTGTGCCGGCTATTCCCGTACGGACTTCATCGTGCCCACCAGCGGCGACCCCGTGTTCCTCGAAACGAACACCCTTCCGGGGATGACCTCGCATTCGCTCCTGCCCCACTGCGCGGCCGCGGCCGGGGTGGACTACCGGAGTCTCTGTCTTCACATCGCTGCCGATGGTCTCGCGCGAGGTGCGCGCGGATGAGCGCGCGTGTTCTCGTCAGTGGGGCGCAGGGGCGCATGGGAAGCTTTGCATGCGCACTCCTGGAGCGCGCTGGTGGTTTCGAGGTCGCGGCGCGCACGGTGCGCGGCGACAACCTGGGGGAGGTGGCACGCGAGTGTGGGGCGGAGCTCGGTCTGGATTTCACCGTCGCCGGTCTTGGCTTCGATCACGGGCTGGCCTTGCTGGAAGCGGGCCTGCGCCCCGTGATCGGCACCAGCGGCGTCTCGAGCGAAGAGGTCCGCGAACTCGACCGGTACGCCCGCAAGAGGGACCTGGGTGGCCTGGTGGTGGCCAACTTCAGCCTCGGCATCGCCTGCCTGCGCCAGGCCGTGCGGGCCGCCGCGCGCACCTTTGCGGAGGGGGAGATCATCGAATTGCATCACGACACCAAGCGCGACGCTCCCTCCGCCACGGCCCGGGAGCTCCGGGATCTCATGGGCGCCGAGGGGATGGAGGAGGTTGCGATCCATTCGGTGCGCCTGCCGGGGTTGTACGCCCACCACGAGGTGCTCTTGGGGGGGCCTGGCGAGACCCTGTCCCTCCGCCACGACACGCTGGGCCCCGAGGCCTTCGGACCCGGGATCCTTGCCGGCCTCGGGTACGCGCTCGTTGCGACCGGCGTGGATTGCGGCCTGGAGCACGCCCTCGAGTGAAGCTGGCCAACCTCCGGCGGGCGGCGCTTGCTTGGCCCCAGAGCTCTTCTCACACTGATGCGCACGAGCCAGAGTGGCGGAATTGGTAGACGCGATGGATTCAAAATCCATTTCCCGCACGGGAGTAGGGGTTCGAGTCCCCTCTCTGGTATCCCTCTGAGCAACGTGAATTCACCCGCGCACGAAGCCGCCTCTCGGGCGGCCGATCAACTGGGCAAGGCCGTGCTCCCCCACCTTCTCGGGCAGCTGGACGGCACGACGGAGAGCTTCCGCGCCCTGGCGCGCAAGCTCTCCGCGGATCCCGATGCCACCCTGTCCGACAGCGCTGCCCTCGCGCACGTCGAGGAAGCTCAGGGCCAGGCCCACCGGGTCGGGTGGTTTCTCGGCTGCCTGGCATCGGCCAGCGGCACGGATCTCCTGATCGCCCGGCGCGAGGAGAATGGCCTGCGCCTCTTTTGCGGACTGATCCTCGATGCCCTGGCGAATCCGGCAATCCTTCTTCCGGCCCAGCAGGATCTACCCCGTATCGCCACCGGCATCGGCCGGGGATGGGAGCTTTCGTTCCTCGCCGGTTTTCTCTTCTACGCCGCCCTGCGCGGCGAGTTCCCCGAGGGAGAACTGCGCTGGTCGATCGAACGACGGAACGACCAGGCCTTTCTGCGGGCGCAATCGGCGCTCCAGAGCGCGGATGGGGCCTTGCTGGAACAGCTTGCGGGGATCCTGCCGGAGGCCCGCGCGCAGGTCAGCGCGCAGAGCGCGGAGATCCGGTTTCCATCCGCGTGGCTGGCCTAGCGCGCCGGCTCAGGGCTACAGAAACACTGCCGTGCTCGATCCCGCCAGGCTCAGGTCGGCGTTGATCATCACCATCTGGGCGGCGAAACCAAAGAGCCCTCCCGAGTTGAAGAAACTCTGTTGTAGGGCCCCCGCCGCATCGAGGCTGAGGATCGTTTGAAAGACCGTCATGCTGGGGAGGTCGAGGCCGAGGAAGAGCGGTATCCCCCCGAAGGGGATGGCCGCTTCCATCGGATCGAACAGAGCCTGGGGGCCGTAGGCGATTACGGCGAAACCGGAGAGGGGCCCGTCCTCGACCGAAGCGTCGAAGTCACCGACCATCGTCGTGCCGGGCCCTTCGAGCGAGAAGGTCGGGCGCAACGGCTGAACGCTCTTGCGCTCGATGTCTGTGACGAAGTCGCTCGTGTGGTAGCGCAGGGTGGAATGCCCGGAGGGTTGGAAGGGTTCGAACACGGCCGTTCCGGCGTCCGACACGAACTCCAGGCCGGAGATCGAAAAAAACGACTGGCCCTCTACCAGGATCGTCCCCGTCGAAGAGCCCGCGGGGAGGCGGCGAATCCGCGAGACGCCCGTCGCGAAGTTGTTCTCGGCCACGAACAGGGCCTGGCGTTCGACGTCGAAGGCCATCGAGGTTCCGCCCGCTAGGCCGCTCGCAACGACCTTGGCATCCGTTTCGTCGAAGATCGAAGAGCTCGACAGGACGGCTGTATCGAAGAGCAGGATGTCCGTCTGCAGGGGGGGCGGGGGAAAGGTGTCGGAGACGGTGGCGTAGTACAGATTGCCCCCCTCGTCGATGGCCAGCGGCCCCGAGGCACCGCCAACCTCGCCGATCTGGGTCAGGGTTGCGGTGGATACCTGGGCGCGCCAGAGCTCGTTGCCCAGGCCGAAGCCGCCGGCTGCGGCCGAGAGAATGAGATGATCACCATCCTCGAAGACACCGTCGTAGTTGAAGAGCAGCGTACCGATCAACGAGCTTCCGCCGTCGAGATCGATGCTTCGTAGCTCGTGGTTGGAACTCTCTCCGAGAACCGCGTAGCTCTCGTCCGGTGCCAGCTCGATGAAGCTCGGAAAACCGAATTGGGCCAGGGTGTCCAGGGTTGCGAGGAGGGACCCGCCCTCGTCGTAGCGCTCGATGTTCAAGCCGTCGAACACCAGGATGTCGCCGTTTTGAAAGGTGGCGCTGACCCACGTGGTGCCGGCGACCGGCGCGACCTGGTGGACGATCTCGAAGCCGGACTGGGGTTGGTCCTGGGCCGCGGTGGGGGAGGCGAGGGCGAATGGCCCGAGAAGGGTGAACAGCGCGGTCTTGTGCATGGAGAACCTCGTTTCGATACCTCGTCGACGGGGGTTCACGAACGCAGATCGGGTGTCCTGACTCGTCGCATCGGCGGTTGCCTCACTCTCCAAGGCGCAGCGCCCGGTGAGCGGGAATGGGTTCCCCGCTGGAACGCGGAGGCAACCGGCGGCGACTCACAGTGGCGGGACCGTGCAGGACTCTCACCTGCTTCCCCACGACGGCGTTCGACGGATCGGTGTGGAGCGCAGGCTAGCGGAGATCACAGAAGGGCGCCAGCGCTTCTCCAGGAGTCGGCGGGAGGCTCGACCTAACGCACGCCCGACGTACCGGAATCTCGTTCTTTGGGTTGGTTCTGAGCGTCCTCGCCGCTCAGAAGGCGCCTGAGCTCGCCCGCCGCCTCTGCGCCCAGGACGACTTGCCAGCGATCCCCGACGGCCTGGTAGATGTCCTCGGAGTAAGTGCCGGCGACGTTGCGGGTCACGAAGGCCTCGGTTCCGATGAAGGACAGCGCCAGGAGCAGGGCCATGTGGATCGACAATCCCGTCAGGGCCCCCATGGCTCCGCCGGCCAGTCGGTTGGCGAAACCGAGCTGCATGGCGTCGATGAGCCTC
The DNA here is from genome assembly GCA_002683825.1 of Planctomycetota bacterium. Lineage (GTDB taxonomy): Bacteria > Planctomycetota > UBA1135 > UBA1135. The sequence goes on from NYUD01000047.1 coordinate 16,357, forward strand.
TGTCCGATGTGCCCGAGGACCGTGGCGAGGGTCAAGGTGAGTGCGAAGACGCCCACCCAGGCGGTTCCCTGGGACAGGCGCGGGCCCAGTTCGGGCCAGACCTCTCCGAGCCAGGCGGCACCATCAGCGGCGACAAGGCGGGCCACAATGGCGCTGAGCACGATGCTCGTGAACCTGATGACCTGCCACCAGAGGCCCCGGATGAGGCCCATGGCCAGGAGAAGAGCTGTGATGGTCAGCCCGACCCAATCCAACCAGCCCATTTCTTGTAACAATGCCCCGTCCACCTTCCCGGAACGTATCCCATGACATAGCCTCATGCCCGGTCCATCTCCAAGTTTCATGAGCAAAGAACGATCCTTCGAGCGCCGCCTGGAGCATTATCGTCACTTGATCCAGGAAGACTCCGCCCTGGCCCGGGAACTGCGGTCCAGCCGGGAAGACTTCGGCCCCGTGCCCCCGGGCGACTCAGAGCGGGTTCTCTACGAGCGGAGGCACCTGGAGTGGTTCCTGTTCGATCGCCCCTCCGAAAGCCTCGATGGGGTGCCGGTGGAGGCGCTTCAGACCCGCTGGAGGGATCTCGCGGAGGAGGGGGACTCGAACTCGGACTTCTCGGAGTCCTTCGCCGGCGTCTTCCAGGTCCATTCCAGTCGGCCCGGGGAAGGCGTACGGGTCCACGACCTGGTGGGGCTCGGAACCTACGTCGTCGAGGAGCGGATAGCGGCGGCGGAACTGGCGCCGGGCGATCTCGTGGTGGGGCGACTCTTTCCGCTGGACGCCGGTGTGTATCGCTTTTCTACAGCCGCCGCTGCCTTCAGAAACCCCGGCCTGGTCCAGGCTTTACGGGAAGACCTCGAGGACATGCGCAGGGGAAGACGGGGCGTGTTACGCATCGAACAAAGCGAGCTCGAGACGCTCTTCTTCTCGGGTGGGGGGAACGCCCTGCACGGAGTCCAGCCCGCTTCTTCCTGGGATGCTGCTCAAGGCGCGCTCGAGGTGCTGCGAAGTGCGGGGATCGCTCCCGAGACGTGTGAGGAGGTTCTGAGGGCGGTGCGCGAGGCCGGCCGCGCCGGAGACACCGAAACCGTGAACAGCATCCTGAACCACCTGGCCTTCGAGACCGAGGTCGATCTCGGTGAACTGAGTCAGGCCTTCGTTCAACTGTCCAATGCCGAACGGAGCGCGGAGTCACAATCCCCTCCCTACGCCGGCGAGAGCGCTACCCAGGGCATGCCTGCTCGGGAAGCCCTCGCGGATTTCGACGAAGGGCTCGCCGCCGGCCGCAACCTCGAAGACCTCTTCAGCACGCTCGAACGGAAACTGGGCGTCACTGCCGACGCAACCGATACAAGCGGGGAAGCCTCGCTCGACGGGGAAGCCGTGCACCTCGGGGGGGTCGTCGTCGGCGTCGTCGAGGAGTTTCTCTGGGACGTGGGCCGTGAACAGGGCGAGGCGGCTGCCAGGGCCCTGGAACCGTTGCGCCTCTTCGCCGGCTATGCCGAGAAGATCGGCACTTTCGAGGAACTCGGGGAGAAGGACCTGATGGACTTCTCTGCCCGCTGGCTCTTGGACGAGTCCGGGGTCGGTCCGACGGAGGCCAGAGCGGTCCTGAAGGCGCTCGAGTTCTTTTGTCGCTGGTGCGAGGAACAGCACTTTCTTCCCCTGTGGACCGACTTCGGATCCGCCCTGGAAGTGCTGCAGGATTCGGTACCGCGGATGCTGGAGCTGCGGGAAACGATGCCCGGGGACGAGCCCCTGTCCGACGGTGCTTACCGGGTCTGTGGGGTCCATGGAATGCAGGCCGTGCTCTTGGAGTTGCGGGAAGACCCCGAGCTTGAAAAACGCACCCACATCGAGCTGACGAGGCCCCAGGCCAAGCACCTTCAAACGGACGATCTCGTGCGCTTGACGGCGGCGGAGCCCGCGCGTATCGGTGCCTGTTATCCGGCCGAGGTCGCCGGTTTCATCGAGAGCTAGCCCTTCTCCCGTGGCCGGGGAGAGCGGTCGGCCGGCGAACGTGCCGGGGCCGTCGGAGCCACGCCTGGGGTTCTGGCTCGTCGGAGACCTCGGCGGGCTCGACCCGATCGATCTCCCGCGCGTTCCGGACCGGGTCCCGGGATGAATGTAGCGGGCGGGGTCCCACCCTCCAGGGGACGTCCGATAATATACATTATGATGCGCAAGCGGTACCCACAGAGCCTGTCACTGCCCCGAAGTCCCTAGAATCCCTACTCGCGCGGCGGTGCGGGGCGCTACCTTGCCCCCATGGAGCAGACCCCTCCCCTTGCCGTCGGTGGATTCGGCGGCCTGTATTTCGAACAGTTCCAAGTCGGAATGTGCATCGAGACCGCCTCCCGCACGATCACGGAGGCCGACCTGGTGAACTTCGCAGGCATCTCCGGCGATTTCACGGCCCTGCACACCGATGAGGAATCCTCGAAGAAAGGCCCCTTCCGGCGGCGGATCGCGCACGGCATGTTGATCCAGTCGATCGCCACGGGACTGGCGATCCAGACCCGGGTCTTCGAGGGCACGATCGCGGCCCTGGTGAGCATGGACATCCGCTGGCTCAACCCGATTTATCCCGGGGATACGATCACCCTGCTCCTGGACGTGACCGAAGTCGATCCCGTCCCGTCGAAACGGAGCGGGAAAATCACGCTGAACTCACGCGTCGTGAACCAGGACGGCGTGGTCTGTGTGGGCGGAACCTGGGGCACGCTCCTTTTGTGCGAACGTGCCGCGAAGACGGCCCGGCGTCGCTCGGCTCGGCAAGGTGGAGAGGCTTCGTGACGGCCAAGAAGTGCTTCCTCAACAAGGAGCGACCGTGCGACCTGACGTGCAAGGCCGCCTTTGAGGTCGACGACCCGGTCGACAACGTCGATTGCTACTTCATCTGGCTCTCGCATCATCTAGGCGAGGGGCTGTTCGAGCTGCGCCGCGCACTGGATACCTTCGGAGGCGGGGGCTTTCCCTTTCCGCCGCCGACGGGCGGTGGTTCTGGCAGCGGGCCGGGGTCCTCTTCTTCGGGTCCCGGGGGGTCCAAGGGGTTGCCGAAGAACTGACCTGGAGAAAACGGCGCGCTTTCGCGCTCATCTTGGGCGTTGGAACCAGGGCGAAGATGCGGGTTCGGTGTCCATGCTGAAGGCTGCCAGTCGGGGGCGGATTCCCGATGCCCCTGCCCGCCCTGCGCAGGGCCAATCGATGACGGCGATCTCTCCGGTGGCGAGCTCCAGCGCGATGCTGGCTTCCAGCTCCAGACCCAGGGCCTGGGCCGCGCAGACGCGGATGGGCCAGGCGTGGGAGACGACGGCCACGTTCGCAGGGCCGTGACGGGCTGCCGTACGGTCGAGGGCATCGAGGACGCGCGCGGCCAGCTCCCCTAGCGACTCACCCCCGGGTGCCCGCCGGTCGCGTGGAGAGGCGAACCATTGCGCCCAGGCCCCGGGGCTCTGCTGCTCCAGTTCGGGGAAGCGCAGGCCCCCCCACTGGCCGCGGTTCATCTCGCGAAACGCCGGGTCCACTTCCGGAGTCAGATCGCGGCCGGTGGCGATGGCGCCGGCCCCGTAGACCGCCCGCGACAGGTCCGAGGAGATGATGGCGGAAAAGCGGACGGAATGCAGACGTCGAGCAGCCGCCTGCGCCTGGGTCCGCCCGTACTCGGAGAGTTCGACGTCCATGTCGCCGTAGATGCGGTCTTGCCAACGGCTCGCCACCTGTCCGTGACGGACCAGGAAGATGCGGGTGAATTCCACGTCGCGAAGACCATAGCGCTTCACACTCCCGACTCGAACTTCTTCCCGGAGGCGTTGCCCCCCCGCCCGCGCTTCGATAGGTTCCCCGCACTCCCCTCGGCCGCCATCAGCGCGCACGATTCCCCCACCACGATCCCCCGCCGGTCGGCCGACGCACCTTTCAACACGTAAGGCCCGTGCGTCCGCGAAAGAAGCTCATCGATGCGTAGGATTCTTGACGCCCTTGCCTCTTCGGTGGGTAGAAAAATCGTGATGGGACTGACCGGCTTGCTCCTGGTCGGTTTCCTGATCGAGCACCTGTTGGGCAACTTCAAACTGCTGGAAGACTCGACGGGAGAGGCCTTCAACGAATACGTCTTGTGGCTCAAGAGCTTCGGTCCCCTACTGCAGCTCGCCGAGCTCGGCCTGGCCGCCCTTTTTCTCTGCCACATCGCGCTCGCCCTGCGCTTGACGCTGGAAAACCTGGCTGCGCGCAAACAAAAGTACGTGGTGCGGGGCACGCACGGCGAGAAGACCCCGGGGTCGGTAACGATGTTCATCACGGGGGCGCTGATCACGGGGTACCTGGTCAAGCACCTCCTGGACTTCCGGTTTGACGAGCGTTACTTCGAAGACCCGGCCGCCTTCGTGAAACTCACCCTCAGCCAGCCCCAGCATGGGCTGGCCTATCTGATGGCAGCGTTCGTAGTGGGGTTGCACCTTTCCCACGGGTTCCGGAGCGCATTTCAGTCCCTCGGCCTCAGCCATCCGGCACTCAATGCATACCTGCAGAAGCTGGGCATCGCTATCGCAGTGTTGTTCGCCACTGGCTTTGCAGTCTTCCCGCTCTACTTCCTTTTCGCCTGGAACGGGCCTGCTCGGTAGGAATACGAAGAACCATGGTGGAAGCATCCAAGCGCCTCTCTTCGAAGGCACCCCGCGGTCCCATCGCCGAGCGTTGGGACAAGCACCGTTTCAACATGAAGCTGGTGAATCCGTCCAACAAGCGCAGGTTCCACGTTCTCGTCGTGGGCAGCGGGCTGGCGGGTGCGTCTGCGGCTGCATCCCTCGCCGAGTTGGGCTACAAGATCACCTGCTTTTGCATTCAGGACAGCCCCCGTCGCGCCCACTCGATCGCTGCCCAGGGCGGTATCAACGCCGCCAAGAACTACCCTAACGACGGTGACAGCGTCTACCGGTTGTTCTACGACACGGTCAAGGGCGGAGACTTCCGCGCCCGCGAATCCAACGTCTACCGCCTGGCGCAGATCTCCAACAGCATCATCGATCAGTGCGCGGCCCAGGGTGTCCCATTTGCGCGCGAATACGGTGGGGCGCTCTCCAACCGCTCCTTCGGGGGCGCCCAGGTCAGCCGAACCTTCTACGCGCGCGGCCAGACAGGACAGCAGCTTCTGCTCGGCGCCTACAGCTCGTTGATGCGTCAGGTCGGTCTCGGAAAAGTGTCGATGTTCCCGCGTCGCGAGATGCTGGATGTCGTCGTGGTCGACGGAGTCGCGCGCGGCATCGTCTGTCGCAACCTGACTACCGGAGCCTACGAGCGTTACGCGGGCGACGCAGTGCTCCTGTGTACGGGCGGTTACGGAAACGTCTTCTATCTTTCGACCAACGCAAAGGCCTGCAACGTCACCGCGAGCTGGCGTGCGCACAAGCGCGGAGCGTTTTTCGCCAACCCTTGCTTCACGCAGATCCATCCAACCTGCATTCCCGTCTCCGGTTCGCATCAGTCAAAGCTGACGCTGATGTCGGAAAGTCTGCGTAACGACGGGCGCGTATGGGTCCCCAAGCGGGCAGAGGACGGCCGTGCCGCGCGAGACATCCCGGAAGAGGAGCGCGACTACTACCTCGAACGACGCTATCCGAGCTTCGGCAACCTGGTTCCGCGAGACGTCGCCTCCCGCGCGGCCAAGGAGCGCTGCGATGCCGGCTACGGCGTCGGTTCCACCGGACTGGCCGTCTATCTGGACTTCCGGGACGCGATTCGACGGGACGGCCAGGACCTCATTCGCCAGAAGTACGGCAACCTCTTTCAGATGTACGAGAAGATCACCGCGGAAGACCCCTACTCGGCTCCCATGCGGATCTTCCCCGCCGTTCATTACACGATGGGCGGGCTGTGGGTGGACTACAACCTGGAGTCGACGCTACCCGGGTTGTTCGTACTGGGTGAAGCGAACTTCTCCGACCACGGAGCGAATAGGCTCGGTGCCAGCGCGCTCATGCAGGGGCTCGCCGACGGCTACTTCGTCGCTCCCTACACCATCGCCGGGCACTTCACCGGCCGGCCGCTGCCCGCGGTGTCGGCGGATGCCGCCGAGTTCCTGGCGTCGGAAAGCGAGGTGCGTGGACGCACGGAAAAAATTCTCGGGGTCGGCGGCCGACGTACGGTCGACAGCTTCCATCGCGAACTCGGCGGAATCATGTGGCATCTGTGCGGCATGGCGCGCAGCGCCGACGGCCTGAATCGCGCCAGGGAACAGGTCCAGACGCTCCGGGCCGAGTTCTGGGAGAACGTCACCATCTCTGGTAGCGGCGCCAGCCTGAACCAGGACCTCGAACACGCCGGGCGCGTAGCGGATTTTCTCGAGTTTGCCGAGTTGATGATCGACGACGCGGCCCACCGCTGCGAATCCTGCGGCGGTCACTTCCGCGAGGAGCACCAGACGGAGGACGGCGAGGCCAGGCGGAACGACGACAAGTTCTCCTACGCTGCCGCCTGGGAGTACCGGGGCGTTGGCAGCGCGGCGAAGCTGCACAAAGAGGCCCTCGAATTCGAGTACGTGAAGCCGTCTCAGAGGAGTTACAAATGAGTGGGGATCCGACCTCGAGCATGGGCTTCACCCTCAAGATCTGGCGCCAGAGTGCTCCGGACGCGAAGGGGACCATGGAGACGTATCACGTCGCCGACGTCTCGCCGGACATGTCGTTCCTGGAGATGCTCGATGTCCTCAACGAAAGCTTGATCGGTGAGGGGCGAGAGCCCGTGGCTTTCGACCACGACTGCCGCGAGGGGATCTGTGGCGCGTGCTCCCTGGTGATCGACGGGCAGGCCCACGGGCCGGAAACCGAGACCACCGTCTGCCAGCTTCACATGCGCCACTATTCCGATGGCGCCACGATCCACATCGAACCGTTCCGGGCCAATGCCTTTCCGGTGCTCAAGGATCTCGTGATCGATCGTTCCGCCTTCGACCGCATCATCGCCGAGGGCGGTTTCATCTCCACCCACACCGGCAGTGCCCCCGACGCGAACGCGATTACGGTTGCGAAGGACCTGGCCGAGCGCGCGATGGACGCTGCAGCTTGCATCGGCTGCGGTGCTTGTGTTGCGGCATGCCCCAACTCGGCCGCCATGCTCTTCGTCGGCGCCAAGGTCTCCCACCTGGCGCTCCTGCCCCAGGGACAGGCCGAACGGAATCGTCGTGGGCTCGCCATGGTCGCGCGAATGGATCAGGAGGGGTTCGGTAACTGCACGAACCACTTCGAGTGCATGGCCGCCTGCCCGAAGGGCATCTCGGTCGAGAACATCGCGCGCCTGAATCGCGAACTCCTACGCGGAGCGCTCGCGCCGCGAAGAGTGTAGGGCCCGCCAGGCTGCGCCCTGGACGCAAGCCCGCGCTACGCCTGCGGAGGGCCGGGGAGCGCGGAACGGACTCGAGTGGCCGTAGCCGGCGATCGGATGGCGGTTTTCCCTGGATGTGCGCACCTGCTACCGCTCGGAAACACGAGGCCCCCGCCCTGGGGCCCAGGGCCCCTGGCGGCCCCCTGGAACCCGGAAAAACCTAGCCCCCTACGTCCCCTCCGGGGCCGCCAGGGGCTAGCATGGTCACCGGTGGGGCACGCCGTCGTCTCCTGGTATGGACTTTGCTCCTAGTGCACCGACCGGGTCCATCGCGGACCCATCCCCGAACCGAACAACCGAGTCCAAGCGATATCGCGGAATCGGTACTCAACCCTCATTCCAATCGAGAGACAGACATGAATAAGCTCGTCCTGGCCTCAGCGCTGCTGGCAGGCGGAACGCTCGGCCTCCAGAACGTCTCCTACGCCCACGGCGGTCAATACCGCGGTCCGGGCGATACGGTTCCCCCTGGTGGCGGAGGCGGTGGTGGCGGCGGCGCCGGCCCCGCAGCCGGTCCCGCGGGTCCCTCGACGCCCGGTCCAGGCGGACCGACCGCTCCCGGCCCGGCAGCGCCAGGTCCCGGAGGAGCTCCCGGTGCAGCGCCTGTCACCACGGGTGGCGGCGGCTCCACCGGTCCCGACCTGACCGTCTGGAGTTTCTGGTGGGAGTTCAACAAGGAGCCCTACCTGAACCTGAAAGCACACGTTCACGAAGCCGGCAAACAGACGGGAAGCGACGGATTCTTCCTGGGGCAAGGTGAGAAAAGCAACGCCAGGGACAACCTCCGGCCGACGCCCGAGCAGATTCGCAATAAGGTCGTTCCGGCGCTCCTGACCGCGCTCGAGAACGAGACGAACAACGACATCGTCACCGGTTGCCTGATCGCCATCGCAAAGATAGGCGACGCGGAAAGCGAGTCCGGTGAGTCCGAGTTCGAGGGCCACATTTCCAAATGGCTCTCCGACTCGAACCAGGAGATCAGCGAGACGGCCGCCGTCTCCCTGGGCATCCTCGCGAACCCCAAGTCGATCGAGACGCTCAGGTCCCTCGTGTTCGATACGAGCGCCGGACGCAAGCTCGTCGGTCAGGGCCAGGTCCCCTACCGCACCCGTGCGTTTGCCGCCTACGGTCTCGGTTTGATCGGCGCCGGCACGAGCAGCGAAGAGGACCGTCACAACATCGTGGAGATCCTCCACCAGGCCATCGTCAGCGATGACAGCAGGACCCGCGATATCCGTGTCTCCTGCATCATCGCCATGGGCCTCGTTCCGCTCGAGACGATCACGTCCGAGGCGCCCGAGGACCTGAAGAAGGGCGAGGTTGCCCCGCCCCAGGGGTCGCGCACCGCACAGCTCGACTACATGCTCGACTTCTTCGAAGACAAGCAGCAGAACTACCTCGTTCGCGCCCACTGCCCGACCGCCATGGCTCGCCTCATTCAGGGGTTGCCCGCGGAACTGCACGGCGAGTACAAGGCGAAGATCGCCGATGCCCTGTTGCAACGCCTTTCCAAGAGCTCCAAGGAGCAGCGCGAAGTGCAGCAAAGCTCCGTCCTGGCGCTCGGCCTGATCGGTTCGAACGATGGCAAGGACAAGCTCGACAAGCAGATTCGCAAGGCCCTCTCCGAGGTTCCGAAGAACGTCTCCGATCAGCAGGCACGCTACTTCTCGATGATCGCCATGGCGAAAATCGGTTTCTCGCCCGGGAATGAAGCATCCGATGTCGGCATCAAGGAAGCCTCTTCCTATCTGACGGGTCAGCTCGCCAAGGGCAAGAAGCTTGCCAGGCCGTGGGCCGGTCTCTCCTGTGGTGTTCTCGGTCGCGGCTTGGCCGAGGGCAGCACGGGTGACGGGCGCATCGAGGAACTTCAGGCCGCCGTCCGCGACGTTCTCGCCGGCGAAAAGGACAACTCCAAGATCGGCGCCTACGCCATCTCGTCGGGCATCATGGAAGACGTCGAGGCGACCGAGACGTTGCTCGAGAAGTTCAACCGCGTGCGCGACGACGAAGCCCGTGGCTATGTCGCCATCGCGCTCGGGCTCATGAACGCTCGTGCGGCGATCGAAGACATCCAGAAGGTCGTCAAGGAGTCGAAGTACCGTCCCGACCTCCTCAAGCAGGCCGCCATCTCGCTCGGCCTCCTGGGGGACAAGGCACTGGTGCCCGGGCTCATCGACATGCTGGGTGAGGCCAAGAGTCTGGCCACCCAGGCCGCGGTCTCCACGGCCCTCGGCTTCATCGGTGACCAGCGCTCGATCGACCCGCTCGTCGCGATGCTCAGTGATGGAGACGTCACGCCGAGGGCCCGCGGCTTCGCCGCGGTGGCTCTGGGCATCGTCGCGGACAAGGAGCTCTTGCCCTGGAACTCCAAGATCGCCCTCGATCTGAACTACCGTTCCTCGACCGAAACCCTGACGAACCAGTCATCGGGTACCGGCATCCTGGACATCCTCTAGGGAACGTGGTCGGGGCTATTTCAGCAGCCGCCCGGGCGGAAAACCGTCGGGGCGGCTGCTCTTTTTCCAGGGCCCCCCGGGACCCCCACCCGGCCGAACCCCCTGCCCCCGAGCGGGCGCAAGCGCTCGCTCACCTGGGCGAATTCGCGGATATTGCGGGGCTGGAGCCGCCTCCTGCCCTGCATCCACGATGGGATCCTCCGGGCGTTCCTCGACGCGGCGGCGGACAGGCGCTGGAGAGGTTGGGCGGGGCTTTCGCCCGCCCTCAGGTGCCTTTTCTGCGGCGTGTGGAAACCGCTCCCCCCCCTCCCGGGGGCCCCCGTGGAACCCTGGCATGGAATTTGTAAGTTTTTTTTGGATGTGTCACCTTCGCTCGAACCGACGAAACTCATCGGTGCTACTGCCATGAAGATCCTCCCCAAGCTTCTCTTCGCGGTCTCCTCACTCGCCCTCGCCGCATCCCTCGCCAGCGCCCCCACGGCACAGGGCGGAGGCCTCGGTCAGGGCCAAGGGGGTATCGGGGACGGCGGCAATTCCGGTGGCGGTCCGGGCGGCGGTCCGGGTGGCGGTCCGGGCGGCGGCAGCGGTGGCACCAATCCCGGCCCGGGGGACACGGTTCCGGGGGGTGGATCCGGCGGCGGCAACCCCAACGGTGGTACGCCACCCCGTCCCCCCGCTGCGGGTCCCGTCGGTTCACCCTCCGCACCCACCTACGGGACGGGCGCCAACCCCCTCGCTCCACGGATCCCTCCGCCCGGCTTCGGAGACTTCCCGGGCTCGCCGAACTCGAATCCTCCGCCGGTCACCCCCTCCAGTCCTCCGGTGGTAGACAACCCCAACTCCTGGCAGACGTGGTGGCACTACAACCGCTGGGCACACCTGCGCGCGGGCGCGGTTTCTTCTTCGGGTGGCGACGGCTTCTACCTCGGCCACGGCGAGAAGCCCCAGACCTCTCCGCTCTTGCGGGTCACCCGCAATCAGGTGCGCGACATCATTGCGCCGACCTTGACCGCAGGCCTGCTACGCGGTGGAAGCAACTCATTCGAGGTCTTCACTCTCCACGCCCTGGCCAAACTGCGCGGCCTCGAACGCTCGGAAGGTGTGGCGGATTTCGACGAGGTGGCCAGGCGCGTGTTGCGCAACGGCAGCCAGCTCACGGCTGAAAAAGCCGCGCTGGCCCTGGGCATCCGCGGCGAGGATCGCTTCCTCCCCTGGCTATCCGCCATCCTGGCCGATGCCCAGATGGGTAGGGAGCTGGTCGGCCGATCGAAAATCGGACACCGGCTACGGGCCTTTGCCGCCTACGGCCTCGGCCTGCTAGGCGATCGCACCAGCGATCCGCAGGTGAAGCTGAAGATCATGGCCGCACTCACGGAGTCACTCGCCGTCGAACGCGACGAGGTACAGGCCGCCTGCGTCTTCGCCCTCGGGCTGGCTCCCCTGCCGTTGCCCAGCGATTCGGCCGACGGCGTTCTTACGGGTCTCACAAGGGTGGATCAGGTCAAACACCTCCTGACGTTTTTCGAGAACGACCAGTCCTCGTTCCTCGCGCGTTCGCAGGTGCCCGGCGCGCTCGCTCGCCTCGCCGATGGTGTTCCGGAGTCTTTGCGCTCTTACGTCGCCTGGGCCCTCCTCACCGCTTCGGGAGTGCACTCCAAGGAACGGCGCGAGGTTCAGAACGCTGCGGTCATCGCGCTCGGCAAAATCGGCCGTTCCGGCTCCGAACCCATCGATCAAGAAATCCGCTCGCACCTCGAAAAACTGACTTCGAAGAGCGGAGGAGACCGCTCCACCCGCTACCTGGCCACGATTGCGCTGGCCGAGTCCTCGGCTCGCCCCGGCGACGGCGAAGAGCCGCTCGCGGGCCTGGCGACAACGCGCAAGATTCTCTTGCGCACCCTCGACCGCAGCCGTGGCGAAACCCTCGCCTGGACGGCCCTGGCCCTGGGCCTTCTCGAAGAGGATGCGGCCATGCGCGGTGCCGTGCCCGATCCGTCCTCCGGTAAGAGTTTGCGACAGCTCTACGCCCGCAGCCGCTCCTCCGAAGTCTCCAGCGCCATCGCCGTCGCACTCGGAATGCTGCGCGACCAGGAATCCGGTGAGATGCTCGTCGAGCGAATGCGGACCACCGGTGATTCTCTCAAGCGCAGCTACAGCGCGCTCGCCTTGGGCATGATCGGCTTCCCCGGAGCCGTTCAGCCCCTGCGCGAAGTTCTCGCCGTATCGACCAGCCAGCCGCGTGTCATCGAAAGCACGGCGATCGCACTCTCCTTGCTCGGGGACCAGCAAACAGGTTCGCGCCTCTTCAGCCTCCTGAAGAAGTCCGCCAACCCCAAGGTTCAGGCCTCGATTGCCTCGGCGATGGGCTGGATCAAGGATCCCCGGCCACTTCTTGAGCTGACCCAGCTCATTTCCGATACGCGACGTAACGACACTGCTCGTGCATGGACCGCCGTGTGCATCGGTCGTATCTGCGACACCGACGACTGGCCCTGGGTCGGTCGCCTCTCGGTCGACGTTCTTTACGACGTCTTCCTACCGACGCTGATCGAACCGACGTACCAGAGCGGTCTTCTGGATCTGCCCTAACAATCCAAGGCAGATCGATAGCAAAGAAACCCGGGTGCGCTCACCACTCCCGGGTTTCTCCCTAGGGGACGGACCGCCGCCCGACGAATACGAGCACCCCGAACGCCAGTACCATGGTTGCGAGCGCCACGACCCGGGCTCGCATCAGGGCCGTACCTCGCGTACGAAGACCCTCCTCAAGCGCGGCGGCCCGTTCCTCGAAGTCCTCGACCGCTGCCTGCCAACCGGGCCGCGCAGTGGCCGCGAGCTCGGTCGCTTCCACGGCCTTTGCCAGGCGACCGACATAGAGCCGGGCCAGCTTCGCATCCCCTAACCAGAGCGCCACGGACGCGCCCCGGTGGAGCAACTCGAGGTGTTCGGGTCGGTGGCCGAGGCCGGCCTCCAGGTGTTCGAGCGCCAGCGTCGGAGCACCTGCGCGGTAGTACAGATTCGTCCACAGATTTTCGGTCTCAGCGCTCGCAGGCAGGGCCTGCAGCTGCGCCACGGCTCGGCGCAAGTCACCCTCGGCGATCGCGCTGCGAGTCGCATCGAGGGGGTCTTCCTGGAGCTGCTGGGCCACGGCCAACAAGGCGAGCCAGGCCAACATCAGCCTGCGCCTCCGCCGCCGAGCCGTCGCCGATGGCCTTCTTCGATCGAACGTTTTTGAAGGATCTCCACCGGCGCCTGATTGTCCACCAGGACGCCGCCTTGCTCGTCCGCTTCGATGCGTTGAAAGAATCCGGGCAGTTCGCGCGGATGCAGGACATCCGCGACTTCCCGGCCTGCGTCGGCCAGACGATTGCCCTCCCAGGGCAGTGCGGCACCGCGTCGAGCGAACAGGGTGTAGTTGCGCGAATGGGGCACGGACATGAGCAGCACGGGATCCTCGAAGGCGCGGGCCGCGGTGCGGGCCACCGTTCGGACCAACGGGTCGTCGAAGCCGAAGCCGCCGAGGTTGGCGCATAGAAAACCGCCCTCCTTCAGGTGTGCCCGGACCTCCCGAAAGAACTCGAGCGTGCACAGGTGCGGCGGGATCTCGATCTGGTTGGCATAGCAATCCAGGACGATCTGATCGAATTCCTGGTCGAGCGCCCGCAGCGCAACCCGGGCATCGAGATCGGCATGAACACGGTGGGTTTCATCCTCGATGAGCTCGAGGTCGGCCTTCGCAAACTCCACCACCAAAGGGTCCAGTTCGATACCTGTGAAATCGAGGGAGAGACCCGGCGGGGCCGCACCTTCGATGACGCGCACGGCCGTCCCGGCTCCGAGTCCCAAAATCAACACGCTCCACGAGCCGGACTTGTCGCCCCAATGTGCGGGCAACGCAAAGTCGTTGTAGTAGAATCCCGCCGGCAAGAGCCCCGGTTCTTCCTGCCACACGGATTGGAAAGAGTCGAAACCTTCGTTGACCTGCAGGTAGCGAAACAAACCCCTTTCATCGTCGGGGCCCTCGACCACACGTACGGACTGGTACGGGGATTCGCCGCGTTGAAGGACCCGCCAACCCTCCGGAGGTGACGGTCCTCCTGCGCTCCCATAGGTGGCTGTTCGAGAAACGCCCAGCCCGACCGCTGCCAGCCACAAGACGATCGGCGCCGCGACGCTCGAGACCTTTCCCTTTGCGACCCGGAGCGCCAGAGCGCCGGCGAGGCAGAGAAAGAGGGACGCGGTGAGGAAGGTCCCGATCAATCCCAGTTGCGGTACCAGGACGTGACTGGTCGAGAAGACGCCGACCAGGCTGCCGAGTGTTCCGCTTGCGAGCACCTTTCCTCCGGCGTTGCCCGCGCTGCGCCGATCCATGCGGGCGACGGATTCGACCGCCAGGGGCGACACCGCCCCGAGAAGGGCCGCGGGGGGCAGGAAGAGAACGAGTGAGACGGCGAGACTCCCCCACAGAACCAGGGAAGCAGCCTCGTGCAGCGCGAGTTCGCTCGGAAGAAAGAAGCGTGCAAGTGGCCCGCTAAAGGCGGGAATGAAGGCGGTCAGGGGTCCCGCGAGGAGGAGCATCCCCCCCAGCTTGGAGACCGGTGCGCTTCCGGTCGCCAGGCGTCCCCCCATCCAGTACCCCCCTGCCAGGCCGAGCAGTACGACCGCGATGACGTTGGTCCACACGACCAGAGAGGTGCCGAACCAGGGCGCCAGCAAGCGCACCGCAGCCAGCTCCATGATCATCGTCCCCGCCCCACCTACGGCGGCAACGAGAAGGATGGCGCGGGTGGAGTGCGCTGGCCTACTCCCCGGAAGTCGGGCGCGCGGGAACCTCGCGCTCGAGGGAGGCGGTGAAGATTCGCCCCCAGTCGCCGGAATTGAAGGCGTAGTCCAGCATCATGCGCTTGTTCCGGGGCAGGAGTTCTTCGTGGGACGTGCCATTGATCAGGAACTTGACCGGCCTCTCCATGTCCACCAGGCTGTCGTTCAGATAGACGATAACCTTGGAGATGTCCTTGGCATCGATCGTCACGGTGTTGGAACTGCGATCGACCTTGGCATCCAGACGGGGCTGGTCCTCGAGTCCCTTGCTGGTGTCGACCTCAAATCCGTCTACGACCACCCACTGGGTTGCTCGGCTGTGGTCGCAATAGGGAGAGAAAGTGATCTCCTCGGGATAGCTGTTGCGGACCGTTTCGTCGATGAACGCGGCCACATCGCCGGGGCCCCCCTCGGCCTTCAGCGTGCAATTGTCATAGCCCAGCCTCCTCACTTCGGCCTCGAAGTCCTTGGCGGCCTGCGCGGGGCTGAGCAAGAGCGTCGGTAGGTTCCGGAAATTGGTCGCATCCATCTGCGGGATCTCTCCTCGTCCGATCACACCCGCGAAGAGCTGGGGAAAGGAAGCGGCGGTCGCCGCGGCCGCGACAAAGCCCTTCCCTGAGCCTGCCAGGAAGACCTTGTTCATATCGATTGCGAAGTGCAGCTTGGCCACTCCGAAGGCCTTCATGACCGACCACACGCCGCTCTCTTTGTCGATGAAGAATTTCTCCCACGAGGAGGTGTCGCTCGGCATGTCCGCAGTGACGAGGATCGCCTCGTTGAGCAACGCCGCATCGATCCACTGTCCCTCGAGGTGGCTGTCGGCTTCTTCGCCCGCGTCCGGAATGACCAGGACGAGGGGATAGGGACCCTTCTTGGAGCTGTACTTGGACGGCAGGTGATACGCCGTCTTGATCTTATCGCCGTAGCTGTCGAGCTTGGCGAGCACGACCCGGCCCGTCTTCGGCCGGCCCGAGTAGGTCGTCTGCTGCGCGTACCAAAGCGCACGCTCCCAGTCTTCCACGCATGCCAGAATAGGGAGCTGTTTCAACTTCTTCTGGGCCTTGTCGATCGACTGAGAAACCTTGAGGAAGGCCGCTTGGATGCCCTTCTTTTCGGCCTTCGCTTCGTAGTAGGCCGCGATCTTCTTTCCGATCTTCTTGTGATCGGCGTCTCGCAGCTTCTGTTCGAGTGGGAGGGTCGAAGCGGAGAGTACGATCGCTCCGATGACGAACCAGGAGCGGAAAAGGGCTTTGGACTGCATGGTCAATCGTCTGACGAGGATATGGCACGGACGCCGACGGGGTCGGCCTTGGGGCGCGGGAGTAGGCTGAGCCCCCAACCGCGCTGGGCCCAGGCACCCGGCGACGTGCCCAGTATAGAGGCACGGAAACCGGCGCGCGCCGCTCCCCTTCGGCCGGAGACCAGATCGAGTCGGGCGAGCATGAGGGAGGCGTCCCGCGATCCCATCGCGAGGCCCCGTCCCAGATAGTCACGGGCCCGCGAGTCGTCACCGAATCCGAGGGTATGAATGCCCCGCTGGGCCCAGAGCTCGGCCGTGGGACGTCCTGCCCCCCGGGCCTGGTCGATCGCTTCGGCCAGCACTTCATCGCAGGCTCTCTCTTCGTTCAGCTGACGTAAGGTCAGGGCGAGGTCCAGCGCACTCCATTCCGCCCGGGCACGGCGGTGCAGCTCGCGCTGAATGGCGAGTGCTCCCTCTCGAAGCCGCAGGCTGCGGGCCTCCTCGACGGCCGTGTTCCAGGCGAGTTTGAGTTCCCAGCGCTCCAGGTCCACGGCTTTCCGGAGGCCGGCGGTGACGGCGCGAACACGCCGCGGTCCCGGAGGAAGGCAGATCGCTGCGTGCCAGCTGGCTCCGGGGGGGTAGGGCCAGGGGTCCAGTTTCCCGAGACGCTCCGCGACGGCTTCGACATCCATGCCGCTCAAAAGGGCCAGGTGCGCTGAAGCCAGTCGGCTCCAGGGCGTTTCCTCGGGACGGCCAGCGAGGGCCGTTCGAAGCTCCTCGCGCAGCACATCGCGCTCGGAAGGAGGCAAGGGCTGCTGGGACAGAAGCAGTCCCTGGGCTCGCTCCAGAAAGGGCATCCAGAACTGCTGGGTCTCGTCCTGCTGCCCGCCCAGGAGGCTCCACAGCAGAATCAGTCGAGCGATCATCAGCCCTTCTCCGCCCAGCGCACATGGCCGCTGCCCGAGACGGTACGTCCCAGGCGCACGGGCTCCTCGCCGCAATTGCAAAGACTCGTCTCGACCTCCTCGAGCTCGTCCCCCTCGACAAAAGCCACGATCCCGATCCCCATGTTGAAGGCCCTGTAGGCCTCTTCGTCGGCCAGGCCGCCGGCAGCGACCAACCAGCGAAAGAGCGCCGGCGGCTCCCACGTGGAACGGTCCACGACCGCATCGACTTCGGCCGGCAGGCAACGGCGCATGTTGTCCCGCAACCCTCCCCCCGTGATGTGAGCCAGGGCGGCGATGCGCTTGGCTGCGATCAGCGGTCGCAAGGGTTGCAGATAGGAGCGATGCACCTCGAGCAGCGCGTCCACCACCGTTTGCCCGCCGAGTTCATCGGGCGTCGCCATCAGCTCCAGACCGAGCCGTTCGAAGAGAATCATGCGTGCCAGGGAGTAGCCGTTGGTGTGCAGCCCTGAGGACTTCAATCCGATGAGGTGCTGACCGGCGCGCACGCGGCTGCCGTCGAGCAGCTCTTCCCGCCGCACCGCGCCGACCAGGAAGCCCGCGAGCTCCACATCGCCGTCGCGGTAAACACCGGGCATCTCGGCCGTCTCGCCTCCCAGAAGGGCGAGTCCATTCGCGCTGCAGGCCGCCGCGCATCCGGAGATGACCTGGGCCACTTTCTCGGGTTCGAGGCTGCCCATGGCCACGTAGTCCAGAAAGAAGAGCGGTTGGGCCCCCTGTACGAGAACGTCGTTGATGCAATGTTGAACGAGATCCCGTCCGACCGTGTCCCACCGATCGGCCTTGCGGGCGACCTCGAGTTTGGTGCCCACGCCGTCCGCCGTAGCCACGAGGATCGCATCGCGGAAGCCCGCCTTGGCGGGATCGAACAACCCGCCGAAGAGTCCGACGTCCCCGAGTACACCCGGGATGAAGCTCTTTCGAATCGCACCCCGAGCGCGCGCAAGCGCCTCATCTTGAGCGGCGATGTCGACGCCAGCGTCCTTGTAGGAAAGGGAATCTTCGGAACTCATCGGGGGTCGGACCTCACGGCCGGGGTCAGGTGCGCTCGTCGAGGGTGCGCGAGAGCTGGGAGAGGCGCTGGGCAAAGCCCGTGGCGCCCTGGAGTCGATTCAGGATGCGCTCAGCATTGTCGAAGCCTATGTTGTCCGGCAACCGGGAAAGGGGGAAGAACCCGGCCTGGCTCTCTTCGCTGCCCGGCCTGGGTTCGCCGCCGGTGGCGCGGCACAGAAAGACGGCCACGTTGCCCGGCTTGCGAGGGTCGTCCGGGATGAAGAGCAGGTCGAGCAGACCCTCGACCACGCAGTCCACACCGCCTTCCTCGAAGACCTCACGTCGCACGGCTTCCTCCGGACTCTCATCGATTTCCTGGTACCCGGCGGGTAGCGACCAGGCGCCCAGGAAGGGCTCGATCGCGCGCCGAATCAGGAGCACCTCGCCGGCCTCGTTGAGGACGACCCCGAGGGAGGCGCTGGCGGGATTCATGAAGGCCACGAATCCGCAGTCCCCACAGCGGCCACGGACACGACCGGAGACCCTCGTGCCGGCGAGCAACGAGCCGCAGAGGGGGCAATATCGGGCCTTTTGATGCAATGCGCTCCGGCAGCGGGGAAACACGAATCCGCGAGCCCCACCGAACCCACAGAGCGGGTCCGGGGAGCGACGCATGCCCAAGTCTTTCCCTTGGGAAGTCCGCTTGACCTAAACTAGGCTATGGCGTTCCCGAGGGCAATCGCGGCCGACTTCGAAGGGGCGTCGACACGCAGATGAAAGAGATCGCCCTCCTGGGGAGTACCGGTTCCATCGGGACCCAGACGCTCGACATCGTGCGTAGCAGCGCGGGTTCCCTCGGGGTGACCGCCCTGTGCGCGGGCCGCTCGTGGGAGCGGCTCCTGGAACAGGTACGCGAGTTCCAGCCGCGTGTGGTGGGCCTGGCGGACCCAGAGGCGGCCGCAAGGCTGCGCGATGAGTTGCCGCCCGGCACGGCTCTGGTCGAGGGCCCCCAGGCCGCGGTCGAGATCGCCACGGAAGCGGCCTACGACATCGCCGTGCATGGCATCGTCGGCGCCGCAGGTGTCTTGCCCTCGTTCGGTGTCCTGAGCAGCGGGCGTACCCTGGCCCTGGCGAACAAGGAATCCCTGGTCGTCGCCGGCGAGCCCTTGATGGAGCTTGCTCGCGCAAACAGCGCCCTGATTCTCCCTGTCGATTCCGAACATTGTGCTCTCTTTCAATGCCTGGGCGATGAGGATGTCGGACGCGTCCGACGGGTCCTCTTGACGGCCAGTGGCGGTGCCTTCCGCGACCTGCCCCCGGAGCAACTCGAACGGGCCACACCGGAGATGGCGTTGCGTCACCCGAACTGGGACATGGGGCCACGGATCACCGTGGGGTCGGCCACCCTCATGAACAAGGCCTTCGAGGTGATCGAGACCCACCACCTCTTCGGGCTGGAACCGGAGCGCATCGAAGTCGTTCTTCACCGCCAGTCGGTGTGCCATTCGATGGTCGAGTTCTACGACGGATCGGTCCTTGCCCAGCTGAGCCCTCCGGACATGCGCGGCCCCATCCACTTCGCCCTGCACTGGCCCCATCGCGCGCCGGCGGCCTTGAAAGGCTTCGACCTCGAGCATTTCAAGAATCTCACCTTCGAAGAGGTAAACCGGGAACGTTTTCCCGCCCTGGAGCTGGGCTACGATGCGGTGCGTCTGGGGGGGACGGCAGGGGCCTCACTGAACGCCGCCGACGAGGTCGGTGTAGAAGCCTTCCTGGAAGGACGCATAGGGTTTCAGGAAATGGCCCAGCTGAGCCGAAGCGTACTGGAAAAATGCTCCGCACCTCTGGCCCCGAACTCCGGAGCCGAGGCGATCGCCGAGCTTCTCTCCGCGGATGTCGCCGCTCGCTCGCTCGCCCGCAAAGAAGTTGCCCGGCGGCAGCAATCCGGCGTTCGTTTTCGGCAGGCCCGGCCCTAAGAGACATCTCCCCCGCGCACCGCATCCTCGACCCCCCCATGGAAGTCATCTCCGAGATTCTGAAGGTTCTGCAGGTCGTTTTCGGCATCGGACTGGTGATTTTTATTCACGAGATGGGCCACTTCATCGCCGCCCGCCTTTGCGGCGTGCGCGTGGAGACCTTCAGTCTCGGGTTCGGGCCGAAGCTCTTCGGTTGGAGGAGAGGCGATACCCTCTATCAGGTCGCGGCCGTTCCCCTGGGCGGCTACTGCCGCATGGCCGGCGAGGAAAATCGCGAGACGGGGCGTCCCCCCGCGGCGGACGAGCTTCCCTCGAAACCCGTCGGCCAGCGGTTCTTCATCTACTCCGGCGGCGTCATGATGAACGTCGTCTTTGCCCTGGTCGTCTTCCCGATCATCTTCTGGATCGGGGTTCCCTTCGTTCGCCCCACCGTTCACGTTCTCGAGGGCGGGGCCGCATGGGAGGCGCGCGTGCCCGATCATTCCGAGATCCTCGAGGTCAACGGACTGCAGATCCACGATTTCGGAGACATCTTCACGGAGGTCGCTCTCGGCGGTCGAGAAGCGATCCTTCTGACGCTGCTCGCCCCCGAAGAGACGACACCGCGTCAGATCGCGGTGCCCTCACAGCGCGATTCGGGCAAGGGTTTCCGAAGCATCGACGTGGTTCCGGATTGTGCACGGGACGAGGCCGGTCGTCCGATCCTGCAGATCCTGCCCGACTCCCCCGCCGCTCGGGCCGGCCTGGTGAGTGGAGAGGCGTTGGTCGAGGTCGTCGGTGGGCCCCTCCAGCTGGACCCCAGCCGACAGCTCGAGCTCCATTTCAGCACGCGTAAGGCGCTCGAGGTGCGCGTCGAGGACGCCTCCGGAATCGAGCGGCTCGTGCGGATCGAACCCGAGATGACCGGGACTTCAGGCATTCGTATGGTCGGCATCGGGCCCAAGCGCAACATCGTCCGGGGGCTTCGCGATTCCGCGGACACGCGCGCCCTGGGTATCTACGAGGGCGATGAAATTCTATCGGTCGGTGGGCGGCCCATCTCGGTCGCGGGGGACCTGGCCACGGCCCTGGCGGCAGGCGAAGGCGAGATTCTCTTCGAGCTCTCGCGTGGCGAACGAACCCTCCAGGCAGTGCTTCCCCCGCTCAGCTTCGAGCGCAAGTTCGCCCTGGTTCGCGACCTCTCCCTCGGTATCAACGCGACGATGATCGTGCCACAGCCGGGCGGCCCAGCCGCCCGGGCCGGAATGCTCGATGAAGATCGCATCCTGAGGATCGACGGAGAAGCCATGGAGGACTGGGACGACATCCAGCGGCGGGTGCTCCAGGCCGGCAAGGAGGAACGTGCCGCTGTTTTCGAGCTGGCGCGGATCGGTCCCGAGGGTGAATCGAGACTGACCCTCTCGGTCGCCCCCCAGGAGCACTTCGTCCCCTTCTACGGCCTCAAGCCCAGGGTGGACCAGTACCTCTACCGCTCCTCGAGCTTCGCCGGCGCCATCCGCTTCGGTGTCCGCTCGTCGTGGAACATCATGCGCCAGTCCTGGTTGATGCTGCAGCGCATGCTGTTCAATGAGGTCTCTCCCAAGAACGTCGGCGGGATCATCACCATCGGAGCCGTGTCCTATCACGTGGCGGACACGGGCTGGACCAAGCTCTTGTTCTTCCTGTGCCTGCTCAGCATCAACCTGGCGTTCATCAACGTCCTTCCGATTCCCGTCCTGGATGGAGGCCATCTGGCCTTCCTGATCGTCGAGAAAATCAAGGGTACGCCCGTTTCGCGACGGACCCTGGAGTACAGCCAGATGGTCGGTGTCGTCCTGCTCTTGAGCTTGATGGTCTATGTGACCTACAACGACCTGGTGCGCTGGGTCTTCTGATGTTGGCGCTGGGACGCCTCCTGCGGCTCTCCCTGGCACCCTCGGCGGCCGCGGACGCAGCGGTGGGGGTTCTACTGGGGAGCTCAGGCTGGCCCTCGGGCGGCGCTCCATGGCTTCAGATCGCGGGTGCGCTCGGTGTCTACCACGGCGGCATGGCACTCAACGACTGGGCAGATCGCCGACACGATGGAGCCACCCGTCCCGAGCGCCCGATCCCCTCCGGACAGATCCCTGCGGGAGCAGCTCTTTTCCTGGGGCTGGCTCTGACCCTGACGGGACCGCTCCTCGCCTATCTCGCCGTTCCGCTCGCAGGCCAGGTTCTCGGCCTGGTGGCCCTGGTCTCGCTCGCCTACAACCTGGGTTTGCGCGGTAGCTTCATCGGGCCGTTTCTCCTGGGGACCTGCCGCGCAGCCAACCTGTCCGCAGGTGTGCTTTGCGGGCGCGGCCTCTCTCCCGATCCGACGGCGGGAGTGGCGCTCTGGTTGGTGCTCGTGGCCGCCGGGTACGGGCTGTACGTCTTTCTTCTCTCCTGCCTCGCGCGCTACGAGGACCTGGAAGCCGGCCCCCTCCCCGGGGCGGGCTCCCCGTTTCATCCCCGCAAGCTGCTCGCCCTCGCCGCGTGTGTGCTGGCGCTCCTGCCCTTGTTGCGCGCCCTGGATGGGTCGGCCCCCCGCGCGTGGATCGCGGCCGGGTGCGGGCTGGCTGTCATCGGGGCGAGTGGTCTCCTCCGTCGGGTCCGGGCGATCGACGACTGGAATCCCTCGGCCATCCTGGGAGCGATGGGCATGGGACTGCGGCGCCTGCTCGTCGTCACCGGTTCCCTCGCGCTGACCCAGGGAGGGACGATCGGCGTCGGCGTCGCCGCCTGCGTGCTCTGCGGCTATCCGGTGAGCTACGCCCTGCGACGCGTCTTTCCGCCCTCCTAGTCAGGCTCCGCGACCCGTCCGCGCAACCAGGCGAGAGCCGTTTCACGGCTGGGGTGGTCGCCCGCGAGGCGGTGCTCCTCCGCGGCATACAAGACGGCGGCGTAGCGCGGGCCGGGCTTCACTCCGAGGGCGATCAGGTCCGCACCGCTCAGCCAGGGCGTGGGAAAGCGCTCCTCTTGGGTGAGTTGCGCCTCGAAAGCTTCCCAGCGCACGAGCTCTCGCTCGTCGAAGAGCAGTTGCCAGGCGCGTAGCACGTGGATGGCCCGCCGAAAGACCTCGGAACGCACGAGGCGAATCCTGGCGGCCCGGGACAGCGAGATCTCAGCGAGCGCCTGTTGCAGGCGCAGGGTCAGAGCCCAGGTCGCTTCCAGGGTCCTGGTCAGCACACGGGAAGGCCGCAGTGCTTCGAGTTCCGCCCGCCCCGGCCCCTCATCCACCGGAAAGAAAAACAGCGCCAAGAACAGCGCCACGCCGACCGGAGAACCATCGGGGGAATGGCGCTCCACGGCGAGGCAGCGGGCCTCGAGGCTGGGCTTCAGGGCCGGGAACAAACGCTCCAGGGCGCCGCATCGAAGGAGAATGTCGAGGGCCCTGGCGGGGCGTTCGCCGTCCCCCATCGATTGCAGCTCCGCCAGCACGCGCTCCGCGCTGACCCCCCTGAGTGCTGCCAGGCCATCCGCAGCGGCGGCGAGGGTCGCGGGTTCGACGGCCCAGTCGAAGCGCGCGGCGAAGCGAGCCAGGCGCAGGATGCGGAGTCCGTCCTCGGCGAAGCGTTCCATGGGGTTCCCCACGCAACGCAGGCGTCCGGCTTCGATATCCGCCAACCCCCCCGTGGGGTCGCAGATCTCGTCGGTCAACGGATCCAGAAAGAGGGCATTCGAGGTGAAGTCGCGACGTCGAGCATCCTCTTCCACGCTGCCCCCCCACTCGACCTGTTGGGGATGGCGGCCGTCCCGGTATTTCCCCTCACGCCGGAAGGTCGTCACCTCCAGCTCGGTTCCGGACAGGAACACGCGCACCGTTCCGAGGGCCTTGCCGACAGCGTGGGTTTTTTCGAAGAGCTCCTCCACCACCTCCGGGGGTGCGGCGGACGTGAGGTCCGCATCCTTCGGTATTCTTCCCAGTGCCAGGTCCCGCACCGCCCCCCCCACGATCCAGGCACGAAAGCCCCTTCCGCCCAGTTTTTGGGCTGCATCGCAGATCGCCCTGCGCCAGGGGTCGGGAAGGTGCTTGATCGAGGGTCGTTGCATGGCTCGTATGGTCCCGATCGTAGCCCCACGCAGGCGACTCTGCGAGATCGCCACCCGTCCCCTCGCCCACGATGCGCTCGACGAACCCGACCCCGCTTCCCCCCCGACGAGCGCTCGGAGGGTTGTCCGTTCTGGGAGCGGTGTCCCTGATCTCCGTGGTGTCCGTTCTCGTCCTCGTTTCCCTTTCCCGGCTGCGGGGCTTCGCCCTGCACGAAAACGCCCTCGATGCGCGCGCGACGGTGCGCTATTTGGCCGACGAATTCGCTCTCCTGGGGGAGGAGCACCGCTATCCCCAGGTCGGGCGCTTGCTGGAAAACAGCCGCGAGCTCCAGCACGCCCTCTCCGACACGGAGGTCCTGGAAGGGGGACGCCTGCTCCGTCGCCACGGCTACCTCTTCGCCCTCGTGCCCAGGCGAAAGATCGAGCGCTCGGGAGATTCCGTTTCCGACGCGAACTCCGTTCGCATCCTCGAAGCGAATGCGCCGCGGCCGTCGAACGCCTTCGTCGTCCTCGGCTGGCCCTGGCGGCCCGAACCGACGCCGCTCGTCCTGTGCAAGGTCGCGGGTGAGATCTACTCGCTCAAGAACGCCCAGGCCGAATGGGCCGGGCCTCACCTGGACCCGCAGAGTCTGCCGCCCCTGGAACTCTGGAGAGTTGCGGGCGGTATGTAGCGAGGCCTCAATACCAGTGCCAGAGCATGCACTGAAGCGCTTTGCGTACTTCGATGTCCTCGACCTCGTAGGAGGCTCGCTTGAGCGCCGGTGCCACGATCCAAGAGGGACCGATGCGCACCAGGCGGCTGGCGGTGAAGAGCAGTTCCAGGGGCTCTTGATCGCCCCGGCCGACGAGTTCGAGCAGCGCTTCGCGCGCCAGTTCATCCCGGGACGAACCGATCGCCTGGATCAGGTCGATGCGCTCGATGGGATCGGTCGCTGATTCGAGAGCTGCGATCAGCGCCAGGCGGCCCGGCCTGTCGGTATTGCTCGCCTGGATCATCAACCAGTCGTGTGCCCCGAGGCTCTCGATCTCCTCTTCGAAGTGGGCCATGCCCAATTCATGCAGGAAGATGGAAGCTTCCGCCAGGGGCACGAGCCCCATCGCCTTGTAGGTCGCCGTGCGCTTCTGGAGCGGGCGATGTTCCTCGAGTCCGTGGCGTTCCAGCAGTCGTTCAAGAACCAGCCTGGCGAAATCCTCGTCCTCCTTCATCGGGGTGCGGATCGCCATGAGGGCCGCCTGCAGGATGGCCCCGTTTTCGCTCAGCATGGCCAGGGCCCTGGCTCTCGCGTCGGCATGGCGAAGGGCCACCAGGTGCTTGAGAGCCAGTCCCCGCACCTGGGGTGACTGATCGTCCATACAGTGAGCGATGCGCTCTGCGACATCATCCAGACCCTCGGCCGTAGCGATGGCATCGAGGGCGAAGATGCGTACGGTTTCATCCGGATCGTTGTGCGAAGGAGCGTCCAGCTCGTCAAAGAGGCGGGCCTTCCCCAGGACCTGGACGGCCAAGGTGCGCAGATTCTGAGGGGTCTCGTCGCCGAGCATTTCGCGCAGATAGGCGAGGGCGCGTCGGTCCCCCCCCCCGGCGGCGGGCGCAGCGACATGGATCGCGAGGATCGGATCGAGATCGTCGAAGAGTGCGGCACAGGCTGCCCGAACCTCGGGGTCTGTGGTTTCGGCGAGCAGCGGCAGGGCGTTGATCCACAGGTCGCGCTGGGACTTTTCGCTCAGCCACTTCAGAACCCGTCTCTCCGCCCGCTCTCGATCGGCAAGAAAGATCGCGCGGACGGCGATGCGCCTCAGCTCGGCGGTTTCAAAGCCTTCGATTCGCTCGAGCAGGATCTCGAAGTCTGCGGGGCGCGCATGCCGTGCCGCAAACCCGATCAGCGCCTGGCGTCGCACGCTCTCCTGAGGGTGCTGGAGGCCTTTCAAAAGGACCTGATGCGCCTCGTCGGTCAGATTGAAGCCCACCGCATCGATGCCATTCTGCAGGAGCGGCGCGCGCATCGGATCGCTGGCATTGCGATCGACGAAACGATCCAGCTGTTCGGCAGCATCGCGCCCCAGGGCTCCGAGCTCCTCCTTCGCGCGCTTGAGAGGCTCGGTCTTGCCGTGTTCAAGCTTCGAGATGAGCAGCGCGACGATGTCCGAGGTGTCGCGGTCGAAAAAGCCGCTGTTGTGGCACGGGACCATGAACTCCATGATCCGGTGATCCGCCAGCAGCAACGCACGATGACTCTCGGATTCGTGAGAACTGGCCGAACCGCAGGCCGTCCCGCTCCAGACGATGAGCGACAAGGAAGCGATCAGCCCGATCTCCCCCAGCCCCCCGATCACTCCTTCGAGTCCCCAGGGTCCGCTTCGCGGGCGGTCTTCATGTCCAGCTGCCCCTCCGCGTATTCGAGTTTGACCAGGGCC
The DNA here is from genome assembly GCA_002683825.1 of Planctomycetota bacterium. Classification (GTDB taxonomy): domain Bacteria; phylum Planctomycetota; class UBA1135; order UBA1135. The sequence continues at coordinate 42,647 of NYUD01000047.1, forward strand.
TTCGCAAAGGCCGCCCTTGCCGCGACCTCTACGGAGAGTGCGGAAGCGAGATCCTCCTGGAACTGCAAGACCTGGAACGTCGTCGAACTGCCCACACGCTGACGGGACTTTTCCGCTTCGAGCTGACGCTGGGCCAGGCTGCGACTCTTGACGGCGGCGTTGACGGATTCGCCCAGATAGCTGATGTCGCGCACCGCGGCCCGTACTTCGGCCAGGACGTCCAGTTCCGTGGAATCGTAGCTGAGGCGGGCGGAACGCAGACCCGCACGCGAGGAACGTAGACGGTTACGCGCCGCCCGCCGAAAGACCGGCATTCTGAAGGTGAGTGCGACGCCTTGCCGTGGAAAATCGAAGGATGAGGCGGTGTCGAAGGCCTCGGCTGGATCGGAATCGAAGCCGACACCGGTCATGTTGGCGCTGAGGTCCAGGGAGGGCAGCCAATCGGAACGGGCTTGCGTCACGCCGATCTCCGCCGCGTCGATGTCCAGCCTCCGCTGTGCCAACTCGGGGCGATGCTCCTCGGCCAGGTGCAGGGAAGCGCGCCAATCAGGAACATCCACGGAGACTTCCTGGGGCAGCTTCGTCAGGGGATGGATCGGCCAATCCCACTGGTCGAGCAGCTCTTCCGTATCGTCCTCCGCAGAGCGGCTCAGGATGCGCCGCAGATTGTCTTCCGCCGTACGCAGGTTGAACTTCGCCTGCAAGAGCAGCTGGTCCTGCTGGGCGACGTTGGTTTCCGACTGCAGGACATCGACCTCGGTTCCCACGCCGACCTCCAGCCGCTTCTCATCCTGATCCAGCTGTCGCTGTCCGAGATCGACGGCGATGTCGCGCACCCCCAGCTCCTCGATCGTACTCACAAGGTCCCAGTAGGTGTTGGAGACATCGAGCAGCACACGCTGGCGCATCTGACGTTCCCGCTGGCGCTGGATCTCGAAATTCAGTTCCGCCAGGCGCTGGTTTGTGGTCGCGAAACGCTGCCAGGCGCCCTTCAAGAGCGGCTGGGTCAGGGCGACGGTAATGACGTCGGTCGTAGAGACGTCGAAGGCGGCGAAGCTGTTGTTGGTTTCGTCGTTCGAATGGGACAGCGTCAGGTCGAGAAAGCCACCTGTGGTGAACGGAATGTTGAGGCCGGTCGTGTAGCCGAGGGAGTCGTTGCGGACCACGGCGCCGCCCGACAGGCTGCCGGTGGCCTGGGACTCGGAGGTGTCGTAGGAAGCGGTCAGTGAGTACACCGGATCGAAGGCACCCCAACTTCCGAGGGCTTCATAGTGGGCGGACTCGGTCGAGAGTGCTTCGATTTGAAGTGCCAGGTTGTTTCTAAGTGCGATGCGCATGGCGTCTTCGAGGGTGAGTTCGAAAACGCGAATCTCTTCCCCATCGCCCTGCGTTGTCGTTTCCTGGGGCGCTGGATCCTGCGCGCTCTCGGGAAACGCTAGCGCGAGGGCGAAGAGCGGTAACGCCGCGACTCGGCGTGTGCTTGAGGGCAGGCAAAAAGAGAACATGGCCGCGAGAGGATAGTGGAGCCCCTGAAATGAGGGAACCGCCGGTTCGCCTAGGATGGTTTAAGATCCGTCGCAGCTCGTCGAAATCACTGTCTCCAGGGGTCGAGCCAAGGAGCCCGTACCTCGGGCCGATTCTCTAGGGTTTCGTCGAGCGCACGCCCCCAATCGCCCCGGAAGGGCAGCGGAGCGGTCTCCGGATCGAATCCCGGGGGCGCCTCCCACAGGCCGTAGGCGCACGCGCGCTCCAGTGCGCCCTCGAGCAAGAAAACGAGACTCGAGGTGGGCTCCGACCCGTTTTCCTGCCTTCCGAATGAGCCCATGGCGAGCCGTCCCAGCAGGGGGGCCAGGGCCGCCGGCTGCTCCGTTCTCAGCACATACCCGTCCAGGAGTACCTCGGCCCACAGCACCTGCTGAAGCGTGTCCACAGCCTCCAGACCCTCCGATTTCCCCACCCAATCCGCATAGCCCCCCCCGAGACCATGGCTACGCTCGGCGAGCAGGCGGATTTCCAGGGGAGCAGTTTCCAGTTCGTCGGCAGAGGGAACTGCCAGCGGTCGGGTCCTGCTCAGGACGTAGCGGGCGCGTCTGAGGGCGTTCTCGATGCTCGCGGAAGCGGGACTCTCTAACCCTTCCACGACCACTTCCGCAACGAGGGCCGGGGTTTCTACTTCTTCGAGCTCCTCGAACGGCACTGGAGCCGGCTCGAAGCCCAGCCGGAGCGGTCGCACAAATTCGAGGATCTCCGTTCCGAAGAAGGGCAGGGCCAGGAGATGGACCACCAGGCTGGCGGCGACCCAGCGCAGCGCGGTCGAATGCGCGAAGCGACCGACGACGAAGCGCCGGAGCAGCCGCCACTCACCGCGCCAGGTCAGGTCCTCGCGCGTGGTCGCCGCCAGAATGCGGTCGACCAGAAGGCGTTCCCGCACCGGATTCGGCGCATTTTCGGCGTCGGCCTCCGCCCGCACACGTCGCGCCCGGACCAGCAGCTCTTCGGTTTCGCACGCGGCCTCTTTCAGGTCCGTGTCGGAGCGGAGCAGGGCCAGCTCGTCACCGTGTTCGCCGCCGGTATCCGCGAGCAGTTCGATCAAGCGCTGTTCGCGTGCGTTCTTCAAACGTCGCGCTCCTCTCCGGTGCCTGCGCGATCGGGGTTGAGGATTGCACGCAGCTTGCGCACCGCGTGGAACATACGCGACTTCACCGTGCCCACCGGAATCTCCAGGATCGAAGCGATCTCGGGGTAGGAGAGCTCCTCCAGTACCGCGAACTCGAAAACCCGCCGGTGGGATCGGCCGAGTTCGGCGACGGCCGCCCGCAGCCGCAGATCCTGCTCCCCCAGGGAGGCCTGGGCGAGGGGGTCCCGAAGCGGTCGCGGACCGCCGCCCCACCCGGAGGAGATCTCCTCCACGCGGCCATCCGGCCGCGTGGCCTCCCCTAGCCCCTCACTACCGAAGGAGAGCTCCCGGGGACGGGCGCCCTGGTGTCGACGCTGGTCGATCCACACGTTGCGGGCCACCCGAAAGCAGAAAGCGCCGAAGCGTTCCCGGGGTGCGTAGTGGTGGGCTCCTGCGTGAAGTTTCAGAAAGGTCTCCTGGGTCAGGTCCTCGGCGCGGTGAAAGCCCGCCCCGAGTCGGCGGAAGAACAGGAATAAGGTCCGTGTGTGGGAGCGAACGAAATCCTCGAAGGGGCCCGGATCGCCTTGCCGAAGGGCGACCAGGGGGTCCTGGGAGAGATCCCAGTTCGCCATCAGGCAAAATCCCCAACGCAGGCCAGGGGAATGGGTTCAGCCCGTTTCGAGTTTCCTCTCAAGGGGACTGTTCTTCCGGAGGGCTGGCGTCGTCGAAGGGGGTCGGCCGAAGCCCCGGTGTCCCGGCCACGGATCGACAGGCGCTTTCCAGCCGCCCCTGGCGGGTTCGGTCTCCCCCCGACGCAGCCCCGATGACCCGAACCGCCAGCCGTCGCTCCGTGGGCCCCCGGTGCCACAGGCAGAGCTCGAGGTGAGGGGTGGGCAGGAACTGCGCCACCCGATCCCCCCATTCGACGGCCGCCACGCCGACGCCGTCGAGAAACTCTCCGGCCCCCTCGCCGAGGAGTGCCGCTTCCCGTCCGCGCATCCAGGCGTCGAAGTGGTAGAGCGGCACCCTTCCCTCGTATTCGTTCATCAGTGTAAAGCTCGGCGACCCCACGGGTTGGTGGATCCCCAGACCGAGAGCCAAACCACGGACCAGGGCCGTCTTGCCCGAGCCCAGCTCCCCTACCAGGGAGATCAGGCAGCCCGCTCCGAGCTCGGCGCCGATGCGCTCCCCCACGGCTTCGGTGACCGCCACCGAAGGGCTAGCGAAACAGGGCTGATTATCCCTGGCCATGGATCCACCCTTCCCTACCCGAGAAGCGACGAGGTTCTACGTCCCCTTCTCCCAAGAACCACAGCCCCTCCCCGGAAACGACCTGTCCGATGACACGAAGGCCCCCGAAACGACGCTGCAGACCCGGGCCCTCGCGTCCCCAGACGCTCTTTGGGAGGGCCGCCAGGAGCTCGTGATCCTCACCGTCGTTGAGCGCGTGTTCGAGCGGGGGGAGTCCGCTGGATCTCGCCAGGCGTCGTGCGTCGGCATGTATCGGAACCCTCGCGCAGTCCAGGTCGATACGCCGTTCGGATGCGCGTGCGATACGCGAGAGGTCGAGAGCGAGTCCGTCCGAGACGTCCATCAGGGTGCGGGCTCCCGCATCGAAGAGGGCGCGGCCCAGGAGCACCCGAGGTTCGATACGCAGGTGCCGTCCAAGGGGGCTGCCCCCCACCGGACCGCTGAGCAGCACGACGTCTCCCGCCCGCGCACGATCCCGGCCGGGCGGTTTGCGCCTGCCCGCAAGCACGCCGAGGGCAGCGACCGAAACGACCAGCGGGCCCCGCGTTTGCGCTAGATCCCCACACACCAGTTCGGCACGGAAGCGCTGGCCCATCTCGGCGCAACCCCGGATCAGGGCCCGCAGGTAGGCCTCGGAAACGGACGGCGGCGCAGCGACGCAAAGTGCAAGCGCGTAGGGCCGAGCCGCGGTAGCGGCCAGGTCCGACAGGGCGCGGGCCGCAGCCTTGCTCCCCACGCGGCGCCCGGGGGTGGCGAGCTCGAAGTGAACCCCCTCGATCGTCTGGTCCGAAGAAAACGTGGGGCGTCCGTGAAAGGGGCGCAGGCACGCGGCGTCGTGCATGGGAGAGCCGGCCAGGATGGGCTGCGTGCCGGAACGGCGGGCCAGCCAGGCGTGCAGGCGCGCTTCCGACCAACCGCCGACGGGTTTGCGGGGGGACACGCTCAACACTCCAGGTCGTCGAGGTAGGGGACGACGGCGCCGGGCGGATCTTCCGCTCCCAGAATGCCCGACAGCACCGCGACGCCCTGAGCTCCGGCCCGGAGCGCTCTGTGACCGTCCTCGGGGCGCAAGCCTCCCAAGGCGAAGGTCGGCCGATCCGTACTCTCGACGAAGCGCCGCAAGCCCTCCCAACCCACCGGTTCCATGGCCGACTTGAATCCCGTCTTGCCGGGTTTTCGAACGGGCGAATGGAACAGGTAGTCGCACATCTCGAAGGCACCTGGAACGTCGTGGCGGTGGGAGGAGAACCCCAGAAGCCGCCTCTCCCCGATGCAGGCCCGACCCATCGTAGGGTGCAGCGAACGCCAACCCAGATGCAGCGCCTCACAATCTCCCAGAAGCCCTAGGTGAATGCGATCGTGAACGGCCAGCCAGAGCCCGGTGCCGGTGCGTTCGCGAACCTCGAGGACGGCTTCGAGGAGTCCCCAAAAGAGGCGGTCCTCCAGGGCAGCCTCGCGCAGCAGCAGTCCCGGCAGTCCCGCGTCGAGGCAGCGCTCGATGGAATCCAGGAGGCGCGGGATCTGGGGCTCGCTGATCGCCCCGGGCGTCAAGGCGACCAGACGCGGCAGGTGCGACGAACGATTCGGGTCTGTCGCTGCCATGGGCGTATGAGGGCCTGTCGCACTTCAGGGGTGGATGGGTTCGCCGAGCTCGACCAGGTAGCCGAGATCTCTCAACAGCGCCCGCATGCGCCGCGGCGTGATCCGTCCATGCAGCTGAACCTGGCGTTCGTCGATGACGCGTCCGACGTAGCGGCGCGTCCCAGCGTCCTGCAGGAACCGCTTCATGGTTTCGGCTTGCTCACACACGAGCCGCAGTTCATCCGAAAGGCGCATCAAGCCCGCACCCAGCGCCCAATCTCGAATGGAGAAGGAGACGTTCTGGGGGACCGGAGTGCGCGCGTGGCTATTCAGGCAATCCAGAATGCTGTCGAGCTGCATGCCGCGCTTCAGCGCCCGACCCACACACGATTGAGCGATTCGGAAGCGTAGAACCGAGTCCTGGGTGTCGCGCTCGGCGAAACGGTCGAGGTCGTGGATCAATTCGTCGTCGTCACCGGTCGGAAAGAGAACGACCTCGAAATCGGGGGTCACGACCAGGGCCCCGACACTCTCGCTCTTTTCCTCCTCGGCCCCGTTCAAACCGAGCACTCGCAATCCGTGGCGGGAGGCACGTAGGGCCACGGGTCGTCCAGCGGCGTCATAGCCCATATCGATCATGCCCAGGAGGAACAGCCGCTTGCGTGCCCAGCGGATCAGGTTCCAGGCCAGGCGCTGCGGGTCCTCCATGGGGGGCATCCGGCCCGACTTCGAACGCTCCGTAAAGCGTTCTTCGACGTCAAAGTCATCGAGAGTCGAAAGGTAGGTGTTGCGTGCCAAGAACGGCAGGTACATCAGGTCGTACCAGGTACCGACCTCGATTCGCTTCAACAGTCGCATGAAGATCTCGCGCATGCGCACCTGATGGAGGTGCTCCGAGGTGCCGCGCCGCTCCGCAAGGGCGAAGTCGAGGAGCAGTCCCTGTTTTTCGACCAGGGACTGACCGTCCCACTGGCGCCCCTTGGCGGTGACCAGGAAGGTACGCTTGCCCGTGCGATCGATCAGGCCGCGTCGTTTGGCGAAGCGAAAGATGAAGCGCAGCACCTCCTCCCGCGAGAGTTCGCGACCGTGATTCGGGATCAGGTTCTGGAGGATCTTCTTCTCGGTGGTCTTGAATATCTCCCCGCGCACGGTGAAGCGCACTCCGTGTTCGTCGATGTAGCCGAGGAAGCGGGAGATGTTGGAGACCAGGTCGATGCCGATGGACAGCTCCTCGTGCGGGCTGTCCGGATCGCCGGGCACGGCGACCCGCCGCAGCCAGGCCAGAGCGATTTCGTTGAACACGATCAGGGTTTCGTCCTGCAGCTGGATCCCGTAGCGGGAGAGGTTCAACTCCTGGACGGTCCCGATCAGTGATTGCTCGATGATGTTCCGCCAGCGCCGCCCGTTCCAGTGCGGTAGACGGGTCTCCATACGGTCGAAGAGATGGCGCGGTAGCACACCACCAAACTCGAGAATCGCCTTTTCCACGAGCCCGCGTACGCCATCCGGCAAGCGCTCGATGCGGGCCGTCGCCGCGGTCTCCTGAGAGTACATCTTGTACAACTCGCGCACGCGCTGGGGAGTGAGCCGCGGCGCTTTTTCGGAGTAGGTTTGATCGAGATGGCCGCGCAGGGTCAGTACGGAAAAGATCCCGCGTTGCTTCTTTCGCCGGCGTCGGACAAGCCCGTCCCCGAGCTCGTGTGGAACGCCAAGCACCCGCTTGCCATAGCGCTCAAAGCGACGGTCCTCGCCCTGCATGATGAGTCCGCGGCTCATCAATCCTGCGATCGATGAGTCGATCTCGTATTCGGAGAACGAGCGCAGCGATGGGATGTCGTTCAGCTCCTCTCGGCTGCGCACATATCCCGGCGAGCCGATCAGGCTCTCGAGGACCGCCCCCCGTCTGCGTCCGAGGTCGGCCACGCGCTCCTCGACCAGGGCCGGATTGCTCATCCAGCCGCGTGCGCAATCGCGCAAGTGATCCTCGGAGTCCGTCACGTCCTGTCCGTCACCGCCCCAAAAACGAACCAGTTCCTCCAGTTCCCCTCGGTGCATGGATTCCAGGAGTTGCTCGACGCTGAAGCCGCCTGTGGAGCCCTCGGAGAGGGACGCGCTGGAGGAGCGGAGTCCTCCGTCGGCGGAGGCGGAGCCGCGCAGGTGCTTACCGCCGCCCCCGGAGCGGCGGCTGGACGAGGAAAGGGAGCGAGTTCGCCCGCGCTTCATGCATGCACCGTGGGATCGGGTTCTGCCGTCAAGGTGGCGGCCTCGACGATTTCGTAGGAGTAGCCCTGTTGGGTCAGGAACAACTGGCGTTTTTGTGCGAATTCCTGGTCTCTTGAACCGAGGGTGACCACGGCGTAGAAGGACGCCCGTCCCCCATCGGACTTCGGACGCAGGATGCGTCCGAGCCGCTGGGCTTCCTCCTGGCGGGAACCGAACGTGCCGGAGATCTGGATCGCCACGTTGGCGTCCGGAAGGTCGATGGCGAAGTTCCCCACCTTGGAAACGATGAGAATCCTCTCTCGCCCATCGCGGAATGCATCATAGAGACGGCTGCGCTCGCAGGTGGGGGTCTTGCCCGTGATCAATGGAACGCCCAGGTTCTTGGCCAGGGCGCGCAGCTGATCGAGGTACTGCCCGATGATGAGAATGCGTCCCCCGGAGTGGCGTTGAATGAGCCGCCTGACGACCGCGACCTTGGCCGGGTTTTCCGAGGCGACGCGAAACTTGCGCCGCGCGTCGGCGCTGAGATAGCGCGAGCGCTGTGACTCATCCAGGGGAACGCGGACCTCCACGCATTCCGCCGTCGCGATGAAGCCCTGACTCTCGAGCACCTTCCAGGGGACCTCGTAGCGCTTGGGGCCGATGAGGCAGAAGACCTCGTCCTCTTTTTCATCCTCGCGCACGAGGGTGGCGGTCAGACCCAACCGGCGTCGTGCCTGCAGGGCTGCGGTCACCCTGAAAATCGGCGCGGGGAGCAGGTGTACCTCGTCGTAAATGACCAGGCCCCAGTTCTCCTTGGAGAACAGAGCGAAGTGCTCGAACTCCGCGGTCTTCGTTCGGCGCCAGGTGAGCATCTGATAGGTGGTGATCGTGACGGGACAGACCCTCTTGCCCTCGCCGGTGTATTCGCCAACGTCCTCGGGGCGAAGATCGGTCTTGTCGAGGATTTCTTCGCGCCATTGACGTACGGCCACGGTGTTCGTGGTCAGGATCAGGGTCTTCTCCCCCACCAGGTTCATGACCCCGAGGCCAACTACCGTCTTGCCGGCGCCACAGGGCAGAACGATCACACCGTTGCCGCCCAGGACACTGCCTTCGCGGTAAAAACACTCCGCGGCCGCATTCTGGTACCTGCGTAGGGCAAACGGTTTGCCCTCTGCGGTTTCCCGGGCCAAGGGAATGGGGAACGGGTCACCTTCGAGATAACCACCGCGATCGTCGACGGGATAGCCTATCCGGATCAAGGCCTGTTTGATCGTGCCGCGGTCGGTCGCCCGCACCCAGAGCCGCTGTTGCTCGTCGATCACGACCCACTGGGCGACCGAATTGAAGCTCAGCACCTCTTCGAGGGCGCCCTCGTCGTCCGACACCAGTTCGAAGCGCTCTCCGCTGCGCTCGATGCGCAATAGGCCGTAGCGAGAGAGCCACGACGCGATGTCGACGATCACGTTCGGGGGGATCGGCACGCAGGAAAATTCCTCGATACGCGACTCGATCTCTTCCGCGGTGAAACCCAGGGCGGCGGCGTTCCAGACCGAGACCGGGGTGACGCGATAGGTGTGCAGATAATCCGGGCTCTTCTCGAGCTCCGCGAAGGTCGACAGGGCGTTGCGCGCCGCAGAAAACCGTGGGTGCTCTTCGGTCAACGGCTTGCCCTGCGCATCCTTCGCCGGCATGCCCCGATCGTCGACGACAGAGCGTACGGTGTGCAGCAGCAGCGTGCGATCGCTTTGCACGATCAGGGGGTTGTCAGGGAGCAGGGTCACGAAGCCACCTTTCTGGATGACCCGGCCTTGCGTTTCTTCATGCCGGGCGAGTTCGCTGCGTTGGCTCCGGGCTTCATGGCGGCTGCCAGCCACGGCCCGGTGACGGATTCCTTCGCCGAGCAGAGCTCGTCGGGGGAGCCCTTGGCGATGACGCGGCCTCCGTTCAAACCGCCGGCGGGCCCCAGCTCGACGAGAGCATCACAGGCCGCCAGAAGATCGGTGTGGTGTTCGATGACGATCACGCAATCACCGCGGCCCGTCAAGCGCCGGAGCACCCTGTAGAGGTAGGTCACGTCGCTCTTCGAGAGACCGGTGGTCGGCTCGTCGAGAATGATGATGCTGCGCTCGAGCCCTTCCGTGCGGGAGAGCTCTCCGGCCAACTTGATCCGCTGGGCTTCACCGGAGGAAAGGGTGGTCGAGCTCTGCCCCAGGCCCAGATAACCCAGTCCCACATCGCGCAGGGTCTCGAGAATGCGAGCCAGGGCGGGCACCTGGGCCAGGAACTCGGCCGCCTCGTCGATGGTCATTCCAAGAACGTCCGCAATCGAACGCCCGCGGTACCGCACGTCCAGAATCTCCGGACGGTAGCGCTTGCCGTCGCACTCCTCACACTCGAGCCACAGGTCGGCCAGGAACTGCATCTCGATACGACTGGCGCCGCGTCCCTCGCAGACCGGGCAGCGCCCGCGGGAGGAGTTGAAGGAAAAGTGCGAGGACTTGTAGCCGCGCATTCGTGCTTCGGGCGTGCGCGTAAAAAGCTCCCGCAACGGATCGAGCAAACCGACGGCCGTGGCGGGGATGCTCTTGGGGCTCTTCCCGATAGGAGCCGCGTCGACCACCATCAAGCGTGGTCTTATCGCGCCGTGATGGCGGAGCGAACGCCAGCGCCCATTCGGTCGTTCCCCGCGCAAAGCGGGGACGAGAACCTCCATGATCAGCGTGCTCTTGCCCGACCCGGAAGGCCCGCAAACACCGTTGAGGCGGCCGAACGAGGCCGCGAAGGAAACGCTCTTCAGGTTGTGGAGCTTGGCCCCGCTGAGCGTGAAACGTGGCGCGCCGGCCGCGGCGGGGACGGGCTCTTCTTCCACCACGAGCGGCAACTCGCCCCGCAGTGCCTTGGCCGTCAGCGAGTCCGGGTGTCTCATCACTTCAGCAGGTGTTCCGCCGGCGACGAGCTCTCCCCCGAGGCGGCCGGCTCCGGGGCCCATGTCGAGCACGTAGTCCGCCCGTCGTATGAGGCTCTCGTCGTGCTCGACGACGATGACCGTGTTTCCGCCGTCGCGCAGGGTGAAGAGGGCGTTCGTCAGGCGATCCACATCGGCCGGGTGCAGTCCGACCGTCGGTTCGTCGAGGACGTAGCAAACCCCGACCAGATTGGAACCCAGGCTGGCCGAAAGCCGCACGCGGCGCGCTTCGCCGCCCGAAAGCGTGCCCATGGCCCGGTCGAGAGTCAGATAACCCAGCCCCACTTCCTCGAGCAGGGACAGACGCGAACCCAGTTCCTCGCGCACCGGTTCCACGGCTTCACGCCTGTGTTCGGCCAGCTTCACATTCATGAGCCAGGCGCGCGCTTGGGTCACGGTGAGCGCCAAGACCTCGGGCAGGCGCTTGCGAGAAACGGTCACGGAGCGCGGACCCGGCGCCAGCCGCTCGCCGTTGCACTGCGCGCAAGGTTCCCGCGACATGAAGGCTTCGAGTATCTCGCGCCACTCCGGATCCTCGGCACGCCCGTGCCATGCGTTCACGTGGCCGCACAGTCCATGCCACTCGGAGGTGAAACTCTGGTGCAACTCGAAGCTGGCGCTTTCACGGTCGATGTGCACCGTGTACTTCTTGCGTGCGCCCTTGCCGAACAGAAACAGATCGCGGGCCTTCGCGCTCAACTTTTCGAAGGGTTTGGATAGATCGAACTTGTGCTTGCCGGCGACGGTGCGCAGCAGAAACTCGTAGTAGCCCTTGCCCTTCGTCAGATAGCGTCCGAGCTTGCCTGGGATGGCCGTATCGTCGCCCTGCACCGAGGCAACCAGTGGAAACTCAGCTCGTGTGACCAACTTCTCCGGATTGCACTGCCAGCTTTGACCGAGACCGTCGCAGCTGGGGCAGGCGCCTACGTGGACGTTGAACGAGAAATGACGCGGTTCGAGGTCTTCCTCCAGACGAAAGCCGCAGCGGGTGCAGGCGCCGCGGGTGCTGAACTCGATCCGCTTCGGGTCGCCCGAACCCTTCTTGATCAGCAAGCTGACCCGTCCACCGGACAGCGCCTCGGCCTGCTCGACCGCCTCGGCGATGCGGCTTTTCATGCCGGTGTCGAGTGCGAGGCGATCGATGACCAGATCGATGCGGCTGCCCTCCGCAGGAGTCTTGAGCTTGTCGTCCAGGCGGCGCTCGAGCCCGTCCATGAGAACCCGCACGAAACCCGCCTTGCGCCACTCCTCCACGGCGGAGATGAAGGCCTTCTCCAGATCGTCGGGTTCCCCGACCCCCGGGCCGAAGATCGGCGCCGCGATCCAGCCCCGTTGCCCCTTGTGGTCGCGCACGATCCGACGGGCGACCCCGCTCGCGTCGGTCTGCACGAGCTTTTCGCCGTGCTCGGGACAGCGACGCGTTCCGGCCCGGGCCCAGAGGACCCGCAGGTGATCGTGGATTTCGGTCGTGGTCGCCACCGTGGACCGTGGATGGCCGGCGGAGGTGCGCGCTTCCACGGCGATACTGGGACCGAGGCCGTCGATACGTTCCACCGGGGCCCGTTCGCGCGAAGCGAGGAATTGTCGGGCGTAGGTCGAGAGCGACTCGACGAAGCGTTGGCGGCCCGTGGCATGGATCGTGTCGAGGGCCAGGGAACTCTTGCCCGATCCGCTCGGTCCGGTCACGACGGTCAGGGATCCCCGGGGCAGGCTGACGTCGATGTTCCTCAGGTTGTGTGTGCGGGCACCGATCACATCGAGATTTTTCCGCGGCCTGGATGCCAGCTTGCCGGCCTCCAGGCTGTCGGAGTTCCCCGCAAAGGATCCGGCGCGCAGGCGCTCTTCGGCGAAAAGAGCAGCGGCCGTATGGGACTGCTCGCACTCCTGAATCTCCTCGGGGGTTCCAGCGCAGACCAGGTATCCACCCTCAGCTCCACCCTCCGGTCCCAGATCGATCACGTGGTCGGCCGCCCGGATGACATCGAGCATGTGCTCGATCACGCAGACACTGTGGCCCTGGTCGACGAGCCGCTGCAACGCCCCCAGGAGCCTCTGCACATCCGCGTTGTGCAGTCCCGTCGTGGGCTCGTCCAGGAGATACAGGGTGTGTTTGCGCGAGCGGCGTTGCAGGTGCTTGGCCAGCTTGACGCGCTGGGCTTCGCCACCCGAGAGCGTCGTCGAGGGTTGGCCCAGGCTGAGGTAGCCAAGACCCACTTCGACCAGCGCGGCGAGCGGCCGCACGATCTTGGGATGGTCGCGGAAGAGCTCGACCGCATCCTGGATCGACAGGCCTAGAACGTCGGCGATCGAGTGGCCCCGATAGTGGATCTGGAGCGTCTCCTGCTGGAATCGATGTCCCCCGCAATCGCCACAGGGAACCGTCACCGGAGCCAGGAACTGCAGCTCCACGAATTTCGCGCCCGCCCCCTGACAGCCCTCGCAGCGGCCGCCGGCGACGTTGAAGGAGAAACGTCCTGGAGCCCAACCGCGCATGCGTGCTTCAGGCATGCGCGCGTAGAGATCGCGAATCGGGGTGAACGCGCCGGTGTAGGTCGCGGGGTTCGAGCGCGGCGTGCGTCCGATGGGTGCGCTCGAAAGGAAGACCAACTCCTCGATGTGTTCCAACCCCTCGATGCGCTTGCAGGAAAGGGGCGGGGGTGCCTCGCGACCCAGGTGCCGGGTCACGGCACGCTGCAAGGTGTGGTGGATGAGCGTGGACTTGCCGGACCCGGAGACGCCGCTGACGACGGTCAGTGCTCCCAGGGGTAGGGAGACGTCCAATTTCTTGAGGTTGAACCCGCTGGCACCGTGGAGACGCAAGCACTTGCCGTTGCCGGGGCGTCGCTCCGCGGGCTTGGGCATGGTGAGTTCGCCGCGCAACAGTTGACCCGTGGGCGAGTCCGCCCTGGCCACCTCCCCGGGCGGACCGGCGGCGACGACCCGGCCGCCCTGCTTGCCCGGTCCCGGTCCGATGTCGATCAACCAGTCGGCCGAGCGCAGTGTCGCTTCGTCGTGTTCGACCACGACGATCGTGTTGCCGCCGTCACGCAGCATTTCGAGGGCGCCGAAGAGCCGTCCATGATCGCGAGCGTGCAAGCCGACCGAGGGCTCATCCAGGACGTACAAAACGTCCTGCAATCCTGCCCCCAGCTGGGCCGCGAGCCGGATTCGCTGCGCCTCTCCCCCCGAAAGCGTGTCCGCCGAGCGGTCCAGGCTGAGGTAGCTCAATCCCACCTCGCAAAGGAATGCGATACGCCGCCGAATCTCGTGCAGGAGCCCTTCTCCTATCTGGGTTTCTCGCTCCGACAACTGCAGCCCATCGAGGATGGCCTGCAGTTTCCCCACGGGGGCACGCAGGAGCTCGGGCAGGGTCACCTCACCGAAGCGCACCGCACGCGCCACATCCAGGAGCCGCGTCCCCTTGCAGTCCTTGCAGGTCCTCTCCTCGAGAAAGCGCTCCAGTTGCTTTTTCCGCTGTCCCTTGCGCCAGGCGCGTTCGATCGAGGGTAGGACCCCTCGATACCTGCGCTGGTACTTCACCGATCCGCTGTGGCGCCGCCCCGACCAGGAGGCGCTGGCCGGGAAGCGCCGCTCGCCACACCCGCGTAGAACCGTGCGTCTGGCCTCGGGTGCCAGCTCTTCCCAGGGCGTGGTCAGGTCGAAACCAGACGCCTCGGCGATCGTTCGCAGGAAGCGGAAGTCCACCCGCGGAAAGAGCAGGGCCCCGCCGCCGGCGCGCGTCACGGCCAGGGCACCCTCCTCGATCGACAGGGCCGGGTCGGAGACGACCAGGCGCGACGAGGGGCGTCGCAACAATCCCATGCCGGCGCAGGTGGGACAGGCCCCGTGGGGGGAGTTGAAGGAGAACAGCCGCGGTTCCAGGGGCGGCGCCTCACGCCTGCACCGGGGACAGGTCCTCTGGGTCGAGAAGGTCTTCTCGTCGCCCTTCGTCAGCACACACACATCGCCGCTGCCCAGCTCGAGAGCTCCGTCGAGGCCCTCACGTAGCCGCGACAGGGCCGGGGCGCCGATCTTCAAACGATCGATGACCACCTCGATCGTGTGGCGGTGATAGCGGCCGAGCTCTACGACCTCTTCCAGGCGGCTGACGGTCCCGTCGACGCGCGCGCGGACGAATCCCTTCCGGCGTAGGTCCGCGAAGAGCGCTTTGTGCTGGCCTTTGCGATCGCGCACGAGCGGCGCCAGGATCTGTATGGCCTGTCCGTCGAAGCGTTCGATGATCTCGCGGCAGATCGACTCGGCGGTCCGGGTGGAGAGGGGCGTTTGGTGTTCCGGACAGTGCGCCGTGCCCGCACGGGCGTACAAGACGCGCAGGTGGTCCACGATCTCCGTGATCGTTCCCACCGTCGAGCGCGGACCACGTTGAATGGCTTTTTGATCGACTGCGATGGCCGGAGAAAGACCTTCGATGAGGTCGACATCGGGCTTCTCCATGCGTCCAAGGAACTGGCGCGCATAGGCCGAGAGGGTTTCGAGGAAACGGCGCTGACCTTCGCGGAAGAGGGTGTCGAAGGCCAGCGAACTCTTTCCCGATCCGGAGACGCCCGTGACGGCGACCAGGCGCCCACGCGGAATGGTGACCGAGACATCGCACAGGTTGTTCTGGCGTGCGCCTCGAATTTGGATCGCTTCGGCCGTCATTGCCTCCGTCTTTTTCTCCCGGCGTCTCCTTGCAGCGCCACTCCGGCGCTTCGTCGGACCCCCTTACCGAGCTCCCTCCGGAAGGGGGTCCGACGAAGTTTCCTCCGTCCGGGCAAAGACGGCTCATCCTAGCAGGCGAGCACAGGGCCTCGAAAGGACCCGCATGCCCGAAACCTTCCAGCTAACCCCGCAGCCTCGCCCGCAGTACCGGGTGCAGCTGCGGACCCCCCGCCACGATCCTGCCGCCCCGCAACCAATCCTCTCCTCCCTGAAAATCGGTGACGATGCCGCCGGCTTCGCGCACAAGGAGCGCACCCGCCGCCACGTCGTGGGGAGCCAGGTGCAGCTCCCAAAAGGCGTCGAAGCGTCCCGCGGCGGTGTAGGCCAAATCGATCGCCGCGGAGCCCATTCGACGCAAACCGCGTACCGAGTAGAAGAGCTCCTGGAAGTTTGCCAGGTTGTCGTGTTCGAGCTCGCCCCTGCGATAGGGAAAACCGGTGGCGAGGATGGCTTCCGAGAGCTCCCGCGTCGGCGAAACGGATAGCCGTACGGGCGGTCCGTCCTCGCTCTCCAGAAAGGCCCCGGACCCGCTCAGGGCATAGAAAGTCTCCTGCAAGCGAGGCGCGTGGACGACCGCGAGCTGCGGGAGCCCGTTCACGTAGAGCCCCATGGACACGGCGAAAAGGGGCAGGCCGTGAACGAAGTTGACCGTCCCGTCCAGGGGATCGAGAAACCACCGCGGCCGCCCGTCCTGGACGTCCCGGACCTCCTCCTCGGATTCGATGGCGTGCCCGGGAAAGGCCTCCCGCAGTCGCGCGACGAGACAGCGCTCCGCAGCGACATCGGCCTCGGTCACGAGGTCGCGCATCGAACTCTTGCGATCGATGCGCGAAGCGTCGAGGCGTCCGAAAAATCCCATCAAGACCTCGCCCCCCTCCCGGGCCGCGGCGAGCGCGACATCGAGTTCCGGCCGTTGTCGGATGTCGGTCTGCCCGCTCACGGTACTTCCTCCTCGACCAGGATCGAACACAGTCGGTCCTGCATCGGTTTGAAGCAGTGGGTGTTCATGCCGCCGACGGAGGGCGGATATTCGATCAGGATCGAGAAAACCAGGGTGCGCCCATCCAGGGGAAAAGCGACCCCTGAAAGCGCGCTCGTACCAGCGATCCAGCCGGTCTTCGCATAGATGCGGCCCTCGCAGGGCGTGCCCTGCAGGCGTTTTGCGAGGGTACCGGAACGGCCCGCCACGGCGAGCGAATCGAGCAGCACGTCGGCGGACTCATCCGCTCCACGGAGCACCGCTTCGAGCAACGCCGTGACCTGGTGGGCGCTGATCCGGTTGTGCCGCGAGAGGCCCGAGCCGTCGACCTGGATCCATCCGGCGGTGGAGACGCCGAGCCGCTCGAGGGCGAGTTGAACGGCTTCCAGGGCACCGTCGCGCGTGCCTCGACCCACGACGGTGTGCCCCAGGGCGAGGAACAACTGGTCCGCAACGCTGTTGTTCGAATCGGAATTGATCGCTGGATAGAGCACGTCGAGGCTCGAACGCAGTTCGGCCAGGGGGCCGGGCAGCGGGGTTTCGATCGCGACGTTCCGCTCGCGCCGTATCTCCCCCTCCAGTGCGATTCCCACGGCCCGAAGTTCGGACTCCAGGACCGCGCCGAAGAGAGCGACCGGGTCGGGGTGGGCGAAGGTTGCGACGAAGGGCTCGCCCCCCGCCGCAAGACTGCCCTTGACGGTCACGGCGCTTCGGGTCGCGCCGACCCGCACGTCGAGGGGACCGCCGCGGGTGGTCTCGACGCCGTAGCGCGAACCCAGTCCATGGGGCGTGGGGTGCACGGAGATCCGCGCCCGGGTCCCGGCCGCCTCGGGCGTGACCACGGCCCACAGCACCCCCCCCTGGGCGCTGAAGCCCGCGCAGCGGGCGCAGTAGTCGGCCCAGTGCTGGGCCGCACCCGGCCAGCCCGGTCCGGGACCGGGCTCGAGAAAGCTGCCCTCGTCCAGCACGAGGTCTCCTTCGATGCGGCGCAGCCCGCGCCCGTACAGCTGCTGCGCCACTTCCCTGAGCCTCTCCTGGGCGCGACCCTCGGGGTGCCAGACGGGGTCCCCGGATGCCCGCACGACGAGGTCCCCCGTCAGGGTGCCCCCGGAGAAGGTCCCGCGGCCTTCGAAGGGCGTGCGAAACTCCTGCCCCGGTCCCAGCAACACCAGCGCCGCGGCGGTGGTCACCAGCTTCATGTTCGAAGCGGGTCTTTGGGGCCGGTCCGCATGGCGTGCCACGAGCTCGACGGGGTCGTCCCCGACTTCGAGGACGCAGACGGCCAGGTCGATGTTGCCCGCATGCGCCTTGCCCTCCGAGAGCCGGCGCGCCTTCTCGAGGGTGGTGTTGATGACCTGTTCAAAGCGTGACTGCAGCGCTCCTTTCCTCGGATGCGGGCCCGGATCGGGCTTCGGCACCTCGGCCATCAGCGCTTCGAGGGCCGGCCCCGCCGTCGCCCCATCCCCCGCGCTCGCAGCGGCTTGTGCAGCCGCGTCGACCTCCCCGGAGCACGCCGCACAGACGAGCAGAAGCCCACCCGCACAGGACGCGCCGAGCACTCGCTTCAAGGCGCCGGCGCTCCGTCGGCCCACTAGCGCGGCGCCGGCGGGCGCCCCTCGTCGGTTGCAAGCAACCATGCGGTATTGAAGACCAGTCTCGTGGTGTTCGCGATCTTCCGCAGGGACAGGGAATCGATCGTATCGCGGAAGGTGTGGTAGTCGGGGTTGTCCGTTTCCGAGGGACTCTCCATGAAGAACAGAACGGGGATGTCTCGCTTGTGGAAGGAGTAGTGGTCCGAACGCTCCCACAGGTGCATCCCCTTGCCGGTGATGATCTTCTTGAGGCCGGTTTTCGAGAACTTCTTGGCGCGCTTCAGGGTCTTTTCGAAGGAGGGGTTTTGCCGGGTGCCCAGCACCGCCACCTCCTTGTCTTTACCCCGCCCCAGCATATCCATGTTCAACATGGCGACGACCGGGCGGCCGGACCGGGTCGTGCTCGGTTCCCCCAGGAAGGGCAATTCATCGGCGAAGGCGTCGCTGCCGATCAGACCGTCCTCCTCCGCCGCGAAGAACGCGAAAATCAGGGAGCGACGGGGCGGGGAAAGGGCGAAGGCCTCGGCCAGCTCCAGAGCGGCCACCGTACCGCTGCCGTTGTCGTCCGCGCCACAGCCAACGCGCCCCCACCAGTCGACCCCGACGTGGTCGTAGTGGGCTCCGACCACCACGTACTCCCCGGCAAGCCCCTCGTCCGTGCCGCGCACGATCCCGAAGATGTTGTCCATTTGAGCCTCGCAGGAGCGGGTGCCGGTTCCCAGCGCGATGGTGACCTCCGTCTCGATGCGCTTGGGCTTGGCCGTCTTGTCCAGCTTGGCTGCAAGCGCCGCCATGTCCTGACCCAGGATACGCGTGGCGACGGCCTCGGTGATTTCGGCCACCGGGATCTTCAGGCGCTTCTCGGGGGCAGCCATACCCTTGGTCGTCGCGGGGTTCCAGCGCCCCCACGTGTGGCGATAGCCGAGCTTCGTCGGCGGCAGCACCGTGCCGTCCTTGGACTTGATCTCGGCCGGGTTGCGTCGAACGACCAAGGCGCCGACGCAACCGCGATCCTGCAGCTCCCTGGCCTTCGCATAGGTGTCCGAGAACTTCGTGACCACGGGGCCCTCGAAGCGGCTTTTGTGCCGCGGTTCCCCGGACAGGATCAGGGCGACCTTGCCCTTGTAGCTGCGTCTGCCCAGATCGTCATAGCGTCTGGCGCCGCTGATCCCAAATCCCAGGAACACGACTTCGCCCTCGGCCCTGCCATCGCAGAAGGGAAACGGGACAAAGTCCTGACCGAGTTCGAAGCGTTGAATGTCTTCGCCGGCGGTCATCGTTAGCCGGCAGCGCTCTTCGGCGACACAGCTGCTCTTGACCGTGAAGGGATGGCGAAACCCTCCGTCCCCCGCCGGTTCGATTCCCGCCAACTTGAACCGCTCGATGATGTACTTCGCCGCGCGACTCAATCCCTCGCTGGGTGAGTCGCGACCCTCGAGGTGGGGTGTAGCGATCTGCAGGAGGTGGGCTTCGAGATCCGCCTCGGAGATCGTTTCGAATCCTTTTTTCCACTCTCCCTCCGCTCCTCGCCCGCTCGCGAGCAGTGCAAGACAAGAGAGCGCGCCGACCGTGTAGAGGCATCTTCCCCGCATGTGGCTCATTCTGCCCATCGGATCCGCGGGCAAGAACCTCTATTCCGCCGGGAGCTCGTCCGGAAGGTGTGTCGAGCCGTCCCGGGCCGTCTCGATGGGTCCGTCGAATACATCCGCCGCCCTGGCGGCCGCGTCCTCAGGCCGCAGGCTCGGATAGAAGTGGGTCAGGACCAGTTTTCGGGCTCCGGCCGTCGCGGCCAGCCGACCCGCCTGGAGCGGGGTCAGGTGGTTGGGCTGTGCCTCTTCCTCGGCGAACGAACACTCGCAGAGGAAAAGGTCCGCTTTTTTTGCGATGCGGGCCACGACCGGGTTATCGCCGGTGTCGCCGGAATAGGCCAGGCACCAATCCGGCGTGGACCCCTTTTCGGCGCCCCCGCCCGGCCCCTCGATGCGCCAGGAGACGGCTTCCCCACAGTGCCCGTTCGCGGCGCCCGTGAAGCGCATCCCCGCGGCGCGAAATCGTCCAAAGCCCCGGGCGTCCATTTCGATCTCGTTCCACTCGATATCGGAATCGACCGCATAGTGCCCCAGGCCCTTGGGGGTGTCTTCGATCAGGCGCCGCAGGCCGACCGGACCGTAGACCGACAGGTGAGCGAACTTCACGGTCGGATTGCGGCGCGCAAAGATCAGGGCGAACAGATCGAGGCAGTGGTCGAGGTGGTAGTGAGAGAAGACGATGCGCTTGACGTTCTCCACGCGCAGCCCCGCGGCTGCGAGGTTGCGAATCGATCCGGGGCCGCAGTCGAGCAAGGTGATGTCGTCCGATCCATCGAGGACCAGGGCATAACCGGCGCAACCGTAGCCGGCGCGCGGGAGGATCGACCCCGCTCCCAGGACGTGGATACGAACCCCCATCCTCCGGCCCTACCCGAAGCCGCCCGGGTTATCGGTGTGGAATTCCCAGGCGTCCCCGAGGATCGTCTCCAGGGCCGAGCGTTTCGGTTCCCAACCCAGAAGTTCGAGGGCCCGTTGACCACCGCTGACCAGTTCCGCCGGATCGCCGGGACGTCTCGGATCGATGACGTGCGGGATCCTGTGCCCGGTGATCTTCCGCGCCGTTTCGATCAGCTCCAGCACCGAATAGCCATGGCCCGTGCCCAGATTGCACTTCAGGGACGGTGTGCCCGATTGGAGCTTGCCGAGGGCCCGCAGGTGGGCGTCCGCCAGGTCGTCCACGTGGATGTAGTCACGGATGCATGTGCCGTCTCGGGTCGGATAGTCGTCGCCGAAGACGTGGATGTTCTCGCGCTTCTCCTGGGCAACCTGCAATACCAGGGGAATCAGGTGCGTCTCCGGTTCGTGGTCTTCGCCGATCCCGCCGTCCGGCGAAGCCCCGGCGGCATTGAAGTACCGCAGGGCGGCATAGCGCAGGCCGTAGGCCTGGGCGTAGTCCGACAGCATCTGTTCGATGACGAGCTTCGTTCTACCGTACGGGTTGATGGGGTTCTGGGGGTGGTCCTCCGTCATCGGGATCTCGACCGGTTCCCCGTAGGTCGCGCAGGTCGACGAGAAAACGAAGTTCCGACAATCGACGGCGCGCATCGCATCGAGCAAACCGAGCGTGTTGGACACGTTCTCGCGCCAGTACTTGGAGGGCTTGTCGACCGACTCGCCGACGTAGCACTTGGCGGCAAAGTGCATCACGGCCTCGGGGCGGTGCTTCTCGAAAACGGCGGCGACACCTTCGGCGTCGCCCAGGTCGACCTCCTCGAAGGGCCCCTGGACCAGGGCGCGGTGACCCGTGGACAGGTTGTCGAGGGTGACCGTAGAGACGTTCAGCCGGCGCAGAGCACGGACCGTGTGGCTGCCGATGTATCCGGCACCGCCGCAGATGAGGACAGGGCCGTCGGGTACGGGGGTGGGGTTGGAATCGGGCATGGATTCGTTCGAGGAGGAGGGCGGCTCTAACCGGGTCGTCGGGAGCCGGGGCGGGCCCCCAACGCTTCGAGGTCCTCCCAGAATTGCGGCCAGCTCTTGGCGACGCAATGGGGATCTACAACCTTGACGTTGGGACGGATCAAGGAGAGCAGGGCGAAGGCGAAGGCCATGCGGTGATCGCACCTCGGATCGAGCAGAATCGGATCCACCCCGTGGGGACCGGGCCCTATGCGAAGCTCGTCGAGCCCGCATTCGGCCCGGAAACCCGCCCGCAGGAGTCCCTCGCAGAGCCCCTCTAGCCGATCGCTCTCCTTGCCCGGCAGGGTGCCCAGGCCCCGTAGGACGCTGGATTCCCCGCGACGCAGGGCGACGGCCGCGGCAACCACGGCCAGGGGCGGGGCCAGATCCGGCCCGCCCTCGAGATCGAGCTCGGCGCCCCGTTCCGGGAAACCGGCGGCGGAGAGTACGCCGTCCACGTGCTGGGCGCGGCATCCGAAGGCGGCCAGGTGCTCGACGATGTCCGCATCCCCCTGGGCCGTGTCATTGCGGAGGCGGATCCGGACCTCTCCGCCCGTGATGCAAGCTCCGGCCAGCCCTACAGCCGCGGACGAGGCGTCGGGTTCGACGAGGAGGGCGGCCTCGGGTGCGCGCAGCGGCCCGCGAACGTGGTAGCGAAACTCGCCGGGGTCGGGGTGCTCGACGTGCACCTCGACCCCGAAGTCCAGGAGCGCCCGCAGGGTCAGGGCGACGTAGGGGGCGCTTGGCAAACGTCCGCGCACGTGAACGCAACCGGGTTCGCCGAAGGCCGCCAGACCGAACAGGAGCCCGCTGAGCTCCTGACTGGAAACGGGTCGTTCCAGCAGGATTTCGCCCGGGTTGCGCGTCGGAACCAGGGTCACCGGCCAGGTGCCGGGGAGGTTCTGCATCACGAAACAGACGCCGGCCCTTTCGAGGGCCTTGAAGAGCGGTGCACTCTTGCGCGTGAGCAACGTCCCCTCTGGGCGCAGCGTGATCGGCGTGTTCGGGTCGCCCGCCAGGCCGAGGGCGGCCGTAGCCATTCGAGAAAGCGTACCGGACTCCCCCACCATGAGAACGTCGCTCGGACCGGGTCCGGTGTGTTCGCCCGGAGGATGGCCCTCGATCTCGACCACTCCGGGGCCGCCCCTTCGAAAGCTTCTGGCGCAACGCTCCGCCAGGCCGAGAGCGCTCTCGATGTCGGCGCTTTCGCTGAGACTCTCGATGCGGGTCGTTCCCTCGGCCAGGGTGGCCGCGAGGAGCCATCGCTGGGCGACCGACTTCGAGCCGGGAGGCACCAGCTCGCCCTTCAGCCCTTCTGCGGGGGTGAACCCCCCGGCCGTCCGCAACCGCTCCCGGTCTTTGGAACTGGCAACGGGTGTGGTGCGGAACTCGAATTCGGCGTCCGGCGTGTCCATCGGCGGATTGTAGGCCGGAGCGACCCCTGCCATACTCACCGTTTCGGCCATCCGCGCCCTATCCCTGAGCGAGCTTCTCTCGATGACAGCAACCACGCCCTATCTCGGTCCCATGCAGAAGCTCGGGCCCCTCGCCCTCTACAACAGCGGCAAGGTTCGCGACATCTACGAGGTGGACGACGAGCACCTGCTTTTCGTCACCTCCGACCGGGTGTCCGCCTTCGACGTGCTCATGCCCCAGGGCATCCCCGGCAAGGGGCGCGTGCTGACCGCCGTGGCTGCGCACTGGTTCGCCCGGACCGAGGACATCCTTGCCAACCACCTGGTGAGCACGGACGAGGGCGCCGTCGAAGGGCTCTCGGAAGGGGAGCGCGAGCTACTCCGGGGTCGCGTCATGCTCGTGCGGCGGGCGGAACCGACCACCGTCGAGTGGGTGGTCCGCGGGTACCTGGCCGGATCCGGCTGGAAGGAGTACCAGCGCTCCCAAACGGTCTGCGGCATCCCGTTGCCCGCGGGCCTCGAATTCTGCGGTCGGCTGCCCGAGCCGATCCTGACACCCACCACGAAGGATGACGTCCACGACGAACCGCTGACTCCGGAGCAAGCCCGCGATCGCGTCGGGGCGGAGATCTTCGACAAGGCCCGCGCAGCTTCGATGGCGCTATTCCAGCGCGGTTCCGATGAGCTGGCCAGGATCGGAATCCTCCTGGCCGACACCAAGTTCGAGTTCGGTCTCATCCGGGGCGAGTTGGTCTTGATCGACGAGGCCTTGACCCAGGACAGTTCGCGCTTCTGGCCCAGGGACGACTATGCCACAGGCCGGAACCAGCAGAGCTTCGACAAACAAGTCCTGCGGGATTACCTGGAGACGCTCGACTGGAACAAGGAGGCTCCGGCACCCGATCTGCCTGCCGAAATCGTCGCGCGCGTGGCGGAGCGTTACTGCGAGGTCGCCGAAGCCATCACCGGCAGCAATCCTCTGGCGAACGAGGTGAACGCATGACTGTTTCGATCTTGATGGGATCGGATTCGGATTTCCCCAAGCTCGAGGATTGCACCCGCACCCTGGGGCTCCTGGAGATCCCCTTCGAAGCGCGCGTGCTTTCCGCACATCGCACACCCAAGGAGCTGGTGGAATACGTCGAGGGAGCCCGGGAACGCGGGATCCGCGTCTTCTGCGCCGCCGCCGGCGGGGCCGCCCACCTTGCGGGCGTGGTTGCGGCCCACACCGACCTGCCGGTGATCGGCATCCCGATGGCCAACCCGCCGATGGGCGGGCTTGACGCTCTCTTGGCCACCGTGCAGATGCCCGGCGGCATCCCGGTCGCGACCGTGGCCGTCGGCGGCGGCGGTCCGAAGAACGCCGCGCTCTTCGCCGCGCGCATTCTGGCCCTGTCGGACGAGGGAATCGCGGAACGCTACAAGGCCTTTCGCGAGGCGATGGGTGCCGCCGTTCGACGCAAGGACGAAGCGTTGCGTGCGAAACTCGTCTGATCGAATCCCGAGGAGCGACCGAGTAGCGTTTTGAAGAGTCACGTCGAGACCCTGCGCTGGGAAGGCGCCTCCCGCGGTGAACCGGGCTTCGTCCGAATGATCGAACAGACCCTCCTGCCTGGACAACACGTCGAGCTTTCCGTACGCAGCGTCGAGGAGATGGTCGACGCCATCTACCGCCTGGCGATTCGCGGCGCACCTGCGATCGGCATCGCCGCGGCCTACGGCGTTCTGCTTGGGATGCAGACTGCACAGGTCGAGGATGGCGACGATTTCCTGGGCCGGACCGGCGAGGTCTGTGCGACCCTGGCCAAGGCGCGCCCGACGGCGGTCAACCTGTTCTGGGCCCTCGAGCGCATGCAGGAACGAGCTCGTCGCGACCACGCCCGGGGGGCGACACCCGACGCCCTGCTCGAGGGGCTCTTCGAGGAAGCATTCGCCATTCAGCGCGAGGACGCGAAGCAGTGTCAGCGCATGGGAGAGCTGGGAGCCAAGTTCCTACGGGACGGAATGGTGGTCCTCACCCACTGCAATGCGGGGGCCCTCGCCACGGGCGGGATGGGGACGGCCCTGGCGCCGATCTACGTGGCCCACGGAGAGGGAAAAAAGATCGCTGTTTACGCCGACGAAACGCGCCCCTTGCTTCAAGGTGCCCGCCTCACGGCCTGGGAGCTGACCCAGGCGGGCGTCGAAGTCACGCTGATTACCGACAACATGACCGCCAGCGTGATGCAGCAAGGAAAGATCGACGCGGTCTTCGTCGGTTCGGATCGCATCGCGCGTAACGGGGATGTGTGCAACAAGATCGGCACCTACGGCGTGGCGGTCCTGGCCCGCCAACACGGTATTCCTTTCTACGTCGTGGCACCCCTTTCCACCTTCGATCCCCAACTTGCGAGCGGAGCCGAGATCCCGATCGAGGAACGCCCCGGCAAGGAGGTCACCTTCGGCTTTGGGAAACGCACCGCCCCCGAGGGCGTACGCGTCTACAACCCCGCTTTCGACGTCACCCCGGCGGAACTTGTCACCGCCATCGTGACGGAAGTCGGCGTGATCGAGGGCCCCACGATGGAACGAGTGGAAGAAGCTTTACGCCGCGGCGGGCGCATCTAGCGGTTCCAGCGGTGGACCCCAGATTGGGTTCAGTCCGGCTGTACCCGGGGCCGATTCAGGGAGCCTGATACGCACCGGCCATGAGTACCTCCGCAAGCAACAACCCCGACGAAGAGCGCCCGAAGAAGCTCCGCGTCAGAACGCACACCCCTCGTCCGGACCAACTCACCTGTGAGACCTTCGAGTTCATAACCGCCATCGACGAATACAAGCGTCGGCACATGCGTTCATTCCTGACCGACGAGGAGGTGCTCGAGATCGTCTACGATCTCGGCTATCGCCTGCCCGGACGTTCCGATCTGAGGCGCAAACCGAAGGCGGACCAGATCGCGGGCTACCTCGCTGCACGCAAACGCTATCGCATCGAGCAGGGGCGACTGTTCCCCACATGGAGCGAGGTTTTTACGTTGCTGTGTGGATTGGGCTACCGGCGCAGCGAAGAAAGCGGCGCGGCCTAGGTTCCGCGCAGCACGGCTCTCCAGCCCCGTCGTAGTTCCGCCTCGTCGAGATCGCGACCGATGAGCACGAGAACCGACGTCGCCGGCGGCGACTCGTCGCCGGGGCCGATCTGGAGCCACTGGTAGACGCCCTGGACGACGACCGAACGTTCCTCCCCGCGGCAGCTCAGCACGCCCTTCAGGCGCCAGATATCGTGCGATCTACGCGTTGCCAGAAACTGCAACCACAGCTTGAGCGTGTGTAGATCCAGCGCTTGGTCCGAGCGCAGCACCACGGTTCCCGCCCCCGGCGTGTGGGGCGTATGCACGGCATCAGGATCGATGTTGGCCGAGGCAAGGGGGCGTAGATCGAACACCCGCTCCGGCTGGATCTCGGCCCGGGCGGTGCGCTCGAGCTGAGCCAGCGCGTTGTGTTCTCGGATCGCCTGTTCGGCCCGATCCAGCTGATCACCAACCGCCCGGTCTGTGTGGTTCAGGAGAATCAAGTCGGCATAGCCAAGTTGTTCCCGCGCTTCGCCGTGCTGTTGTAGTTGTTCGGCGATCCGAGCCCCGTGGGCCAGGGCGACGACACCCGCCGCCCGTGCCTGGTCGGCCAGTTCCGGTTCCACGATCAGGGTCTGCAGCACCGGCCCCGGGGAAGCGAGTCCGGAGGTCTCGATGACGACACGGTCGATTGGTCGCGGGCGAATCAAGCGTCGGCGGCGGGCGAAGAGATCGATGAGGGCCTGCGCCAGGTCGCCCCGGATGGTGCAGCACACGCAGCCGTTTGCGAGCTCGATCAGCTCCTCGCAGGAACTCACGACGAGCCGGCCGTCGATGGGAACGGCGCCGAACTCGTTGACCAGCACGGCGATGCGTGCGCCGTGCTGCCCGCTCAACAGGCGGTTGAGCAGGGTCGTCTTGCCGGCCCCGAGAAAACCGGTCACGACGTGTACGGGGACGGGCTGGGCACCCGCCGCGCTCCTGGAATCAGACACCGGCGACGGCAGGACGGATCGGGAAGGCCTCGCTCAGTTCGCCGACCGCCTTGCGCACGGACTCCAGGACCGCCCCATCCCCACGGGCCCCCAGAACTTCCGCGATCAGACCGCCCATGCGTTCCATCTCCACCGTGCCCAGGCCGCGCGTCGTAACAGCGGCCGTGCCGATGCGAATACCGGAGGCCTTCATCGGCGGTTGTTCGTCGTAGGGGATCAGGTTCTTGTTGCAAGTGATGCACACAGCGCCGAGTTGTTCCTCCGCATCGGCACCGGTCAATCCCAGGGGCGTCACATCCACCAGCATCAAGTGGTTGTCGGTGCCCCCCGAAACGATGCGCAGACCGCGGTCCGCAAGGGTCGCCGCGAGGGCCGATGCATTGGCGACGACTTTGCCGGCGTATTCCCGATAGGAGGCGGAGTTGGCCTCGCGCAGGGCGACCGCCTTGGCTGCGATCGCATGCATGAAGGGCCCACCCTGGCCGCCGGGGAAGACCGCGCTGTTGATCTTCTTGATCCACTCCTTTGTACAGAGGATCAGGCCTCCTCGAGGGCCGCGCAGCGTCTTGTGGGTAGTCATTGTCGTGACGTCCGCGTGTTCGACCGGCGACGGATGCACGCCCGCCGCCACCAGCCCGGCGATGTGCGCCATGTCCACCATGAAGTGCGCCCCGACCTCGCGCGCGATCGAGGCCAGGCCTTCGAAATCGATCGTGCGTGAATATGCGGACGCTCCTGCCATCAGGAGCTTGGGACGCAGCTCAAGCGCCAGTTCGCGGACACGTTCGAGCTCGATTCGCTCGGTCTCACGCTCGACCCCGTAGGCATGGAAGTCGTAGAAGAGCCCGGAGAAGTTCTTCGGGTGACCGTGCGAAAGATGCCCCCCGTGATCCAGGGACATCGCCAGCACCCGATCGCCCCCTTGAATCAGGGCCATGAGGGCCGCCACGTTGGCCTGGGTGCCGCTGTGGGGTTGCACGTTCGTGTGACTGGCGCCGAAGAGATCCTTCGCTCGCTCGCGGCAGAGGTTCTCGACATCGTCCACGTGCTCGCAGCCGCCGTAGTACCTGCGGCCCGGGTAGCCCTCGGCGTACTTGTCCGTAAGGCAGCTGCCCATGGCGGCCATCACCTCGCACGAGGTGTGATTTTCCGAGGCGATCAGCTCGAGATGGCTCTCCTGGCGCAGTGCCTCGGCACCCACCGCCCGCCAGAGGAGGTCGTCTCGGAACGATTCTTGCGTCATGACGCTAGCTCTCCGGTGTCCACAGGAGCCAATATTCTGGCTCTTCCGGGAAGGTGGATCGACCTCGGCCACCAGGAATCTACGATGGCTGCACGCATGATACCTCCTTCGACCCCCACATTCCCCGGGCCCAGGGCTCCCCGTTACCGCTGGATCGCTCTTTTCCTGAGCTCCTCCGCAGGTGCGTTTTCGCTCGTTGCCTGTGATTCGGCGGCCGAAAGCGCAACGATCTCCCAGGGTGGAGGCCTGGTCTTTCTCCTCGATTCGACGAGCACGACCGAGCACTCTCTGTTGCGCCCGGACGGCACCTACGTGCCACGCCCGAACTTCCACGATTTCGGGAGCGTTGCGGATGGAGAGAAGCCCTCCTACGTCTTCCGCATGCGCAACACCGATCCCATCCCGCTGGCAATCAAGAGGATCAATCCCAGCTGCGGCTGCACGGTGCCGTCGGTCCGCTACCTCGCTGACGACGGGCAATACGTGCGTGGCCTCGCACGAACGATCGGTGACAAGCCCCTCCTGGTCGTCCCGTCGGACGCCGTCCTCGAGATCGAGCTGCGGGTGGACTCGAACGAGATCAAGACCAAGAACGCGGACAAGCTCCTGACCGTAACCATCTCGACGGACTCGCCCAACGGCTACTACATCAACCTCGAAGCTCACATCCTCGTCGAAACCCCCTTCAATGTGGTGCCCAGCTCCATGCGGATGGGACGTATCCCCCAGAGCGCCGGAGGTGAGGGTTCGGTCGAAATCGTTCCCGCCCTCGGCTTTCGTCGGCGCGTGACGGAGATCCTGCAGCTGCCGGACGACATGCAGGCCGAGCTCGCCTACGCGGATTTTCTGGGGATCGACAAGTGGACGCTGACGGCCCGCTTCAACGGCCCCCTCGATCCCGGACGCCATGCTTGCGAAATCCTGGTGGGAACGGAAACCGAGGACGGCGAACCGGGCCCCCCGATCCGGGTCAGCGTACTGGCCACGGTCGTGGAAGACATGCAGTTCGAGCCAGGGCGCTTCGTCTTCCGGGCTGCCGATGGAGAGCGCTTCACGGTGCGTCTGCGTACACTCCTTGAAGGACATCGGTTTGCGATCCTCGAGGCGGAAGTGGCCCCCGAGCATGCACGGGCCCTCTCTGTCCATTTCGAGAAGGAAGGCGCAGGGAGCGACGGGCGCGCCGCCACGTGGCTCCTGACCTTGGCGTTCCGGAAAAGCGACACGGAATGGGACTATCCCCTGCGCGGGGAAGTGCGTATCGCACTGAACGATCCGCAACACGAAGAGCTACGCCTGGGCTACGTGATCCACGAGCCCCAGGACCCGGCGCGCTCCGGGGGCTGAGAGCCACCACGGCGTGTCGGCTCCCGCGAGCCTATCGTTACTGCTGCTGCGGCAGGCGCACCTTCACGAAGCGTCGCTTGCCGACCTGCAGCAGCAGTCCGTCCTCCGGTGGTGACATCGCGGTCATGGGTTCTCGCACCGCTTCGCCGTTGACCTTGACACCGCCCTGTCCGACGAGGCGTCGTGCCTCGGAGCTGGACTTGACCAGGCCTACATCCCTCAGGAGGACGGCCAGAGGCACGCCTTCGGCGGGCCAGTCGGCTGCGTAGATGTGTTCCGGAATGTCGCTCGGAAGCTCCCGGTTCACGAAGCGCCGGTCGAATTCGGCCCGCGCTTCGACGGCGACGGACTCTCCGTAGAGCCAGCTGACCACCTCCTGGGCGAGTCGCGCCTTGGCCGCCCGCGGGTGGCCGGAGAGAATTTTCGTGACCTCGTCGCTCTCCAAGCTTGTCAGCAGCTCGAACCACTCGGCCATGTCCTCGTCGGGCATGCTCATCGTCTTGCCGAACATGTCATCCGACAGATCGGTCAAGCCGATCGCGTTGCCGTAGGACTTGCTCATCTTGCGACCGTCCGTGCCATTGATGAGGGGTGTGGTGATGACGATCTGGGGCTCCTGGCCCACCTGCTCCTGGAGCTGGCGCCCCACCAGCAGATTGAACAGTTGATCGGTGCCACCCAATTCGACGTCAGCTTTCAATTCGACAGAGTCCCAGCCCTGCATCAGAGGGTAGAGGAATTCGTGGATGCCGATCGGTTCGCAGGCACCGAGTCGCTTCTGGAAGGTGTCGCGCTGAATCATCTGCGCGACGGTCATGCGCGCCGTCAGATTCAGGACATCTCCGAAGCTCATCTTGTCGAACCACTCGGTGTTGTAGCGCACCTCGGTGCGTTCCATGTCGAGAACGATCGCTGCTTGCTCCGTGTAGGTCTTCAGGTTCTCCTTCACCTCTTCCCGAGTCAGTTGCGGGCGTAGTTTGTTCCGCCCCGAAGGGTCCCCCACCATGGCCGTCGCCTCGCCGACCAAGAGGATCACTCGATGCCCGAGCTCCTGAAGGCTGCTCAACTTGCGTAGCACGACGGCGTGCCCTAAATGAAGGTCCCGGGAACTGGGATCGAGCCCGAACTTGATCCGCAATCCGTCGGAGCCCGAGCGTTCGAGTTTCTTGACGAGCTCTTCCTCATTGACGAGGTCGACGACACCACGCCGGAATACGCAGAGATGCTCCTGAAGGTTCATGCTCACGGTAAATAGAGGGAATCTCGCCCGGAAATGGGGCCTGGGATGGGAGGAGTGACGGGTGGAAGGTCGAGCACAGCACGCTTCTCCACGGCCTTCAGCCGAGCCTTCAGGTATTGATTCCAGGCCAATGCTTCCCCGCCGAGTTGAGTGTTGTGGGTCAACCAGCGCAATGCCGGCGCAGCGCTTTGAATCCGTTCGGGATCCGTCCGTGCCCACCGTTCGACGTGGGGCGCAACGCCCCGTATCGCGCTGTCTGTGTGTTCAGGAAGGACGCGCACGGCGTGCTCGAGGAGCACGGCGGTTTCCAGAGCGCTTTCGGCCCCGAAAAGGCGGGCCAGCTCTTCGGGAGAAACCGGCTTCTCTGCACTCAGCTCGCAGAGGCGCATGCGTTCGCAGGGGGCGATCTGGATGTTAGCGGCGGGGAAACACTGGTCATTGCGGTAGATCTCACCGGAGCGGGCGTAGAGCTGCCAGCGCTCGCGGACCGCCAGGAAGCGACCGATCGGTAAGGTGTAATCGAACAGGTCGAGCTCGCGACGTGCTCTGGGAGCGAGCTCGAGGTCACTCAGCACGCGGAGCACACGGGTGTCGTACTCGCTTCTTTCCGTGCCCTCGGGGTCGACGGCGAGACGGAAGCGGCTCAGATCCGCCGGCGGCAAATGTAGCCGCAATTCCTCTCGGCCCAGATTCTCGATCGTGAGTACGAGACGATAGCGACCGGACTCGCCCCGGGGTTCGCTGGACAGGCCCAGCTCGAGCCGGGAGACGAGGTCACGGCCGACGAGCACTTGTTCGAAGCCCTTGGCGAAACGCTCCTCGTCGGCGGATAGAGCGAACAGACGCAGGCGGACGAGAAGCGCCTGGCCCATACCCTGGTCTCCGTCTTCGATCGCGCCCGCAAGGGCGGCGAAGATCGAGCGGTGAGCCGGCGCTACACCGGTGGCCGGAGCCCGCTCCGCGGGCCCCTTGCGCTCCATATCCCCTACACAGGCGGCGCCTGCAAACGCCACCAGCAACAGGAACCGGGAGGCCTGCAGCAAGGCCGCAGGCCTCCCGAGCTGCGATTCACTCTTTTGGAGATTCCCCACCGTCCTCGGCTGGAGCCTCCGCTGCGACCTCCGGTGCAACCTCCGGTGCAACCTCCGGTGCGACCTCCGGTGCGGCCTCCGCTGCGGCCTCCGGTGCGACCTCCGCTGCGGCCTCCGGTGCGGCCTCCGCCTTCTCTTCAGCCGCTTCCGGTACGGGGGCGGCGGTTTCTTTACGTTCTTCAGTGAGCGCCGGGGCTGCC
Source organism: Planctomycetota bacterium (assembly GCA_002683825.1). Lineage (GTDB taxonomy): Bacteria > Planctomycetota > UBA1135 > UBA1135. Next base: position 74,625 of record NYUD01000047.1, read on the forward strand.
ACGGCGGCTTCTTCCATGGTCGAAGTGCCGACCGGCGCTCCGTCCTCGGACTCCAGGATCTCGACCACCGGCGGAGACTTCTTGGCCTCGGCCGCGATCGCCTCGTTCTCTTCAAAGTCCGCGTGAACGAAGGAGAGACCGATCTTGCGCTCTTCGGTGTCGACGCGGATTACGCGCACCTCGATCTTCATGCCGGGTGCGACCACTTCTTCGGGCGAGGTGATCTTGCTATCCGTCAGCTCGGAGATGTGCAAGAGGCCTTCGAGATCCTCTTCAAGCTTCACGAACACACCGAAGTTGGTGATCTTCGTGACGTACCCCGAGAGCAGGTCGCCGATGTGGTAGTTGCTCGGAATTTGCTCGAGCCACGGGTCGTTGGTCAATTGCTTGAGACCGAGTGCGATGCGCTTCTTGGTCGTGTCGACCGAGAGAACGACGCACCGCATCTTGTCGCCTTTGCGAACGACCTCCGAGGGGTGTGAGACCTTCTTGGTCCAGCTCATGTCGGAGATGTGCAAGAGGCCATCGATGCCTTCCTCGATTTCGATGAAGGCGCCGTAGGTCGTGAGATTTCGAACCGTACCCTCGATGATCGTTCCCGGAGGGTAGTGACCCTCGACGAGCTCCCAGGGGTTCGTCTCGGCTTGTTTCATGCCGAGCGAAATCTCCTGCTTTTCCAGGTCGATCTCGAGCACGAGAACCTCGACACGATCCCCGGGGCTGACGAGTTCGGAGGGGTGGTTGACGCGTTTGGTCCAGGACATCTCGGAGATGTGAACCAAACCCTCGACACCGTCCTCCAACTTCACAAAGGCGCCGTAGGTCATGATGTTCACGACCTCGCCAATGTGGCGCGATTCGACCGGGTAGCGAGTCTCGATACCGTCCCACGGGGATGCGGATTTCTGCTTGAGACCCAGGGCGATGCGTTCGCGCTCGAAGTCGACCCGCAGCACCTTGATTTCGATCTCCTGACCCAGCTCGACCATCTCGGAGGGATGGCGCACACGGCCCCACGACATGTCGGTGATGTGCAGCAGGCCATCGATGCCGCCCAGGTCCACGAACACGCCGAAGTCAGCGATGTTCTTGATGGTTCCCATGCGGACCTGACCTTCTTTGATGTCCTTGAGCAGCTCTTCCTTCTGACGCTGACGCTCCTCTTCGAGCAGCTTGCGGCGCGAAACCACTACGTTCATACGCTCCGGATCGATCTTGATGATCCGAGCCCGGATCGCCTCGCCGATGAAATCGGAGATGTCGTGGGTGCGGCGCAGGTTGACCTGCGAGGCCGGTAGGAAGACGTTGACCCCTTCCACGTCGACCAGGAGGCCTCCCTTGATCTTGCGCTGACAGATACCCTGGACTTCGTCGCCCTCGTTGTGTTTCTGGGCCAGGTGTTCCCAGGCGCGTAGACGGTCGGCCCGGCGCTTGGACAGCAGTGCGGTGTCGTCATCGCCCAGGCCGTCGTAGAAGACCTCGTAAGTATCTCCGGTCGTGGGCAAGACGTCGCCGAACTCGGAAATCGCGATCGAGCCCTCGGACTTGCCGCCGATATCCAGAACGACGAAGCCCGTGCGCTGGTCGACGGAATCGACCCTCGCCTTGACGATCGAGCCGACCGCAACCGGGGCGATGGTACCGCTCAACTTTTCGTCGAGCGCCTGCTCATCGATGCCACCGAGTGCGGCCTCTACGCGCCGGTCGAGCTCTTCAACATCGAGCTCGTATTTCTTGACGCGATGGGAAGTGGAAATGGTCATGGGTTTTAGTGAGTGGGATTTTCAGAGGGTTCTAAGGGCTTGATAAATCAGTTGACAGGCCGACGCTCCTCAGGAGCATGCGGTGTTCGTTCGGTGCTGGGCACGGGCCATCAGCGGATTCCTTCGAGGGTAGCCAGGGATCGCTGTATGGCTTCGCGGATGTGTTCGGTGGCCTGCGGAGCCCCTGGAGCGAGGGGCTTTCCGAAGGCCATACGAATGGTATGCGGGCGGGGGAGTTTATGGTGCCGCGAAAACGATGCATAACTGCCACGAATGCCGACGGGGACCAGGGGCACTTTGCTGCGCTTGATCGCAAAGAGCGCCCCGCCGCGAAACTCGCCCAGGCGCCCGTCGCTGGTACGCGTGCCCTCCGGAAAGATCGCCACGGCGTAGCCCGCATCGAGACGCTCCCCGATGGCGCGCAGGGCGGCGCGGTCGCTTTCCCCCGGACCGACGAGAATGCCGCCGCACACCCGGATCACCCAGGCGATCAGCCGTGAGCTCGTCAGGGTGCCGCGCGCCACGAAGGAAACGTGGCGCCGAAAGGAAGCAGCAACGGCAGGAATGTCCAGGTACGAGGCGTGATTGGCCACCACCAGGAGGCCGCCCTCGCTGGGCGCGTTCTTCTGTCCGTGCACCCGCAGGCGATGGAAAAGCCTGAGGTAGGTCCAGGACAAGAGCCGAATGAGCCGGTAGAAAAAAACGGAGCCCGCCGGGCTGTAGGAGCCTGTAGCCCCTGCAGGGGGGGACCCGAGGTTGGAATTCACCGGGGAGCCCCTCCCCGTATGCGTTCCAGGATGCTCTCGACGACCTCCTGGACGGCCAGGCCGTCGGCCTCGACCACGATCGCATCCGGAGCCCGTTTGAGCGGCGAGTGGGCCCGGGTCGTATCCAGGCGATCGCGCCGCTCGATGTCGTCGCGGACCTCGTCGAGCCGTTCGAGCGTCCCTTCTTGAAGCGCTCGGCGGCGTGCGCGTTCGTCCGCGCTGGCGTTGAGAAAGAACTTGTGGTCGGCATCGGGGAATACGACCGTCGTCGTATCCCGTCCCTCGGCCACGATCCCGGGGCTACGCTTTCCGATCTCCCGCTGACGCTCGACGACGGCCTCGCGCACCCCCGGGTGGGCCGAGACAGCAGAAACGTTCAAAGTCACCGTCGAGCTGCGGATGCCCGGCTCACCCGGCCGCCCATCGATGAGAATACGTCCCTCTCGATCGAATCCGAGGTTGAGCTCGCAGGCCACGGCGGCGCACGATTTGGCGTCGGAAGGATGGACCCCCCGCTCGAGGACCGCCAAGGTCACCGCGCGGTACATCGCTCCAGTGTCGAGAAAGGTCATCCCCAAGGCGACGGAAACGCGCTTAGCTACGGTGCTCTTGCCCGCACCAGCGGGCCCGTCTATGGCAATGATCATGGGGTTCCGGGGAACCGTCCCCTCCACGTTGGAGGGGCTAACAGGATAGGCACTGCTCCCCGGAGATCAACCATCGCCCGGCTCGGGCCCGCGTTCGGAGACCCCGAGCGCCCCCCCCGGCAGCACCTCCATGACCCCGGCCGGACCTCCGAAAGCATCCAGAACGATCCAGCGGGCCTTTCCGAGGGGTTCATCGCGGTGGCGGTGTGCGTGCCCGCAGACCAGGAGATCCGCCCCCCAGCGGAGCACAAACGCCTCCGCCGCGGCCCGTTGCTGACGGACCTCGTCCGCGGGCTTGCGCTCGAGATCCTTCTCCGAGACCCGCCTCAGGTGCCTGGCCGCCAGGTTCGCCAGCCCGGGCAAGCGGGGCGCGACAAAGCGCACCGGCCAGGAGCGAAGAACCCGGCGCAGGAGCTGGTATCGCCTGTCCAGGGTGCACAGCTCGTCGCCGTGCAGGAAGAGCACCCGGGTGGCGTCGGGGGTTTGTCCCAGGATCGCCTCGGTGTGGACGCGGCACCCGGTCCGCCGTTCGAAGCCGGCGTCCAGCAGAAAGTCCCGGTTGCCGAGCAGGACATCGATGCCGGTCCCCCGGGCCACACAACGAGCGAGGGCAGCCAGGGCCTCTTCGGTCCCCGCGTAGCGCGCCTGGGACATGCCGACCCAGTAGTCGAACAGGTCCCCCAGGATCAGCAGGCGCGACACGCCCTCCAGGGTCTCGAGCCAACGCACGAAGGAATCGACAGAGGAGGCGTCTTCGACCGCAAGGTGCAGGTCGGCGATCACGAGGTTCCCAACCTCAAGCTGGATCGGATCGAGGCGGGTCATGGCGCCCTACTCGATGCCGTGGTCGCGCAGCTTCTCCCACAGGGCCTTGCGCGAGATTCCGAGCAGCTCGGCCGTCTGGGTCTTGTGCCCACCGGTCAGTTCCAAGGCGTGGCGAATGTGGGCAACCTCGCAGTCGCGCAGGACCTCCCGCAGGGAGCGGACCTCTTCGGCGGTTTCCGTCGCCCCGCGCCAGCGGCCATCGACCGGCAGCAGGACGTCTCGCTTGAGCTCCGAAGCAGGGCCGGCGAGGGCGATGGCGCGCTGCACCGCGTTCTCGAGCTCGCGCACGTTTCCCGGCCAGGGATAGCGTTCTAGCGCGTGCATCGTGCTCTCCGAAATCCTGTAGGCGCGGTCCTTGCCGTAGCGAGTGAGCATGTGCTGCACGAGCAGCGCCACGTCCCCTTCTCGTTCGCGCAAGGGCGGCAATCGAACGGGAACGACGTTGATCCGGTAAAACAGGTCTTCCCGGAAGGACTTCTCACGCACCATGTCGCGCAGGGACCTCTTGGTGGCGGACACGACCCGGACATCGCACGAGCGCGTCTCCTCGCTGCCCAGTCGCTCGTAGGATCGCTCCTGCAAGACGCGCAGGAACTTGACCTGCACGGACAGAGGCATGTCGTCGATGTCGTCCAGAAAGAGGGTTCCTCCGTCCGCAAGCTCGAAGCGCCCCTTGCGGTCGCGGTGTGCGTCGGTGAAGGCCCCCTTCTCATGCCCGAAGAGTTCGGCCTCGAGCAGGCTTTCCGGCAGCGCCGCGCAGGAGATCGCAACGAAGGCCTTTTCCGCCCGCTGGGAGCGTTCGTGGAGCGCCCGAGCAACACGTTCCTTGCCGGTGCCGCTCTCACCCTCGATCAGGACCGTGGCGTCGGTCGGTGCGACGGTCGTGATGCGTCCGAAGACCTGGCGCATGGCCGGCGAAGCCCCGACCATCTCACCCGGTCGCTCGGCGGTCAGTCCGCGCAGCTGCTCGCGCAAGCGTTCGTTTTCCGCAGTCAGCCGTCTCTCCCGCGAGAAGCGTTCGACCATGTTGACGACCGCCTCGTTGCGGAAAGGCTTCTGGATGTAGTTGACCGCACCGATACGCATCGCCTCGACGGCCTGTTCGACGGTCCCGAATCCGGTCATCAACACCACCGGTCGGGATTCGTCGAGTTCGATGGCGCGCTTCAGGACCTCCATGCCACCGGCACCGGGCATGCGGATGTCGGTGAGAACCACGTCCGGCGGCTCGTTCTCGAGCAGCGCCAGGGCCTGCTCGGTATTCTCCGCGTGGAAGACCTCGTGCCCGACATCCACCAGCGCGTCCCTCAGAGTGATCGCAATGGTCTCTTCGTCTTCCGCCAGAAGAACGCGCACGGGCTTGCTCAGTGGTGTCCGCTGGAGGAGGGAGCCGAGGGGTTTCCGACCAAGGGGCCCGGGGAGCGGTAGACGAAGCGGTCTCCGCCCTCCTGGGTTGCTTCAGCAAGTCCGATCTCCGCCGCCTCGACCAGGCTGTCGAAGAACATCGTGTTCTCGTTCTCGAAGTGGGAGATGCCGGACGAGAGGGTGATGACGACGCCGTGCCCCTCGGCCTCGAACGCGAGGGTGCGTGCGGCCGCGATCAGCCTCCGAGCCGTGACCTCAGCGCCCGCGCGCGTCGTGTGGGGCAGGATGGCCATCAGGCGATCGTCCACCAACCGCCCCAGGTAGTCGCAGGTACGCGTCGCGTTCTGCAGAAGATCGACGACGTCCACGAGCACCCTTTCGCGGAACTCGTACCCGTAGAGGTCCCGCAGATTGTCGAGCCGGTCGATCCCGCAGACCATGCAGCTCACGGGGTAGCCGTAGCGCTGGGCTCGGCTGAACTCGACCCGCATAAGGTGGCGGATCTGCGTCAGGGAAAAAACGCTCGCTGCGGGGTCTTGCTCGTGGTGCTCCATGGCTCAAAGGGGACCGGCGAACTTACGTCGCCTAGAGGCGCTTCTCAAGCTCCCGCAGGCCAACCAACCGTGTTCGCAGAGCTCAGTTCCGGGCGAGAACGCGCTCGAAGAGCGCATCGAAGCTGATCCCGCGCTGATAGAGAAAGGCCATGATAAGGACCAGAATCAGCGAGTAGACCGCGATGGCGATGAACTGCGCCGCCAGGTAGGCCAGACCGCGCTTCGTCGCCCTGCGAGCGCGCCGGCCCGCCCCGCGGGCCCCGCGCGCCAGAGGGGCCATCAAGAAATCCCGCAACAGGCGTCCTGACCGCTCCAAGAGCCGCAGGTCGTCGATCCCGGGTTTGCCCGCCTCATAGAGTTCCTGCGCGCAATCCTCGACGACGAATTCGCCCTCCATCACCCGTTTCTGCCAGCGCCTGACGAGACCCCGATCGGTCATGTTCAGCTCGACCATCATGCCGGCCACCAGGCGTTTCCAGATTCGCTCCTGTTCCGGACTGCTCGCCAAAGAGGCCGGGGGAGTGCCCGCCTCCCCGGGCAATTCTTCCAGGGAGGCCAGCCCCTCCTCCGCAGCCGAGCCCCCGTAGGACAGGGAGAGGCCGGCCCATTCGATCACGTCCCCGGGTCGCAGGGCCGTCTCATCGAAGGGCCTGCCGGCGATGTTCGGGGGCGTCCCCTCACCCAGGAATACGGCCCGGGGGGGCCGGTTCCAGACGTGGAGCTGGTCACCCCTCGCCGAGGGCCCGAGAGAGGAAAGGGGCACATGGATCTCCACCTCGTCCGGAATTTCACCGTGCCCGACGCGGGTCAAACCTTCGCGAAGGATCTCGCGACGGGCGCCTCCGGGACCGCTGATATCGAGCCAACTTCCACCCACGGACCTGCTTTACTTTCCAAAGGCCCCCGGGTCACCCCCCTTCTCGGCTCGTTCAAAAAAAAACCGCCCAACTCCACCACCCCTCGCCCGGCCCTTCTCCGGGATTCCGCATACAATGCGGGTTGTGGCGCCCATCGTGCTCGACTACCAGAGAGGTAGAAGAGTTCGGTGTTCCCGCCAAATTCCAGGAAAAACAATTGCGAATAGGACTCTCCCAAACGGCCCGGATGGAGCAGCGACTCGTTCAGTCGCCGCAGATGATTCAGGCCATGCAGATCCTGCAGCTGTCGGCCCTAGATCTCGTGGACCGAATCTCGCAGGAGCTCCTTGAGAATCCTTTTCTCGAAGTCGACGAGAGCACCCCGGAGGAAGAGTCTTCCCCTCCCGAGAAGGAAGCCGACGGGGAGACGGTCGCCCTGGAAGGAATGATCGACGAGTTGGAGCGCTACGACCGCGACTTCGGGGACGGTTCGCAACGGCGGATCTCCGGGGAGGATGTCGACCGGAAACTCGAGGCGATGGCGAACACCCCGGCCACGTACCACAGTCTCGGGGACGCCTTGATGGGTCAGATCGCCCTCAGCGATCTCGACGAGCATCGGCGTGAAATCGCCGAGTACCTCGTCTATTCGCTCGATTCGCGCGGATACCTGACGGATCCTCTCGAAGCGATCGCTTCCCAAAGCGGGATCGCCAATGTCACTGTCGAAGAGCTCGAGGAGACCCTGAGCGATCTCCGCCACGCCACCCACCCGGCCCTTGGGGCCCGCGATCTTCAGGAGTGTCTGCTACTGCAGCTCGAGCCCAGCGGAGTGGATACGCCCCTGGTGCGAGCCCTCGTCGAGAACCATCTCGCCGACATCACGACCAACCGCTTGCCGCACATTGCGCGCGCGACGGGACACACGATCGTCGAGGTCAAGCACGCCATCGATTCGATAAGACACCTGGATCCAAGCCCCGGGCGAGAGTACGGCGAGTCCTCGGCGGAGACGATCCATCCCGATATTCTGGTTCTTGAGATCGACGGTACCTTCGAGGTTCAGCTGACCCGCCAGGGTGTGCCTGCACTGACGATCAGCTCCACCTACAGGCAACTGCTGCGTAAGGGCGGCAAGGCCGAGGGCGTCCGTAAGTGGGTCAAGGAACGACTCGAGTCCGCCCGTTGGTTGATCGAAGCCATCGAGCAGCGCCAGAGTACGCTCTTGCGAATCGCCAACGTCGTGTTCGAGCGTCAAGACGGATTCCTCCAGCGCGGCGTCAAGGCACTCGTGCCCCTGCGTATGCTCGAGGTGGCCGACGAGACCGGCGTACACATCTCGACCGTCAGCCGCGCGGTGGCAGGCAAGTACGCCCAGACCCCCCACGGCATCCTCCCGCTGCGTTTTTTCTTCTCCGGAGGCACCGCCAAGGACTCCGGTGGCATGGCCAGCCAGGCCTCGATCAAGCAGCTCATCAAGGAGCTCATCGAGAAAGAGGACTCCTCGGCCCCCCACTCGGACGATCGGCTGGCCGACCTCCTGAAGGCGAGTAGCGGCATCGGTATCGCCCGCCGGACCATCACGAAGTACCGCAAGGCCCTGAAAATCCCCGGGTCCTCCCAGCGGCGCGTGTTCTAGGAATCCTCGCACCGTCGCCAACTGCCCTTTCCGAGGTGTACTTGGTATCGTGCCCGCGAACCTCTGACGGAGGCATGCAAGAAACATGGGCGTACGGGCCACCGAATTACGAAAAGGCCAGGTGATCGAGAGGGACGGGGATCTGCTCCTGATCACGGACTACGAGCACAAGACGCCGGGCAACCTGAGGGCCATAATCAACCTCAAGACGCGTTCGTTGAAGAACGGTCAGGCAGGTTCGATACGTCTGGGTTCCGGGGACACGCTAGAGGTTGCCTTCCTTGAGCGCCGCAAGTCCGAGTATCTCTACAAGGAAATCCACGGAACCTACGTGTTCATGGACTCGGAGAACTACGAGCAGTTCGAGCTCTCCGATGAGCTGGTGGGCGCCATGATGGGCTACGTCCGCGAAAACACGACGGTCTCGGTCACCTTCCACGGAACGACAGCGGTCGGCGTCGAGCTGCCCTCCCAGGTCACACTGAAGGTCACCGAATCCGAGGTGGCGGTCAAAGGCAACACGGCCAACACCGTGAAGAAGGACGCGGTTCTCGAAACGGGCCTGAAGATCAAGGTGCCGATGCACATCGATGTCGGCGAAGAGGTCCGCGTTTCGACCGATACGGGCGAATTCCAGGGTCGCGCGAACTGACCCCCCTCGCCGACCTCAATCGCTGAGATAGACGGAGACGCCCAGGTCCCGCGGCGTCCACGAGAGGGGGAAGGTGGCGACCTCGCGGCAGTCCCGAAGGATCTCGCGAAGTTCTTCGCGCAGTTCGGGAGTCCAGACGCTCAGTAGCTCGTCGTTCACGACGTACCAGGTCCGTCGGTCGTAACGCTGCCAGTCCTGATTCTGCCGGATGCGCCAGATGTCGAGCCACGTCACTGCCCTCCAATCCCGCAGGTCGGTCTTCCAGGGGTCGAGGTAGAACTCCCCGACAGGTGCGTCCATTCCGAAGACGAGATCGCTCTCGCGCCGGTGATCGAACACGTAGGCGTAGGCTTCCCGCCAACGGGGACGATCACCGTTACGCAGAAAATACAGACCCGAATCCAGGCAACCGGGCAGAACCAGGAAGCCCAGGAAAAGAATCGTCGAAGAGCGACGGCGGATCGTCTTCATCAGGGGCACCACGGCCACCGCCGCCAACCAGGGCAGGAGCACGAAGACGTACTGCGCACTCACGAGAACGAAGAGCGATGCCACGACGGCGAAACACAGCGAGGGGACCGCTACCGCCAGGGGAATGAAGCCGCGGTGCAGACGGTCCTTGATGACGATCCAGGCGCCAAAAAGAAAGGCCACTCCCACCGTCGGGGTGAGGTAGTAACCGCTCGTCACGAAGAGGTGCAAGGTGCTGCCGCCACCCTTCTGAGCCTGATACTTCGACCAGACCTCGAGGGCCCAACCGGCTCCCGCACCCACCCCCAGAAAGGCACAGAGCGAAAGTAGGTTCCAGGGCACCTTTTCGATGGCTTCGGTCGGTGGTCTTTGAAACCAGAGCGACGTCCAGGGCAGCATGACCAGCGGGACGCCCAGCAGGAGGGCGCTGGGATGGGCCAGGGGGGAGAGGGCGAGCAGGAAAAGCCCGATCCCCAAGAAGAGCGATCGGCCGCGCTCGATTCCGGAAAGCAAGAGCCCTCCTCCACCCAGGGCCAGGAGTTGAGCGAGGGTGTAGAAGCGGGCGGTCTGGGACCAATACAGGTGCCAGCTCGAACAGGCGATGACGAGGGCGGCGCCCGCTGCCGGGCGAGCCCCGAGGATCGGACGGAAGACCAGATACGTCGTGGGGATGACCAGCCAACCGAAGACCGCCGAAGGGAACCGCAGCAGGAACTCGTCGGGCCGCCCGTCCACGAATCCGTAGAAAAGGCCGAAGAGCCCGTATCCGAGTGGATTGTCGAATCCTTCCCGGTTGTAGACGTCGGCCAGGGTAAACGCCTCATCGAGCCAGAGGCTCCACTGGCCGAGAAGAACAAAACGCACGAATCCGAGCGCCAGGGCGAAAAGAAAGATCTTTTGCGCCAAGGGGTCGGACTCGGATCCAGACCCGACGCGATCGCGCCGATCCATGGTCATACTCATCTCGGGCACTGCGGGAGGTTTCCAAAGCCTCCGCCGCTTGTAAACTCCAACGTCCGAAAGCCCACGTCCTGGATGATGCAAACCCCCTCCCAACTCCGCCCTTGCGGACTCCTCGCAGGCGCCCTGCTTCTGGGGACGGCCTGCATCAACGTGACCCCTCCGGGTGTCTTCTTCGCAAGCCAGCCGCCGGGTGCACGGGTCGTTCTGGATGAGGTCGATTCGGGATACGTGACTCCCTGCATGATCGACCTCGACGACGATCGTCCCCACGAGGTGCGGTTGGAATACCAGGGCTATCAGACGCGCATCTTCAAGGTGGTGCCGGGCAAGCGCGTGTTGGTCATCCCCTGGGCCTACGCTGTCAGTGAGAACGTCCAGTTTCCGCTATTCGCACCCACCCAGGACTTGTTCTACCCACGGCGGGTCGACAAGAACTCCGTGCCGGGGCGAATCTACGTGCGCTTGCACCCGCAGAGCGCGGATTGATGGCCGCGCCTCAACGCGCAGTCTTTCTGGATCGCGATGGAACCTTGCTCGATGAAACGGGCTACCTGGCTGATCCCGGCGAGCTGAAGCTTCTGGACGGAATCGCCGCTGCGCTCCGCCGACTGCGGCAGGGCTCGTTCTTTCTCTGTGTCGTCACGAATCAGAGCGGTATCGCCCGCGGCCTCTTCGACGAAGCCGATCTGGACCGGATTCATCGGCGCATGCAAGAGAAACTCGCCGCCGCCGGGGTGAGCCTGGACGCAATTCTGCATTGCCCCCACCACCCGGACCACGGCTCCCAGCCCCTGCGCAAGCGCTGCCTCTGCCGCAAGCCCGCACCTGGCATGCTGCTCGAGGCCGCCAGCCGCTTCGGCCTGGATCTTCCGAACAGCTGGTCGATCGGTGACTCCGGGCGCGACCTGGAGGCCTCTAGGCGCGCAGGGGTCTCGGGGCGGATCCTGGTTCTGACCGGCAAGGGGAAGGCGACCCTGAAGGAATTGAGCGCGGCTGAGCTCGAGGCCACGCACGTCGTCCCGAACCTGGCCACCGCGGTCGAGACGATCCTCACGGCGGACACTTTCGATGGCGAAGGCCTACGAAGCACGTAGACGTGGTGGTGAGAACTCCGGGGCGGGGCCGGGTTTGGCCGCTCGCGCCGCCGGCCCCGGTCATTCCGCCATCCCCGCACCTAACTGATGTAGCGTGCCAGCAGATTCGACGCCCTGCGGGCCACCCATGGGGGCAGTTGCGTCCACGTCTTCCGAAGGAATGCGGTGCGGGGGTTGGAGGGGGTGAACGTGGGCAGCTCTTTTCGGCCGACGAGGTAGTAGCGATAGTTCAAGTTCGTGGCTTGAAAGCCCTGGTGGGTCTTGAACCTGAAGGCTCCCGAGTCCGTGCGGCTCCGGCAGAAATCGAATTTCTTGAAACCGTGTTCCACGGCCCACTCCTGTAGCGCCATGTACATGTAGTTGCTCGCGGAGAGCTCCCGGTCCGCTCCCGGCTGGGTTCCGGCGTAGTAGGCGATCAGTGTGTCCTGAAAACCGAACGACATGACCGCCGCCACAGGCGTACTTCGCCTGCGTACCAGGTGTACGAAGACCTCTTCGTCCTCGAACACATCCAGGACCGCGCGAAAGTGCTGCGGCGGGAGGGCGGGGGATCCCAGGGCATGTTTGTTCTGAAAGAAAAGACGTACGAGGTCGTCGACGTACCACACGCCGCGACTCAGCTCGAGGCCGTGCTTGTTCCGCGCCTTGCGCGCCTCGGCCCGCGCTTTCTTCGGCATCCGGGCCAGCACCTCCCCTGGATCCTCAGGGAGGTCCTTGATGAACGTCGCGTACAGATCGGA
>NYUD01000048.1 GCA_002683825.1 Planctomycetota bacterium
CGCACGTCTATACGAGCAGTGGGAACTTCTCGGTATCGCTCGTCGTCGAGGGCCCGGGAGGGTTTGACGCCGAGTTCAAGTTCGAGCACGTCACGGTCGGCGTTCCGCTGGTCGCTGATTTCACGGCTACCCCGCTCTCGGGTGTTGAGCCCCTGAACGTCGTCTTCTCCGACCAGTCCACGGGCTCGCCCACGAGTTGGGACTGGGACTTCGGTGACATGGGCACGTCCACGCTGCAGAACCCGACCCACACCTACGCGGTTGCGGGCAGCTATACGGTCCGTCTGACCGCGGCGAATTCCGCGGGGCCGGACACCGAGACCAAGATCGGCTACATCACCGTCGGGAACACACCGCCGGTGGCGCAGTTCTCGGGCACGCCGCTCTCCGGTGACGCGCCCTTGAGCGTCACCTTTACCGACCTCTCCACCGGCGTGGTGACGGGCTGGTTCTGGACCTTCGGAGATGGTGGGACGTCCACGCTGCAGAACCCGACCCACAACTACACGATTGATGGGACCTACACCGTCATCCTGACGGCGACCGGTCCCGGAGGGGACGGTACCGAGACCAAGCCCAACTACATCACGGTGAACGTCCCCGCGCCACCCTCTGCCAACTTCATAGGAGCCCCGCTGATCGGCCCCCAGCCCCTCTCGGTGGCCTTCACCGACCTCTCGCAAGGAGCGGTCACGGCGTGGGCCTGGAGCTTCGAAGGCGGCGGGACCTCGAACGAGCAGCATCCGACCCAGATCTTCAACCTCTTCGGCACGTACACCGTCACCCTGACGGCGACAGGCCCCGGCGGCCCCGATACCGAAGAGAAGGTGGACTACGTGGTGGTGCTACCTCCTCCCCCGATTGTGGATTTCAGCGCTATCCCGACTTCGGGGATCGTCCCCCTGACCGTGTTTTTTTCCGACACCAGCGCGGGTGTGGCTGTGTCGAGCTGGAGCTGGGACTTCGGGGATAGTGGGACGTCCACCGATCAGAATCCGTCGCACACCTACGACGCGCCGGGAACCTACACGGTCAGCCTGACCGCGACCAACGCGGGCGGTTCCGGCACCGAGACCAAGCTCGACTTCATCTCCGTGGAAGCGCTACCCTTCGGCGACGGGAGCTTCGAGCTCCAGACGGCGGGTCTGCCGCCCGACCTCCCGTGGATTGTTACCTCCGGCAGCGGACACGTCATCCAGCCGGGTAGCGGACCCACGACCGACAACGGGATGCCCGTCGAAGGCGCACAGTGGGCGCTGGTCTCCGCCCTCGGCACGAACGCGGCCACCCCGCCGACGAATCCGGGCGGCCTGAGTTTTCCGCCCGTGGGTGCGGCCGGTTTCGCACAGAGCTTCGCCTTCGATCCGGACAACCCGGTTCTGATTTTCAACGCGGCCTTCATCCTCTTCGGGCCCCAGGCGTCGACAACCATGAACGATTTCATGAGCGTGGATGTGACCAACGGCGTTGCGGCTCGCAATCTCTACTACGCCGACACCTTTTCAGCCTTCCCCAACACCTCGACGCGATTCGGTTTGCCGATGACCGACGTGGAAGCGGTCGGCGTGCACCTCGCAACGATCTTCCCGAATGCCGTTGCGGGAGACACGATCACCTTGGCGATCCAGACCGGCAACGGCGGCGACGCAACCCTTTCCTCGATGGGTTATGTCGACGACATTTTCCTGCGCAACGAGGCCCGCGCTACCTATCGCAACGGCAGGGGGATCAACCCCCCGTGCTACATCGCCGACCCGCCCATCCTGGGATCGCTCTGGACCGCCCAGATCGACCACCGCGACCTGCCGACCGCCAACTTCGTGGTGATCCTCATTCGCAGGGACCAGGTCCTGAATGGCCCCAACACCACGATCGGCGAGGTCTTGGTGGGTGGCGCCACGGTCCTGGACTTCCCCGCCGTGGCGAATCCCGCCGGGATCACCACCGTCCAGTTCCCCGTGCCGCTCAATCTTTCCCTGATGGGCCTGGGCGCCTCCCAGGGCTTGATCGTGGGCCAGACCTTTTGCAACGCGGTCGATTTCGAGCTCGGCTTCCAACCCACCGCCCCCATTCCCGCGGCCGATTTCAGCGCTACACCGACCAGCGGTCCGGCTCCGCTGCCGGTTTCCTTCACGGATCTGACGACCGGACCCGTGACGAGCTGGAACTGGGACTTCGGTGATGGAGCGGTCTCCACGCTTGCGAGCCCCACCAACACCTACACGGTTCCCGGGACGTACACGGTCTTCCTGCGGGTCTCCGGGCCGGGCGGCCTGGATATCGAACGCAAGTTCGACCTCGTTGTGGCCCAGTAGGCCAGCGGGCATGAACGGCGGTGGAGCCGACGCGGCGACGGGCGTCCTGCGGCTCGGCCCCGTCTCGCGCGCGCGTTCACCCCGAGCGCACCAGTGCCAGGGCCGCCGCCACCCGCCGTCCGTCGATGGCGGCGGACACGATGCCGCCCGCGTAACCGGCGCCTTCGCCGCTCGGATAGAGGCCGGCGACCGTCGGGGAGACCAGGGTTTGCGGATCGCGCACGATGCGCACCGGTGAGCTCGTGCGGGATTCGACGCCGATCAGCTGGCTCCGTTCCGAGGCGAAGCCCCGCATGCGGTGGTCGAAGGCCTCCAGGCCGCAGCGCAGGCGCGTGAGCATGCCGGCGGGCAAGACCCGGGCGAGATCGGCCGGTGTGAGACCCGGACGATAGCTGGTTTTCAAGGCCTCACCCGTGCGACGGGATCCCTCCGCGACGAGGTCGGCGCGTTGCGCGGGAGCGCGATTCGCACCCCCGCCGGCGTGGGCGGCGACGGCCTCCAGGGCGTGTTGAAGCCGGGCGCCGAACAACGGGTCGTCGGCGGGGGTTCTCGGGCACTCGGTGGGGAAGCTCTCGGGGGAGCCGAGTGCGCGCGCTCGTTGCAGGAGCTCGTTCCAGCCATAGCGCTCGGCCTCTCGGCCGCACCAGTCCTGCGGTTCGATCGACGTGACCAGACCCGAGTTGGCGAAGGGAGAATCGCGACGGGACAGGCTCATTCCGTTGACGACGAGGCTTTGGGGGACGGTCGTCGTGGGAACGATGAACCCGCCGGGGCACATGCAAAAGCTGTAGACGCCGCGGCCGTCCTGTTCGCAGCTCAGCTCGTAGAAGGCGGCGGGAAGCTCGTTCGCGTCCCGCAGGCCCCCGTACTGGCATCCGTCGACCCAGCTCTGTGCGTGCTCGATGCGCACGCCCATCGCGAAGCCCTTCGGCTCGAGAGCAGCCCCGGCGTCGCGCGCCATGCGCAGGGCATCGAAGGCGCTGTGTCCGGTGGCCAGGACGACGGCGTCGGCTTCGAAGAAAGTCACGCGATCGGTTTCGAGATTGCGCGTGTGGATGCCGCGAACCCTCGGCTTTCCATCGAGCAGCGTCGTTTCGATCCGCTCGGCCCGTTGCCCGAAACGGACCCTGCCGCCGGAGCGCACGATCGTGTCGCGCATGGCTCTTACCACTTCCGGGAGACGGTTCGAGCCGACGTGGGGTCGCCAGGACACGAGGATCTCGCGCGGAGCGCCGTGGGCGACGAAGGTCTCGAGGACGCCGCGAATTGCGCGCTTATCACCACTGCGCGTATAGAGCTTGCCGTCGGAGTAGGTCCCGGCTCCGCCTTCGCCGAAACAGTAGTTGCTGTCCGGATCGACGGCTTCGCCGCGCTGCAGGGCTCGCAAGGAACGGCGACGGGATTGCACGTCACGACCGCGCTCGAAGACGCTGACGAAAAAACCGGCGGCCAGGAGATCCAGAGCGCAGTAAAGCCCCGCCGGTCCGCTGCCGACGATGGCGACGCGCGGGGCGTCGCGCTCCGCGGGAGCGAAGATCTGCGGGGCGTCCGGCGCCAGGGGAGGGACCTCTTCATCGCGATCGTAGGCGCCGAGCTGCACGCGCCACATGCGACGGCCCGGGCGCGCGTCGAAGGAGATGCGCCGGAGTCGCACGGCGGCGAGGGTCTCGGCGGCGAGCCCCAGCTTCTTCGCCGCCCGGCGCTTGAGCAGGTTCTCGTCCTGGAGCGAGGGGGCCTCGGTCGAGGGGGGGAAGGAGAGGGTGATTTCGTGGGGCACGGTGAGAAGGGCCGCATTCTGGTCCCTCGGGTGCAGGGGTGGAAGAGCTCTAAGTTATTTAGAAGCCAATATTTAGGCATCCGATAGGGGTCGTGGGGGGGGCCTTCGCGGCTCGCAGCCTCGGACGCGGGGAAAGCGATTCATGGGTTACCAACCCCCCGTTCGAAACCTACAGTGGAGGACGTATCTACCCACCACGGAGTACCGATGAAGCTGCAGTTAAAGTTCCTGAAGCAGATGACCGCTTTCGGTCTCGCCGCCTGGATGATCACCCTCGTCGGTGCCCCCGCCGGTGCCGCACCCCAATGATGACCCCCCGCTCGTAGCAGCCCCGGTGGGGCTGCAGGCGGTGCTGCGGGTGGATCTGGCGCAGGTCAGCCCGGTGGTGCAGGTGGTGTAGGCGGAGGCGGTGCCGTCGGAGGCGGGGCTCCGGCCCCCGCGCAGCCGGGAGGCCCTCCTGCGGTCGCTGCGCCCGGTGGCCCGGGAAGCGGCGGCTCACCGTTCCTGTCGGTGGCGCGTGGACCCTCCAGCCGACGCGTACTCGATATCGATTGGCGCCACCCCGTCTATCGGGTGGAGGAGCAGGTGGCCGAGGGCCGCTCCAGGGCCAAGGCCCAGCGCAAGGCGTTGCCGGCGGACGAGGCCCTGAACTTCATAAAAGGTGATGACCAGCGCCCGTTGATCGTCTTGCGAGAATGCAAGACGTGCACGGGGACGGAGGACGCTCTGCTCAGTCGCAACAGCGACAACGAGCGTACCTACCTGTTGTCCCGGTGGTTCCACTGCGTGAAGCTCCCGCCCGATGTACTCGAGGACGATCATCCCTTCCGGAATCTTTTCTCCGGGGATGTGGCCGCACACCTCTTCGTCTGCAACGCGGATGGCACGGGGCGCCGCGAGCTCTCCGGTTCGAAGATGCGCAGCCGTAGCGAGCTCTGGGACGCGATGGGGGGGGCGATGGCGGCCAACTACAAACAGAGCACCAAGAAGCCTCTCCGGGCGCTGGCGAACCTTCTGGACGAGCTGGACGGGATCGACCTCGCCGTCAACGAGATCGAGACGAAGCTCGAGATCGCCATCGCGACGGACGGCATAAAGGACCGCCGCACGAAGAAGCTCCTCCGAAAGAGAACGGACCTGCTGACCAAGCGGTCGGACCTTTTTGACGAAGTCGCGCAGGCTTTTGCGATACAGCTCAAGCTCAGAATCCCCAAAAAGGACCTTGACCTACCGGCAAAAAAGGCGGGTTGAACGATTTCACGGGTTGGGCCGCGGTCCGCATTCGCGTGCGGCCGCGGCCCTCGTCTGTTCGTGCGCGACCCTCTTGCTCTTCACACCGGGGGTCGGGGCCCAGGGGGGGCGCAAGGAACGGCCTGAGCTCGACCCCTACACGAAGGGCGAGGCGGAGGCGCTGCGGACGGCAGGCTACAGCTCCTTGGGACCCTTTGTCGTCGGTGAGGGGCATACCAGCGAGACGGTTCTGGCCTACCTGGGTAACCCTCCGATTCTGTGGATCGAGACGGAGCACTTTCGCCTCGGATGCAGTCTCGACGAGTACAAGGTGGTCGAGACGGAAGAGCGCCGGAAGATTCGCATGGAACTCGCCCGCCTCAAGCTGAAGCTCCCCCGCGTCAAGTCGAAGGCAAAGACGCTCGATCCCTGGTTGCGCGCCCATCTCTTCGCGCAGCGGCTCGAAGAGCTGCACTCCGAGTTCTGCGAGACCCTGGGCGTGCTTCCGTCGGGCACGGATCCGCCCGAGGCGTCCCGGGCCCGTGCGCGCATAGGGACGAAGGGGCCCCTGAGCGTGCTCGTGTTGCAGCTCGAAAGCTCGCTTTCGCGTTACACGCAGGAGTTCTGCACCTCATCGCGTGCGGACACGCACACCGAGTTCTTCCAGGGGACGGGAACGTTCTTGTACGGGATCGCCGACGGCTCGCTCGAGTCGACCGATACGGCCCTGCACTACGCGGTAGCCTTCGGCGTGGCCCAGGCGCTTGGCTTTTCGATCCACGGCTTTCCGAACACGCCGCCACGCTGGTGGACGGTGGGACTGGGACGCTACTTTGCACGGAGGGTGGATTCGAAAATTCAGCTGTACATGTCCGCCGGCGGCGATGCGCTGCCTTCCGACAAGCTGGCCGACTGGGAGACCCTCGTGCTGGGACGGGTCAACGCGGATTATTACCCCGACTGGGACTCGACGCTTGCCTGGTCCGATGCGGGCGAGATGAAGTTCGCCGACCACATGCTTCTGTGGTCGCGCATGGACTACTTGCTGGATCAAGACGCGGAGATTCGTGCGAAACTGGTCGAGGCCTTCCACGGCCCCGTGGAGGCCACGGAAGACTGGAGAGCGGTGCTTTCCGCGCGACACGCGAATGGCTTGACCGCGGCGATCGGGATGGAAATAGACGAGCTGGACGCCGCCTGGTGTCTGTGGGTCAGGGAGAACTACACGAAGAAGGGTCGCAGGCGCCGGGGACGTTGAACTACAAGCGCCTGCCCCGGCACCCCCGAGGCGGTGCCCGGTGAACGGCGGAGTTCGCTCCGTTCAGCGACGCGCAGGATCGATGGTTCGTGTGCGCCGTTCGAGCGCGCAGGTCCCATGTTCTCACCTACCAGGCGCTTCGAGCCGCCGCTTTCCGTCCTTCGAACGCCGTGACTTCTCACCGTGTGCACTGTGGGCATCCGGCGCGTCGAAGTCGCGATCCCACAGCTGGCACGTGACCTCGACGTGCTTTTGATCGAGCCCCTCACAGTAGTTCGTGTAGATGCAGCGACGGATGCTCTGGCCGCATCCGGTTTCCATTTTCAGGAACCAATCCGGATCCGCCAGGCTCTGGCGAGCGGCTGCTGCAATGTCACAGTCGCCGCGTTGCAGCGCCTCTTCGGCCTGCTCGAAGGAGTGGATGCCGCCGCACCCGACGATCGGTGTGTCGTACCCGGCCGACCGCACGCGGTCACGAACGCGACGGATCAGGGGGAGGTTGCGTCCGAAGGGACCAGGTTCGTCTATGTGGACCGTAGGCATGCACTCGTGGCCGCTCGGTCCGGTGTAGGGATAGACAGCAGCGCCGATCCTGGGTTGTTTCGCGTCATCGAACTTCCCGCCCTTCGACAGAGACAAGTAATCCAATCCCGCGCGTGCGAAACATTCACCATAGTACTCGGCCTCTTCGATGCGACTACCGCCTTCGATGACTTCGTCGGACAGGTATCTACAACCCAGGGCGTAGTCCGTGCCCACTTCCTTGCGTACCGCCTCGATGACTTCCAGGGGCAAACGTATGCGCTGTTGCATCGAACCGCCATAGCCGTCACCGCGCGTGTTCGTGCGCGAAAGAAACGAGGCCATGGTGTAGGCGTGGGCAAAGTGCAGCTCGACACCGTCGAACCCCGCCTCGCGGGCGCGGCGGGATGCGGCGGCGAATAGATTCGGGAGCACCTGTGGAAGCTCGGCCACGTGGGGGAGATGCTCGTCGGTCACGCGCTCGCGATAGCCGTGGGTCAGGTCCTCGACCTCGCGGGTTTGAAGTACGCCCATGAGCTCCTCCTGGGGCAGGGCCAGAAGCGCGGCGCGCACCGTTTCGTCGGTTCCACGGGCCGCCTCTTCATGACCCAGCCGGGCCAGGCCGTCTCGGTGATGGGTCTTGAGTTCGAGAAAGCGCTGGAGGTACTTCTCCCTGGGCGGGCGTCGGCGGACCACGAGAAAATCGATGATCTGGATGAAGAGGCGCGTGTCGCCTTGTGACCGATCGCGCACGGTTTCGACCAAACGGCGCAGTCCCGGCACAAAGCGATCGTCTCCGATGCGTAGCAGCGGTCCGCTCGAAATGTCGCGCACGCCCGTGGCCTCGACCACCAGTACGCCCGGTTTTCCATCGGCGAAACGCCCGTACCAGCGCTCGTTCTCCGGCGTGACCAGGCCCTGGTCCGTCGCGCGCCAGGGAACCATGGCCGGTACCCAGGTGCGTGTACGAGCGGAAATGGGGCCGATGGCGATCGGAGAGAAGAGCAGACTCTCACGGGCTTCTCGGGCCGTGGGCCAGCGGGCTTGGGGAATGGGGAGCTTCAAAGATAGGAACGGGCTATCTAACCTAGTGGCCCCATGCCTCCAACCCAACCCCCTCGCACCGCCCTGATCACCGGGGCCAGTCGGGGCATCGGTGCCGAGATCGCCCGCGCCGTCGCAGCGACGGGTGCGCACACGATTCTGGCCGCACGCTCGCAGTCGGGCTGCGATGAGGTCGCCGCCCGGATTCATGGCAGCGGCGGCCATGCGCGGACCTACGCCCTCGACGTCACCGATCGGGCCTCCGTCGCCGCCCTCGCGGGCGAGCTCGAGAGCGGTATCGACTGGTTGATCAACAACGCCGGGATCGCGGAAAGCGGGCCCTTGCTCGCTCGCCCGGGCTGCGAGGAGGAGCACGAGGAACTCTTCCGACGCCACCACGAGGTCAACTTTCACGGGTCTCGAGCCCTGACCGAAGCCTTCGTGTTCGGGATGAGGACCAGGCGCTATGGGCGAGTGGTCAACGTGGCTTCATCCGCAGCGCTTTACGGCCAGGCGTACATCGCCGCCTATGGATCGTCGAAGTTCGCACTGCTGGGCTACACCTTGTGCGCGGCCGACGAACTGGACGGGAGCGGCGTAACGTTCAACGCCGTGTGCCCGCATTATGTCGATTCGCCGATGTTGGAGGCCGCTGTCACCCGCCTGGTCGAAAAGACCGGGCGGACAGAAGAGCAAGCACGCGCCTTCTTCCGTTCGCAAAACCCCGGAGGTCGGATCGTGACTCAAGAAGAGGTCGCAGCCAGCGTGGTCGAGCTTCTGCTCGGTGGCGAGAACGGAATGGTCGTCGAGCTTGACGGTTCTCCGATGCCGCGGCCACGACACCCGAACGAGAATAGAACCGAGTCATGACACCCCAAACCACAGAATTCATCGAGCCCTCAGGTTGGGCGCGTCCGCGCGGCTACAGCAACGGGGTCCTTGCACCGGCCGGAGCGCGCATGCTGTTCGTCGCCGGGCAGGTCGGATGGAAGTCGGATCAAACCCTGGTCAGCCCTGACTTCGTCCCTCAGTTCGGCCAGGCCCTTTCCAATATCCTTGAGGTGGTCGAGACCGCCGGAGGCAAGCCCAGCGACATCTGCAACCTCACGATCTTCGTTGCGGACAAGGCTGTCTACGAGGAACACGTGCGCGATGTCGGTGCGGTGTATCGGGAGGTTCTCGGCAAACACTTTCCGGCCATGGCGCTGATCGAGGTTACCGATTTTCTGGCAGAGGGGGCACTGGTCGAGATCCAGGCCATCGCCGCGGTCTCCTCCTGATAGACTTCCCGGCCCTTCGCTTCGTTACCCCGCACGCACGAGACGGATGAATCCGAAACACTTCCACTACGAGGAATCCGAGGGCGTTGGAACGATCCGCCTGAATCGTCCCGAACGGTTGAACGCGCTCACTTTCGATTCCTATGCCGAGCTGCGTGACACCTTTCTTGCGCTTGGCGACCGCGCGTCGGTGCGCAGCGTCCTGTTGACGGGGACCGGAAGAGCGTTTTGCTCGGGTGGAGACGTCAAGGACATCATCGGAAAGCTCTTCGGTGTCGCCGATGCCGAACTATTGCGATTCACGCGAATGACCTGCGACCTGATCGAGAACATGCGCCGACTCGAGAAACCGATCGTCGCCGCCCTCAACGGAACGACCTGCGGAGCCGGGGCGGTCATGGCCGCCGCAGCCGACGTGCGCATCGCTTCCGAGAAGGCGAAAATCGCGTTCCTTTTCACCAAGGTCGGCCTTTGCGGTGCTGACATGGGCGCGGCCTGGTTGCTGCCGAGGATCGTGGGCTTGGGACACGCGTCCGAGCTGCTCATGACGGGCGACTTCATCGGCGCTGATCGCGCAGAGAAAATCGGTCTATACAACCGCGTGGTGGGGGAAGGCGAGCTGGAGGCGGCCGGCCTGGAGATGGCCAGGAAACTCGCCATGGGGCCGACCATGGGATTGGCAGTGACCAAGCGCATGTTGAACGCCGAGGCCTCGATGAGTCTGGGCGAAGCCATGCAGGCGGAGGGCTGGATACAGGCCGTCTGCATGAAACATCCGGACTATCGCGAGGCCTACGACGCCTTCGTCGAAAAGCGCAAGCCGGATTTCACCCGTACCGCGCCAACGCCTGTCGGGACGGAGCGTTGATCGACGAGCTTCGAGCACGGGCCCGCGTCCTCGGGGAAGAGCACGCCGGAGCTTTCGAGGGTCTGGACGAAGAGGCTGCGGCCCGCCAGGCACTGGCTTTCCTGGCTTCCGCCGGGCTGACCGCCTGGGCTGTTCCAGCCAGGCATGGCGGCTCCTCCACGGGTTCGCTCAGTTCCGACGATGTCGTTTCGGTTCGCGCGCTTTGCTGTCTGCGCGACGAGCTCGCCTATCACCACGGGATGCTGGATCTGATGCTGGTGATGCAGGGGCTGGGGTCGTGTGCGGTCACGCTCGGGGGAAGCCCTGAGCTTTGCGCCGATGTTCTTCCCGGCGTGGCCTGCGGAGAGGACATCGCGGCGCTCGCGTTGACCGAACCCGAGGCCGGTTCGTCCCTGGGGGACGTTGCGACGCGCGCTGAGAGAACGGATTCCGGTTGGGTCTTGAACGGCAAGAAGACGCTGATCACGAACTGCGGTCTGGCTCGCTTCTACACGGTTCTTGCGCGAACCGCGGGCAAGGTCGGCGACACCAAGGGCCTTTCCATGTTCTTCGTTCCGGCCGACGCGTGGGGCGTCGATGTCGCTCGCTTCGAGGTGCTTTCGCCCCATCCGATCGGGGATGTGATTTTCAAGGACTGCAAGATTCCTGGATCGTTCCTCTTGGGAGCCGAGGGGGAAGGGCTCGATCTGGCGCTGGGTACGCTGTCGCGCTTTCGAACCTCGGTAGCCGCGGCGGCCAACGGTTTCGCCCGCCGAGCACTGGACGAGTCGCGCCGACACCTGTCCGCGCGCCGCCAGTTCGGAAAGCCACTGGCGAGTAACCAGGCTTTGCGCTTCGACCTGGCCGAGATGGACACGCGTCTGCGCGCGGCACAGCTTCTGGTCGACGAAGCCGCTACGGCCGTCGACGCGGGTGAAACGGCTACAGCCGAGGTCGCGCGGGCGAAGCTCTTCGCCACGGAATCCGCCGGATGGATCTGCGATCGCGCCGTTCAGCACTTCGGAGGCCTGGGGGTCAAGCGTGGCGTGGTCGTCGAGAGGCTATACCGTGACGTGCGCGCGCTGCGTATTTACGAGGGGACGAGTGAAATTCAAAAACTCATCCTCGCGCGTGAGATCCTCGGCTAGCCACGATGGCCAGGTTTCGCCATCACCTTTTCGTTTGCATCAACGAGCGCACCCTCGACGATCCGCGCGGGGCCTGCTGCAACAAGGGGTCCAAGGAACTCGTCAGCGCGCTCAAGGAATGTGCCTACGAACGCGGCCTCAAGCGCATCGTGCGCATCAACAAGTCCGGCTGCCTCGACCAATGCGCCAGGGGCGCCACGTGCGTCGTCTATCCTGAAGCGGTTTGGTATGGCGGGGTCACGCTGGATGACGTCGAAGAGATCATCGAAAAGCACCTGATCGGCGGCGAGCCGGTCGAACGGCTGCGGATTGCCGACGACGAGCTGACCGGCAAGGCGCCCGACGAATAGGCGCCGATCACCGTGCGGTAGCGCGTTCGATGGTCTCCCTTGCGTACTCTCGAGTGCGCTTGCCCAGCACCTTGGCGGACATCCCGAAGGAACGCTTTGCATCCAACCTGGAGCGATCGGAGCGATACCAGGCACCGACGTAGTTGATCAGGGCGCGACGATGGCGTCCGCCGTCACCATTGTAGAGGTAGTTGCAGAGCGCGCCGGACTGTGCGTAAAACATCTGGATCTGACTTCGTTGCGCGTGCATGCCCAGCTTCCAGGTGATCGGAATCGTGCGGTCGCCGTGCGAGTCGAGCTCAATGAAATCCTCGTAGGAGGCATTGAGGATGTGGTTCCACGATAGGAGTTGATCCGGCGTGGCGTTGGCAACCGTGTCCAGGCTGGAGGCGTAGGCGTTTTCCGAATTCCAGGTGGCGCGCCGAGGATCCAGTAAAAACTCCTCGATCAACGTCGCAAAGCCCTCGCCGATCCAGTATCCCGGTTGATCGAACGAGCGCTCCGTCTGCTCTGTTTCGAAACTCATCGGTGACCGGGCTCGCAGCCAGTGATGCGTCAATTCGTGGGCGTACACGCCAAGCAATTCGGCATATTCGGCGTCCCCCTCGGGAACGTACATGCGCGATAGGTTCTCGGCCGGGCTGTAGTGTCCGGCGGTCCAGCCCAGGGCGATCTCGGGACCGCTTTTCTCGCGCCGGCTATTGCGAATGTACTCATCACGCGTCTCGTACATGAGCAGTGTCAGGGGCGCACGGCCCCTTGCAGCGTTCCCTGCCGATCCGAAGAGCCCCTCCAGGAGATCGCACACGAGCTCTCCGACCTCGAGCGATCGTGCCACCGCGCCGGGTCGTCCAGGTGGGGTGATGACCAGCAGTCGATCGGAGCGATAGCCGCCGATGTCCTTGCGCCAGCGCTCGCGTTCAAGCAGCAAGGCTTCCTGTTCCGGGGCCAGGTTCTCTGTGGAGTGCGGAGCTTCGATATAGCGTACCGGGTTGCGATCGTGGACATCGAGAAACTCGAGCCACGACAGTGCCTTCGGCGAACGCGACCGCACGAAGCCTTGCGGAATCAGATCGCCGACGGCCCGGGTGGCGCCCTCATGTTCAGGATCGCCCGCGAGAATGCGTCGGAGCAGCTCGCGTTCGAGGGCCCCATCGTCGGTCGAGGAGGCCAGCTCCAGGAGTCTTGCGGTCGGCCGGGAGCGAACGACGTTTTCCTCCCTGGCGATCGAACGAATCAAGCTTCGGTTTACAGGCGGCGGTCGCGACGCGCCCAGGGCGAGGTCCAGCTTGGCGCGTGTTCTTTCCAGCTGGCGATCGGCCGCACCTCCGTCCTGTGCTTCCAGTAGCAACCGCAAAGCGCGTTCGAGATCGCCGGCGTGCAGGGCCTTGTCCGCGAGCTTGCCCAGATCCCTGGCCAGCCGCTCCCGGAGGCTGTCGACCCGCTCGTTCGCCTGTTGCTCGGCCCCATCGGGCGGGGGAGTTCCGGATCGCATCGCGCGCAAGCGGTCTTTCTCGACCCACAGAAGGTGCCCGCCCGCTGGGACGGGGCGTTCCAACAGCTGCACGCTTCTGCGCCATCGAATCGAGAAGTCGGTCAGGGAGACAGCGCTGGGCCCAAAATACGCGACGTCGCCCGTGCGGCTGGGGGGAAGCGCGCTCTTGGAAAGCCAGGGCTGATGCTGCGAATCGGAGAGCACGCGGGCCCGCAGTCCTTCTTCATCATCGCGCGCCGCGATCCAGCGATTGTTGCGCTTGCCGAGGACCTCCTTGACGAGCCAACCCTGCTCCCAAGGTGTCGGTGCGGTTGCGAAGGGATGCAACGCCGTCGATCCGCTGCCCTGACGCGCGAGCCTGCCCCAGGCAAGGCCCTGGTTGTTCGTGGACCGCGCCGGATAGGGGTACTCCACGAAGATGTTGTTCTCATGGATCGAAAGCGTGAGGGGCGCAGCGTAGGGAATCGTCCGCCGGTCGTGATGCCCCGCGACGTGGTCGGATCGGCACCGACCCTCCCGGCGATCGTAGGAGGCGATATGGAGATTGCCCGCGTCGTCGTACCAACCTCCGTAGACGAACGCTCCGCGCAACGACGGCGTGCCACGGAATCCGCCTTCGATTTTCGCACGCCAGCGAGGTTCGCGGCGTTGCGGGTGATAGGCGACGAGATCGTCCCCTTCGCGGACGTAGATCTCATCCTGAAAGAGCAGCGGCGCGGATACACCCTTGGCATTTTGAAACGTGCGAGCAGGGAACAGTCGCGATCCGCGGATTCGGAAGAGCTCGGCACGCTCTTCCGATAAACGAACGGCAATCAGGTCTTCCCAGATCGACAACTCCAATGGGACCGAAGCGGTGAAGCGACGGTGAAAGAGAAGCCGGCCCGTGCCCAGTTCGAAGGCGTAGAGAGTGCGGCGTGTGGAGGAATCCCTTGCGGCGGCGAGCACCAGCTTGCCCCAGACCACGGGTTCACCTTCGAAGTTCGCGGGGCCGTGCTGCCACGCCTCGACGGGATCTGCGAGGACCGGTATGGACCGGGAGACGCCGGTGCGCGCGGGCGCGCCCCCCTGGGTGGTCCAGCAACCCTCGGGGGCCACGGCGCCTTCCTCCACCTGACGAATCGAGTCTCGTCGCTGTACAGAATTGCCGTGGTCCCCGACCCGGAGATCGGAAAAAACAGTCACGCACGCGGTGAGGGCCGAGATGTGGAGGAGGGAGAGGTGGCGCACCCCGCCTCTATCGACACTCTGGCCTGCGAGCTTTGGGGTCGTCTTTGAGGTGCCGCGAGGGGAACGGCGTAAACTGCGCCGTGCTCTTCTTCCCCGAGGCGTTCCGTGTTTTCCGAGCGGCCCGCCTTTTCCGACGAGAGGTTCCCGAATCTCACCCACACGAGCCAGGCAAGCCATCCGTGCCCAAACGAGTCTCGGTCCGCGGTCGTCCCATCGTTCCGGTTCTCCTCGCCTTTGTGCTCGGGGGGGCGGCTTGTGCGGCGCCCGGCGCTTCGCCTGCAAAGGAGGGTGCCCCGAACATCTTGTTCCTGATGGCGGATCAATGCCGTGGCGACTTCCTGGGCTGTGCCGGCAATCCCGCCGCTTCCACCCCGCATCTCGATGGCCTGGCGGCTTCGGGCGCCCGTTTTGTCCACGCCTATTCGTCTACCCCTTCCTGTACTCCGGCTCGCGCGGCCATTCTCACCGGCCGTTCGCCCTGGGGGCACGGGATGTTGGGCTATCATCGGGTGCGCGAGCGCTACGACGTCGAATTGCCGCGTCTCTTCAGCGCGGGTGGCTGGCGGACACATGCGATCGGGAAGAATCACTTCCATCCGCAACGAAATCCGCACGGCTACGAGGGGATCGAGCTGGATGAATCCGGTCGGATCGAGAGCGAGGATTTCGTGTCCGACTACCGGCGCTGGTTTGGCGAAGTCGCGGCGGGCATCGATCCCGATGCGACGGGGCTGGGGTGGAACGACTACCGCTCCGGGACCTACGCGCTTCCGGAGGAGCTACATCCGACGGCCTGGACTGCGGCCAGGGCGGTCACGTTCCTGGAGGAACGTGACCGTGAAGACCCCTTCTTTCTCAAGGTCAGCTTCGCCCGCCCCCACAGTCCCTACGATCCTCCCGCGCGCTTCCTCGATCGGATCGACCCGGCCCTTGTGCCGCAGCCCTTCCGAGGCGAGTGGTCCGACGAGGAGTTCGGTCGGTTTCATGATCCGGGGGCTTTCACGGCGGCGCGTAATGCGTTGCCGGTCGATACGGTCCTGCGTTCACGCCGACACTACCTCGCCAGCCTCGCGTTTGTCGACGAAGCCATCGGGCGGATCCTGGATGCGCTCGAAAGAACGGGCGAAATGGAGAACACGCTGATCCTCTTCACGTCGGACCACGGCGACATGCTGGGAGATCATCACCTGTGGCGGAAAACGTACCCTTTCGAAGGGTCGGTTTGCGTTCCCCTGTTGCTCTGGTGGGGTGACGAGGTCTTGGATGCAGAGCGCGGTCAGGTGCGCCGGGAACCGGTCGAGCTACGCGACGTGCTGCCCACCTTCCTGGATGCCGTCGGCCTGGCGAAACCTCCGAGCGTGGAAGGCGCCAGCATGCTGTCGCTTCTGCAGGGCGAAGGGGGCTGGCGGGAGTGGATCGATCTCGAGCACGCCACCTGCTATTGGAGAGAAAACGTTTGGAATGCGCTCACGGACGGCCGCGTGAAGTACATCTATCACGCCTTCGACGGACGTGAAGCGTTCTTCGATCTCGCCGCGGATCCCGGTGAAACTCGCGACCTGGCGGGAGATGAGGATTTCGCCGAGGCCCTCCGTACCTGGCGTGTGCGTATGGTCGACCACCTCGCGCCGCGAGGCAACCCCTGGGTGGTCGGCGCCCCGAAAAGCCCGGAGTTGGGCCTGCGAAAGGAGAAGATTCTCCTCCGTCCGGCCGGTGCCGGTATCATGTCCGTCGGGCATGAGCACTAATAATTTCCACGATCCGAATCTCTGGCGCGATCGTTTTCCGATCCTGGAGAATTTCATCTATCTCGTGAATCACAGCCTGGGGGCGATGCCTCGCACGGTTCACGACAAGTTGCAGGACTACGCCAGGCGCTGGGGTGAACTCGGCGTTCGCGCCTGGGAAGATGAAGGCTGGTGGGAGTCGCCCTTGACGGTGGGCGACCTCGTCGGGAGTTTGATGAACGCGCCCCCGGGGACGGTGGCGATGCATCAAAACGTTTCGGTGGTCGAATCGATTGTCGCCTCGGCGCTGGATTTTTCCGGCGAGCGCAACAAGGTCGTCTACAGCGATCAAAACTTTCCCACGGTCATGTACGTGTGGGAGGGAATGCGCCGGCACGGGGCACGCATCCACACGGTCGCAAGCCCCGACGGGATCGGCGTCCCGACGGAAGCGATGCTGGAGGCGATCGATGAGAGGACGTTGATCGTTCCCATCAGCCACGTGCTTTTTAGGAGCTCTTACTGCCAGGACGTGGCTGCCATTTGCAAACGCGCCCGCGAGGTCGGAGCCCTCGTTCTCTTGGATGCCTACCAGTCTCTGGGCACCGTCCCTATCGACGTGCAAGCCCTTGGCGTCGACATGGTCTGCGGAGGTTCGGTCAAGTGGCTGTGCGGCGGCTCGGGGGCGGCGTACCTCTATGTCCGTTCCGGCTTGATGGAGAAGTTCGAGCCGCTCATCACGGGCTGGGCGGCCCATGCGGACCCGTTTGCCTTCGAGATGGGAGCCCAGCGCTACCGCGTGGGTGGAGCCTGGCGCCTGCTGAACGGTTCGCCGGCGGTTCCGGCGCTGCTTGCGGCGACGGCGGGACACGAGATCATCAAGGAGGTCGGCATCGACACGATCCGCGGGCATTCCGTGCGATTGACCGAGAATTTGCGCGAAAACATGCTCGAGCGCGGCTTCCGCTTGCCGAGCCCGAGCGATCCTGCGCGGCGCGGCGGCACTTTGACGATCGGCCTCAGCGACGACGAGGTCGGTCCGGCATTTGTCGAAGCGCTCAGTAAGCGCCGCATTCTGGTCGACCATCGTCCGGGTGCTGGAATCCGCGTCAGTCCGCACTTCTACACGCGTGCGGAAGAGATGGAGGAATTCGCTGAGGTCATGAGCGAGCTACGCGAAAAACGGACCTGGGAGAGCCACGTCGATACCGTCGGAGCGTACTGAGAGAGGTGTCCATCCACACCGAAGACGTCCGCTTCGCCGGGGCGAAGGGCGATGTGATCGGAGGCTACCTCGCCGTTTCCCTGGAAAGAGAACCGGTTCCTGGAGTCGTTCTTATCCACGAGGTCTTCGGTCTCGACGCTCACATCCGTGGGGTCGCCCGACGGTTCGCCGAAGCGGGATTTTGCGCGTTGGCTCCCGACCTCTACAGCCGTGAAGGGGTTCCCGGTCCGCAAAGCACGGAGACCGATCCAGATCCGATCTGGGAGCTGGAAGCCATCCGCCAGGCCGTTTGTAGCTTTCCCGATCGGCGCGCCCTCGGCGACATCGATGGGGCGGCAGCCCTCTTGGCCGCACGCTCGGAAGCGGATGGTGACCGCATCGCTGCCGTCGGGTTCTGCATGGGAGGCACGCTCGCTTTTCTCTCAGGCTGTACGAGCTCTCGGTTCGCCGGCGTGGTCGAGTTCTATGGCCGCGTCCTCTATCCTGAACTCTCCGCCGCGAAACCGATCCAACCGCTCGAGCTGGCCTTGAATCTGGACTGCCCCTTGCTCGCCTTCTTCGGAGAGCTGGACGAGGGCATACCTAGTGAGGACCTCGATCGGATGCGCACCACCCTGGCCTCGGCGGCCAAGAACTTCGAGATCGTTTGCTATCCCGAAGCCAGGCACGGATTCTTCAACGACCGACGTCCAAACCACGATCCTCAGGCCGCCGAGGACGCCTGGAGGCGCACCCTGACTTTCCTTCGAGAGGATCTCTAGACCGACTGTGGTATTCTCGGCCCCATGGATTCGCAGTACCTGACGATCTACGACATTGTTCCTGGCAAGCAGATTGCGGGGCGCTTCACGATCGTGGGATCCCATCGCCAGGGCGGTTTTTCGACGGCCTATGAAGCGAAAGATGAAGACGGCTCGAGGTGCGAGCTGCAGTTCTTCCCGACGGGACTGTTCGAAGACTCCGGGCAAGTCGGCGACTTTCAAGAGCGTTTGAACCCGTGGATCGAGGTCGACTCCCCGTCCGTCTTGAAGGTGCGCGAATTGATAAAGCTCGAGCCCGAAGGTCTGGCTCTTGTCATGGATTACCCGGACGGGGAATCGGTTCGCGACCGTCTCAACCGCGAGAAACGGCTCACGCCCAAAACCGTTGTCGAGCTCGGATGCCAGCTTCTCGAGGGTCTCGAGCAGATCCACGGCAAAGGACTCCACCACGGGGATATCAAGCCCTACACCATCCACGTCAAGGGTGGGGCGGAGGGTGAAGCGCTGCACGCCTTTCTCGTCGACGGCGGTGTGACGCCCGGACTGTGGACCGCCAAGGGGTTGGGGAACAAGACGGCGCTGATCGGAACGCCGTACTACGCGCCCGTCGAGCAGTTTGGTGGTGACGCACCCGACGTCCGCTCCGACATCTACAACCTCGCCACCGTGCTCTACGAAGCGATCGCGGGCAAGTTGCCGTGGGGAGGCAACTCGTTCCTCGACGTCTTCCAGGCCAAGTTGCAGGATCCACCTCCCTTCGAGGAGCGCGTGCCGGGCCTCGAAGTGGATCACAAACTCGAACAGGCGATCCTGCGTGGCTGTCTTGCAGACCGCCGCAGGCGCTACGAATCGGCGACGGCCTTCCTGGCAGCGCTTTCCTAGCGCAGTCTCACTCCCGCTCGGGTGCCGTTACGACGCCCTCGTTGCTCCACCACGGACCCTCCTTCTGGATCTCTTCGTAGGTCGCCAGCAGCAATTCGCGCAGTTCGGCGTACACCTCCGGCTTCTCCTTCGATAGCTCCTGCGTTTCCCCCGGATCGCGCACTACATCGTAGAGCTGAAAGTCTTCGATGTCGGTTCGTTTGATGAATTCCATCAGGTCGGTTCCCTGGGGCGGAAAGAGGTCCTTCTCGGTGGGTTGCATTGGATGGACCAT
Source organism: Planctomycetota bacterium (assembly GCA_002683825.1). GTDB lineage: Bacteria > Planctomycetota > UBA1135 > UBA1135. Next base: position 19,366 of record NYUD01000048.1, read on the forward strand.
TCGCGCGAGGATCTTGTAGTCGCCCATCCGCAGCGCCGCTTGCCTTCCACCGCGTGCATGGTAGAGCCACCAGAACAACGGCTTCCCACGTTCCAGCGGTTTGCCTTCGATCCAGGCGGGTAGCGCGTTCACACCGTCGATGGTCACCTTGGGGTCGGGCGTGATGCCCGCAACGGCACACAGGGTTGGCAGGAGATCCGTCCCGTTCACAGGCTCGTCGCTGATCGATCCTGCGGGGATCCTGCCGGGCCAGCGCACAATGCCGGGGACGCGGATACCGCCTTCGTGGATGTGCCCCTTGGCGCCGCGATAGGGACCGGGCGAGCCCCAGCTGGTGTCGTAGCGATGCTCCGGACCGTTGTCCGAGGTGAAATAGACCAACGTGTTCTCGACCAACCCCATCTTTTCGAGCTTGGTCAAGAGTCTTCCGATCTCGAAGTCCATCTGCGAAACCGCCCCGAAGTAGCGAGCTCGCATCAACTTGTCGGCGGTGGAACGCTCGACGCCTTCGCCTCCGTGTTGGATCGCGTCGGCTTCTTCACCGAGATTCTCGTAGAGTTTCTGAAATCTCGCATCCGCTCGGATCGGAACGTGGGGTTCGTGCATCCAGACGAAGGCCATGAAAGGCTTCGTGCGGTCCCATCCGTTGTCCAGCCAGTCGATCGTTTCGCGGATCACGATCTGGGATTGAAAGCCCTTGAGTTCGCCTGCGGGTTTACCGTTGCGGACGAGTGTCCCGGGGTTGTAGTCGAAGGAGTTGCGGTCACACAGCCAGGTCCGGAAGCCGTGATCGCCCGGTGTGGTCAAGTGCTTGCGTTCGTCGTCGAGCTGACCTCCGGACAGGTGCCACTTGCCTACCAGAAACGTGTCGTAGCCAGCGTTGGAGAGCAATGTTGCGACCGTCGTCTCGGAGGTCAGGATGTGCAGCGGATAGCTCTCCCGTACGAAATCGTAGATTCCGACGCGGTAGGGCATGCGCCCGGTCAGGAGCGCGGCCCGCGCAGGCGAGCAGTTGGGCGAGGCGGCGTAGCACTGCGTGAGCTTCACGCTCTCGGTTGCCAGACGGTCGAGGTTGGGCGTCTGGATCACGGGATTGCCGAAGCAGCCCAGATCGCCATAGCCGAGATCATCGGCGAGGATGAAGAGAATGTTGGGAGGCTCTCTCTCCTCCTCCTCCGGGGCGTCAGGGGAGCTCTTCAGGGCCGCCGGCGGTTCGACGGCCCCCGGCGTACAGCCCGGAGCGCTTGCGACCAGTGCCGCGAGCACGAGCCAGAGCTGGGGTGAGGGGGTCTTTCTTTTCCACAGCATCGACCCGGGGAATCGTAGGTGATTCCTCTGCGGGTTCCAGACCACGCCTGAGGTGTTAATGTATCCGTACCTGCTTCGGGGCGGAACGCCCCCCGGGGAACCCGAGGACCCATGCCTGCGGACCAGCTCTACCAAGCCGTTGCACCTTTTTCGGAGCATTTCAATCTCTGCTCCTACTACCTGGACCAGAACGTCGAAAAGGGACGTGCCGGGAAGGTGGCCCTCATTCACGGAGAGCGGACGCAAACTTTCGGTGAACTCGCCGAGCGCGTTACGCGACTCAGCGCCTTTCTTCGCCACGCTGGAGTTCGTCCCGAAGAGCGGATCCTTCTGATTCTTCCTGATGGGTTCGAGTTCGCCGAGGCGTTCTTCGCGTGCCTGCGTGTCGGCGGCGTGTTCTGCATGGTGAATCCGTTGCTGAAGGCGGACGCGCTTCAGTATTACCTCGAATACACCAAGGCCCGGGTCGTTCTGACCCATGCGGATGTCTTGCCCGAGCTTAGTGCAGCGGCCAGGGCGTCACGGTTCTGCGAGACGGTCCTGGTCTCTTGTGGGGACGCGGGAGGTTTCACACCCTACGAAGAGGCGCTCGGGAGTTTCGCCTGTGACGATCCGCAGGCTTTCGTCGAGTGCACCGGGCCCGATGATCTGGCGGGTTGGTTGTTCACTTCCGGGTCCACCGGCCAGCCGAAGGCCTGTGTCCATACCCACGCTGATTTTGCCTGGAGCACCGAGACCTACGCCTTGCGTGTCGTCGGCTACGAGGAGGCGGATCGGTGCCTTTCCGTGCCCAAGCTGTTCTTCGGCTATGCGACCGGGACGAACCTGATGTTTCCCTTCCGCGTCGGAGCCAGCGCGGTGTTGTTTTCGGGCCGTTCGACGGCGGAAGAGCTTTTCGATCAAATCGAGGCACATCGTCCGACGCTCTTGACCAGCGTGCCGACGATGATCAACAACATGCTGCGCTCGCCGCGCTGCGAGGAGACCGACCTCTCGTCCCTGCGCGTCTGTTTGTCCGCCGGAGAAGCCTTGCCGCCGAAACTGTACCAGGAGTGGAAAGAGCGCACCGGAGTGGAGATTCTCGATGGCATCGGTTCCGCGGAGATGTTTCACATATACATCTCGAACTATCCGGGCGACGTCAAGCTGGGCAGCCTGGGGAAGATCGTGCCGGGCTACGAGGCGCGTATCATTGACGAAGAGGGGCAGGAGGTCCCCACCGGCGAGCCTGGGCGCCTGCGGGTGCGCGGCGGGTCTACCGCGCTCTGCTATTGGGGGGACAAGGAAAAATCGCGCGAGGCTTTCCAGGGCGAATGGTGCACATCAGCGGACATCTTTCATCGCGACGATGACGGCTACTACTTCTACGAAGGGCGCTGCGATGACCTGCTCAAGGTCAGCGGCATCTGGACTTCACCCCTGGAGATCGAAAACGCGCTCTTGGAGCACCCTGCCGTCCAGGAGGTTTGTGTGGTGGGGTGTGCCGGTGCCGATAACCTGGTCAAACCCCTCGCGTTCTGTGTCCTGCGGGAAGGGCAGGTCGGTGACGAGGCGCTGGCCGCCGAGCTGAAGGTCTGGCTCAAGGGGCGCCTGGCTCCCCACAAGTATCCGCGCTGGTTCGAATGGCGCGCCGAGCTTCCCAAGAACGACCGCGGGAAGATCGCACGCAAGATCCTCAAGGAAGATCTTCTTGCTCGCGGTTCCACAAGAACTTGAACGATCCGATGACAGACCTTGCGAAGCAAACCTGGCCCGAAGCGCGCGAGCTTTTCGATGCGGAATTGGTGGCCATTCTTCCGATCGGAGCGACCGAGCCCCACGGACCCCATCTGCCCCTGGATACCGACGTTACGATTGCGCTGGCACAGGCGCGGGCCGCGTCCGAGGTGTTGGAAGCCGAGGGCGTGCACGCCCTGGTGCTGCCGCCCCTGGCCTATGGGTTGACGCACTTCACGGACGGTTTCGAGGGGCGTATCTCGCTGCGCCCGGGGACACTCTGGGCGATTCTGGAGGATGTGGTCGAGTCCCTTGAAGACCAGGGCGTAAAGCGGGTGGTGTTTGCCAACGCTCATCTAGAACCGGGCCACATCAAGGTTCTGCGGGGGGTTGCCCTGGACTATCCCGAGATCACCAAGACCCACGCCCAGGTCGTTTTCGCCGACAACACGCGACGCAAGTGGGCCGCTACCTTGGGGGCCGAGTTCAAGAGCGGGGATTGTCACGCCGGCCGGTACGAGACCAGTATCGTCCTGGCGAGCGACCCCGATGCCGTTCGGGAGGAGCGGCGGCATAAGCTCGCGCCGTTGTCGATCGATTTGATCGCGAAAATGCACGCCGGCGCCAAGACCTTCCTCGAAGCGGGTGCGAAAGATGCCTATTGTGGCGACCCTGCCGCTGCGAGCGCAGAGGAGGGTTCCGTGTTGATCGAGGCCCTGGCGCACATGGTCGTCGAGTCCGTCCGCGAGGCCTGGCCGGAACTCTTCGCGTAAGAAAAGCCCCTTCATCCCACCGCATGCAAGCCGCCCGCATCGACGAGCTCTACGGCCAAGAAAAGCCCGTCTTTAGCTTCGAGTTCTTTCCTCCCAAGGACGACGACGCAGCGCATCGCATGATGCAAACCCTGGACGAGCTAGGCAGCATGCTCGAGCCTGATTTTGTCTCGGTGACGTACGGGGCGGGGGGATCGACGCGGGGCAGGACAGTCGGGCTTGTGAAGCGCATACAGGAAGAGCTGGGCCTGACGGCCATGGCGCACGCGACCTGCGTCGGGCACTCGAGCGACGAGCTGGGCGTTGTTCTGGACCGGTTGTACGAGGGCGGCATTCGCAACGTCCTCGCCCTGCGGGGCGACCCCCCGGCGGGAGAGACGGTCTTCCGACAAGCGAAAGGTGGTTTCGCCCACGGGAGCGAGCTGGTGGAGCTCGTGGCGCAGCACGGCGGCTTTTCGGTGGGAGGGGCCTGCTATCCCGAATCCCACCCGGAATCGGTGTCCGCGGAGGCTGATTTGAAGTGGACGGTGCACAAGGTCCGTTCAGGCGCCAGGTTCCTGATCAGCCAGTTGTTTTTCGACGATGCGCACTACTTCCGCTTTGTCGACCGAGCGAGATCGGCGGGAGTGGAGGTGCCGATCGTACCCGGGATCATGCCGATCACGAACGTCGCTCAGATCGAGCGGTTCACGAAGATGTGCGGGGCCGGAATTCCCGGTGAACTGCACGAGCGCCTGACTCGCTACCAGGACGATCCATCGGTCGTCATGGCGATCGGGATCGAGCATGCGATCCGGCAGTGCCGGCGGCTGCTCGAGGGAGGTGCGCCGGGGATTCACTTCTATACCTTGAACAAGAGCCACGCGACCCGGTCGATCTTGGCGGCGATCAAGGGGGTGTGAAGTAGGGCTCCGAACGGACGCAGGTCGTTGCCGTGACCCTCGAATCGCGGCAACGACCTGCGTCCATTCGGCTCCCTACTTCACACCGCAGGGCCGGCCGGATCGGGATTCCCGGATCCTTGCCCGCCGGCTCCGGTATTCGGATCGGCCGGATCCACACTGACCGGATCCGGTACCACCGGGGGTAGAGGATCGACAACCGGTGGCGACGGATCGACCTGGACCGGGTCCGGATCGACTGGCACCGGATCAGGATGCACGGGCTCGTCTACCGGCTTCGCGGGCGCCAACCTCGTCGGTCGTGTGCTCGGATCCAGCTGGGTCAAGATCGTCGAGACTTCGCCCTGGGCTTGGACAATGAATTGCACGAGCTCCTCGATTTCCTCACCGAAGGTCTCGTAGGTGTTGTCGAGCGCGGCAATGGCGCGGGCGTGGAGGTTGTGCTCGAAGAAGAACAGGTAGTCCTGAAGGGAAACCAGGACGGGTTGCATCTTCTTCTGCAAGCGGCGCAGGTTGCTGAGGATGACCTCGGTCTGTTCCTTTGTTTCCTGGAGGGTCTCTTTGCTCTGTCTGCGTTCGGCGTCGCCTACGGTTTCCAGTCGGTTTTCCCAGTCGCTGACAAGCTGTTCGGTTTCGACTGAGAAACTCTGAATCAGTCGGGCGAGCTGATCGGCGTCCCGTTCGCAAACCTTGACCTGGCGCTTGAGTTTGCGGGAGAGACGGGAGAGCTCGGAGGCCTGGGGCGCAGTCAGTTGCCGGAAGATCTCGTGAGCCGTCTGTAGGTTCTCGTGCGTGACGAGGTAGTCTTCGTGGATGCTATGCACGCGTTCGACGAGCGAAGGCGGCGGGGCGTCGGAAGACATGTCGAGACCCACCGAGAGATTGGAAGTCGTGCTCTTGCACGCCGCCAAACCCGAGATTCCTACCGCCAAGAGCGCGTGGAGAGTCCAGTTCACGATTGCCTTCTTCATCGGATAAGCCCTTTCTGGTAGGCCCACCTCGGAAGCTGGCACCGTGATTCTTTAGCTGGAGATCCTTTCCGTTTTCAGCGCGTGGCCGCTGCCGAGATCAGGGCGCTTGTTGAAGGCAAAGAAGCCCCAGATCACGACTGGCACCACCACCGAAACGGCAAGGTTATCCCAGAAGACGTCCTTTACGTTCAGCAGAATCTTCCTGCCCCATGTACCGAGATCCAGCACCGGCATGCCATCGACCGTGGATGCGTTGAGCTGAGCTGCTACAGCCATGAAGAGACGGAAGGCCAGGAAGGCGTGCAAAATGAGCAGGGTGAGGATCAGTACCTTCTTCTTACTCGCGAAGCTGCCTGCGGTTGCGCCGTACATCAGGGCCAGGAGGATCGCGGTGGGCAAGTAACCGTGATAGAAGGTGCTGACGGGAATGGCTCCTCCACCTCGCCCGTAGACTTTGTGATCGAAGTGGAACACGGTGTCCATGCGCGGAGTGTCCTTCGCGATCGACCCGCCTTCTTGAGCCTCCGGTACCACGGTGATGTCCGAACCGACCAGGTTGACCACCGCCGCACCAAGGAAGCTGTAGGTCGGTCGATACACGAACGAGACGACGGGCCAGATAACCACGAGAATGACAAGGGCCAACGCGGTTCGTCCGATCCTCCCCTTGACGTCGCTCGGAGCGAGTCTCAACACAGGCTGCTTGACGAGGGCACCCATTGTCTTTCGGGTCTCAGGCACCGGTAGGTGCGGTCGTGTCCACCTTCGCAGGGCCGACCTTCACTGCCCACACGATCCAGGCGGCCAGGGCCGCGGCCACGAAGACGACCGGCATGATCTCGAGATGGAAGGTATCGAAGAGCGAAGGGTGGCGGAGTCCGACCAAGAGCATGAGGCAGAGCCGCGCCAGATTGAGCAGGAACAGGAAGACCAGGCCTACCGCCGCCCCGACCAGGCGTTCCTTCCACGTGGCTGGAAAAGCGCTGATCCCCGCCAGGAGCACGGCCGAGGCCTGGAACGAATCGCAGCCGGGGCGGATAGCGATCTTGAATTCCTGGGGGTCCAGGGACGACCACCTGGCGGAGAGGAACAACCCCTCGGCGGATACGGATTCCAGGAAAGGTCCCAGAATCAGGGTACACATGCGGGCGTTGAAGGTCGCGAAGGGGTCGAAGATCGGGGCCAAATAGAGAACTTGATAGGTCAGGGCCATCAGCCCCCCGAAGACCAGGGCGAAGGTGATCAGAAAACGGCGGACCGAGGTCCCCACCTCGGGGGCCGGAACGCTCGGCTTCTTGCCCTTGGCGGGCTGTGCGGGGGACTTGCTCATGACTCGTGATGTGTCGAGAACGAGTATCTCCCAGGGGATGAAGTCGTGCAACATCCCTCGCGGTTCGAGAAAAACACTCTGTCAATACCGGAGTGAGAGGTGGAGAGGACCGTTTGGAAGCGGAGGAGGAATGGGCTTTTCATTTCGGGCCGGGGCTGGGTTCACTTCGAACGGGTCGACTACCAGGAAGCGCAACAGACCCGGACCTGGCTGCGACAACAGGTGCAGCAGCCGGCGCGAGCCTATTCGGCGTAGCCGATGTTGCGCAGTTCCTGAATGGCTTGCGGCGTGAGCAACAGCCGATCGGAGTCGGAAAAAAAGCGGCCGCGGGTAAGCGTCTTGCCCAGCATATCCATCAAAGCCTGGGTCGTTCCGGCGGCGCTTGTCGAAGCGTTGTGTTCCCCGGGATCGGTCTCCAGGTCGTAGACCTCGAGGCTTTTCGCGATGCCCATCTCCTCCAGAACGGAATCGCCCGCTTCGAGAATAGCCACGATCTCACCGCGTCGAAGCAGGCGCTTGCGCTGATTGCGCTTTTCCTCCTTGACGTTGGTTTCGGGGCCGAACAGCACCCACCAATCGGCGATTTTGATCCGGCCCTTTCCATCCTTGAGTTCGACCACCTCGATCGGGCCACGTATCTCGGTGGGACTCGAGTCGCCGCGTGCGTAGAACTTGATGCGCTCGGCGACGAATGCGTCGTCACTCATCTCGCCGCGGACTTTCACCACCTGTGAATCCACAATTTCAGTGGATCTCGCACCTTCCGCCAGCTGTTTCTTCGTTCCGGACCGGACCTCGACGGGGATACCACTCAATTCAAACAGGTCGTTGGAGGTGTTTGTGACCATTCCCTTGAGTTCAACCGGGTCGTCGTAGTCTCCGTCATCGGGCTTGAATTGCGTCGCGATCATTTGTCCGTTTTCGTCGCGCTTGAACTCGACTTCCCATCGTTCGCCGACGGCGAAGGTGGGGGGTTCTTCGAGATCTCGCACCGGGCCTTCGAAGTGGCGATTTGTTTTTCGATGACCCTCGCGGAGCGATTGAATGTAGCGTCCTTCAGACTTGTGCTCTGCGAAGATCGGTCGGTTCGCGTTGGGCCGCGAGAGGCGGTCGACGCCCTCGGGTTCCTCCGGGCTCGTTAGACCCGCGGCGGAGAGCAAAGTTGGGAACAGGTCGACCAAGCTCACCGGGACGTCGATCACCTTCGCCGGACGACCCGGAACGAAGAGGATCCAGGGGACCTCTAGCAGGCCCTGCCAGAGTTCGTGGCCGTGCCCGAAGAGTCCGTGCTCGCCGAACTCCTCTCCGTGGTCGGAGACGACGCACAGGATCGTGTTCTCATCCAGGCCGCGTAGCACGAGGGCCTGATGAAAGAGGGCGAGCTGATCATCGATGTATCGGATCGCACCGTCATACAGGGCCTTCATGCCTTCGCGCTGCGCTTCTGTAATCTCGAGGTTGCCGTCGTTGAGCTCTCGGCGGATGAGCTTCCAGCTGCTCTTCTGGAAAGGGGCGATGACCTCCTCTTCGGCGTAAAGCGTGGCGTAGGAGTGCGGAACCGGATAGGGCCAGTGCGCATCCAGGAAGTGCAGGTACAGGAAAAAGGGTTCATCCTCCTTGGCGTCCAGCCAGTCCAGGCCCCGCCAGCGGATCTCTTCGGCGTCCATGTTTTCACAGCGATAGAGATCGAAACCCTGCTCAAAACCGTTGCCGTAGCGCAATTGGGCGTTGTGCACGAAGGCGCCGGTGCGGTAGCCGTCTTCCTTGAAGACCTCGGCAATAAGCAGGGCTTCGTCAGGGAGTGTGTCGGTGACCGAGCCTCGCTTCAGGCTTGCGCTGCCCTCGTATACACCGTGCTGGCAGGGGTACTTTCCGGTGAGGAACGACGGTACGGACGGTTTGGTCCAGCTGGCGGCCGAGGAAGCGTCGCGGAACAAGGTCGAGCGCCGTGCTAGTTCGTCGAGGAAGGGGCTTGTGTCCCGTTCGTGCCCGTAAGTGCCCAGATGATCCCTGCGCACCGTGTCCATACAGACCAACACCACGTTGGGCTTCGAGCCTGCCGAGTTCTCGTTCTCGAGAGGGGAACAGCCCGCCAAGGGGCTCGCGCAGACTCCCAGGGCGAGGAGGAGGGTGAGAGGGGCTTTGGAAATCGGAAGGTCTTCCAGCATTTGTATCCAGAAAGGGTCGGCCCCCGCTTTCGAGGGGCGTGGGGGCGTCCATGATCTCCCCCGTGTCGTCGGAAACAAATACGGGGCCAAGACCGAGGTCTATTTTGAGACCGAAGGAATGCGCCTGAGGTTTTGCGCGTCAATGAGGTCTTTCCGAGCGATCACCCCGGCGAATCCAGAGGATCCGCTCCCGGGGTGCCTTTTGCAAGACGCTACGCATATACCTCCTCACTGGCTCGACCACCGTCCTTCTCGCCGGTTTCTTGCGCTGCTAGGGATCCACCGAGGCCCCGGGAGAGCCTCGATTCCGGCGACTTGGCGCGCGGTTCCGCCTGCAACCCATGCGTCCGGGTCCTCGGTTCTTCCAGGGCTTCACGGCGACGGCGGACGAGGCCGACACGGTCTACATCGGGGACCGCTATCCGCCTAGCCAAGCAAGCCCGGTACGACGTGCCCGTGCGAGTCGGTAAGCCGATAGTCGCGCCCCTGGAAGCGATACGTCAGGCGCTCATGGTCGATTCCCAGACAATGAAGAATGGTCGCGTTGAGGTCGTGCACGGGGACCGGGTCTTTCACAACGTTGTAGCTGAAATCGTCCGTTTCACCGTAGACGGTGCCGGCCCGAACACCGCCACCCGCCATCCACATACTGAAGCAGCGCGGGTGGTGATCGCGGCCGTAGTCCTCGCGGGTCAGTCCGCCCTGGCAGTAAATGGTCCGTCCGAATTCGCCTCCCCAGATGACCAACGTGTCGTCGAGCAGCCCGCGTTGCTTGAGATCCTGGACGAGGGCGGCGCAAGCCTGGTCGACGTCACCACACTGGCGGCGCAGGTCGGCCGGCAGGTTTCCGTGTTGATCCCAGCCTCGGTGGAAGATCTGCACAAAGCGCACATCACGCTCGGCCAAGCGTCGAGCCAAGAGACAGTTCGCCGCAAACGTACCGGGCTTCTCGACGTCCGGACCATACATCGAACGGATGTGATCCGGTTCTTCGGAGAGATCGACGAGTTCGGGCACCGAAGTTTGCATGCGATACGATGTTTCGTATTGCGCGATGCGCGCTTGAATATCCGGGTCTCCGTGTTGCTCAAAGCGCTCGGCATTCAAACGAGCGAGCGCATCCAGCATGCGTCGCCGTGTGTTGCGTGAAAGCCCCGGAGGGTCGTTCAAGAAGAGCACGGGATCCGCACCGGGGCGCAGAGCTACGCCCTGGTGGCGGGACGACAGGAAGCCGGTGCCCCAGAGCCTCGAATAGAGCGCCTGTGCGTCGCGTTTAGCGCTCCACGAGCTGGTGAGTACGACGAACCCGGGCAGATCCTTGTTCGGGGTACCCAGGCCGTAGGATACCCACGCACCCATACTGGGCCGGCCGGGTTGGTCGTGTCCGGTTTGCAGAAACGTGATCGCAGGGTCGTGATTGATCGCATCGGTATGAACCGAGCGGATGACACAGAGGTCATCCACCATCGACGCCGTATGGGGCAGGAGCTCGCTGACCCAGGTGCCGCTCTGGCCGTTCTGCTTGAAGTTGAAGATCGACGGCGCGATGGGAAAACGTGCCTGCCCCGAGGTCATCGTCGTGAAGCGTTGTCCGTTGACGACCGAGTCCGGTATGTCTTCATCGAATCGCTCGGCCATCTTCGGCTTGTGGTCCCACAGATCGATTTGCGAGGGCGCGCCGGACATGAAGAGCCAGATAACGCGCCGGGCGGTGGGGCGGTGGTGTGTGCCGAGTGCGTCGCCCGTAGCCGCGCGAGCCACCGATCCGGGGAGCAGAGAGGCCAGCGCGATGCGCCCCAGGCCGTGGGCCGTGCGTCCGAAAAGCTGGCGCCGGGTGACCTCGATTTGATGGTCGAGGATCGGTTGCGGTAGGGGATCCATCACTCCTTGTTGACGAACTCGTCCAGGTTGAAGAGCAGGTTACAAACGATGGTCCATGCGGCGAGTTCTGCAACCTCCGAGTCGCTCGACAGCGTGCTGTCCCCGACCCTCGTCAGGTGGGTCGCGCCTTCCTCGTTCGCGGCGAATTCCTCGCGCTCGGTCTCCAGCAGCTTGGAGAGTACGGCGAGTTCGCTCGTGCTCGGATAACGCGCCGTGGCGCGTCGGAAGCCTCGGATCAGGCGTTCGCGATCATCTGCGACGTCCTCCTCCAGAAGCGTAATAGCGAATGCGCGGGCGGCTTCGATGCATTGAGTGTCGTTCAAAAGGGCCAGTGCTTGCAGCGGCGTGTTCGTTCGCGCACGAGAGACAATGCAGGCTTCGCGCGACGGAGCGTCGAAGATCTGCATGGAGGCCTGCGGGGCCGTGCGTTTCCAGAAGGAGTAGAGGCTGCGGCGGTAGAGGGCATCGCCCGTCTGGCGCGTGTAGCGCGCGGTGTTGCTCGAGGAATACCCCACCGCTTCCCAGATACCGTCCGGTTGATAAGGACGCACGCTGGGGCCGCCGACCTTGTTGACCAGCAATCCGCTGACGGCGAGGATCGAGTCGCGAATACGTTCGGCATCCAGGCGGAAGCGAGGGCCGCGAGCGAGAAGACGGTTTTCTGGATCGTGCACGCGTTTTGCGTCCGAGGTCTTGCTGTCTTGCCGATATGTGGCGGAAGCTACGATCTGGCGCAGGAGTCGCTTGGTGTCCCACCCTCTTTCGGAGAACTCCAGGGCGAGGTGGTCGAGCAGTTCGGAATGTATGGGGAATTCTCCCCGTGAGCCGAAGTCCTCCGCCGTCTTGACCAGGCCGACCCCGAACAGTTCCTGCCAAAGGCGGTTGACGGTTACACGCGCGGTCAGCGGGTGGTCGCCGTCAACCAACCACAGAGCCAGGTCCATCCGGCTCATGCGTCCCTCGCCCTCGCGGGAAAGGCGTGGTAGGAAGGCCGGTGTATCGGGAGAAACCTCTTCCCCCTTGTGCGCATAGCTGCCGCGGATGAGGACATGCGCGGGACGGACTTCATCCTGCTCCTTGGCCACCAGGGTGGTCGGAATCTCCTCTTCCAAGGCATCCGCTCGGGCCCGAGTGGTGTTCAGTTCGTCCTGCACTTCCCTGTATTCGCTGGAGTGCAGCCGGCGGAAGGTCCGGCGCAGTTCGAGTCTGTCGTCGCTTGAAGGACTATGGTTCGGATCGAGGATGCGAGCGATCTCCTGGGGCAAGCCTGCGAGGTCCTCGTCCACCACCTCCGTGACAAAGGCGTATTCACCCCCGAAATTGACCACCTTGATCAGGAGCTCGTTTTCGCCGGCCTGAAGCTGGAGTGTCACGCGGTTCTGGTCGCGAGAGGCGCCGCGGGCGACGCGCTCGGAAAGCAAGAGCTCGCCGTTGCACCAGACCTTGAGCGCGTCATCGCTTCCAAGGGCCAGAATCACCTCACGCTCCTGAGGCGCATCGATCGTGCGGTAGAGATAGGTGGCGCAGATCTCGCCCTCCAGAGAATGGATGGTTCCGTCCCCCCATTCCGGTCGTTCGACCCAGCTTTGCTCTTCGCCGGAACCGGCGGTGACATCGATTTGAGCCCCCTCGATTCCATAGTCCTGGTCGAAGGCCAGCTCGCCGTTCTCCTCGGTCGGGAAAGGACCCAGTGAGAACCAGGAGCCGAAGCGTGCCGGCCGCAGTTCAGGATCGGAGCTGACCCACAGACGGAAGCGACCGATGCTGTGGCCGGTGTGGACGGAATCAAACCCCAACCGGATTCGTAGCAGGCTGCCCTCTTCATCGCCGACGGGGTCCAGAGTGGCGAAGACAGCTGTGCGCCGGTCGAGTTTCGGGAGCGTGGCCCAGCCGGTTTGGGGGTCCCCGTCGAGCGCGTTTGCTATCGGCCAGTCGGTTTGAGAGTGATCGGCGTCGGCTGCGACCAGGGGAATTCTCTGGAACGCGCTGGGGCGAGCCCCGGAGGCCGCTTCGAGTTCGAATTGGGTCAAGACGAAGTTGCCGTTTGCGGCGCGTCCGGCCGCCCCGTGGGGAAAGGTGGGGTGGGGCAGGGCCTCGAGCCGAAGCGCGGTGATCCGTGGGAGGCCGGTGTGCGCAATGACCTCGTACATATCGCGCGCGGGGTTCTCCGATCCAGCCAGGATGGAACCGTCCTCCAGGTACGTCAGCTGGGTCCCGTCGCGGGTTGCAAAGGCTCTGGGCTTCAGGACTGTCCAGCGTGAGGCGGAACGAGCGCGCCAGTGGGCCTCCCACTCGCTCTGACGTGCGTCGATCTCGGGGAACGGCTCTTCGAGCCTGGCCAGGATCTGCGCGACCTGGTCGGCGAAGGCAGCGCGCATGGCCAGTTGCTCCGAACTAGGCACTTTGACCGTCGGTTCCGGAGAGGGTTGGTTTCCGTCCGATGCCGCCTCTGCGGTATTGTTGAAGAATGCGAAGAGTTCGTAGAACTCTCTTTGGGAGATCGGATCGTACTTGTGATCGTGGCATTGGGCACAGACCATCGTCGTACCCAGCCACACCGTGCCCATGGTCCCGACGCGCTCGGCCGCGTACTTGGCGAGGTATTCCTCCTCGATGAATCCACCCTCGGCGGTCGTCGGGTTCAGCCGTATGAAACCCGTGGCGACCAGCTGTTCCAGTGTAGGGTCGGGCAGGAGGTCGCCTGCGAGCTGCTCGATGGTGAAGCGGTCGAAGGGCAAGTTGTCGTTCAGGGCGGCGATGACCCAGTCGCGGTAGGGCCAGATCAGCCGCTCGTTGTCGAGGTGGAATCCGTGTGTATCTCCATAGCGCGCCGCGTCCAGCCACGCCCGGGCCATGTGTTCGCCGTACCGCGGGGACCCCAACAGGCGATCCACCAGACGCTCGTAGGCATCCGTGGATTCATCGTTGAGAAAGGTGTCTATTTCCGCCAGCGTGGGCGGCAATCCCGTGAGATCGAGAGAGAGCCGACGGATAAGCGCCTCCTTGCCCGCTTCGGGTTCGGGTTCGAGGCCCTCCTGTTGCAAGTGCTGGAGCACGAAGTGATCGATCGCGTTGCGCGGCCACGATGTGTCCGCCAGCTCGGGCACTGCAGGACGCAGGGGTGTCTTGTGAGCCCAGTGCTCCTCCCAGAGGGCGCCCGCTGCAATCCATTCACGGATGCGTTCGATGTCCTCTACCGTGAGCTTTTTTCCCGATTCCACGGGTGGCATCGGATCGTCGGGGTCAGAGATGCGGAGGTAGAGTTCGCTCTCCATCGGCCGTCCCGGGACGACCGCTGCATAGCCACCCAGGTCGCGGAAGGCCTGCCCGGGTTGGTCGAGCCTTAGGTCCGCCTCGCGCACGTCTTCGTCAGGACCGTGGCAGTCGAAGCAGTTGTTCGAGAGGATCGGCCGGATATCGCGCGCGAAGCTAGGAGTGCTTCCGGCGCTTTCCTCCCAATCAGGTGTTGCCCGTGCGTCGACGGAGAGCTGCAGCAGCGCTACTACGCACAGGAATCCGACAGCGTTGCTACAAGCGTTCCTCATACGGCGAAGATCCGACCGGGATTCTAACCGAGAAGTGGGGTGATCGCCCTCTTCCGGAAAAGCTTTCGTCTGGTCAGACTTATTGGGCGTCGTAGCACTCTTGGGGAGGCATTCGCCTCAGTCCGAATAGGCCAAAAGACGAAAGAAAGCGACGCAGAGTTCTCGACCCTGGGGGAAGCACCGGGTCGTAGTTTGATTTCGACCCAATGGACGTCAGCAGGATCCACAAAACCACTTTCGACCCCGATGGGATCCGCCCCCAAGGGGTGCGGCGTCTCGGGTTCACGATCGTCGAGCTGATCATCGCGCTCAGCATCCTGCTGATCGCGGCGAGTATTTTTTATCGGATGGTGGCCAGCACAGCGAAGCTGCGTCAGGTGAATCGCGAGAACGCGGTCGCCGCTGACGCTGCCCGGGTCCTGATCGAAGAGATGCGCAATCGGACATTCTCGGAATTGTTCGCGCTCTATAACAACGACCCGAACGATGACCCCGATGACCCTGGAACGGCGCCGGGCAGTTTCTTTTTCGTCGATAGGTTGAAGCCGCTCGCATCGAGTCCGGGTGGCCTGGTGGGCGAGGTCTTTCTACCCACCCGGATTACCGAAGTCGAGGTAGCAGGCGGCAGTACGGTGGTCGTCGAAGAGCAATGGGTGTGCGAGGACACCGTCGATGCCGATCTGGGGATGCCGCGTGACCTGAACGGGGACAGCGTCGTAGACGATCAGAACCACGCGGACGACTACATCATCCTCCCCGTGCGGGTGGTGATTCGTTGGCAAGGGATGTTTGGCGAACGATCTCTGAGGGTGGTCACGATGTTGACGGATTTCGAACCTCACGAATGAATCCTAAACGCACACACAAACGAGGAGGCTTCACGATCATCGAGGCGCTGATCGCGATGGCCCTGGTGGGTCTGGTCTTGACCAAGTTGACGATGGTCGTGACCCAGGCTCAGAAAGCACACACAAATGAGGTCGCTACGATGGTCCTGGAGGATCAGGCGGCCCAGGTGCTCGACCGGGTGGCCTTCGCGATCATCGGATCGGATGCGGACACGATCGATCCTGTCGTCGAGGCTCCATTTTCGACGGACGAATTGAGCTTTCGCATCAGCATGGGCGTGGAAGAGGGTGAGGTCATCTGGGGCAACCCCGAGCAAATAGGCCTTCGAGGGGATGGGTCGCAGCTCTATTGGGGCCAAAACGTGGGCGAGGTCGAGGAACGCATCGTCGTTTGGTGCAACACGGTCAGCGAGATGCTCGAAGGTGAGCTGTTGAACGGATACGACGACAATGGAAACAGTTTGGACGATGAGCTAGGCCTGAGCTTTGACAAGAACGGGAAGAGCATCACGATTCGAATGACGCTTGTCAAAGTGGACAAGGAGGGACGGTCACGCGAGGTCACCGAGCAGACGACAGTGACCTGCCGAAACTAGGGGGCGGTAATGATTCGCAAGCATGGTTTGAATGGTTCGAAAAAACGGAGTGCCGGCAGTGCACTGGTGATGGCGTTGATGTCGGTCAGCGTCGTAGCGCTTCTGGCGACGACGGTTCTTCGATACGCCTCGACGGTCTCCAATAGGCAGGCCTCGGCAGTTGACCGCAAGAAAGCCTTCTATCTGGCGGATGCCGGTCTGGCGGAGGCATTCTGCGGCATCGTATGTGGGCGCTCGGGTATGGTCGGTTCGGAGGAGGCGCCGGCAATCTTGGGCGAGGGTCTTTTTTGGGTTCAGGCCACGGAACTCGAGGACAGTCGCGTTCAGCTGGTCAGTGTCGGTATGGTCGGACGCGCGCGTGCTCAGCTTTCGATCGTGGTTCGCAAGGGCATCAACACACTCATGGACATGGGGTTCTTTTCGGACGACAAGATGATCGTCGAGCCCGGAGTTGAGATCGATGGCTATGACTCGTCGAAGGGGGAATACGACGCGAGCAGCCCCAATCGTGCGCGCCTCATCTCGAACAAAGCCATAGACATCTCGGGTTCAGAGGCGTTGCCGACCGTTATCGATGGGGACGTGGTCTCCGGCCCGGACGATAGAGTCAACGTTAAGGGAGAGGTCAGTATCACAGGGCAAATGCTCGTCTCTCCCGAGTCGCTTGTGATTCCGGTCTTTTCGACTCCACGCGTGGAGTACGTCGATTCGGTCAACATCGATTCGCCCTTCCCTTACGTAGCGGCGCCCGGAGTCCTCGGTCTGCGAGAATTGAGCGTCGCGCGGGACTCGGAACTCGTCCTTCAGGGGCCTTCCATCCTCGTCATCGACGATCTGGAACTCGAGCCGGGTGCGATGATGTCGCTCGATACATCAGGTGGTGTGATCTCTCTCTACGTTACGAACAGCCTGGACCTGAAGCCCGGATCGACCGTGACCACCTCGGGGACCGATCCCACGAAGGCCCTGCTCTTCGTCAACCAGGAATCCAGTGGCGTTGCCAACCTACGTGCGAACGCGGAGTTTTACGGGATCGTTTTCGCTCCGAACACGACGGTCCATATCGCCGAGACCTTCGAGGTTTTCGGGGCGGTCGGCGCCCTCAGCCTGCTGTTTGAGGGGCCGGTCAAGTTGCACTTCGACCACATGTTGGTGGCCCTGGCGGAGAAGCTTCGCAAACCAACCCTGGAATCGTGGAAGGTCGATGAGTTGTCGATTCCGCCCAGCGAATTTTCCGACCCCTTTTCGAGCATGGGGCTCGACAGGGGCTGTTTGAAAGCTCCGATGGCCGCGCTGGAGGATCAGGAGCTGGACATCACCTATCTCGACGGCACCGGCAGCACACAGTGCTACATCGGAGCGGAGAGCGGGTTCGATTGGGATCAGGCCGACGTTCTTGTACGGGCAACCAGGGACGGTGAAGTCGTCGTGATTCCCAACACGGACACCTACGACAAAGTGAATAAGAAGGACTCCCGAAAGCGTGGCAGGAAAGGGCGTCGGCACGGCAAACGGAAGCGACGGTCGCACTGATCCTGCTTGCACTCTGGTACCAGCACGAGAAGAACACGGAGAAATAGAACATAGGTCACCAGATGTTGCACATCCTGCCCGTCTTTCTTGCATTGTTCGTAGGGCCGCAAACCGGCTACGACTCGGATGATGCTATCCGCGAAAACGTCGCCCGCGTACTGGCCAAGACCCGCGATCCGATCGAATTGAGGCGCAGCCTCGTCTTCTTGGGGAAGAACGCCATTCCGCCGCTCTTTGAGGTCTGGCTCAAGGGGTACGTTCCGCTGGAGTGGCGTAGCGATGCCGGGTATGTGATGACACTCAACGAAGATCAGCTGAGTGTCGTCATGTCCGCCTTCGGTTCCTTGCCCGAGGAGCAGGTATATGGCTTCCTGGGTGACATCGCGCGAACAGAAGAGAGCCGCGAGGTACGGATCAAAACGATGGAGCTCGTCGGTGAGATCGGCAATGCGCGTGCGCTCCGTCTTCTGGCATTGCTGGCCACTCCGCTCGAAGCGCCTAACGGTGCCATTCCTCGAAGCCTGAGGCTCGCTTTCGGAACGGCGCTACAGAGGCTTTGCGAGCAGGACGTGATTACTACCAGACATCTCCGCGAGCTCTTCGTCGACGCCGCACGCGGCCTCATGGCGACGATCGTCCAGGTGCTCAGCGAGGAGCCCGGCCCCGAAGCGGCCCGCTCGTTGGCGGCCCTGCTGGGGCGCCAGCCCAAACTGGATCCTCTGATCCTGGCCAAGATCGCAGCTCGCGAGCGTTCGGCAAACTCCTTGGATGACGAAGATCTGCGGACCGCGGTGCGGAGTCTCTTGAATTCTTCGAACCCACTCGTCCTGGCTTCCGCGGCTCGTGCGAGCGGGATACTCGTCGATGAAAAGGCCACCGAAGACCTTGTTGCATTGGTCGATCATCGCGATTCTTCCGTTCGCCGGAATGCGAGCAGTGCGTTGAAGCACATCACCGGCCTTGGATTCGGCCAGGATGGTCGGCAGTGGAGCAAGTGGTTCGACGCCGAGATGGACTGGTGGGAGGACAAATCGCGGGACGTTCTCGTTGCGCTGGAGACCGCAGGAGGTGTCGATTTGTCCCGGGCGCTTGTGTCGGCACTGAAGCGCCGCCTATTCCGGGATCGAATCGCAGCTTCTCTGGTCTTGCGTCTGCGCGACCGGGATCCTGACTGCGTGCGGCTCGTGTGCGCCGCCCTGGCCCAGCTGGGAGCCCATTTTGCAGTTGGCGACCTGATCGGGTGCCTGGAGAACCAGGAGATAGAGGTCCGCGAAGCGGCCTGGAAGGCCCTTCGGGCCATCACCGGGAAAGACCTCCCCATGAGTTACGCAGCGTGGGCAGAAGCGCCTCGACGCTAGCCAGTATTTTCTTCTCGATGGGGATTTCCACGAGTCCTGGGGCTGTCTAAAGAGTTCTTAGAGCGATGTTCGAAAGACTATTGGGCTCCTTCCTCCGGGCGCTCCCTAAGGAACAAAATGCAACCGAATCCCCGCGAACGTCGCCGCGTCAAGCTCATCAAACCCCGCTTTCAACTAAAGCTCGTCGGTGTATTCGTCGGGCTGTCCGCATTGGGGTTCATGCTTCAAGCGATGCACGTGGGGCTCCGCCTTTCGGAATTGGCTGCAAGCCTTCCGGTAGGTGGCACACATCTGATGGCGGTCATACCCGATCTGCCTCTGGAAATCCTCACCGTCTCGTTTGGGATGTTGCTGCCCTTTATCGTTGCAGTCGGGATCCTCGTGACCTTCCGCATCGCGGGACCGGTACATCGGTTTGAGAAGTTCCTTCGTTCCGTGCTCGACGGTGAGGAAACGGGACCATGCCGTCTTCGCAAGGGCGATGAATTCGGCGATCTCTGTGAGCTCATCAACGAAGTCACCGCGGGCATCCGTCAGAGTCAGTTGAAGTCGGTGTCCTCCAGCACAGCTGCGGATCAGGATTCAGATGCGGAAGGTGAGGAACTGCGGCCTACCGGCTAGTGCCCAATTTCCCCTCCCGTCGCTCCGACCGGACAACCCAATGTCACTGCGCTCCAAGATCGTCCTCATTCTTGTGGCCGTCGTCGTCCTTTATGCCGGGGTGGACAATCTGTCTCTGCGCTTGTTCACCAAGCCGGTGTACGAAACATGGGAGGTCGAGCGGGCTGCCAAAGAGCTGGCTGTGATCGATGACCAGATAGCCGACGAATTCGGTGATCTGCAGGGCAAGGCGCAACTCTATGCCGGACTGGAAGACGTCGTCGGCTTTCTGCGGGATGGCGACAGGACCTTTGCGGCGGGCAACCTTGACGTCGCCGTCCTCGATCAAGCCGAGATCGACCTGCTCTTCTTTTGCGATCGAGGAGGGCAGGTTCTCTGGGGTGAGATCCTGGAGCCACAGACCCGCGAACCGTTTTCGCTCAGGGAGATGCCCAGGGATGGTCTTCGGTCCACGCGCGCGGTCATGAATTTTCTTGCCGGCGAAGACTACGTCACGGGGTTGATGGTGACCGAGCGCGGGCCTTTGCTCGTGGCTTCGGCGGCGGTGGGCGGTCTCGATCCCAAGCCCGCCGGTCGTTTTCGGGCCGCGGCCCTGGGAACGGTGATTCTCGGTCGTTTTCTCGACGATGATCTCAGGAGGCAGATCGAGGGTACGAAGGCAACCAACCTCCGCATCCACGATGTCGGAAGCGCCCCGGCGGGGCCGGACGGTGGCGTGATCGTCGACGATCTCACCACCGGGCTGAAAGAGGTCGTCTCCCGTATCGGTGCCGACGGACGCTTGCATCTTTACCGCCAGGTACCCGATCTGCGGACTGGAGAGCCGCTGATCCTCGAAGCCTCTCTGCAACGTGAGGTCTTCCACCGCTATCAGCAGAGCGTCAACTACGCCCTGGTCTCTACACTGGCCGGCGCGTGCCTCTTTCTTCTTGTGCTGCTCGTGCTGTTGCGGCACATCGTCATCCACCCGCTGAGCGAGCTGACCAGGAAGGCGATCGAGATCGGCCGGAGCGATGACACCACGATCCGAGTGGACATGGTGCGCGATGACGAGATCGGTCAGTTGGCCGGGGAGTTCGACAGCATGCTTGAAGATCTCGCTCTGTCCCGAGCCCAGGTCGTCAAGTCCGCTCGCCTGGCGGGCATGTCGGAGGTGGCCACCGGCGTTCTCCACAATGTGGGCAACGTTCTGAACAGCGTCAACGTCTCTGCGAGGCTGGTGAGCCGCAATGCGGAGAAGTTATCCGCCGAGGACCTCGAGCAGATGGTCGACATCCTGCGCCCCCACGCGGATGACTTGGGTCGGTTCATGAGCGAGGACCCGCGCGGCAAGCATTTCCTCCCGTTCCTGCTCCAGGTCACCGATTCGCTCGTCGTTACCAAGCGCGAACTTCTGGAAGAGGTCGGTCAGCTTGGGCAGGGGATCGAGCACATTGCCGAGCTGGTTCGCTCACAGCAAAGCATCACCGTTACGAAAGGGGTTTTTGAGAAGACCTCACTCGAGACAGAGATCGAAGGGGTGTTGCGTATTTTGGAACCGACACTGGACACGGCGAAGCTTGCGGTTGAGCGCGAGTTCGAGTCCCTGCCCAACCTGTCCGTCGATCGTCATAGGCTGATGGAAATCCTCGTCAACCTGGTCAAGAACGCGGAACAGGCGATCGACGAACACGGCGCCGAGGACAAACGAATCACACTGCGGCTGAGACGAACGAACGACAAGGCGCGCATCGAGGTCGCGGACAACGGGATAGGGATCGAGAAGAAGTACCTGACACGCGTCTTCCAGAACGGCTACACAACCAAGCAGTCAGGCCAAGGATTCGGGCTACACATTTCCGCTAACGCAGCGGTGGAAATGGGCGGTTCGCTAACGGCGGAAAGCAAAGGAGTTGGCCAGGGGGCCACCTTCATTCTCGAGCTTCCCCTGGACAAGCAACAGGAGTCGGCTCATGCCGCCTGAGGAAACTGAAATGACGAACGAGCCGAAGGAAAACGCGAGGCGCATTCTGGTCATCGACGATCAAAGTTCGATCCACGAGGACTTCAAGAAAATCCTGAGAAGCGAGGTGGCGCCAAGAGGAGACTTCGGCATCGCACGTTCAGCATTCTTCGGACGGGAGCCGGACGGCTTTTCATCCCCGGACGCGAACTACGACATGGTCAGCGCCTATCAAGGCGATGAGGGAATCGAGCTTTGTCGAGATGCCAAGGAGGAGGGAGATCCCTTTTCGATGGCCTTCGTCGACGTGCGCATGCCTCCTGGCAAGGACGGTGTACTGACGATCCAGGCACTGTGGGAGATCGACCCCGAATTGCAGGTCGTGATCTGCACGGCTTTTTCGGACTATTCCTTCGAACAAATCGTCGAGAAACTGGGTGTGACGGATCGACTTCTGATTCTGAAGAAGCCGTTCGACCCGGTCGAGGTGCGCCAGCTTGCTGCCGCCCTGACCGAGAAACGCAGTACGATCCATCAACTACACGAGCAGCTGGAAGAGCTGCGTTTGGCGCGTGTTCGAGCCGAAGCCGCCAACCGTGCGAAGTCTGACTTCCTTGCGAACATGAGTCACGAGATTCGAACGCCGATGAACGCCATTCTCGGCTACGTGGGCCTCCTTTGCGATTCCGGTGCGACGGAGGAAGAACGTCGCAAGTACACCAAGACCATTCGATACAGTAGTGACCATCTGCTGGCGATTCTAAACGACGTCCTCGATATTTCTCGGATCGAGGCGTCGCGACTGGTCGTCAATGCGGCGGATTTCGAGCCCTTCGAGCTTGTGCGCGAGGTTGCCGCGCTCATGGTGGGCCAGGCGAGCGAAAAAGACCTCAACCTGACGATAGAGGCACCGCGTCCGATTCCGGAGGTGATCGAAAGCGATCTCGTCCGTGTTCGGCAGATACTCCTTAACCTGGTAGGTAACGCTATCAAGTTCACCAGGCGAGGACAGGTCAAGATAGTGGTGCATCTCGACGAACTGGATGAGTCCGATCACCGCTACCTATGCTTCGATGTGATCGATACCGGCATTGGAATCGCCGAAGAAAAGCTTACGGATATCTTCGATGCGTTTAGCCAGGGAGACAACTCCAGCACGCGCCGCTTCGGCGGTACAGGATTGGGGCTAACGATTTCCAGGCGCCTGGCCCTGCTCTTGGGCGGCGATATAGGAGTTGAGAGTGAGGTCGGGCAAGGGACCCGCTTTACGCTGCGTCTCTACGCGGGTGAGTTGATCCAAGGTGCCTTGCGGCAGTACACGCCGAGCGAATGCATGAAGTTCCAGGGCGTACAGCTGAAGCCGATCGAGAATCTGAATCTCGACGCACACGTCCTCTTGGTGGAAGACGTCGTCCTGAACCGTCGGCTGATGACCGCGCTCTTGCGGAAAGCGGGAGCCGAGGTCGAGGAAGCCGAAAACGGACGCGATTGCCTTGACAAGGCCCTTGCGGCACACCGTGAGGGGCGGCCCCACGACCTCATCCTGATGGACATGCAGATGCCCGTCATGGACGGCTACGAGGCGACGCGCGCGCTGCGCGAGGCCGGCTGCGTAAAGCCGATCCTCGCACTGACTGCCCACGCTATGGCCGGCGACCGGGAGAGGTGCCTCGAGGTCGGCTGCAGCGAGTATGCGACGAAGCCGGTCGACCGGGACAAGTTGCTGCGTATCTGCGACATGCTTCTGGAGAAGGTCGACCCTCCTGGTGCATTGCCCAGCGATGGTGCTGCGGACAGTCGCGTAGTGGAAAAGGAGTAGTGCGCGGTAATAGGGATTCTCCTACACCGTCGGCGCGCCTTCCCCATCTTCCTTCTTCTTGCGCGGTAGGATCCAGATGATCAACCCCGCCGTCAAAGCCACGTCGGCCACATTGAATATCCCGGTTCGTAGCCCGCCGATTCCCATGTTCATGAAGTCAACAACGGAACCGTCGGCGCGAACGAAGCGGTCGATCAGGTTGCCGACACCGCCGCCGACGATCAGCGAGACGGCGATGAGTTCGATTCGGTCGAGTTTCGGATGACGCAGCGTCGTGACGGCGACAAAGATCAAGAAAACCGACGTCGCCGCGGAAAAGATCAAGAAGCGCGTCATCTTGTTCCAGTCTTTGCCCATGCCAAGGAACGCTCCGGTGTTTTCGGCGTACTGGATCCGGAACGTGTCGGCCAGGTATGACTTCGACAGGTGCGGATCCAAGTTGTCCTCTGCCCA
This sequence comes from Planctomycetota bacterium, assembly GCA_002683825.1. GTDB lineage: Bacteria > Planctomycetota > UBA1135 > UBA1135. The sequence continues at coordinate 43,130 of NYUD01000048.1, forward strand.
GCTTTTGCTGACCCGGTCGACGGCCACGCAAGCCAGCACGACGAGAAAGAGGGTGAGGAGTCGCCGTTTCAGGGCATTAGGCTCGAGGGGAGTGTCCATGAGGCCGGACACTCTACGGAACCTGCAAGCCACGTCATGGCCTGCTTTGAAAAAAGAGCCCGGAGCCTGGGGGGGAGGGGACTCGCGGAGCAGCTCGGCTTGCGTTTTGAGGGCAGGCACGCTTAGCTGTGCGCCCGTTCCGTCGGCTCAAAGACTTCGATGCACCTCATCCCCATCGCCCTTCTCTTCTTCTGTTGCGTTCAGACGAGCGCCTCTGTCCAGGACTCCGGGTTTCGTTTGCGTAATCACCAGGACCAGCAGAATTCGATCGCGAGTCTGGCCCGCGCCCACTCCGCGAACGTTAGCGTAGAGACGATTGCCAGTTCGCGGGGAGAACGTGAAATCTCCGTGCTGCGGTTGACGGGAAGCGATGAAGCGCCGGGCCGGCCGGCGATCCTTCTGGTGGCCAATCTCGAAGGGACGCGCGTCTTCTCGAGCGCCCTTGCCCTGAACCACGCCTGGAAGTTGGCCGAGGAATACGCTACCGAGGATGGCGTCCGCGCCTTCCTCGATTCGACGGTGCTGTACATTCTTCCACGGGCGAATCCGGATGCCGCTGAGGCGCGTTTTATCCGGCCCCTTTTTGAGCGTTTGTCGAGCGGCCACGGCATCGATGACGATCGCGATGGACGCCAGGGAGAGGATCCGCCCTCCGATGTTGATGGGGACGGGTTCATCACCCAGATTCGTCTCGAGGATCCCGAAGGCGAGTGGATTGCCGATCCGACCGACGCTCGCATTCTGATCAAGGCCGACCGATCCAAGGGCGAGCGCGGCCAATGGAAGCTGCATACAGAAGGCCGCGATCTCGACGGCGATGAACGCGTCGCCGAAGACGCTGCCTTGAACGCACGCGTCGAGCGCAACTTTCCCGCAGGTTGGAAAGAACACGACGGGAGTGCCGGGCTCTTCCCCGGCGATGAGCCGGAGGTGCGAGGCCTGATCGAATTCATCCTCGCCCACCCCGAGATTGCGATGGTCGTGATCTACGATGCGATCGACAACCTGGTCGAGACGCCGAAGGGCATCGAGGATGAGGCACGTTCCGTCAAGCTTGTGCCGCCGTCAGGTGTGCGCGAATCGGACGCCAAATACCTGAAGGAGTTGGGAAAACGTTATCGCGAGGGGACCGGGAGCGAGGCGAAGAGCAGCTCCGGAGATGATGCGGGCTCGTTCCAGCGCTGGTGCTACGAGTTTCGCGGTCTGTGGACCCTGGCCTCCGTGCTGTGGGACATGCCGATCGAAGCCCCGCCGGAAGAGCCGGATGCCGGCGAAGACACTCCGCAAGGAGATGCTGAGGGCGACATCGCCGAGGAGGCCGCCGCTGAGGGTGAGGAAGGGGATGCCGCGGAGAATCAGCTCGAGCAAGAGGACGAGAACGAGAAGAGCAAGGAGCCCGAGCCTTCGGTCGATGCGAAGAGGCTGCGCTGGGTGGACGCGGTCGATCCCGCGCGCTTCGACCCGTGGGAGGCCTTTGAGCACCCCGAACTAGGGTCTGTTCAGATCGGTGGGTTTGCTCCCTTTGCTCGGTTCGAGCCCCCCGCGGATGCCTGGGAAGAGCTCGCCGGTGAGCATCTCGAGTATGTCGTTTCCCTCGGAGACAAGTTGGCCCGCATCTCGTTCGCGGAATGCACGCGCGAGGAGCTCGGCGAGGGCGTGTGGCGTGTGACGGCTGTGCTGGAGAACGGCGGTCTCCTGCCGTTCCTTTCGCGTTCCGCCCGCAACACACGGTCCACTCGGCCAGGTCGGTTGCAGCTCGAACTTCCCGACGGAGCAACCCTGCTGGGAGGGCGCGTACAATCCCTGGTCAGTGAGATCGAAGGCAGCGGGGGCCGTCACGAAACCACCTGGTTGGTGTTGGCTCCGGAAAAGCTCGCCGACGGAATACGTGTGGTTTTCGATTCCGACCACGCCGGTCAAGCGCAAGCAACGCCGAAGGTGAAGCCGTGATTCTTGGCATTGCCGCCGCTCTGTTACTCGCTTTTCCTCGGCAAACCGATGAGGGCTTTCCCGGCCTCGCCGCGGGACGCAATCCACGCGTAGAGATTCCGTGGAACCGGCTGTACGACTATCCCGAAATCTATGCCCACCTCGACCGCCTGGTAGCAGCCTGGCCCGAATTGCTTTCCCATCAGGTCATCGGTCACAGCGTCGAGGGGCGCGAGATGCGCGTGTATACCCTGAACGACCCCTCGACCGGTGCGCACGATGAGAAGCCCGCCATGTGGGTCGATGGCAACGTTCACGGCAACGAGGTTCAGGGAGGCGAGGCCGTCGTCTACCTGGCCTGGTATCTCCTGGAGAACTACGGATCCAACGAGCGCGTAACAGAGCTCCTGAAGCGTTCGTCGTTCTACCTGCTCCCCATGGTGAACCCGGACGGCCGCGCTTCGTGGTTCAACGACGCCCACAGTGCCAGCTCTTCACGTTCCGGTGTCAAGCCGCTCGACCGCGATCGGGATGGACTCTTCGACGAGGACGGGCCCGACGACCTCGACGGTGACGGCAACATCGTGCAGATGCGCAAGTTCGTGCCGGGGCGCGGGACGCACCGCCTGAATCAGGATGATCCCCGCGTCATGGAGCGTGTGCCGTCCAACGATAAGGGGATCCGAGGTGACTGGATCATCTTGGGGCGGGAGGGCGTCGACAACGACGGCGACGGGCGTATCAACGAGGACGGTCTCGGCGGGTACGACATGAACCGCGCTTGGCCATCTCTATGGATGCCCGACCATATCCAATACGGCGCCGGTCCATACCCGCTGTACTGGCCCGAGACTCGTTCGATTGCACGCTTTCTTTACGGACACACAAACGTTGCCGCCGTGCAGTCCTTCCACAACGCAGGCGGCATGATCTTGCGAGGTCCAGGCGCCGAGACCTACGGCTCCTACCCGCGTGCGGATGTGCGCGTCTATGACGAGATCGCCAAGGACGGCGAGAAGATGCTGCCGTTCTACCGCTACATGATCATCTGGAAGGATCTTTACAGCGTCTTTGGCGGGTTCTCCACATGGACGTACGAAGGCCTCGGGATCATCAGCTTCACCAACGAATTATGGGTAGGCTCTCGCAACAGCCCGGACGGGCGTCTGGAAGGCGAGCCGCGACATTTTTTCGATGATCACATGCTGATGGGAGCCGGGTTTGTTGATTGGAAGTCCTACGACCATCCTCTGTACGGTGAGATCGAGATCGGTGGTTTCAGGAAAGATGTGTATCGCGTGCCGCCTTCGTTCCTGATCGAAGAGATGCTGCATCGCAACGCGCTGTTCTGCATCCGGCACGCCGAGACGATGCCTCAGGTTGAGATCGAAGAAGCGGAAATTTCCGACCTCGGTGGTGGGGTCTACGCGGTGGACGTGCGCTTCAGGAACGGTTCGCTGATCCCGACCCGTACGGCCCTGGCCGGCAGCAAGAAGATAGGGATCCCCGATCGATTCACCCTCGCAGGCGACGGTCTCGAGATCCTGGCCGGGGGGTTTCGCTCCGACCGTTTCAGGCCCGAGCGTATCGAGCTGGCCGAGCACGAGCCTGCGCACCTGCTGCGCGAGGCGGGAATCGGCGGTCGGGACGAGGTTCGCGTGCGCTGGATCGTGCGGGGCCGCGGCCCCGCCAAGATCCGCTTCGAGGCGGAAAAGGCGCTGAATCAGGAACGGAACACCCAGGTCCCCTGACCCCCTGATTTGTCGGGCCGGGTTCTCGGAGAACCGTAAAGACCTCTCCACGCTCATTCCGATTAGAGCCTGGGGCTTTTCGGGAGGGACCCGCGAAGTCGCCGGATCGGCCGGCGAAATCTGAATTGGAGCGAGGACCATGGCACAGCTCGACAAGTTCTTCGAGGAGATGATCCGGTTGGGTGCTTCCGACCTGCACCTTACGACCGGACTGCACCCCTACTTCCGCCTGGATGGCGACATGGCTGCGATTTCCGGCGCACCCGCCATGAACGCGGCGGAGATGCGTAGACTGCTCTTCGAGATCGCTCCTGAGGGAAGCCAGAAGCAGTTCGACGAAGAGTGCGATACGGACTTCGCCTACGAGCTGCCCGGTCGGGCGCGTTTCCGCGCCAACTTTTTCATGGACATGAGGGGGCCCGGAGCCGTATTCCGGCAGATCCCCGAGGAGATCCTCACGCTCGAGCAGCTCGATCTTCCCAAGGCCGTGCGCGACCTGTGCTTTCTTTCGAAGGGGCTCGTGCTGGTGACCGGCCCGACGGGAAGCGGCAAGTCGACGACACTGGCGGCGATGATCGACTTCATCAACAAGAGACGGTCGGACCACATCATCACCATCGAAGACCCCATCGAGTTCGTGCACAAGAGCCAGAAGAGCCTGGTGCACCAGCGCGAAGTCGGTCGCCACACGGAAAGCTTCAAGCGCGCCTTGCGCGCCGCACTACGCGAAGACCCGGACATCGTCCTCGTGGGTGAGATGCGCGACCTCGAGACGGTCGAGATCGCCATCGAAACGGCCGAAACCGGCCACCTGGTCTTCGGAACGCTGCACACGACGACCGCCATGACGACGGTCGATCGCATCATCGATCAATTCCCGGCGGGTCGCCAGGCGCAGATCCGCACGATGCTGGCTGCTTCCTTGAAGGGCGTCATCGCACAGACCCTCTGCAAGAAGAAATCCAAGGGTCGCATCGCGGCCTTGGAGATCCTCATCACGACCAAGGCGGTGGCCGCCCTGGTCCGTGAGGGCAAGACGCACCAGATCCTGTCGGCCATGCAAACAGGCGCCAAGTTCGGCATGAAGCTCCTGAACGACAGCCTCGTCGATCTAGTCAAGGACGGCTTGGTCGATCCGAACGAGGCCTACATCAAGGCCGTCGACAAGGACAGCTTGATGGCCAAGCTGCAGCACATCGGCGTCTCTGTGGATCTGGGGGCGGTAAGTGAGGGAAACTCGCCCGGTGAGGCCGCCGCCGCACCCGCGCTCCAACTCGATCCCCAGGCTCCGATGCCCGCGTCGCCCGAACCGGAAATTCAGGCGGAAACCCACGAGTCCGCACCGGGGGGCTACCGGGATCCATTCCAGCTGTTTCGCAAGAAGCGCAACAACTAGCCGCAATGGATGTGGTGTGCAGTTTTCTGCACACCGGCAAACGCGATCGACTGCCCGGTACTAGAACGAGTAAACCCGCGCGCCTTCGATCGTCCGGCCCTTCCCTTTGCCAGGCGTGAAGGCCCAGACCGCCAGGCTCCCTCTCCACGCCGGCGCCGCGGAACACCGGGTGGACCGTTGGACCCCCCCCCGGGGGCCGGGCGACGATTGAGAGCGTGTTGCCGAACGGGTCCAGCCGTACGGGTTCCACCGGCGTGAAGTTGCTCTGTTCGCGTCGGAAGTGTCGTCCTAGCCCGGCAGGAATTCCTTGGCTACGGCCAGTTCCGCAGCCAGGATGGCTCCACCCGCCGCACCCCGCAGGGTGTTGTGGCTGAGCGCCACGAACTTCCAGTCGAGGACCGAGCATTCCCGCAGGCGTCCGAGCGCCGTCGCCATGCCGCCCTCGAGTTCGCGATGCAGGCGCGGCTGTGGGGCGTCGGGTGCGTCGATATAGATCGTCGGGTGCTTCGGTGCGGAAGGGAGCTGAAGCTCCTGTGGCTCGCCTCGGAATTCCCGCCACGTCTGGATCAACTCAGGTGCGGAGGCCTCGTTTTCCAGCTCGACCGAAATACACAGCGTGTGGCCGTCCACGACTCCGACACGGTTGCATTGGGCGCTGACGATACAGTGCGCGTCGTCGAGAATCTTCTTCGTTTCGTTTTCCAGCTTTTCCTCTTCACCGGAGATGAAGGGGATCAGGTTGTCCGTCATTCCGAATGCGGTCGGGCCTCCGAGGCCTGCTCCGGAGAGAGCCTGCATGGTCGTGACGCTGGCGCGCTTGAAGCCGAAGGAATCTGCCAGCGGTTTCAAAGCCAGGACCAATCCGATTGTCGAGCAGTTGGGGTTCGCAAGGATCCTGCCTTCTCCGAAGTCCTGTGATTCCAGCAAGGTCAGATGATCGGCGTTCGCTTCGGGTACGATCAGCGGCACACGCGGATCCATGCGGTGGTTCTTCGCATTGGTGACGACGAAGCGACCATCGGCGGCGAAGGCCTTCTCGATCGGCCCGGCGACGTCGGAATCGAGGGCGGAGAAGGCGATGCGGCCCTCGACTCGGGGAATGTCGTCGGCGGAACGGACGACCATCGATGCGACCCTCTTCGGCATCGGTTCGGGCAAGCTCCAGCGCACGGCCTCGCCATAGGTCTTGCCTGCCGATCGCGAGGACGCTGCCACGGCGACGAGGTCAAACCAGGGGTGACCGTCGAGAAGGCTGATGAACCGCTGGCCGACGCTGCCGGTGGCTCCGAGAACGCAGACGGGAATGGGGAATTCGGGCTGAGTCATGGGTTTGGGCGGGCGGGGAGCTGCTTTGGAAAGCCTACCCTGGCAGGCCGCGGCATTCGATTACAGTCTCACCCCGTCAGGCGATTAGACTCGGGGGCATGAAGTTCTTTTCCTCCTTCCCCCTCTTCTTGCTCGCCGTGTGCATGGGCGCCTGCGCGTCGACCACGAGTTCCGGTGATGCGCCTGCCGTCGACACAGCTCTGCCTGAGATTCGCTACTACGTCATTGCGGATACATGACCCTTTTGCCAAAAAGTCGTAGCCGCCGTGGGCGAGCTCGAACAAGAGTACGGAGACCGCGTGTATTTCAACGTTATTTCGGCGGGGGAGACGGCCAAGCGGCAGGACGAAGTCGAGGCTTTCGGCTTCGCAGACCTGAAGCACGGAATGGTGGGGTTTTCCTCCGATGGAAAAAATTTGATCCGAGTTCCCGGGCACCAATTCGGTCGCGAACGGATCGAGGCGGCCGTGAAGGCTGTGCTCGCCGCGGGATAGTCTCAGCGCAAGGCTTCCTGCAACGCTTCCACCGCGGCCGGGATCTCCGTGACGCGTGCCGGGCGCTCGTGCAAACGAGCCAGGGCCTCGGGGATCTCGATGCTCTGGCCCAGAATCGGTTCGACGACGCTCTGGAACTTCGCCGGGTGGGCGGTCGAAACCAACACGGCGGACGCGAGTCCCCGGATCTCGAACGCGTTCACGGCGGCGGCGGTATGCGGATCGAAGACGCGGCCGTAGCGCTCCTTTCCGTGTGCGATCACCTCGCGCAGGGTCGCGTCGTCCGTGGTGGTCGCGCTGACGTCGCCCCGAAGTGCGTCCACCGACGCATAGAGGTCGAATACCCGTTCGATGTTGCTCGGGTTGCCCACATCCATCGCATTGGCAAGGGTCGGGATCGAGGGTCGCGGGGTCCATTCGCCGGTTTCGAGGTAATCAGGCACCGGGCGGTTCGAGTTCGCGGCCATCACGATTCTCTGGACTGGAAAGCCCATCCTCTTGGCCCAGAGGGCCGCGGTGGCGTTGCCCACGTTGCCCGTCGGAACGACGAAGGTTGCGGGGCTTCCGTGGCGGGAGTGATACTCGAGCGCGGCGGAGGCGTAATAGACCGTCTGGGGCAGGAGTCGCGCGATGTTGATGCTGTTGGCCGTCGTCAGCGTCCGTTCTCCGAGGGACCCCGGTGTTCCCAGGGCCTGCTTCAACATGCGCTGGCAGTCGTCGAAGGCACCCTGGACCGCGAAGGCGTGAACGTTGTTGCTCCAGCACGTCAGTAGCCGCTCCTGCTCCGCCGACACGCCGCCCTTGGGGAACAGGATCACCACGTCCAGGCTCTCCTTGCCGTCCAGGGCGGCTGCGACCGCCGATCCGGTGTCGCCGGAGGTCGCGACCAGAACCGTTCGACGTTCGTGGTCCCTTCTCGACAGGCATTCGGCCATGAAACGCGCGCCCACATCCTTGAAGGCGGCGGTCGGTCCGTGAAAGAGCTCCAGAACGTAGGTGCCGGCCGTGTTCGCGAGGGCGGTCAGCGGGATGGGGAAGTCGAAGGCGCGTTCTACGATGGCACGCAGATCGGCCTGCAGCGGATCATCCTCGAAGAACGGCGCCAGTGTCGCGATCGCCACATCGCTGAAACTCGCCTCTGAAACGGCTTGCCACGCGATCTCGGGGAAGCGTTCCGGCACATACAGCCCGCCGTCAGGAGCCAGGCCTTGAACCAGGGCTTCTCCGAACGAAAGCGGCGGGGCGTTTCGACCCGTGCTGCGGTATTTCATCCGGGGTTTACAGGGGTTCTCCGAGCGAGCTCGCGAGCCGCAGGAGATCGCCGAAGACGCCGGCCGCGGTGACCTCGGGCCCGGCCCCGGGGCCTTGAACGATCAGCGGGTCCTCGGAGTATCGATCGGTTGTGAAGGCGATGATGTTGTCGCCCGGGCGAATGGTTGCAAAGGGATGGTCGGGTAGTACTTGCCGCAGTCCCACTTCGACCCGTCCGTCCGCCTCGATGACGGCCCCATAGCGCAGGAGCTTGCCCCCTTTCTCGGCGGTTTGCCGCAGCATTTCCTTTTCGTCATCAAACTTCGGGAGTCCGGCCAGAAAGCGCTTTGCATCGTCGCAATCGGCCAGGGCCTCGGGTACGAGCGTGTCCACAGGAACGTGCTCGAGCTCGAGATCCAGGCCGAATTCGCGCCCCAGGATGACCGCCTTGCGAGCGACGTCGAGCCCGGACAGATCATCCCGCGGATCCGGCTCCATGAAACCGCGGCGTTCCGCTTCGGCGACGATGGCCGAAAAGGGTTCGCGGCCCGTGAAGCGGCCTAACAGGTAGGAAAGTGTTCCTGAGAGCACGCCCTCGATCCGTCGCACGCGGTCGCCGGTACGGATCAATTCGCGCAAAGTCGAGATGACCGGCAGGCCGGCACCCACGGTCGCTTCGTACAGATAGCGCGCCGACACGCGGTCGCCCAGCTCACGCAGGCGTCGATATTTTTCCAGTCGATCCGTGTTGGCCAGTTTGTTCGGCGTGATGACGTGGATGCCGCGCTCGAGCCAGGAGGCATAGTGTTCCGCAACGCGCGGGCTGGCGCTGCAATCCAGGATTACTGAATGGGGAAGGTGCCCCGCCTGAATGTGATCGGCGAAGAGTTCCATGTTCGCGTCTCGGCTCTGGCGTTCGAAGGGCTCGCGCCAGCGCTCCACCGGGATGCCCTGGTCGTCCAGAAGCATGCGTGTCGAGTTGGTGATGCCCCGCACCCGCAGGTCTATGTGTTGGGTTCGATGGAGAGATTCCTCCTGCGTCTTGAGCTGATGCAAGAGCTCCGCTCCTACCAGTCCCGGACCGATCAGGCCTACCGAAATCGTGCGGTCCGCGAGGTAGAAGCCGGCGTGCGTGCTGCGCAGGGCGCGAGCCGCCTGTTCCTGGTCCACCACCGCGGAGATGTTGCGTTCCGAGGATCCCTGGGCGATCGCCCGCACGTTGATGCCCGATCGTCCCAGAGTACTGAAGAGTTTGGCGGCGACGCCAGAGGTCTCGACCATGTCGTCGCCGACCACCGCGAGGATGCTGAACGGTCCGGAGACATCGATGCTTTGAACCTGGCCGTGGGCCAGCTCGAGCACGAAGGCTGCCTCGACCGCAGCGCACGCCTCGTGGCGTCGATCGAAGGGAATCGCGACGCAGATCGAATGCTCCGAGCTGGCCTGCGAGATCATCGTGACCGAAACTCCGACCTGATGAAGTGCGGTGAAGAGCCGGCTGGCGATACCCGGCACTCCGATCATGCCGCTACCCTCCAGGTTCAAGAGCGCGATGTTGTCGATCGACGAAATACCTTTGACCGCCGACTTCAGATCGAAGGAGCGCTCGCCTTTCGTTTGTGCTCTGATCCACGTGCCGCGCGCTTCGACGTTCTGCGAATTCCGTATGAGAATCGGGATGCCTAGCTCCACCGCCGGTCCCATCGTCTGCGGGTGCAGGACCTTTGCTCCGAAGAACGCCAGCTCGATCGCTTCGGAATAAGTGAGTTCCTCGACGGTGATCGCTTCCGGAACCTGTCGCGGGTCGGCGCTCAAAACACCGTCGACATCGGTCCAGATCGTGATCGATTCCGCCTTCAGGAGCTTGCCGAAGATCGAAGCGGAGAAATCGCTGCCGTTGCGGCGTAGGGTCGTGATGGTGCCGGAGGGGTCGCGCGCGACGAAACCCGTGATGACCAGGAATTCACCTGCAAAGGAGTCCATCCAGCGCGCGAAGTTGCGTTCCGTTTCCTCCCAGCAAACGGAGGGTCCGGTGTTCTCCTGCTGGACGACGAGGACCTCCCGAGCGTCCAGCCAGACCGCGTCCAGCCCCTTTTCTGTAAGCCAGGCCTGCAACATGGCCGAGGACCACACCTCACCGTGGCCGCTCACCAGATCGAGCGTGGACGGAGGGCACGTGCCCGCGAGCTCGACACCCCGAAGAATTTCACGCAGATTCCCGATCTGATGCCGGACAAATTCGATGACCCCCTTCGGATCCTCGAGGAGTTCGGAGCAGACCTGCGTGATGCGTTCCTGTAGTTTCTCGAGCGCTTTGGGATAGTCGTTACCGTGCTGGCTTGCGGTCTCCGCCAGGCGAATCAACTCATTGGTGACCCCCCCCATGGCCGAAACGACGACGGCGATGCGCGTTCCCTGGGTCTCGTGGGCGCTCACGAGCAACCGGCCGGCATTGGCAATGCGTTCCGAATCGAAGAGTGAAGTGCCCCCGAACTTGTGAATGTGCCAGCCCATCGAGTGTCCAGGCGGCGCGCTTTCGGAGCGCCGACACCCAAGAGATACCGATCCGCGGTGGTCGGGGCAAGCTCGTCTCCGACTCAATACAGCCGGGGCTCAACCCTGGGGCGATCAGGCGGCCCTGTGGTGCTTGCCCTTCACCAGGTAGTCCGCGACGTGCGTCGCGCACCACGAGTCCGGTTTGACCCGCACCTGGAAGCCGTGCCCCGCGACCATTCCCGAGAGTGCGCGAACGTACTTTGAGGAACGGTGGCGTAGATCCTGGTTGGCGTCCACGTGCACGATGATGTCGTGGGCGATGGTCTCGTTCAGCACAACCGCGGTATTCAGCGACAGCTGGGCCTCGTGGAACAGCTTGTGGGCGAGGGAGGGGACCCTCGGGATGCGGCAATGCTGATAGAAGATCCTGCCGCCCTTCCCGGGGGCGATGATGGCCACCACCGTCACGTAGTTCGTGTTGTAGCCGCTGTGCTGTGAATCGGTGCCGATGTGGACGACTTCCTCTGTTCCGGAAAGCAGGCCCGTGACGGCCTCACTCAAGTTGCGTATTGGGGTTCCGGATAGAGATCTCCACATGCCAGCCCGTCTTCTCTTTTTTCGACCCCCTACGGGGGACACTTTAGGGTAAGCGTGTTCGCGGAAAAACGCCGTGACGCGGTCCTTTTTCAGGGAATGGGCGCCCAAAGAACGCACTGGAGGGCCGTGGGCGAGTGTTTCGTGCTCGAAGTTCGGATCGGATCTCCCCGGGCTGGGCTCGCCGGAGTTCCCTCCCCCCTGCTCGTGGAGGTAGGGGGAGCGAAAAAAGAAGCGTTGCTCCGGTACGGGGCTCTTCTAGATACATTGGAGGTTGATTCCCCTTCGTGGAAGACAAGACGCGATGTTCCGGTCCCCCTGCCTGCTTTCTGGCGCCCTTTGCGCAATCCTTTTCGTGGTGTCCTGTGGCGAACCGGGCTCCTCGGTCGTTCCTCCGGGGACCGGAGGTGAGTTCTCGGTCAACGGGAGCGACGTGACCACGCCGTGGAAGCTGAACCAGCCGATACTCTTTCGTTTCACCCGACCGGTGGACTTTGCCACCGTGAGTCGGCGATCGATCCGGATCGAAACGAGCCTTGGCGTGTCTGCCGAGGGAAGCTACGCCTTTCTCAGCGCCGATGACGATGGCGACGGGATCCCGGAGATCGATCCGACGCAGATCGTCTTCCAGCCGCGCTGTCCGCTTCAGGGCGATGGTTCCGACTCCGGGCTGGAGAAAGGCGCGACGTATCTGATCACGATCGCCACGGCTGCCGACTCGGTGTTCGAGACGCTGCGTTCGGCAGGCGGGCGACCCCTGACACAGACTTTCGTGCGCACGTTCGGTGTGGTGGCCGGCGACTCGCCGGCGGACCTATACGTGGACTTCGGAAGTGGGGCTCCCCTGCCCCTGATTCGTGACCTGGGTTCGAGCGATCCCCTGAACACCTATCTCGAAGTCGGAGGCGATGATCGAAACCGGGTCTACTTCGAGTTCGATTCAAGCGACGGGACGGTCAATCCCAACCCCGCGGATTTCCTGGCGCCCTTGAATCGCTTCGCCGAACCCGGCGACCGTCTGGTTTTCTACATGTGGTTCAATCAGCCCATCGATCCGGCCTCGTCGAACCTGGACCGGCTCGTCGTGCAGTACCTGGATGCTCGGAGCCGCTGGCACAGCCTCGATACCGTCGTGGAGCTCCTGTCGAACTGTTTCGCCTCCGGGAAGGGTGCCTTGGCGCGTTTGACGCCCCGCGGCGTCATGCCCCCCGAGGGATTCGTGCGCCTGCGAATCGAAAACGGGTTCCGGGACCTCGCGGGTCAGGTCTGGGTGAATGCGCTCGACGGTTTTGCTGACCTGAGCACCACCGCCGTGCACTTCGAAAGCCTTGTGCCTGCGGACAAACTGGGCGACGAGGTGGCCGAGGGGTTTGACTTCGGGGCGGTCCATTTGTCCTCGCGCGAAGATCCACAGCCCCGGGGCGACACGGGGCAGGCCGTGTGGGGCCAGGGCGTGCTGCGCTCGTCGGTCGGCTTCGACGGGACGGGCGGACCCAACGGTGATTTCGACTGGGTGGTTCAAAGCGGTGAGAACGTCTTCTTCAATACGACTTTGACCGTGATCGTGGGGGGAGCGGACGGGATCCCCGAGGAGGCTCTCGAGGTCGTGGATGGCTTCCTTTCACTGCGCAACCTGATCGTCGAGGAAGGAGCTATGGTGCGCGTGATCGGACCGAACCCGCTGGTGATCGAAGCGACCGGCAGCGTCGTGATTCGCGGGCTGATCGATGCTTCCGGGTTCAACGGCCACGATGTGGCCACGCTCAACACCGGCCACCTCCCCGAACCGGGTGGGGCCGGGACCGCGGGGGGTGGAGATGGGGGCGTCGGGAGCCCATCGACCAATACGTCCTCACCCCGGGGTGGCCACGGAGAAGGACCCTTCCGCCTGGGCTCCCGGGGCGGAATGGGCGGCGAGAGCGGTTTCGCCGGCAAGGCCTTTGGCAAGGACGCGCGGCGCCCCGGCGGCGGGGGTGGCGGCCGGTTCGCACGGGATCAGGGAGACCTGATCGCTGAGCATGGCGGTGATGGCCATCCCCTTGGAAGGGGAGCCGTCACGGGGTTGAGTCCGGCGGTTGGAGGCAGTCCTAACGAGAGCGTTTTCGAAGACGCCCTACCAGGGAACGATTTCTACGGCGTCATCCCGCGCGTGAATGTGATGGGCGAGGTGGTCGGGCGCATGCGAGGGGAGCTCGATCGACCCTGGGCCGGTCACGGCGGCGGCGGCGGCGGGGACGCGGTTCCCTTCGACGAATTCCCCGCGCCGAACTGGAACCCCGGAAGCGACGAGAAGGGGGGCCCCGGAGGAGGCGGGGGCGGACTGGTGCGTATCCGTGCACTCGGCCCCATCCACTTCGGCCCCCTGGGAGAGATTCGCGTGCGTGGAGGCCGCGGAGGGGTCGGCGAGAACGCCCTGTTCCTCGATCACGTCGGCGGCACCGGGGGGTCGGGATCCGGTGGGCACGTGATGCTCGAATCGGCTTCCTTTGTCGATTTCCAGGGTCCCCGCGGCAGGGACTTCATCGACGCCGCGGGGGGACCGCACAGGAGCGGCCCGACGGGCGGCGTACCTGCGGACATCAGCAACGGCGGACAGGGCGGCCCGGGTGTCGTTCAACTCCACGTTCCGCGCCCCGAACGGGGCTTCGGAGCATCGCCCGAACAAGCCGGCGTCGTGCTGCCGATGGACGCGCTGATTCAAGACGATCCCCTGGATGCGGTGACATCGCCGCCGGCAGTGATTCTCTACCCCGATTTCGGTTCGCGTTCGACGGCGCGTTCGCGTTGGATCTCCTTGGGTGCGGCGGAGCAATCCGCGGATGGGGGCGTCGAGTTGGTCACGTTCCTCTTCAAAGGGACGGAGCAGGCGGCCGGCGGCGACGAGGGCAAGGTTCTGGTCGACGGAGACACGGTTCGCGATGTAGATCCGTTGTTCGGCCCGGGTGTGATCGACGGACTCGACGCACGCGTCGAGGAGGACGGCGTCACCCTGAGCCTGCGGGGCGATGCCCTGTCGTTCGGGTCGTCGCAAGTGCTCTTCGATGACGTCTACCTGCGCACACCGGCGCTCCTGGAGAACTTCCTGTTGAGGTTCTCGACGGACACCGGCTTCGAGGCTGACTTCGATGTGGGCGCCGCCGCGTACGACGATTCGCAGGCTGTGCTCACCCTCCAGGTGCCCTTCGAGGGGCCGACCCTGGCGGATTTCGTGGCCACGGCGGATGCCCCGGTGACGTATTCGCTCATCCCGCGCTTCTTCCGCCTCAGCTCAAGGCTGGGCCTGGATCGTCTGCCCGAGGGGGCGTACGTGCGCATGCTCTTCCAGGGGGCGACCGAGACCGCGGGTGGGTTGCCCGATGAAGATTCCCCGGTGGTGGACTGGACGGGGGATATCCGGCGTTTCAATGAGCTCGAGCCGGGGCAGCTGGATTTCTTCCGCTTCAGCGTCGAGTTCGAGCTCCAGGCCGCAGGCGTCGAGTTCGATCCGGCGGCCGGTACGATCGAGCTGGACTTCCTGCGCGTACCGTTCCGGTTCTAACGGTAGCGGCCGGGTACGCTACCGTCTTGCACCGGTATCGCACTCCCCATGGCTCAAGCACGCAGAAAAACCGACGTCGCCATCATCGGCGCAGGGCCCGCCGGCAGTGCCGCCGCCGCCGTTCTGGCGGAGAAAGGGCGTCGCGTCACCCTGGTCGAGCGGGAGACCTTCCCGCGCTATCGCGTGGGGGAATCCCTGGTTCCCTACTGCTGGTATCCGCTGGATCGCCTCGGGCTCGTCTCGAGAGTCCGCGATTCTTCCTTTGTGGTTCCCAAGCACAGCGTCCAGTTCGTCTCCGTCGACGGCGAGCAATCGACTCCCTTTTACTTCCAGGACCACACCGACCACGAGTCCGCCACCACCTGGCAGGTCGTGCGGAGCGAGTTCGACGCCCTGTTGCTGGACAATGCGCTCGACAAGGGCGCCGAGCTCGTGCGGCCTGCTACGGTCAGGGATTTCCTGCGTGACGGCCGGCGCTTCACCGGCTTGCGCGTCGATTCCAAGGACGAAGGGGAATTCGACCTCGAGGCGAAGGTCACGCTCGACGCCAGCGGTCGAGACGCGTTCGCGCAACTCAGGAACGGTTGGCGCGTTCCGGATCGGAAGCTCTGCAAGATGGCGATCTGGACCTACTACCGCGGAGCGAAACGGCAGACCGGTCGAGACGAGGGCGCGACCACGATCGCGTATCTGCCGTACAAGGGGTGGTTCTGGTATATCCCCCTGCCCGAGGACACGGTCAGCGTCGGTGTTGTCGCCGATCGGGACGAACTGTTTCGTGAGACACGGGATCCGAAAACGATCTTTCACCGCGAGGTCGAGGCTCAACGTTGGATCGCGGAACGGCTCGAACCCGGAGTCCAGGAGGGAGAGTACCGAGTTACGAGCGACTTCTCCTATCGATCGCGCCACTGCGCGGCGGATGGGCTCGTCCTCCTGGGAGACGCACTTGCGTTCCTGGACCCCGTTTTTTCATCTGGCGTTTACCTCGCTCTTCAGGGCGGCGTGATGGCTGCAGACGCGGCCCAGTCGGCCCTGGACGCCGGGGATGTTTCCGCCGGCCGTTTCGTCGAGTATGGCGAGCGCTTCCTGACGGGCGTCGAATCGATGCGGCGGCTCGTCCACGCGTTCTACGACCATGCCTTCAGTTTTGGCGATTTCCTGAAGGCCCATCCCGACAAGCACTTCGACCTGACCGACTGCCTGGTCGGAAACCTGTTTCGGGATTTCGATCCCTTCTTCGAAGCGGTGGGCGAGTTTGCAGAAATACCCGAGCCCCTGGCCCACGGACATCCGCTGGTGGACGAGAACGGCTGAGGATCTGTCCGGGTCTATCCGGACGATTCGTCCGCCCCGGCCTCCTTCTCGGCGCCGGCCTCGCGCGCCTCCTTTTCCTCGCGCCTGTTGGCTTCCTGCATCGGGTTGGAATGCTTCGGGCGCTTGTGGAGCTTGATGCGCGTCTCCTCGGTCTTGCGGGGGTAGTGGTTGTTGTAGAGGTCAGCGTCGGCGGTCTCCAGATGCGGGTCGAGTGTGATCGACGCGATTTCCTTGGGTGAAATCACCATCTTGGAGACGGCCTCGGTGTTCCGCCTCCACACCTCGGCCGGAACCCGAATCTCCTCCCGGCTGCCGTCCTTGTAATTCACCTCGAGGATGACGGGCATGACCAGACCACCGATGTTCTTGAGGTCGACCGCGTAGAAGTTGAGTTGGCTGCGTAGAACCTCCAGCTCGTTCTCTTCCAGGCCCTCCACGAGGCGCTGATAGGACTCGATGTCGCTTGACTGCACGTCCAGCTCGTCGAACGTGTTGTAGAAGTCGGCGAGGATCGGATAAGCATCCAGGCGCTTCTGGATGTGTTTGTTGCGCCGCTGAGCCAAAGTCTCGGGCTGTTCGCCGCGCTTGGCCTTGGCCAGCGGCTTTTCGACTTCGGGGTCGCGCGTGTCCAGCTGATAGCGGTGCAATCGCTCGATCGAGATGTCGGTGTGGTCGGTGGTGAAGAACCAGCCGTTCCAGAACCAGTCGAGATCGACGGCCGAGGCGTCCTCCATGGTGCGGAAGAGATCCGCCGGTTCGGGTCGCTTGAAGCGCCAGCGGTTTGAGTACTCCTTGAAGGCGAAATCGAAGAGTTCGCGGCCCATCACCGTTTCCCGAAGAATGTTCAAGGCCGTGGCCGGCTTGCTATAGGCGTTGGCGTGGAACTGCAGGATCGATTCCGAGTTCGTCATGATCGGTACCTGCTTCTCGCTGGTCATGTAGCCCACGATGTCGCGGGGCTCGCCGCCCCAGGAGGGATAATCCTCCTCCCACTCCTGTTCGGCGAGGTACTGCACGAAGCTGTTGAGCCCCTCGTCCATCCACGTCCACTGACGCTCGTCGGAGTTGACCACCATGGGAAACCAGTTGTGCCCCACCTCGTGGATGATGACCGAGATCAGGCCGTACTTCGTTCGCTTGGAATAGGTGCCGTCCTTTTCGGGGCGGGGCCCGTTGAAGCAGATCATGGGGTATTCCATGCCGCCGACGGGGCCGTTGACGGAGATCGCCACCGGATAGGGGTAGGGGAAGGTGAACTTCGAATACGAATTCAGGGTGTGGATGATGGAATGCGTGGAGTAGCGACTCCACAGCGGCTCGCCTTCCTTGGGGTAGTACGACATGGCCCAGACGGGGTTGCCTGCCACTTCGTGCAGCTTGGCGTCCCAGATGAACTTGCGTGAAGTCGCGAAGGCAAAGTCGCGCACGCCGTCGGCTCGAAAGACCCAGGTTTCTTTTTGCTTGCTCCTCGAGGACTCGTTGGACTCGGCCTCTTGCGGCGTGACGATGAACACGGGCTCGTCGGACGACCTGGCCTCTTTCAGGCGCTTTCGTTGCGGGGAAGTCAGGACCTCTTCAGCGTTCTGCAACACGCCGGTCGAAGCGACGACGTGATCGTCAGGCACGGTGATACGGACGAGATAATCACCGAACTCGAGGGTGAACTCGCCGTAGCCGAGGAATTGCTTGTTCTGCCAGCCGTTGACATCCGTGTACGCAGCCAGACGGGGGTACCACTGCGCAATTTCGTACAGGTAGTTGCCGTCCTCTTCGAAGTACTCGTAACCCGTGCGTCCGCGGACGTGCTTCGTGTTGTTGATCGCGTAGTTCCAGTCGATCGAGAAGTGCGTCGCGCGTCCCGGCTCCAGGGGTTCTTCGAGATCGATCCGCATCATGGTATCGTTGACCGTTGCAGCCATCGGACGTCCGTTCCGGTCGAGGACCGCCGTGATCTTGACGCTGCCATCGAACGTTTGTCGCACCAGCATGTTTTCTATGCTGCGGTAGCTGGCATGCTCCATGTCCGCGGCGAGTGAGGTCAAAACCGCGTGGGATTCGGGCGAAAAAATGTTCGGGTCGAGCTGCACCCACAGGTAGTGCAACGTGTCGGGTGAATTGTTGCGATACGAGATTTTCTCCGAGCCGATGATGCGCTGTTCTTCGTCGTCCAGCTCGACGTCGATTTCGTAATCGACCTTCTGTTGCCAGTACTGGTGGCCGGGGGCGCCCGACGCCGTGCGGTAGACGTTGGGGCTCGGCAGGATCTCCTCGAGCTGGCGGAACTTGTCCTTCTCGGATGGGCCTTTCGCTCCAAAGGCGATCCCGATGGCGAACAAGCACAAAAAGGGAACCAGGCGCTGCGTACGTTTCTTCAAGACGATGCTCCGGCGTATGGATCCTGCGCCGGAGTCCGATCGACACCGGCCATGGCAGGGAGTTCGGAAATAATATCCGACCGGGAGCGACGGAAGATTCCCTACGAAGGCTCCTGCCGATTTTGTTACATGACGAGACCGTAATACGAAGTCGTAAAAGGGGTTGGCGTGTTCTCCTGGAACTTCTCCCGAGCCCTTCAATCACTTCCGCCCTTTACCAGATCATGAACCTTCGACCCGTCACCCCCGCTCTCGTGGCCATTCTTACCACCGTCCCGGCCCTGGCCGACGCCCACGCGTGGGAGGTCTCCGAAATCTTCAGCAATGCCGACGGCAGCGTGCAGTTCGTCGAGTGGTTCAACGACGAAGATGACGAGCACTTCATGCACAATGAGACCGTTTCGACGTCCAGCGGCGGTTTCTTTGCCTTCCCCAGGCCTCTCCCGCATCCCGTCACAGCCGGCCGCAACTTCCTCATGGCGACAGCAGCCTTTGCGGCCATTCCCGGCGCGCCGACACCCGACTACATCATGCCGGACGGCTTTCTGGATCCCGCGGGCGACACGATCGACTATTCCGGCGGCGACGTGGTTTCCTTCGGTGCGCTGCCCCTCGACGGCAAGTCCTCGGTGACCCGAAACGGGGCCGTATTGACCAACGCACCCCGGAACTTCGCCAACGTCTCGAGCTCCGTTCGCCTCGCGGTTTCCGGTGCCCGCAACGGCTCCGGCGTGAATCGCAACTGCTATTCCGCCACGGCGCCGGTTCTCGGAGCGACCTGGAACGGCACGATCACGGCCGCGGGTCCCACGGCCAACATCGTGGCCATCCTCGGATATGAAACAGCCTCATCGGGTCTGGTCCTCGCCGGCGGCGAGCTCCTCGTCTCGGTCGGCTCGCCCCAGATATTCCTGTTGATCGCATTCAGTAACACCACCTCAGACGTCCTGTCCCAGACCGTGCCCAACGACACGGCACTCCTTGAGTTCTCGCTCTCGACCCAGGCCGTCATCCTCGGTGGCGGAGCCCTGGAATTCTGCAACGCCGTCGATCTGATTCTCGGCCACTAGCTTCTGCGGTATTGCAGAGCCTCGGAGCCCACGGTGTCGGGGGTACGCGGACGGTGAGGTCCGCACGACGCGGCGATGTTCCTTCGGGTTGTCGGCCGGTCGCGATAGTGGGTGGCCGGCTCAGGGCACCGGATCGGTCTGCGCAGGTTCGATCCGCACGGGACAGACCTTCAATTCCGCGGTGTCCGTGATGGGGTCATAGCCCGATCCGGTCAAGGCGTTGATAGGAACGTCGTCGAAGCTGAAGCTGCAAAAGACCGTGCCACGGGGCGACTGGGTCGTCGCGCAGACCTTGATCAGGACCGCACCGCGGCGGCTGGAGAGCACGGCGTCCCCGCCGTCTTCGAGCCCCCAGTTCTCGACATCGTCGGGGTGGACCTCGAGCAGCTCTTCGGGAACGAGGTATTCGCTGCCCACGGCTCGACCGGTCATCGTGCGCGTGTGGTAATGCGCCAGGCGCCGACCCGTCGTGAGCCAGACCGGGTACTCGTCGTCGATCGTCTCGGCCGGGTCGCGGTACTCGGGTGTCATGAAGAGCCCGCGCCCGCGGGGGAATTCCCCGATGTGGAGGATCGGGGTGCCGGGGTGGCCCTTTTGGGGAACGGGCCAATGGTGGCGGCCTTCCTCAACGAGATCCCAGTCGAGTCCGTAATAGGTCGGCGAGAGCTTGCATAGCTCATCGAAGACCTCCCGCGCTCCGTTCCATTCGAATCCGCAGATGCCCAGGCGCGTGGCTAGCTGTGCGAGGATCCACCAATCAGGTCGCGCCAGTCCTTGGGGCTTCACCGCGGCGCGTACGCGTTGCACGCGCCGCTCGGTGTTGGTGTAGGTTCCGTCGGTCTCGCCCCACGCCGAGGCGGGTAGGACGACGTCGGCGATTTCAGCGGTCTCTGTCTTGAAGATGTCGATCACGACGAGGTGATCGAGACTCTTCAAGGCGTGTTCGCAATGTGCGCGGTCAGGGTCGGACACGACCGTGTTCTCGCCACAGATGAGCATGGCCAGGATCTCTTCGCCCGCTATCTCGAGCGCGCGCACCTTGGTGATGCCCTTTTCGAGGTCGATCTTCGTCCCCCAGGCCTTTTCGAACTTGACCTGGTTGGCGGGGTCAACGACCGGTTGAAAACCGGGGTAGTTGTTCGGCAATGCGCCCGTATCGCCGGCGCCCTGTATGTTGTTCTGGCCCCGCATCGGGTTGATGCCCGTGCCTTCGCGACCGATGTTGCCGGTCATCAACACCAGGTTGCAGAGGCTCTGGACGTTGTCGACGCCGCAGATGTGTTCGGTGACGCCGAGCGTGTAATAAATCGCCCCGCGCTCGGCCTTGCCGTAGAGGATGGCGGCCCGTTCGATGTCGGCGGCCGGTACGGATGTGATGCCCTCCGCCCACTCGGGCGTGAATTTCTCGACGTGCTTGCGAAAGGTTTCGAAACCTTCGGTGCGATCGCGGATGAAAGCCTCGTCCATCAGGCCCTCGCGCGCGATGACGTGGGCCATGGCGCCCAAGAGGGCGGTATCGGAACCGACGCGCAGCGGCAGATGGACGTCCGCTTTGTGCGCGAGGGGAATGTTGCGCGGATCGGCGACGATCAACTTCGCGCCTCGCGCCATGGCCTTCTTGAGCCGTGTCGCCGCGACGGGATGGGTCACGGTCATGTTGGTGCCGATGCAGAAGATGACATCGGGCTTTTCCATGTCGACGAGCGGGTTCGACATCGCACCCCGCCCGAGCGTAGCGGCCAGACCGGCCACCGTGGGGCTGTGTCAGGCACGGCTGCAGTTGTCGATCTGATTCGTTCCAAACCCCGCGCGGATGAATTTTTGCATCGCGTAGGACGATTCGTGCGGCGCCCGTCCGGACGCGATTCCGTAGATCGCATGTCGTCCGTGTTGTTCGCGAACCTTGCGGAAGCCTTCCGCCGCACGATTCAAGGCCGTGTCCCAGTCCGTTTCGACCAGGACGCCGTTTTCGCGAACCAGTGGAGTCTTGAGCCGGTCTGTGTGCTGGACCCAATCCCAGGAGAACTGGCCCTTGACGCACAGCGCGCCTTCGTTCGCCGGGCCGTCCATGGCCGGGCGCACACCTATGATCTTGTCGTCGTTCGACATGATGTCGACGGAGCAGCCGACCCCGCAGAAGGGGCAGATCGAGCGCGTCAGTTCGAAGTCCTTGACCTCGCCCTCGGATTGCAGCGCGCGGAGGTCGGCCAGGGCTCCGGTGGGGCAGGTCTGAACGCATTGACCGCAGAACGTGCACTCGGAGTTCTCGAGCCGACCGGCGAACTCGGTGGTGATGCTGGTCTGGAAGCCGCGGTTCGCAACGCTGATCGCGTAGTCGCCCTCCTGTTCGGCGCACACCCGCACGCAGCGGTAGCAGGAGATGCAGTGGTCATAGTCGCGCAGGATCATCGGGTTGGGATCGCCCCTGTAGGAGCTGCCCGACCGAGCTCCTTGGAACCGAGAACCGTCGGCGCCGTATTCCTCGGCGAGCTGGCCCAGCTCCTGGGAGGCGTGGCCGCGCAGGGGACTGATGTCCGCCGCAGGGTTCTCGGAGACGACCATTTCGAGCAGGATCTTGCGCTGGCGCTCGAGCTCCTCGGTGCGAGTTCGAACGACCATCCCGGGCTGGGCCTCAGTCGTGCAGGAGGCCGCCGGGCTTTTCATTCCTTCGATTTCGACCACGCACAGCCGGCAGGCCCCGAAGGCCTCGAGCCGGTCGTCATAGCACAGAGTCGGCACGGGGCGACGGTTGCGTCGGGCGACCTCGTACAGGGATTCGCCCTCCTGGAAGCTGACTTCGTCCCCATCGAGAGTGAGCGAGCGCGTCCGGCCGTTCGAGCCTGAATCCGCCATGTGGCCATTATTGCCTCTCGCAGGGCGATAAGCGAGCTGGGGCCCGGCACCGCTCTTCGCGCGGATCCAACGGAGCGGGTCCTGGCGATTGCGACGGAGTTTCGCCCTGCCCGAGACCGATGAGTGGTGGACCTTCCCTCATCCCTGTTCCCGGGGGGAGCCCACCCAAGGGAAAATGATGCGCGCACGCCTTTGCTTGCACATTCCGGAGGTCTCGATTCTCTTCGGTGCCCCCGCAGGCAGGGGTTCCGGCACCGCAACGACGCGCTCGTCGGCTTCAACGGAGCGGCCTTTAACGAACCCGGCGAAAGCCGCGTGGGACCGGCCACAGAGCGCGACGTGATCCACGTCATCGTCCCCAGGGGACGCCATCGTCGGCTGATGAGGGTCGTGCGCGAAAGTGCCTTCGAAATTCACGATGTGGTTGTGATCTTCGCCGGCGGCGAGGTCTTCGCACCAGCGACGCGCTACCACTTCGCCGCTGATTCCCGCCGGTGCAATGTCGATCTTGCTTGCGGTCGACGCGCCATCAGGAAGGTCGAGTTTCGGTCTTGCAGTAAGAACGTCCTTGCCGGCTCTGTCGAGGCTGAGTCATGGGGCGAGAGGTAGTCACCTCGCTGCCCTGGGAGAAGTTCCTCCGCCGAGCTCGTCCGGCTAGAATGGCGGGCGAGCCATGCACCGACGCGAACCGCTTCCTATCGATGAGGTGTTGCCCGAATTGATGGAAGCGCTGCGTGCCGCCGCTGCGGCCGTGCTGGTGGCGCCACCGGGAGCGGGGAAGACGACGCGGGTTCCTCCGGCCCTCATCGACGAGGGGATGGGAACGGTTCTCGTGGTCGAGCCACGGCGCCTCTCCGCCAGGGCCGCAGCGCGGCGCGTCGCGGCGGAGCGCGGCTGGGCCCTGGGACAAGAGGTGGGCTACCACGTGCGCTTCGATCGCAAGGCCGGCCCGCGGACGCAGGTTCTCTACTGCACGGACGGGATCCTGCTGCGGCGGTTGCAGGACGATCCTTTTCTCGAAGGGGTCGGTTGTCTCCTGTTCGATGAGTTTCACGAGCGCCGGCTCGGCGCGGATCTCGCCCTCGCCATGGCCCGCCGCGTGCAGCAACAGGTGCGCGAGGATCTCCGTCTCATCGTGACATCAGCGACCCTGGAGGCCGAACCCGTTGCGCGCTTCCTCGGCGGCGCCGCGATCGTGAAGAGCGAGGGCCGCATGTTTCCGGTCGAAACGCATTTTGCTCCACCGGCGCCGCACGGGGGGCGCAGGGAACCCATCGAGGATCATGTCGCCCGCACGGTCCGCGAGGCCCTCGATGTGTCCGGGGGCGACGTGCTCGTTTTCCTGCCCGGAGTGGGGGAGATCCGTCGCTCCTCTCGCCGTCTCGCGAGCGTTCTTCGCGCCGGAGAATGTGATGTATGCGAACTCTTCGGCGACCTACCCCCGGGCCTGCAGGATGCGGCGTTGCGTGTCGGGGCCCGGCGCCGCGTCGTCCTGTCGACCAACGTCGCCGAGTCCAGCGTGACGGTACAAGGGGTGCGCGCGGTGGTCGACACAGGCCTGGCGCGCGTGCTGCGCAACGACCGCGCCGTCGGGCTCGATCGATTGGCCATCGAACGGATCGACCGTGCCGCCGCGGATCAGCGCCGCGGGCGTGCAGGCCGCGAGGGCGCGGGTCATTGTTGGCGTCTGTGGAGTCTCGGCGACGACCGCGCTCTCGTGCCGCAGCTCGAAGCCGAAGTACGGCGGCTCGACCTGGCGGGGCCGGTGCTCGAGCTTCTTTGCTGGGGCGAAACCGATCCGTCGACGTTCCCGTGGTTTGAACCGCCGCCCGCCGATATGCTCGAACGCGCGCTGGCCTTGCTGCGCACCCTGCATGCGCTCGACGAGGCCGGCCAACCGACCGCGCGCGGCCGCGCCCTTTGCTCGCTGCCCGTTCATCCACGCCTGGCGGCCATGGTGCTGGAAGGCGTGGAGCGCGGCGCTCCACGGCGCGCGGCCCTGGCGGCGGCGATCCTGTCGGAGCGCGATCCCTTCCGCCGCGATCGCCACCGGGTCGGAAAGCCCGACGGGACGGAATCGGATCTGTGCTCGCGCATCTTCGCACTGGAGGAGTTCGAAGATCGTCGCACGACCTCGTTCCCTATCGGCGAACTGAACCCTGCGGCCGCCCGCGCGATTCTGCGTGTGTGCGACCAGCTTTTGAGGCTGGTGCGTCCCGGCCATGGAAACGAGGACCCCGACGGTCTGGCCCGCGCGGTCTTCGCCGGATTCCCCGACCGTCTGTGTCGCCGGCGCCCCGGGGACCCGGAACGCGCGGTGATGGTCGGTGGGCGTGGCGTGCGACTGTCCCCGACCTCGGCGGTGACGGAAGCCGAGCTCTTCGTGGCCGTCGATGTGAGCGCGGGAACGAACGAGAGCCTGGTGCGCATGGCTTCGTACGTCGAACGCGAGTGGATCGACGGAGGTCGAACGCGCACGGAAGTACAGGGGGTCTTCGACGAGAAGAGCGGGCGAGCCGTCGGTCGCAGGCGCGTCCTTCTGGGAGGGTTGGTGCTCGAGGAGAGTGATCATCCGCTGCACGACGCTTCGGAATGCGAGCGCGTTCTTCTGGAAGCCGCGCGTTCCGATCCGGCCCGGGCGCTGTTACTGAACCGGCCGGAGATCGAACAGTGGCGAGCGCGCGTCGCCTGGCTTGCTGAATGGCGTAGCGACCTTGAACTCCCTCCCTTCGACGAGGCGGCTTGCCGGGCCCTGCTGCCGATGGTGGTGCCGGGTTGCCGCTCCTTGGCCGATCTGGCCAAAGCACCCCTGATCAAGGTCTTTCTGGGCACCCTGACGCACGCCCAGAGGAGCGCCCTGGAGCGCGAGGCTCCGGAGCGGCTGAAGGTGCCCAGCGGCAGCCAGGTTCGCCTCACCTATGAAGCCGGTCGGCCGCCCGTGCTCGCCGTGCGCATTCAGGAGCTGTACGGCCTGGCCGAATCTCCGACGGTCGCCGGAGGGCGCGTCCGCGTGTTGTTGCACTTGCTCGCTCCCAACGGTCGGCCCCAACAGGTGACCGACGATCTGGCCAGTTTTTGGGGGGGCGCCTACCACACGGTGCGCAAGGAGCTGCGGGCGCGCTACCCGAAACACGACTGGCCCGAGAATCCACAAACGGCCACGCCGAGCTCGCGTCCGGCGCGGCGCCGGCCTGGATAGGCGCGCTAATCTCCGCGACCGATGACATGGTTGAGGAATGAGCGCACGTCGGCCTGCAGCTTGGCCAGGGAGGCGTGGTTGACGTACATCATGTGGCCCGCCTCGTAATAGCGAAAGTGCAGTCGGTCGCTGATGACCCCCGAGCGGTTCAGGCTGTATTCGGCGCCGAAAAACGGCGTGGCGAAGTCGTAGTAACCCGCCGCGACCAGCACCTGCAGGTCGGAGTTTTGACGCATCGCCTTGCCGATATAGGGCGCCACGTTCAGATAGCTGGGCCGTCCATGTCCCTCGAGTTCCCAATCCCAGCTTTCCCCCAGTTTACCGATGATCTTGTACTGGTCGTCGATATCGACCTTCAGCGTGTCGCGCATGTACGTGTTGAGGGCCGCGCTGTAGGCCCCGTCGATGCCGTAGAAGGAAGGATCTGTTTCGGGTCTTTCCCCGGCATCGTCGAGATCTTCTCCGGTATAGCGCGAGTCGAGCCTTCCGACGGTCAAGCCTCGATCGCGCAGCAGTTCCTTTTGAAAGCGAGATGGATACAGACGTAGGTCGGAGCGATCGATGTATTCCTCGTCCAACCCCGTGAGCAGAGCGAGCTCGGCCCGCACGCGCGCTCTCTCTCCCGAGCTCAGTGAAGCTCCCATGAGAAGCGCATGCGCGTAGTCGTTCAGCGCGAATGAACGGGCCCGTTCGACGAACTCCTCCACCGAGGCTCCGGCGCCGGCCTTGCCGTGGTAATGAGCCGTTGCTGCCATGGTGGGTAGGTGGATCAGGTGCGGGATGTCGTTGCCGATCGACGTGCTTACGATCGAAAAGTCGAGGATGGTCGAGATCAGAAGGATGCCATTGATCGCCACATCGTCGAACCCGCCCTCGAGCTCGCGCACCACCGCTGCGGAACGGGTCGTGCCATAGCTTTCGCCGCCGATGAACTTGGGCGAGTTCCAGCGGCCGTTCTCGGTGATCCAGCGACGAATCACACGGGCGACGGAGCGCGCATCCTGATGCACGCCGTAGAAATCCTCCCCCTTCGCCTCGCCCAGGGTCTTGCTGAAACCGGTACCGACCGGGTCGATGAACACAATGTCCGACACATCGAGAAAACAGCCAGAATTCTCGACCATTCCGTAGGGCGGACCACCGTCGTCCTTGGCATCGCTGGGAACGTTGACGCGTTGGGGCCCGAATACGCCCATGTGCAACCACACCGATGAAGAGCCGGGGCCGCCATTCCAAAGAAACGTCACCGGACGGCCGGTTGGATCCTGGCTTCCTTTCATCACGTACGAGATGGTGAAGATCGAGGCTTCCGGATCGCCATCGTCATTCCTGAGAATCGCTTCTTCCACGGTCGCCGCGTATGCCACACGCGTCCCGTTGAACGTGCCCACGTGCTGGGTCTGAAAACTGAGCGGCTCGACGTCCGCCACCTCGATTTCGGTTTCCTGAAGGATGAAGGCGATCAAGGAAGCGGCGATGACGGAGATCATTGGTGGATCCGGGGTTTGAAGGCTCTGTGGTGTGTCTGGAGTGCGCGCGGACAGATTCTATGCGACCTTGCAACGCTGCGTCGAACCGGCTTGCTGCCAACGTGAGCCCCACACATGGACGCGAGCACCACAACCCGAGTAGAGGGCTTTTCCCCTCGCCTGAACACCCATACCATCTCAGACCTCGGACCTCGTCCGAGTCGACCCGTGATCAGGATGAGATAGCGATGTGGTTCGAAGAGCTCTTCGGATTCCGGGAATCGTCTTACGAGGAGACCAGGCTTCGTTTTGTCGTAGAGGGCCGGCGGTTGCTTTCGCTCACGAACGAGCGCTCCTTTTGGATCGGCGAGTTCGCGACGCCGAAGCTCGCCGAGTTGCGTAGCGAAGGACGCGCCCTGGTGCGACCGGGAGCGATCCGAGTCACCCATGAAGTGATAGGGGACGTCCTCGAACTCCACGCCCTGCCGGAGAACCAGGGCGCGCTCTTTCAGGTCGCGTCGCAGTTCAACTGCCTCGAGTTTCCAGGCACGTCAACGACCCCGGAAGACGGCGTGTCGGGCTATGCGAACGACCCGACCCAGGGACCGGCCTGCTCCCTTGCGGCGGCTGCGGCCACGGTATACCGCAACTACTTCGTGCCACTGCGCGGTTCGGAAGGTCAGACCAGAGACAACCAGATCGACAACCTCGAGGATCTTGCGGCGGCGGTCGGTCGACCGGACGAATTCTGGAGCGTGCGGAATGGATACACGTTCTCGACATCCGAGCGGCTGCGTGCTCTAGGTGACGAGCTCAAGAAGCACGACCGTGAGCAGCTCCTCGGAGAGGTCAGGATAGGACTGCAGCACGATGTCGGAGTTACATTCGTCGATCGATTCGGGCAGCCCGAGCCGGGGTTTGAGCCGATGGTGTCCCAGGCCTTTTGCTCGGCCGTGTCTTGTGCGTACACGCCGCTCGGCAACTCCGAGTGGGATTCTCTGGCGAGGCTGGTGCTCGAGGCGAGCTACGAGGCGACGCTTTGGGCGGCCGCGATCAACGCGACCCGGACCGAGGGCAGCAACCGAGTCTGGCTCACTCTTCTCGGCGGGGGCGCGTTCGGCAACGACCCCGAGTGGATCGCCGCTGCGATCGGTCT
The DNA here is from genome assembly GCA_002683825.1 of Planctomycetota bacterium. Lineage (GTDB taxonomy): Bacteria > Planctomycetota > UBA1135 > UBA1135. The sequence goes on from NYUD01000048.1 coordinate 71,443, forward strand.
CGCGCTGCGCAAGCTCGCCAAGGTCGATCTCGACGTACACATCGCCCACTACCGACGAGCTGATCCTGAGCTGGAGTCGATGATCGACCGGGCGGCGCTCAGAGGTGAAGGACGGCCTTGAGTCCGTTGGTGGCCGTGAGACTGCCGCCGCCGACCACGAAGGCCTGGAGATAGCCGACATTACCGACGAGGCTCACGCTGTTGGGCAGCGCGAAGTCGTGCTGGGAGAGGCCGCCGGCGACGGAGCTTGTGCTGGAAACGAGGGGCGTCGATGTGGGGTCGAAGAGGAGCTCACCGAAGCTCAGGAAGAGACCCTCGAAGGGAGCTGAGTAGCCGAAGACCGCGGTGGCGACCGCCTGGGGGATGGAGGAGGTGTCGACCTGTGTGCTCCAGGTCGTCCCCAGGACGGGAAGCGCGAGGCCCGAGAAGATCTCGTCGTTGGCACCCGTTCCGTTGAACGGGATGAGATAGGCCGAAAAGGGATCGTACCCGTCGATGCCCGAGAGCCCCCAGTTGAGGGGATCGAGGAAGACGTCGAGATCGCGGGTTTCATAGAAACGATCGAAGCGGCCATAGAGCGCCAGGTTCGAGGCGCAGCTGCTGATGCCGGCGCTGCAGATTCCGATCACGCGCTTGCGATGATCGAAGAGAGGAGAACCGGAGCTGCCGCCCTGAATGATCCCCACATCGAACGAGACGCTCCAGCGACTGGAGGAATGGGTGGGGGCCTGATTGTCCTTCTGGATCTTCTTCGGATTTCCGGAAGGGTGACTGATGCCGACGCCGGGCGCTTCGACGCTTTCATCCAGGGTCCACCCGCAGTAGAAGGGCTCGTAGGAGGCAGGCGGCGATTGGGTGAGGAGGTAGAGCTGGCCGTCGAAAGGGTTGCTGGCTCTGAGGAACGTCGCCCCCGAGAGGGACTTCGATTGGGAGGAGCTGCCCGTGTCGCAGCCCGTGCGTTCGTAGTCGAAGATGACCACCGCGTTGGTCATGTCGCCGCAGTGTTCCGCCGTCATGAGGAAGGGCGTGGCATCCTCGGCGGTGTTGTTGAGGAGGAAGGCGCTGCACCCCCCTCCGCTCCCGATCAACCAGACGACACCACGTTTGGCGTCTTGATAGTCGGCTCCCACCGGGCAATTGATGTCGACCAGACAGCCGCCACTGAATTGGGCCTCGCCCAGATGCGCGAGAATGTTGCGGTAATCGTGGATGACTTCGCCGATCGAAAGGTCCGGCAGATCGGCGCCGCGAGGATGGACATACTCGACGACGATGCGGTCACCAGGGACCGGTTGGACGGCGAACTCTCCGTTGGGCTTTTCGTTGGCTTCAGTGTAGGCGCCGAGAATCTCTCGCTTCTGGGGGTCATACAGAAACAGTCGACCACCCGTTGGAAGGTCGAAGCGCGAAAACGTGACCCCGAGGGTGAGGGCTCCGGGGGACGCGATCTCCAGACGCCAGACGAGCTCGCCCGTCGCTTCCAGCACATCCCAGCGACCACGGTCGCCGGGGGAAAGTTCCGTTGCGATCGTCGCCCCATAACGAAAAGGCCACTGGTCTGCGGCCTCGTCTTCCGCCAGGAGTGCGGCGACATCGGGTGTCGGGAGAAGCTCGAGGGGGATGTCGTTCGGCAGAGCGCCGGAATTCGACGCGGGATCGCCCGGGTGGCGCAACTGGGCGTGGGCGCCGAGGGGCAGTGCCAGGAGCAATGAGGCAAGAAAAAGCGAGGTACGGAGCATCGAGGTCTTGCGTAGAGGGGGAGCTGGACGGCAGGGCAGATTCTATCCCAACACCCCTCTCCGTAGTCCCTTCGGCGGCACATCCCCTGCGTAGCCTTGCTTATTCTTGCACCTCTTCTTGCTTTGCCGCTTTCGTTCACGACGCAAGGCTGCTCGGAAAGCGATATGAGAGTGCGTTGTGCTCCATGAGTGCGTTCCTTGCGGCGCCGCCCCCGGAGGTGGATTTCAGTCCGGACTAAAGTCACGGCTACCGTGCGCGCGAGTCGGTGTTGCACGTGCAGGCCGAGATGACCGAGTTGCCAGATACGCGCGTGAAGCGCGAGATGCACTAACGCCCAAGGTGCTTTGCGACCTGATCGGGGAAGTCCTTCAGCAGGCTCTGCGTGATCAGGGGAGCAGCGACCCCGAGACCGCAGGCGGAGAGCGAGGCCATCGTGAGGCCGAGGTCGTCTACCTCTCGCTTCCACTCGGCGGCGTCCTCGGGGCCCGCTTCGCCGGCCAGGCGTTCCGTCAGGCGCTGCGTTCCGATGCGGCACGGGAAACACTTGCCGCAGCTTTCGTGGGCGAAGAAGGACATCGCCTGGCGAGCGATCTCCACCATGTCGCGCGTGTCGTCGAACACCATCACGCCGCCGGCACCCAAAAATGAGCCGCGCGCTCGCAGGCAGGGTTCGTCCAGGGTGACGTCGAAGTTGGCCTCGCCCAGAAAACCCCCGGAGAGCCCGGCCATCGTCACGGCCTGGAAGCGACGTCCGTCCACCGGGCCGCCGGCCCAGTCCTCGAGCAACTCCTTCAGAGGCAGGCCGATCGGAATCTCAAAGTTGCCCGGCCGACGCACGTCCCCCGACAGGCTGATGATTTTCGTGCCCTTGTGCTCACCGTGTCCGAGCCCCGCGTACCAGTCCGCTCCGCGCGCAATGATCTGTGGTACCGAGGCGAGGGTTTCCACGTTGTTGACGACCGTCGGTTTGTCCTCGAAGCCGTGCGTGACCGGATACGGTGGGCGGTTGCGCGGGAAGGGGTGCTTGCCTTCGAGGCTGTTCAAGAGCGACGTCTCCTCGCCGCAGATGTAGGCGCCGGCTCCGCGCCTGACGTAAACCTCGAAGTGGAAGTCCGCATCCAGGATGCCCTCGCCCAGGAAGCCGGCCTCGCGCGCTTCCGCGATGGCTTGCTCGAGGATCGGAAGGGTGTGGGGGTACTCGTAGCGCAGATAGATGAACCCGCGCACGGCCCCCGTTGCCCGCGCGGCGATGGCCATGCCCTCCAGAACAGCGTGGGGGTCGTAGTCCATCAAGACGCGGTCCTTGAAGCAGCCCGGTTCGCCCTCATCCGCGTTGCAGACGATGGTCTTGGGAGCGCCCGGCGCTTCCGCGACCGCGCGCCACTTGCGGCCCGTGGGAAAGCCGGCTCCGCCGCGGCCGGTGAGACCGCTCCCATCGATCGCGGCGAGAATGGCCTCGGTATCCATCTCCTTGACCGCTCGAAGGAGTCCGGTGTAGCCGCCGCCCTTGCGGTAACCTGCGAGCGTTGCGCGGCCGGGTTCCCGGATGGATGCGAAACTGCATTCCTGCCTGCCGCCGGGGTTGGGCACGGGCAGCGGGGCGGGTGTTTCTTCGAGGGTCTGTCCGGGGGTGGCTCGCAGGTAGCGATCACCGATGAGGACGGCAATCGGATCGTCGCAGCGTCCTGCACAGGGCATGGGCACCGCGTTGTCGAGCTCGTCGATCAGCTGGTCGCAGCCCTTCAGCTTGCAGATCGGTCCGTCACAAACGCGGGTCTCTTGCTGGCCGCCGGGTTCGCGCGAGAAGTGGTGGTAGAACGTGACGGTTCCGTACAGGTCGGCCAGGGGTATGCGTAGGGCTTCGCTGACCGCGCGAACCGCGGCTTGCGACAGGTAGCCATCCCGTCCGTGGAACGCGTGCAAGAGCGGCAAAAGCGGCGCGGGCTGATCGCGCCAGTGTGCGATGAGTGCGGAATCGGTGGCCACGGGGGGCTGTCTCGAGGGTCTGGGTGGACGGGAGACACCGTACCCGGGTAGGCGTTTTGGAACCAGGAGGCGTTACACTCTCAGCTTGACTGCTTCCGAGGAAAATCACGCTTCCGGGACGTTTCTGAAGCGCCTGCGGCGCGATCTGGGTTCGATCGAATCCTATGCCGTAATGATCGGCATGCTGGTCGGAGCGGGGATCTTTCGGGTGACCAGTGTGGCTTCAGAAGCCACGGGGGCCGGGGTGATCTTGGGCTATCTGGTGCTGGCTCCGGTGGTGTTGGCGACATCGGTTTCCTACGTCGTGTTTCTTTCGACTTCGCTGGGTAGGGAGCCCGGAGGGGAGTACGCGTACTTATCCGCAGTCTTGGGCGGACGGAGAGTGGCTTTTTCTTGCGCGTGGTTAAAGACGATCTCCTATATCGGTGGATTGGCCTATCTGGCCGGGGCGTTGGCCGACTACGGGATGGAGCTGCTGGGGCTCGAGGGGGAGGCCTTACGCGGTGCGGTTGCGCTTCTGGGGCTCGGGTTCTTCTATTTCGTCCACATCAGCGGCGTGCGTTGGTTCGGCCGCCTGCAGGTGTGGATGTGCGCCGTCCTCGGGATTTCAATTCTTGTTCTGGTTCTCCCCGGGCTGTTTGCCGTTGAGAAAGCGAATTACACGCCCTGGTTTCCGCACGGAACCTCGGGGTTCTTGAGTGCACTTCCACCGTTGTTTTTTGCCTTCGCGGCATTCGAGTCCCTCGCCCATACGGCCGGGGAGGTCAAGAACAGCTCGCAGCGCCTGCCGGGCATTTTTCTTTGGGGGATCACGGCCACCGCATTGATCTTCGTGGCGATGACCGTTGTTGCGTTCGGGGTTTTGCCCGCCGACGAGCTCAGTGCCAGCGTTGCTCCCATGGCCGACGTCGCCAAGCAGTACCTGCCGGCGGGCGCGGCTATCCTGGTGACCCTGGGCGGCGTGGTGGCGGTGGCGACTTCGGTCAACGCGACGATGCTGGTGCCCGCGCGCATGTGGATCGTGCTGGCGCGCGACGGACACCTACCTCGCTGGTTGGGCTACGTGCATGCCGAGCGCGGCACACCAGGCTCAGGGTTGACCGTTACCTGCGCGCTGGCGGCGTTGCTGCTTCTTTCGGGACAGCTCCTGCTGGCGCTCAATATGGCGGTCCTCGGACTGATCCTGGTGTACCTGTTGAATAGCTGGGCGTTGCTGTTGCTGCCACGCCGCAATCCCGAGCTGTATCGCCAGGCGACGGTCGCGATCCCGCCTTTCGTGCAGCGGGCGGCAGCCGTGGCTTCCATCCTGGGCATGGGAGTCTTGATCTGCGTGCAGGTCGTTCAGGATCTATCCCTGATCGGTGACTCGACGGTACTGGAGCGTTTCGAGAACCAATCGACAACCTCGATCGAATTGCTCGCCCTCTGGAGTGTGATTGGTGCGGCTATTTTCTTCGGAATGCGTTCCTCGAAGGGCGAGGGAACGTAGGCTGCCCTAGAATCCTCGCCATGTCAGGTGCGCGTAGAGCCAGGGGCAGTCTACTTGCCATCGCAGTCGCCCTCTGGGGCGCGGGATGCGGCGGCGCTCCGGAGCCGGAATTGCAGGAGGTCCGTTCAGCGAAGCCCAATCCACACGTGCGGCCCGCACCGGCGGAGTTCGAAGACATTCCCGCCGTGCCCGGGGTAGCGCGGATCGAGTTCAAGGAGAACACGATCGACCTCGGGGGCGTTACCGATACCGGTACGTACGAGGCGCGCTTCCACTTCACCAATCGCGGCGCCGAGCGCCTCGTGATCCAAAAAATCAAGACCGGCTGCAAGTGTGCGCAGGCAAGCACGGCAAGGCTCAACTATGGGCCGGGCGAAAAGGGATCGATTCTCGTCACGCTGAAACCCTCCGGCAAGAAGGGGTATCTTCCCAGCGTCGTTCAGGTGGTTTCCAATTCCACTCCGAACGAATTGGAGACAATCTCTCTCTTGGCGACGGTCGAGCCGATGCTGGAATTGGAATCGAGCTTGCTCCAGTTGGGCCAGCTGCAACCCGGCGAAGAACATCGTGTGTCCTTCGCAATGAGCACGCGGATACCCGACCTCACCCTTCCAAGCTTCCACACCAACCGCGAATTCCTCACGCTTCAAAACATCAGCCAGGGGCAGCCTGACGAGGACGGCTCCAGGGGTTTTACGGGGGAACTCGTCGTTGCGGCCGATGCTCCCTGGGGAGTTTTCAGCGGGTTGAGGGCAGCCAGTGCGAGTATTCAGGTGCGCGGTACCCCGAAGGGGGGGGCGAATGTGGAGAGCGGCACCTATTCCTTCCGCATCGAGGGCAGTATCTACCGCGAGGTCGTCCCGAAGGTCCTGACCGGGTACGGCGCAGGTAGCGTGGGGTCGTTGCTCTACCTCGGCAACCTTCGCGCCGGCGCCACCTTCGAAAGGCGAATGCTCTTGCGGGGGCACAGCGCCCCCTTCCTGATCGTCGATGCGAAGCTGGAAGGGCCCGCGGCTTCCTTGGCCCGGGTCATCGTCGAAGCGAATGACGAAGACGGTTTCGAGATCGTCCTGGCCGGTACCGCTCCCGATCGAAGGGGATCGTTGCGGGGCGACATTGTCGTCACGACGAATGTGCCCGGCGAGGAGACCCTGCGGATCGGCTACCAGGGGACGGTGATCCCGAGAAGGTAGGCCTCGCCGCTAGCTTCATCGGCGACGCGCGCGTTCGGCCGTGGTACCTGCGGGGCCGGCTAGAACACGTAGATGACAGCTTCGTGCTCGTGCAGTCTCTGGCCGATTTCGCGGCGCTCTTCCTCCGTAGAGACCGTAAGGCTGAGTTCCAGCGAGAGGTACTTGCCGCCGGTGCTCTTTCGTGAATGCACCAACGAGTAGTCTCCCTGGACGACGGTGTCCACCGCCGCCCGCAGGGCCGCCTCTTCGCGCCCGATGAGTTTGTAGCTCCACCGACAGGGGTAATCGATTTCCGGTTTATCCTCGCTGCCGAAGGTACGCATTCTACTGCCCCGTTTCAGGCGATCAGTCCGTGGACGACTTCGCCAGCGGTATCGGTCAGGCGAAAGTCGCGACTGTCGAAATGGTAGGTCAGGCGTTCGTGGTCCAGACCAAGTAGGTGGAGAATAGTGGCGTGAAGGTCGTGAATGTGCACCGGTTGGTCGACCACTTCGTATCCGATCTCATCCGTCACGCCGTAGATCGATCCTGCCCTCGTGCCGCCGCCGGCCATCCACATCGTGTAGGCATCGGTATGGTGGTCGCGACCGACCTCGACTCCGTCTTGTCGCATGGGTGTGCGACCGAATTCACCGCCCCAGACCACGATCGTATCCTCGAGGAGGCCGCGTTGCTTCAAATCGGTCACGAGGGCGGCCGAAGACCGGTCGACCTCGCGACAGATGCGTTCAAGCGGCTTGCCCAGGTTCAAGGACGGCCGTCCGTGGTGATCCCAATCCGTGTGGTAGAGCTGGACGAAGCGGACGCCTCGTTCGATCATGCGGCGTGCCAGCAGGCAGTTGCGTGCGAAGGAAGGTTCCTCGTTTTCGATGCCGTAGAGCGATAGCGTATGGGCTGATTCCTTGCGGAAGTCCGTGAGCTCCGGGGCGCACGTCTGCATTCGGTGGGCCAGCTCATAGGATTCGATACGGGCGCGGATGTCCTCGTTTTCGTCGCGGTGCAGGGCTTCCTCGTTGAGTGCCTTGACGGCTTCGAAGAAGTCCCGCTGACGTGCCTTGTCGATGCCCGCGGGGCTGTTCAGGTTCCAGATGGGCTGCGGTCCGGCGTTGAAGGCGACTCCCTGCATACGGCGGGGCAGAAAGGCATTGTTCCACAGCATCGAACCGCCATTGGGACCGCGCGCGCCGGAAACGAGCACGCAAAAACCGGGCAGGTTCTGAGTTTCACAACCCAGCCCGTAGAGCACCCACGACCCCAAGGAAGGCCGACCGAAGCGAGGCGAACCCGTCGTCATGAGGAGCTTGGCCGGACCGTGATTGATGATGTCGGTCTTCATGCCGCGGATGAGGCAGATGTCGTCCGCGATACCAGCCATGTGGGGGACCAGCTCGCTGAAGGACCCCCCTGCATCACCATAGCGGTGGAAGCGGCGTGAACTCGCCATCAGCTTGGCCGATCCGTCGATGAAGGCGAAGCGCCTGCCCTTGACGAGGGAGGCCGGGGCCGCTTGGCCGTCGAACCGTCTTAGCGCGGGTTTCTCTTCGAAGAGGTCGAGCTGGCTTGGTCCGCCTCCCATGCAAAGAAAGATCACGTTCTTCGCGCGTGGTCGGTGATGAGGCAAGGGCAGTCGTGCCCGGGCTCGAGCTTGCCCGCCGGCTTCGCCTGCGATGATCGAACTCAGCGCGATCGAGCCCAGACCGACGCCGCAATCCTTGAGAAACTGCCGGCGCAGGAGCCGGCGTACGTCCCTCTCATCGGGGGCTCGTCCAGGGAATCGGTACGGGTCAGTCACGGTTTATGAACTCGTCGAGGTTCAACAGCACTCGCGCCAGGGCGCTCCAAGCAGCGGCTTCGTGCTTTTCGATTTCTACCGGCTCGTCCTTGGTGTGAGCGTCCGGGGGGACGTAGGCCACGGCGGTCATCAGCGCTGCGGACTCGGGCGCCTGCTGGAAACTCACTCGTTGGCGGTCGAGGAAACCCTGTAAAAGTGCGCGCTCGCGGGGTTCCGGCACGCGTGAGAAGCACCATAGGAACGCACTATCAAGCCGCTCCCAGTCGTCGTCACCTCCTGCGCGCAGAATCCGCTGCCCCAGACCGGCGGCTAATTCAAGCATCATCGGGTCATTCGCCATCATCAAGGCCTGCAGCGGCGTGTTGGCCTGCTGGCGTTGCGAGCACGGAATGGTGGCCGGAGGTGCGTCGAAGGTTGCGTAGAAGGGGAAGGGGCTGGAGCGCCAGCTACTGGTGTACAGGGAGCGACGGAAGCGATCGGGACCTTCACTGACCGACCATTTCTTCGTCGTTGTGCGACCGAGGTTGCCGCCCTGGGTCAGGGGGGGATTCACCGGCGGGCCTCCGCGGTTGCGGGCCAGTAAGCCGCTGACGGTCAGGGCCGAATCGCGAATAGCCTCAGCTTCCAGCCGCAGTCGAGTTTGCCGTGCCAGGAGAATGTTATGGGGATCGCGTTCGTCCAGTTCGCTGCTTGCATCCGAAGATTGACGATAGGTTTGCGACGTCACCAGGAGTCGCAAGAACGACTTCATGCTCCAGCCGTCGTCGACGAAGGTACGCGCGAGCCACTCGAGAAGGTCCGGGTGTGAGGGCGATGTCCCGCGCGTACCGAAATCGTTGCTGGTTTCTACAATTCCGCGCCCGAAGAGCTGCTGCCAGAAGCGGTTGACCGTGACGCGGGCGGTCAGTGCGTTTTGCGGTGAAACCAGCCAGCGGGCAAAATCGAGTCGCGACGCGCCGCCGGAATCCTCCCCGAATGTGGATGCCAGTAGTGCCGGAACCCCGGCGCTCACACGGGCTCCGCGTTCGAGGAAGTTGCCGCGCAGCAACACGTGGGTGGGACGCGGCTTCTTCCGCTCTTTCATCACGAGCGTCTTCACCGGCGTCGGACGCAAGGCTTGCAGGCGATCGATTTCCTCCCGTACCGGATCGAGCTCTGTGGCGAGGCTCAGAAAGTGCGCTTCCAACGGCTCCTTTTCCTCGGTGGAGCGCTCGGCAGCCGGTTTGAGTCGAATCTCTTCCAACTCGGGAGTCAGCGAGGGTCGAGCTCGAGGCGGCGTGGGGGTCGTTGTGACCGACAGCCTGAAACGACCCAGGGTGTGCTCGTTGCCGATGCCCTGTTCGAGTTCGAAGTTCAAGAGCGTCCCGTTGTCAAAATCGATCGGCTCTGCAAGGACGAACACCGCCTCGTGCCGTCGACCGACCTGGGGGTAGATGCCCCAGCCTGTCCCGCGATCGTTGTCGTTCGCGTGGGCGATGGGGCCGTTGCTGACACGGTTCGCCTGCTCGTAGCTGGCCGTTGCCTTGGCCATCTTCCGTGGCTCGGGCTCGGCCGTCGCAAGCTGACCATCGAGGGCCGTCGCCGTCACGGTGAAGCCGGTCAGGACGAAGTTGCCGTAGCTGGTCCGGCCCGGTCCGTTCCTGGGAAGGGACTTGTCGGGTAAGACCTCGAGGCGCACACCTGTGATGCCGGTGAGTTCCGTCTTTGCAGAGACTGCGTAGGTCGCGACATCGGGCGAGGGGCCCGTCGCAAGGATCGAGGCATCCTCCAGCACCTTGAGCTCGACACCCTTGTTTGAAGACGTGCAAAGCGGCACGACGACCCGCCACGCTTCCTCCGACTCACTCAGGTCCTTTTCCCAGCGAAGTTGAGCCTCGCGCAATGCCGGAGTTACCGTGTGGAGCTTCTTGCACAGCTGAGCGACCTCCTTGGAGATCCGCCCGAGTTCGGCGCCTTCTTCGCGGGTCGGCAGGGGAAGATAGGGTTCTTGCGACCGCCCCCGGTCCTCGGTGTTGTTGAAGAACGCGAACATCCGGTAGTAGTCGCGACTTGTGAACGGATCGTACTTGTGGTCGTGGCACTGGACGCAGTTCAAGGTGCTCCCCATCCAGACCGTGCCCGTTGTCTCCACACGGTTCTTTACGGCCTCGATGCGGAATTCTTCGTCGTCGACGCCATCCTCTTCCGTGATCATCGTGTTGCGATGAAAACCGGTGGCGACGCGATTCTTGCGGCTCGCACCGGGGACGAGGTCGCCGGCAAGCTGCAGGATCGTGAAGCGATCGAATGGCAGGTCGCGGTTGAAGGCGTCGACGACCCAGTCGCGGTACGGCCAGATCGAACGTTCATTATCGAAGCCGGCTCCGTCGGAATCGGAGTAGCGGGCCAGGTCCAACCAGTGCCGACCCCAACGTTCTCCAAAGTGGGGCGAGGCCAACAGGCGATCGACCAGGCGCCGGTAGGCACCGGGCTTCGTGTCGAAGACGAAGCGATCGACTTCCTTGGGCGTCGGCGGAAGTCCCAAGAGGTCGAAGCTCAGGCGACGGATGAGGGTCACGCGATCCGCCGGCAAAACGTGCTCGAGTCCCTCCCGCTGCAGGCGCGCTTGGATGAAGCTGTCGATGGGGTGCCGGGCGTGGTCCGTGGCGGGCGGGGTGACGCTACGCCAGGGTTGATAGGCCCAGTGGTCGCTCCGGAGAGTGGCGCTTTCGGAGGGCAACACCTGATCTTCGTGATGCACGGAGATCAGACCGGAGGCCTGAGTCAACCCGACAAACAGAAGCAAGAGCAAGCTTAGGAACGAACGCATGGAAGGGCGGAGGGGGGGAAACACCCCTATGAACCGCGTCTAGCATCGTATCAACCCTCCCTGGCTGCAGAGCGTTGATAGCGACCGACGAAAGTCGATCTACGTATGGTGGAAACGATTGCGCAAGGGAGACTACGTCAAAGGTCGAATTGTTCCGAGGCCGGAACTCTCCATCGAGAAAGAAGTTCGTGAAGCGTTTCGATCTGTTGGGACGGAGAGCACTTTCGTTTGCCGTGGATGGTCAATCCAGTACGACATCGCGCAGTGCGGGGAACACGCGACCCACCTTCTGCAACAGGTACTCTCCGTAGGTGCCTTCAAAAGCGTGCACACTCGCTCCATCCAGGCGAGCCGAGCGTTCACCGACATTTTCGGTGACCCGCATCAGGTCCCTGAAGGGGGCGAGTTTCGCGTGGTAGTTGGGATCCAGGAACAAGGGCATGGCGATGCGGCTCCGATCCCGTTGGCCGACGACGCGGTGCGTGATCGAGTGAAAGCGGCCGCCCGTGATGCGCTCCATCATGTCCCCGAGGTTGCACACCAGCGCGTTGGGAACGGGGGGTACGTCGATCCACCGTCCGTCCTTCGCGCGAACTTGCAGGCCGCCGGAGGAGTCCTGCCACAGGAGCGTCAGCAGGCCGTAGTCGCTGTGAGCGCCCACGCCCCACTCTGCGTCACCTGTTGCCACGGGGTAGTAAAAGATCCGAAACAGCACGAGGGGGTCAGCTGTGAAGCGCTCCTCGAAGGTCTGCTCCGGAAGACCGAGGCTTCTCGCGATGGCACGCAGGAGCCTTTGGCCTACCTCGACCAGTGCGTTCATGTGTGCGAGTACGCGCGCAGAAAAGCCTTCGAGGTCGGGAAACAGGTTGCGACCGTGCAAGGGTGTCTTCGCGACAACGAGTGGGTGATCCTCCTTGAGCTCGGTTCCGAAGTACAGGCCTTCCTTGTCGTCCGGCTGTCCTGAGGTCAGTTCGCCTCCGGGCGGGAAGTAGCCACGCCAGGCGCGACCTCCGAGTTCCATTCGCAACCCTAGCTTGCGTTCGAGTTGCCAGGAGAAGAACTCGCGGCTGAGTTTCTCCAGGGCCTCGATCGTATCCTCCTCAATGCCGTGATGGCGGAGGTAGAAGGTGCCCCATTCGCTGCAGACACGGCCTAGCCGTTCGATGTCTGCGCACGATCCTTCGCCCGGGGTGTCGAGCTTTCGAAGGTCGAACACGGGCAGAGGTGGATCCCGGCGATGCATGGGTGCAGCATAACGTCCTGCACGCAAGGTCCTGTCGACAGTTGACACCCCCGCATGCCGGGAAGTCGGCTGAAGAACCGAGCTTCGATCCTTCGTCTGGTGGCGTTCGAGGCGAACCCTCGCGGATCCTGGTGCGGACTAGAGGGACTCCTGCAGTTTCCGGAGCCTTTGCACCTGGGCCTCGAGTTCAAGGTTCTCGGGATTGAGGCGGGCGGCCCACTCAAGGTAGGTCAGGGCTTGCTCCAGCTCTCCTCGCGCCTCGAGTTCCGTGGCGAGCAGTTGCAGGGATTGACTTTCGTCTACCTGCCTGGCTTGGTCGGCCTCGAGAAAGCGCTGTCGGTAGATCCGCACGGCGGCGCGGTACAGCTCGATCGCCTCGTCACCGCTCAGCAGGCTGCCCAGCCGATTCATCGCCTTGATGTTGTCGTGTGAGCCTTTTAGTGCGGAACGGTAGCAATCCGCCGCTCGATCGAGGCGATTGCTCGCTACCTCGACATCGCCCAGTGCGATGTTGGCTTCGGCGTCATTCGCGTTTTTGATGACGACCTGCTCCAGTTCGGCTCGCGCCTCGTCCAGGCGACCCTCTTTCAAGAGGGCGCGACCGAGTAGCGTTCGAGCTTCGCCGTTGTCGGGCGTTCTCTCCAGGACGCCGCGTAACGTCTTCGCGGCCCCCTCGAAATCGCCACTGCCCAGCATGGCCCGGGCGCGCCCTACATAGGGCCGGCCCTTGTTACCCGGACGCAGTTCACTCCAGCGCCGGTGATGCTCGATCGACTCCCTGGCCTCCCCCGTGCGTAGCGTGATTTCCGCCAGCTGGCGGTGCCAACCCGCGTTGTCCGGTTGGCTGCGAGCCAGCAGCTTGTAATACGCCTTGCTGTCGCGCAGGAGTTTCCAGGAGAAGTCGCGCCACAGAATCGGCAGGTCCTCTTCGGTTTCGGTAAGGACGAGCATCATCAGCTCGCCCATCTCGTCATCCGACTGTTCGCCGTGAACGACCCGCCTGGGCGGCGAGCTGGGGTTCAACGGGTTGTCCGCTGAATTGTCGTATACGTAGCGCATCGACAGTTTGGTGCCCCGTGGCAACTCCAGCGGCTCTTCGTAGAAGTAGTCGTCCTGCCAGTTGAAATCCCAGTTCGGGATGTGGAAGAGCTGGTGTCTGGTTCCATCCGGAAGTGTGGCCCAGGCGCGCAAGTCCTTCCCCAGGTAGTGAGCATGGGGGTAGATGCCGAGGATGGCGAGGTTCGTCGGCAGGGTGTAATGGTCTTCCACGACGTAATCGCTCTTTCCCGGTGGGATGTCGATCACGCGCGAGAGCAGGCGGAGGCTCATCGGGTGCCGCCGGGGGGGTGTGTCGGAAAAATGCAGGCCGACCCCGACCCGCACCTGCTCGGGACGGCCCGTGGGGCGCATGTGGAGCTGCAGCACGATGTCGGTACGATCGTCCAGGAGCCAAGCGATGTCCTCGCTGCCGGGGCGTGGGATGTTCCCCGGCGTCCAGCCACAAAACTGACCCTCGGGCATTTGCGCCGGAGTCGGTGTCATTCCTCCGAAACCGGGGTACGGTTCCGCTTCCTCCTTGGCGCGTGCGCCGCCGGAACGATCGATGAAGAGTACAGCGTGATGCACGACCGGGCGGTTTTCGACACGCCACTCTACCGCTCGAACGTAGCGTCGGCCGCCGGCGGTTGCGGGGATGACGAAGTTTCGATAGACGTCGCGCCCCTCCTCGGAAAGCGTGTAGGCTTCGGGCATCGTCAGCACGAGATCGGGTTTGCCCAGCTGCCAGTCCTCGGACCATTGCGGCGGCTGTGGGACTCTGTCGGCCGGCCCCTCGGGCATGCCGTTCGCGATCCACTCCTGGAGCAGTGCGAGCTCCTCCTCGCTGAGCGAACGATCGCCCTCGAACGCGCTCACCGCCGGATCCCGCGAGGGTGCGGGCTGCCACACGGGCATGTACTTCGATTCTGTGACCATCGCGATCTGCCGGCCGCGCCGGCTCACGTCCGCATAGCTCAGAAAAGGGAATGGAGCTGCCTCACCGGGCCGGTGACAAACCGTGCAGTGCTCGTAGATGATCGGCGCCACTTCGGCGAAGCTGGGGTCGTTTGCCGTGCCTGCGCCTCCGCCGCAGCCTGTGAGGGCGGCCACCAGTCCCAGCGCCGCGGCGCCGGAGGTTCTCGCGGTCAGAGGAGGCGTGGTCATCGCGGCAATTCTACGCTGGTTCCCGACCGACGTTTGCGGCAGGATGCCCGCGACCTCTCGACCACGAGGATTTCATGGGCACGACCAAAGGAATGTTGAGCGCCGAGGACCTCCAGGAACACGTTTCGGCGGGCGAGATCGACACGGTCTTGGTGGTCTTTCCCGATCTTTACGGGCGGCTGATGGGCAAGCGTTTCGACGCGGAGTTTTTCTTGGAGGAGGTGCTGTCCCACGGCGGCCACGCCTGCGACTACCTGCTGACCGTCGACATGGGGATGAACCCGGTCGCGGGGTATCACTTCGCGAACTGGGAAAAGGGATACGGCGACGTGCATCTCGTCTGCGACATCCAGACCCTGCGCCGAGCCAGCTGGCTGGATCGAACCGCAATGGTGCTGTGTGACGTCGCCGCCCGCGAGGGGGAAGGGCTCCTGGACCTGGCCCCGCGTTCGATTTTGAAGCGGCAGGCGATGCGCGCCCAGGCCCTGGGCTTTCGCGTCTGCGCGGCCTCCGAGCTCGAGTTCTACTCCTACAACACCCCCTACCGCGCGGCCGCGGAGCGGGGCTATGCGGAGCTCGAGCCGACCGGTTGGTACATCGAGGACTACCACACTCTGCAGGGCACGCGCGAGGAAGCGTTGATCGGTGCCGCCCGACGCCACCTGCGCGATTCCGGAGTGCCCGTCGAGAATTCCAAGGGCGAGTGGGGTTTGGGCCAGCACGAAATCAACGTGCGCTACACCGACGTGGTGGAGATGGCGGATCGCCATTGCGTCTACAAGCAGTGTCTGCGCGAGGTTGCGATGGAGCTCGGCCAGAGCGTCACCTTCATGGCCAAGCCGGATGCCGGCCAGTCCGGCTCGAGTTGCCACATCCACATGAGCCTCTTCTGCGAGGAGGAAAATGCCTTTGCGGGCGATCGAGAGCTGGGTCCGATCCGCTGTTCCGATGTCTTCCGCCACTTCCTCGGCGGATGGATGGCCCACACGCCTGATGTCATGGCGCTCTACGCGCCGACCGTGAATTCCTACAAGCGCTACCAGGCCGCCTCGTGGGCGCCCACTCGTATGGCCTGGAGCTACGACAACCGCACCGCCGGATTCCGCGTGGTGGGATCCGGCGCCAGCCTACGGATCGAGTGCCGCATCCCCGGAGCGGATTGCAATCCGTATCTCGCGTTCGCCGCCTGCCTCGCCTCCGGGCTCGACGGAATCGAGAAACGGATCGAACCGCCGGCCATGTTTGAAGGGGATGTCTATGCCGCCAAGGATCAGCCGGTGGTTCCGCAGAGCCTCGCCGAAGCCGCAGCCCTTTTTGAGTCGAGCGTTTTCACCCGCGCGACCTTCGGCGACGACGTGGTCGATCACTACTCCCATTTCTACCGCAGCGAGGTCGCTGCTTTCGGGTGCGCGGTGACCGACTGGGAGCGGAAACGCTACTTCGAACAGATCTAAGGGACGAGAATCGAATGCGACTGCAAGACAAGGTGGCTCTTATCACGGGCGCGGCCAGCGGGATCGGTAGGGAATCGGCGCTGCTATTCGCTGCGGAGGGGGCTGGTGTCGTGGTTGCCGACCTGCAGGACGACGCGGGGCAGGCGACCATCAAGGAGATCGAAGGGAAAGGCGGCAGGGCCTGCTATGTACACGCCGATGTTTCGAGCGCCGTCGATTGCGAAGCCATGGTGGCCTTCGCAGAGAAACGCTTCGGCAAGCTCGATGTGATGTTCAACAACGCCGGCATCAGCCACGCGAGGGACGACGATGCGGTCGTCACCGAGGAAGAGGTGTGGGACCTCACCATGCGGATCAACCTCAAGGGGGTTTTTCTCGGTTGCAAATTCGCCATCCCGGCCCTGCGTCGGGCGGGGGGCGGCTCGATCATCAATACGGCGTCCTTCGTGGCGACCCTCGGTGCCGCAACGCCGCAACTTGCCTACACCGCCAGCAAGGGCGGAGTGCTGGCGATGACTCGCGAGCTTGCGGTCATTCACGCGCGCGAGAACATCCGGATCAATGCGCTGAGTCCGGGCCCGCTACGGACCGAACTCCTTATGAAGTACCTCGACACGGAAGAGAAGCGCCGGCGTCGCCTCGTCCACATCCCCCTGGGACGCTTTGGAGAAGCGAAGGAGATCGCGCGTGCGGCTCTGTATCTCGCCTCCGACGAGGCTTCGTTCACCACCGGTACGAACTTCCTGGTCGACGGGGGGATTACCGCTGCCTACGTGACCCCCGAGTGAGGGATGGCGTCTTAGTCCTTCGGGAATGAAATCGTCTTCGGGATCGTGAACTGCTTGTGTCCGTCGACGCTTCCGATGAAGCCGAAGCCGGACTCCCGCGCGCCGGCCCAGGGGGCTCCCTGCGCTGCGTTCAGGTAGCGGTTCACACCCACGGTCCCCGCGCGAATGCGCAGGGCTATGCGACGCCCACGCTCCAGGTCGCCCGTATAGACGTTCGCTCCCAGGCCGTAGGGCGTATCGTTCGCCAGGCGCACGGCTTCCTCTTCCTCGCCGTTGAAGCGCGAGAGCGTGATCACGGGCCCGAAGGTCTCCTGATGGTTGATCGACAGTTCGGGACTGAGATCCGAAAGCACCGTCGCGGGATAGAACCACCCCTCGCCATCCGGAATATCGCCACCCAGGAGCAGTCGCGCGCCGGCTTGCTTGGCCTCTTCGACCTGCTCGCACACTTTTTCGCGCTGTTCGGCGGAGACCATGGGGCCCATCTTGACCCCTTCTTCGAAGCCGCTGCCGTGCTTCCACAGCCTGGCCTTTTCGACGACAAGCTCTTCGAATCGCTCGGCCGCACTGTCCTCCACGAAGATGCGTTCGACGCTGCAGCAAACCTGGCCCGTGTTGCGCAACGCGTGCAGGACCGCGCAATCTGCTGCTGCGCCAAGGTCTGCGTCCGCGAAGACCACCAAGGGGTCCTTGCCGCCCAGTTCCAGTACCAGACGTTTCAGACGTCCGCTGGCGCTCTTCATGATGGCCTTGCCCGTGGCGCGGCTCCCGACGAAGCCGATCATGTCGACGTCACCCTCGACCAATTGGGCGCCCACCTCGCCCTGGCCGTGGATCTGGACGAGCACATCCCGCGGCAGGAACTCGTTCATGAGCTCCGCCAAGCGCTGGCCGCTCTGCGGCACGAGTTCGGAGGGCTTGAAGACCACCGTGTTACCCGTCCCGAGGGCGGGGGGGAGGAGTTCCAGAGGCATTCCGATCGGAAAATTCCACGGCGTGATGACCGCCACGACACCGAGCGGTTCGCGCAAGACGTGGGATTCGCAGCCCTTGCCCTGCAGCACCACGGGTGCGAGGGCCTCTTCGATCTCCTCCATCGTGCGGCGCAGGGTGCCGGCCCAACCTTCGACCTCGCCCACCGCGTCATTCACGGGTTTGCCCATCTCGCGCGTGATCAGCTCGGCAAATTCGCGTTTGCGCTCCAGGAGCGCGTCCCCGGCCTGGATCAGGAGCTCGGCGCGCTTTTCGAGTCCCAGATCGGCCCAGGCAGGCTGTGCGGCTCGGGCCCGTGCGATCGCCTGTCTCACCTCCTGCGGGCTGGCACACTGAATCTCGGAGATCGTTTCACCCGTGGCCGGGTCGAGATTGAGGAAGGTATTCTTCGACGAGGTGGTCTGGGTCATGATCGTGCTCCAGGACCGGCTGGGCGCCGGGGATCGGCTCTCACCGATGGACGGTTCGTAGCGGCTCGAGTATAGGGGGGAAACTCCCACGGCGATCCTCCCCGGTGTCGGGCGCTCGGTTTCAGGAGCGGCCATACCGATTGGTGCACTCTGTGGCGGGGACAACGTGTGCATGAGCCTGGACCGCCTCGAAGCGATGGTGCGAGAAGCACGCCAGGCCGGCATGCCCCCGTCGGTTCGAGGCGAAACTATCCGGCAGCTAGCCCGTGTGGTTGCAGCCCAGAAGTGAAGGCACCCCGGTCATGATGGTCCCACGAAATTCGTTTTCCGCGCGCACGGGATCTTCAGAGAAGCTGGCCTTCCAGCGGCTCTCGATCCCCCCCCAGCACCTCTGACAGTAGCGCGCCACCGAATCCCGGGAGGGCTCGAAGCTCTCCTGGCAGAGCGTGCACGTCTGTTCGTTGCAGCACAGCTCGCAGAGGCCGAAGGTCCGGTGCGAGTAGCTGGAGCCCCGGTTACAGCACAGGCAGTGGCGGGCCAGTGCCGGGTAGACGGCCAGGTTTCCCAGGTGCACGCCCGTGCGCTTCTTGACCCAAAGCAGGCAGAAGTCCACATAGTCCTTCAACGACGTGCTCATCTTCTGCTAGTACGCATCGGGTTGTCTCAGGGCTTCAACGGCGCAGGCGAGATCATCGGGCAAGGGTGAAGTGAAAGCCAGGCGTTCTCCGCTCACGGGGTGGCGAAACGACAATCGGTGAGCGTGCAATGCTAGTCTTTTCGGTGCGGGGACATGGTTGGGGAGTGGGCGGGTGCTGCGGGTTCCGTACAAGGGGTCACCCCAGACCGGAAGCCTGTGAGCTGCGAGATGCACGCGGATCTGGTGGCGCCTGCCCGTGTGCGGCGCGCAGGCGAGCAGGGCGTGGTGCTCGAAGGACTCGACCAGCGAAATCCGAGTGGCCGCACTCTTGGCCCCGGTGGGGGGGCGGATCTCCTGACGATCGGCTTTGCCCGGCACCGGGCCGATCGGTTCGGTGATCTCGAACTCCGCTTCCCGGGGAAGGCCGTGGACGAGGGCGAGATAGGTCTTCTCGACCTCGCGTGCGGCAAAGGCATCGCGTAACGCACGCATCGCTTCGGGCGTACGAGCGACGACGATCAGCCCGCTGGTTTCGCGATCCAGGCGATGGACGATTCCCGGACGTTCGTCGCCGAGGTCCCGTGGCAGGGGTCCCCATAGAGCTTCCAGTTGTCTCGCGAGGCTTTCTCCGTGGCTGCGATCGGCGGCGTGGGTGAGTATGCCGCTCTGCTTCTCGACGACCAGGAAGGCGGGGTCTTCGTGTACTAGCGTCGGCGGTTCCGCGGGCGGATCCCCTCGAAGTTCGATCTCGATCTCGACCCGGCCGTCGACGTGCACGTTCGAGCGCACGACCCGTTTGCCACCGACGCGCACGTGGCCACGGCGGACGAGTTTCTGGAGCTGGGAGCGGGAGCGAGCCTCCACGAGGGTATCCAGAATCCGGTCCAATCGCTTTCCAGCGAGCGCAGCGGGGACGACTAGGCGTTCGGTCGGCACCGGTTGAATGTAGCCTCCAGGTGGGTGTGTTGGGGCCCCGGGGAGAAACAACCAGGAATTCCTTTCCAGTTTGGGGCCGCGCTCACTCCCTCCGGGCGGTGGGTTCCCCGCGCGGGCGCGCGAAGCATGTAGGTAACGGAACCGCGGGCCCACAGGGTTGCTAGAATGCGTTTGCGAGTTTCTTGATTCGCCTGCTGCTCGGCCCCAGGCCCTCTGCCCAGTCTTTGTGAGAATACCAAGCGCCATGGGAAGTTCCCACATTCACTCCCAGCCCAGGTTTTGGCTTTCGTTGCCCGCGGGCAACGCTTTCGCCACCGGTTTTGCTCCTAAGATTTGCACTGCGCTCCTTTCCCGTGTCGCAGTCGTACTGGTGGTTCTCGCCACCGCCGCTTCGGCCCAGGTCTCCCTCTGTCCGGGCAGCGGTTGGACGACAGGTTCGACCCATACGGCGGGCACGGGCACCGACCGGTTGCTGGTCGTCGCCGTCGGCGGCGCCTCGAGTGCGCAGGGTGTCAACGACGTCGCGGGCGTGAGCTACGGCAGTCAGTCCCTGACCCTGATCGAGAAGATCGAGTCGGCCGCGGCCGGAGCCTCGTACGTCGGTTCGCTTTGGTTCCTGAATGAGGCGGGTATCGCAGCGGCCTCGAACTCGACGATCACCTTGAACACGACGGGGCCCGGCTTCTCGGAGACGAGCATCGCCGCCGCGACCTATTGCGGCGTCCTCCAATCCGCGCCGATCACAGGCTCGACGAGCAATCAAAGCTCCACCATTCCCGTGGATCCCATCGCCGCGACGCATTCGATGATGAGTGGCAACTCGAGTGTCGCAGCCGCTGGTTGCGGCAACGTGGGGTCCTTCTCCTGGTCCGCGGATGTGGCCGAGAAGACCGACATGGCGGGCGCGGTCAGCACATTCTCCGTGGCGGATCACGAAATCTACGCGACCGCAGGCAACCGCATTGCGAGAGCCGACTTCTCGGGCGTCGTGAACCACAACGTGATTCTCTTTGCCGAACTGGAGAATGCGATTCCTGCTCCCGTGGCGGACTTTGTGGCCAGCCCATTCACGGGACCGGCTCCCTTGAACGTGAGCTTCAGCGATCTCAGTACGGGCACCGTGGCTGGTTGGTTTTGGACCTTCGGTGACGGCACGACGTCATTGCTGCAGAACCCGACGCACCTGTACACCGTCCCTGGCCTGTACACGATCAGTCTGACCAGCTTCGGTCCCGGAGGATCCGATCTGGAGATCAAGACGGGAATCCTCGTCACGGAACAACCGCCGGCTGCCGACTTCAGCGCGACGCCGACCAGCGGCCTCACCCCCTTGAGCGTCAGTTTTACCGAACTGACGACGGGGCCCGTGGCCTCCTTCTTGTGGAACTTCGGCGACGGCGGATCCTCGACTCTCCAGAATCCGACCCACACGTACATGATCAGCGGGGACTACACGGTGAGCCTTGCTGCAACCGGGCCGGGCGGCACGGACACGGAGACGAAGGTCGATTACATCATGACGGCCGACCTGGTCCTGGCCGATTTTGCCGCGGACGTCACCTTCGGCGGCGTGCCCCTGACGGTCAATTTCACCGACATGAGCGTCGGGCCTGCTACGAGCTGGCAGTGGAGCTTCGGGGACACCAACGGTTCGACGTTGCAGAATCCGATCAATAGCTACCTGGGTGCGGGGACCTACTCGGTCAGCCTGACGGTCGCAGGGGGCGGCGGCACGGATTCGCAGGTCAAGACCGACTACATCGTCGTCATCGGCCCAACCGAGGCTGAATTCAGTGGCACTCCCCTGTCGGGAACGGCGCCGCTCACCGTCACCTTCACCGACTTGACGACCTCGGCCGCCAGTGCCTGGAGCTGGAGTTTTGGCGACGGTGGTTCGTCGATCCAGCAGAATCCCACGCACACCTATGCAACTGTCGGCGACTTCGCTGTTTCGTTGACGGCTACGGGGCCGGGTGGCGTCGACGTGGAGACGAAGGCCGATTACGTCTCCACAACACCGGCGGGGATGGCGGTTTTCCGCAACGGTTCGGGCGTCAATCCGCCCTGCTATTCCGCTGGACCGCCGGTACTCGGAGCCACCTGGGTCGCCCAGGTCGACTCGCGCGCCTACCCCAACGCCTTGCTCACCGTCGTCCTGGGACGCATGGACGGTATTGCGGGAGCGAACACCGCATGGGGTGAGCTTCTGGTCGATCCCACCGGAGTACTCTTCGACAGCCTCGTTGTGAGTGCGGGGGGCATCGACACACACGCCTTCTCTCTTCCTAATGCCCCCGCCTTCCTCGGCCGTACGGGCAGCACCCAGGGCTGGGTTCTCGATGTGAACGGAAACGGGCAGTTGTGCAATGCGGCCGACATGCTTGTCGGGACGGCGTTGCCTACGAGTCTCGCTGACCCGTCCTTCTCCGCATCGACGACGGGTGGTGCTCCACCCTTGCTGGTGTCCTTCAACGATGAGAGCACGGGCGACGTGACCAGCTGGAGTTGGGATTTTGGGGACGGCGGAACGTCGACGGCACAGAACCCCAACTATGCCTATCTGGGCGAGGGGACCTACACGGTTTCGCTTCGAGTCGAGGGGGGCGGCGGTTTCGGAACGGAGTTGAAGCTCGACCACATCGTGGTGGCGACGCCCCCGACCTCCGAATTCATCGCGTCGCCGCTCTCGGGCAACATCCCGCTGACGGTCAATTTCTCCGATCTCTCGACCGGGACGCTGACGAGCTGGTGCTGGAACTTCGGCGATACGGTAGGCTCGCTGAACCAGAGTCCAAGCCACACCTACACGGTTCCCGGAACGTATACGGTGGCTTTGACGACCACGGGGCCGGGCGGCGTCGACACGGAGACGAAGCCGGACTACATCGTGGTCGGAACCCTGATCCCTATCGCCGAATTCTCCGCCACTCCGCTGTCCGGGCCGGCACCCCTGGCCGTGACCTTTACCGACTTGACCTTGGGGGGCGTGACGAGTTGGACCTGGAGCTTCGGTGACGGTGGTTCCTCTTCGGTCCAGAATCCCGTCCATTCCTACAGTGCTCTCGGCACGTACACCGTCAGCCTCACGGCGGGGAGCATAGCCGGCAGCAACGTCAACACGAAGACCGACTACATCACGGTCGTTCCGCCGGCTCCGATGGCCGATTTCTCGGGTACGCCGCTCTTCGGTCTGCAGCCCCTGAACGTGACCTTCACGGATCTGACCACGGGAGTCGTCTCGGCCTGGGATTGGGACTTCGGTGACGCCGGTGTCTCGACCGTCCAGAACCCCTCGCACACGTATGTGAACGATGGGACTTACTCGGTCAGCCTCACGGCTACGGGACCCGGTGGACCGGACACGCGCACGAAGTTCGGCTATGTGGTGGTGATTCCACCGCCGCCGGTGGCTGACTTCGTCGGTTCGCCGACGAGCGGCGAGGTTCCGCTGTCGGTCTCGTTTGCCGATGCGACTTCGGGGTCGGTCAGTTCTTGGAGCTGGGACTTCGGTGATTCCGGGGTTTCGACCCTTCAGAATCCCACGCACACCTATACGAATCCGGGGATGTATGCGGTCAGTCTGACCGTGACAGGCTCCGGGGGAGCCAACACGGAAACCAAGCTGGACTACATCGTGGCCATGGCACCTCAGCTCGAGGACGGTAGTTTTGAGATGCAGACTGCGGGAACGCGCCCTTCGGCCCCGTGGATTCAAACCGGGGGAATCGGCAACGTGATTCACCCGGACAGCGCCATCCTTACCGACAACGGCATGCCGTTGCAGGGTGCGCAGTGGGCAGAGATCTCCGCGCTCGGTACCGCGGCGGCGATTCCGCCGTCGAATCCCGGGGGCGCCGGCACTTCGCCCGTGGGAGCCGCGGGCATCCGGCAGACCTTTGGTTTCGTTGAGGCGAGTCCCGTGCTGGTCTTTTCGGCAGCATTTCTGCTGGGCGGAGCGGCGGCAGCCGCCGGTGCGAACGACTTCATGAGCATCGATCTCAGCGACGGCTTCACGACCCACAACATCTACTATGCCGATACGTTCTCGGCCTTCCCGAACACCTCGACGCGTCACACTTTGCCGATGACGGCGGTGGATACGATCGCAACCAACCTGGCGCTCTTGTTTCCTTCGGCGAGCAACACCACGTTGCTGACGCTCAGTGTTCAGGTCGGCAACGGTGGGAACGGTCAGGACCCCTCACTGGGCTATGTCGACGACTTCCTCCTGATCCCCTTCGCCTCGGCGACCTATCACAACGGGTCGGGGATCAACCCGCCCTGCTATGTCGCCGATCCGCCGGCCATCGGCTCGACGTGGACGGCGCAGCTGGACCACCGGGATCGCCCGACGATCACCCTGGCCTTGTTGCTGGTGAGGGATTCGTCGGTTGCAACGATGACCATGTTCGGCCAGCTCCTCGCCGGTGGCGGGACCATCGTTGATTTCGCCGTCCCCGCGCATCCCAGCGGCATCAGCACGATCTCCCTCCCTCTCCCGCTGGACTTTTCCCTGATGGGGACGGGTACCTCGCAGGGCTTCCTGTTCGGGCCGAATGCCGCAGAGCAGACGTTTTGCAACGCGATCGATTTCAGGTTGGGTTTCCTCCCGCCGACCGGACGACCGGCGGCGGATTTCGTGGCCTCCTCGGTCATGGGGCCGACTCCTCTGGCGGTTTCCTTCACGGACCAGACTACGGGTACGGCGACATCGTGGAACTGGGACTTCGGCGACGGGGCGACCTCTACACTGCAGAACCCCTCCCACACCTACGCGACCCCGGGCACCTACACGGTCTGGATCCGTGCAACCGGTCCGGGTGGTTTCGACATCGAACGCAAGTTCGACCACATCCAGTCGCAGTAAGACAGTACTCGAGGAAAATGGGCTCGAGTCGCCGTACTCGGAGGTGCTACTCTCGAGCGATGGTCGGACACCTGCCGCTTGCTTTTTTGGCCCTGGTTCTGGGCGCCTGTGCTTCGAAGCCGGGCCACTTCAAGAATCCGAGGGAGGAGTTCCTGGCGACGACCCGGACCTTGCTCGACTTCCCCCTGGAGGGACCTGAGTTTCGAGCCGAGGACTTGGCCCGGATCGATCTGGAAGTCAAGAGGCTCTTGGAGGCGTACGATTATCGCATCGTCGAGGGGGGCGTCCTGGAAGACCTCGATCGGGGTGTCGCGGACGTCGACTCGATCCTCATCAAGGGGTTGGTCTTGCGGGAGGCCTATTTCGATTTCGAAGGGGCCGAGTGGGACGGCGTTCGTCGGGAGATCGAACTTCCGAGCGGCGGCCTTTACGGGTTGGACGAAGATCTCGAGGGTTACCTCGGGGCGCTTTCTCTGTACGTCTGCATCACTCGCCCGGGTGGAGAGATTCAGTTCGAAAGCGTTGGAGGTGTGGGGCTCCTCCAGCGCTGGAACGGGTCGGAGTTCGAGAACGTCGGTCCCACGAGCCTTCTGGCCGATGAAGATGCCGTGCAAGCGGCCGTCGAAACCGCACTCGCACCTCTCGCGCGTTGAACCGGCCCGTCCGGGGAGTTCCTGCGAGGCTGCGCCTCAGGCCAACCCGACATGCTGCAACCCGCCTCGCCGACTTCGTCGAGCCGGGGAAACCTGACTTACCGGGTCATCTTCCCGGTCCCATCGAGGGCTAGTGGACAGTCAGCATCCGCGCTGGACGCACGCCGACAGACGGTTGTGTCTCGCCCGGCAAAACGAAGCTGCGGGAAGCGGTGCGGGAATCGAGCGCAGAGCTCTCGAAACTGCCTCCGCGTGCAACGCCTTCTTTGGAGTTTGTGATGCGATAGCCGGTTGCGGGCTCGACCGGCTCGCGGTAGGAACCGTAGGGGTCGCGGCAGAGCTCCCACAGGTTTCCGTGCACGTCGTGCAAACCGAAGGCGTTCGGAGCGAACGAGCCCACGGGCGCGTGAAACCAATAGCCGTCGTCCCACTCCTCATATTCCCAATCTCGAGGACCACCACTGCGTAGCATGTAGTTGTCTGCGAGGTTGGCTGCGCCATCCAGGCACTGACGCTTCAGGCCAAAGCACCAGGGGGTGTCTTCCCCGCCGCGTGCGGCGCATTCCCACTGGGCTTCGGTGGGCATTTGCAGGCCGAACCTGCCCAGTATCCTCCGGCAGTTTTCGAGCGTTACCATCTCAACGGGGTTCGCCAGCTCGAAGCCCTTCGGCTGGGCGTTGATGTTGAAGCCGGGGTGATAGCTCGCGGGGTTGGCGCCGATACAACGCTGCCATTGTCCCTGGGTCATTTCGTACTTCGAGATGAAGAAGGCCTCCAGGGGAACCTCGTGAACCGGTCCCTCGTCGCTCTCGCCGGCAGCATCGTAGTTTCCGCGGCCGTCGTCTTGGGCCTGCGAACCCATGAAGAAACGGGTGGGGGGTATCAGGATCAGGACGATGCAGGTTTCGCCGCCGATCTCGAGAGTGCCGTCCGTACCAGGGCGGGGCAACTCGCCGCTCTGCACGTGGCCGAACTCCCACAATCCCGTATCCCGGTTGCGGTCGATCGGTAGCAGGCCGAGCTGGGGGTCGATCCGCAGGCCGCCATAGGCCGGACACTCCTCCTGATCGGCGATCGACGCGACGGCTTCCTGCCAGCGCCGTGCGGCTTCCGCGCCCGTGACCGTCAGAGCTTCGACTTCGCGTGCAAAGTCGAAGCGGCGCTGAACGCCCCAGCCTGCCTCGGACAGCCCTTCGACGAGCCCGGTCTCGGGGTCGGCGAAGGCGTCGATTTCGCCGATCAACTTGCTGAGTTGATCGTGCCACCAGCGATCCTCGTCGTCTTCGAAGGTGAAGTTCTTGCGTTCGGAGACCTGCGGTTCGAGAGCCGTTATCTGAGCCTGCAAGTCGTCCAGGTGCGCCGCGTATGCACCGCTCCCTGTTTCTGCAATCGCCTGTTCCAGGCGCTCGAGATAGCCCCCGTACTCCTCTCGATCCTTCGCAGCGGCGATGTTGATGGCGCGTTCACTGACCTCGAGCGCTTCCTCGTGTAAGCCGTTCGCCAGGCAAGCCCAGGCGAGCGTATCCAGAACGTAGGGGACTTCGGAAGCGCTGCGGGCGTTCTTCAGAGCGAGTCTTGCCAGGGCCAACCCCTCCTGCTCGCGTCCGAATGTCTTGCGCTTCGGATCGACCAGCCGCCAGGCGCGTTCGTTCAGGGCGTTCACGTCCTGGAAGCGCAGCGATGGGTCTAGCTCAAAGGCCGACGTGTCCTTCGGGGCTCCGTCCCTTTGTCGGGTCAAAGCGATCCACTCCCGCGTGAGCGCATCCCATTCGGCGTAACGCGCGTGGCCTTGTCGATCGAGGGCGACCTCTTCCGCCGTTCGGAGCAGTGCGCGCGCTCGCAGAGCCTCGCGTTGTACGAGGTGGCCGCCGCCGCTTCTCGATCCGTCCGACTCCAGACCCGTGATAAGGGCGTGGGCTCGTACCAGCCAATCCTCGTAGGCGGGAATCTGTTCCGGCGTGGCCGGCCATAAGAGGTCGGCTTCCTGTTTGAGCTCGGCCAGCTCCTGAAAAGCTGCCAGGCGAAGCACGTTGGCGTGTTCCGTTTCGGCGATTTCGCGCCCCTTGGCCTCGATGTAGCCGAGCGTGCCCAGGCCGCCGATGGCGAGAACGATCGTGGCGGAACAGGCGGCGGCCAGGCCCTTGTTGCGCGATACCCATTTCTTGAGTTCTGCAACGGCCCCCGTTTCGTAGGCATGTACCACGCGGTGTTCCATGAACGCGCCGAGGTCGTCGGCCAGTTCGGACATGTCCGAGTAGCGGTCATGCCAGTTGCGTTCCATGGCCTTTTCGCAGATGGCGACGAGTTCCTGGGGCACTTTCGGTGCGATCTCCGAGAGCGGTGCCGGCGGTTGTTCGCGCAGCTTGTTCCAGATGGTGAAACCATGGATCTTCTGCCCCGGCACCACGTACGGCATCCGGCCGGACAGGACGTGGTAGATCATCGCTCCGAGCGAATACACGTCGGAGTGCGGGCCCATCTGGTCGAGTTCGCCCGAGGCTTGCTCCGGTGACATGTAGGCCGGCGTTCCGACGATGTCACCGTCCATCGTGAGGAGCTTGGGTTCTTCCTCCCGCGCCTTGTTACGCCAGTCCGAACGCACTGCGACCGTTTCTTGGATGCGCAGGTCGTGTGTCTCTTCGCGCTTCAAAACGCGCGCGACCCCCCAATCCATGACGTACACCTCGCCGAACCGTCCGACCATGATGTTGGCCGGTTTCAGGTCGCGGTGTATCACACCCTTGGCGTGGGCGTACGACATCGCGTCGCAAACCCTCAATATCACCGACAGAGCGCGCGTGAGGTTCCAGCCGTCCTTTTTCTCTTGAACCAGGTCGAAGACGGCGGCGAGGTCGCGTCCCTTCACGAGTTTCATCGTGAAATAAACGTGGCCTTCGTTGTCGACGCCGAGTTCGTGTACCGGAACGATGCCGGGGTGGTCGAGCTGGCCCGTGACCTGCGCCTCTTCCAGAAAGCGTCCCAGTGTGTGGGCGTCGGCCTGGGGTGTGTGGCTGGAGGGTCTCTCGTCCTCCTTGCCCAGGATGACCTTCATGGCCAGGTTGCGATTGAGGTCCTGATCCCAAACCCGCAGCACGGCGCCCTGGCCGCCGCGGGCGATCTCACCGCGCAGGACGTAGGGGCCGTAGCCGGAGGGGGAGATTTCCGGTCGGCTGGCCTTTCCGGAGGACGTGTCCGGCCGATCGCCTCGTCCGACGATGTTCTCGACCATCTCGCCACCGACCCCATCGCCGCTTCCCGACGGGTCTTCCAGTTGAATGGGTGTTCCTATCTCCTGGCCCAGCCGCTCGCGCAACTTGGCGCTGACCGTCGTTTGGGGCTCGCTGGCGCGTTCGAGGTTCTTGACCTTCAAGTAAAGGGCGTGGAGTGCGTCCAGATCGGGGGCAAGACCGGGGTGTCGCCCGCGAAACTCGTCGTATGAGAGCCCCGTCGTACGCTTTTTCTGAAGGAACTCGGCGAAGAGGTTTTCCGCCTCTTCGCGCGCTCCGCTCCCTTGTTCGATCGGCATTGAAGTCGCCCCCACGATATTCTATGCGGGGCTCCGCTTCGGCGGCACCCTCCTGTTTCTCCACCGCCCGACCCCGCGGTTGTGACGAGCGTGGTTTCGGGCGGAGACCCCTGCGGAAAACCCCGATGAGGAAAGTGCTCTACATTCTCGGCGAGCTCGAAGATACGGACTTGCAGTGGCTGATCGACGCTGGAGATACCCACCAGGCCGTTTCCGGGACCGACATCATTCGCGAGGGCGGCTCCCAAGACCGTCTGTTCATCCTGCTCGATGGTGAACTTTCTGTTCTAAAGGCGGGTCGCGAGCTGGCCCGGCTGGGAGCGGGGGAGATCGTAGGGGATATGTCACTCTTGGATTCACGGCCTCCGAACGCGACGGTCACGACGGTGGGGGAGTGCCGGATCTTTGCGATACCCCACGCGGCGCTGCGTTCCAAGTTGACGCTCGATGCCGAGTTCGGTTCGCGTTTCTATCGTGCCCTGTGTGTGTTTCTTGCCAACCGCCTGAGTCGTGCCGATTCGATGATCGGTTCGGCCGACCGTGTTGCGCCCGAACAGAATACTTCGTACGAGGATGAGATTTCTCCTGAGGCGCTCGACACACTCGCCTTGGCGGGTGCGCGCTTCGATTGGTTTCTCCAGCGCGTAGGAGCGAAGGGCTAGTCCCATGGCCTCCGAAAAGCGCCAGATCTTCAGAGAGAAATCCCTCCAAAAACTCTCGTCGCCCGATCGATTGGACCAGCTCCTGCGGATCGTGCGTCCGCACGTCTGGTTGATGCTCCTGGGCATCGGCCTGGGGCTCGCGTTGGCGATCTCGTGGAGCATTCTCGGCCGCATTCCCGAGACCGCCACGGGTACGGCGATTCTCGTTCGTCCCAAGCAGGTGGTGTATTTCGAGTCGTCCGGCAGCGGTCAGATCAAGTCGATTGCGGTCAAGGTCGGTGATCGAGTGCGGCGCGGCGATCTACTCGCCAACCTGAGCTTGCCCACCCTGGAGACGGATTTGCAGCAGGAGGGTGTGAAGCTGGAACACTTGAAGAGCCGCGTTAGCGAGATAACGCTGCTCGACAGAGGTCTGGTAGAAAAAAAGCGAGAGCACATGGATCGCACGCGCAAACTGATGCGCGAGCGGCAGAAGAACGTACGCGAGTCCGCACAAGCGTATAAGCTTCGCACCGAGCTCTACCTCGCCGAGCAACGCGCGAACATCGACACCGCCCGAAATCGAGCGGAAGAACTGGGAAAGCTGCTCCAGGAGCGCTACGAGGCCTATCGCGACCTGGAGGATCAGGGACTGTCGTCCCGGGACCAGTTGGTCGAGCAGCGCACCCGGATGGTGGACAACGAGCTGGAAA
Organism: Planctomycetota bacterium; assembly: GCA_002683825.1. Taxonomy (GTDB): domain Bacteria; phylum Planctomycetota; class UBA1135; order UBA1135. The sequence continues at coordinate 101,515 of NYUD01000048.1, forward strand.
TGGCCAATCTGAGCGTTCGCGACCAGGCCTTGAAACTACAGGAGAACGCCGCTCGCGAGGTGTACGAGGAGGACATGGATCTTGTGCGGGATCTGGAGATTCAACTCAGCGAGCTGGATCTGGAGGATCTGACCCTCAGGCAGTCGTTGCGCGAAGACGAACTGGACGATGCAGCAAAGATCCAGGAGATAGAACTCCGTATGGAATTCCTCCAGAAGAAGTTGCAACACGAAGGCTCCCTTTACAGCGAGTACAACGGGACCGTTCTGGAGGTCTCCGTCACGCCGGGTGCCCAGGTCGGTATAGGGCAGCGGATGGGGCGGATGGAGGCCGAGGATGGGGCCGCTGAGCTGAAAGCGGCCGCGTTCTTCACGATCAGGGACGGCAAGAAGATTCAGCCCGGCCTCAAGATCAGTGTGTCGCCGGCGAATGTCGAGAAGGAGCGCTTCGGAGGAATCGTCGGTCACGTGGAATCGGTGACCGACTACCCGGTGACCACCGCAGCCGCCGCGAACCAGATTGGAGATCCGGAGATCGCGCGCACACTCCTCGGCGGAAAGAGCCGCATAGGAGTTCTGGCGAGCCTGGAGGCCGACGACACCTTCACCGGATTCAAGTGGACCTCCGGCGAGGGACCGGACGATTTTCTTATCACGGCGGGAACGACCGCCGAGGTGCGCGTTACGGTTCGCGAACGGCGACCGATCACGTTGGTTTTTCCCTTCCTCGAACGGCTTTCGAAGAGATAGTCCTTGGGATTATTCAAGAGAAGACGCGTACACACGCCGAGCCTTCTGCAGATGGAGGCGGTCGAATGCGGGGCTGCGTCGCTCGGAATGATCCTGGCCCACTACGGCAACATCGTTCCACTGGCCGAGCTGCGCCGTGAATGCGGCGTTTCGCGCGATGGAAGCAACGCCTCGAGCCTGGCAAAGGCGGCGCGGCGCTACGGGCTCGCCACGAAGGGTTTCAGCAAGAGCGTCGATAGCTGCCTGCAACTGCCGCCGCCCTACGTCGTTTTCTGGGGCTTCAACCACTTCCTGGTCGTCGAGGGGCGCAAGGGCGACAAGGTGTATCTGAACGATCCTGCCGTCGGGCACCGAACCGTGACGATCGAGGAGTTCGAGAACGAATTCACCGGAGTGGTTCTGACCATGAGTCCGGGCAAGGAGTTCAAGAAAGGCGGGCGCAAGCCAGGCCTACTCCCCGCCTTTACGGCTCGGCTGAAAGGCTTCTGGGGGGCGGTTCTGTTCGCCGTTGCAGCAGGGTTTCTGCTGGTGGTTCCCGGGCTGGCGATACCCGCTTTCACCCAGATTTTCCTCGACGAAGTCCTGATTCAGGAGCGTAAAGATTGGCTCCAACCGCTGATCATCGCGATGCTTGTCGCCGTTGCGTTCCAGGGGTTCCTGAAGTTCCTGCAGCTTTCCGTTCTGCG
>NYUD01000049.1 GCA_002683825.1 Planctomycetota bacterium
AATGCACTGAACGACGTCTGTCTGTACTGGAACACGCGCCTCCTCGCTCGCGAGCGCATCTCGTTGGGAGCTCCAGCAGACCAGATCCTTCCCGATGCTGAATACAAGGCCTTCGACTCCTTCGACTTCGTTACGCCGAACAAGGTCCTTGCGTTTTGTGAACTCTTTGCAGATCCTCTCGCTCCAAATGCCCAAGACGACGCGGTGGTCGAGATCACGATCGATGAACTGGGATTCGTTCTTGAGACGAACTTACTGATATTCGAAGGCCAGCAGTTCCCCGTCGATCTGGATCCCAGCGACAACGACGATATGACCTTCAAGAGCTTTCACTCCACGCCGAGATTCCACTCCATGGGCGTCAACAGACATGGGGACTTCATCTGGGGGGCGGAAACGGACGGACCGGAGAACAGCAAGTACATACTGATCGGCCTCCACACGATTGTGGCACGTGAAGGACAGGAGTTCTCCGATCCGGATAACCCGAATCTCGATGGCCGTACCCTCGCTAACTTCACTCAGTTCGAAGCTGACTTGAACGACTTCGGTGATTGGGTGCACACGGCGGGACTCAATGGCGCTGCGAACACTCCCCTCGCAGATTCGAACGCGGTTCTCATGGTTAACGGCGAGGTTTACGTCCAGGAGGGAGACTCGCTGGCGTCCCTGAATGGAGCGACCCTCGGCAATTCGACCGCGGCCCCCGTCTACATGACCAACAGCCGCGACGTCTTCTGGGTCGCGGATCTCCGAAACACGTTGGGGTCGGAGGACGTCGCCTACATGCGCAACAAGGAGGTCATCATTCGCGAAGGCCAGGATTTCATCGGCGAATTCCTCGTCACTATCCTGCGGACTGCGGTCAACGCTTTCTCCGTCAGCGATGACGGTCGTTTTTGGGTAGGTGAAGTCGTCCTACAGGGGGGAGTCGATGCCGTGATCATGACGGACTTCGGACTCGCACTCGAACTCCCCGGATGCGTCGGCAACCCCGGTACGATGAGAAAGCGCTCTGGAACGGTCCGATCGGGCGATACCCTGACACTCGAGATGAACAACGGACAAGCACCGGGGGTCGTCACGGCGGTCCTGATCTCGGGCCGCGAACCGCTGGGAGGAGAGTGCGGAGCGATGACCCCCTTCGGCGAGCTGTTTGCCGTGGCTCCCTATGCCTTCGTAGGGCTCGGACCGCTATGGGTCGGGCCGCCTGCGCTCATCCAGCTGAACATCCCCAACAACATCTCCCTCGTCGATACCGAGTGGTACGCCCAGGGATTGTTCATCGATATCGCCGGCACGTTGCCCGAAGAGGATCTACGCCTGACAAACGGCATGCGCCTGGAGATCGGCGCCCCCTAGCGGCGCCTGGCGCGGCTCCACCTCGGACCGACGGGGGCAGGTTGGGGGAACCGCTCCGCCGGGCTCGGAGATGTGGGATGAGCGGGAGTGAGGTCTGAGGCGGCGGAACGTTAGCTCGCGCAGGGCGCAACGTCGTCCTTGTTGCGGCTGATTCGAGGCTCGCCTCCCGCGAGCGGCGCGGGCCAACTTTTCTCGAGGAATATGTAACGCTGCGGTGATTCGCGAAGTCCTGGGCTTCGTATGAGACGACGCAGCCTCTGGCGGTTCGGCGTATTCTTGTGGCCCCTCTTCGCCCTCCCCGTGTGGGGATTGCAGACGGAGAGCATCCTGCTACGCACGGGCGATCCCATCGTCGGCGTGGGGAGGCTCGAGACGATCGCTCGCGTCGCTGTGATCGACGATGGGGCCTGGTACTGCCAGGCCGGCACGGATCATCCGTCCAACGCACGTGATGCCGTGGTTCTACGCCATGGCTTCCCGGCCTTTCGGGAAGGTGATTTCCTGGCCGCACCACCCGGTGCGCGGGTGCGTTCGTTCCACGGGTGGGATGTGGACGCCGCCGGAAACCTCCTGTGGGAACTCACTCTCTCGGGACCGGGTATCGTGGATGGCGAACGACGCGCGCTCTACTGGAACGGCCGGCTCCTGGCCCGGCGCAATCAACCGGCAGAGCTCGATGACTGGGCACCCGGAACCGTCTGGAACGCCTTCGGCCCCAGGCTCTTCGGCCCCGGGAACACCATTCTGGTCGCGGGATCGTTGTGGGAGACCGGCACAACAGGCCCGCGCGAGGCTCTCGTAGCCGCGACCATCGACTCCCAGGGAAACCCGGGCGCATGGACCACCCGGGTGGCGGCGGGCTGGACGCTGGCATCCGTGGGATTGGAGATCCGCTCCATCTCTCAGCGTGAGACCTCGCTCGCTTTCAACGCGCGCGGCGAGTTCCTGTGGTCTGGCAAACGCCAGGGGCCAAATCACTCCGACGGTCTCTTGATGCTGGGCCTCGATCACATCCTCGCGCAGGAAGGAAACCCGGCGCCCGTCGAAGGACGGAGTTTCGCCAGCTTCGAGCAGAGCCAGGTCGCCCTAAACGACTTCGGAGAGCATGCCTTTTCCTGCAACCTGAACGTCGATCCACTATCGCCGGAGCTGATCGAATCGAACTACCTGCTGGTCAAGGACGGCCGCAAGTTCGCGCAGGAAGGCGATCTCTTGTCGGCCATGGATGCACCCCTGGACAACCCCCAAGGGACGCCGCTCTTCTTGACAAACTCGAGGGATCTCTTTTGGGGTGCGCGGGTGCGCGAGACACCTACGCGTCAGGACCAGGCCTACATGCGCAACTACGAGGTGATCGTCCGTGAGGGGCGCACCTTCGTGGACGGACAACTCGTCGTTGCTCTCGATCGAACGAGCGCTGCTTTTCGCGTCAGTAAGGCCGGGCGCTTCTTTCTCGGACAAGTCGAACTGGAAGAGGATGGCCCGGCGCTTCTGAGGGTCGACTACGGTGCCGCCGTACCGGTCGAGGGCTGCGACGAAACCAAAGGAACGCTCGAGGTGGTCGGTGGTTATGCCATCGCAGGTTCCTCGCTGCGCATCGCGATGGGAGAAGCCCAGGCGATCGGTTCACAGGCGGTATTCGTCCTGTCCAGGGATTCGGCACTCGATGGATCGAACTGTGGAATCACGCTCCCACTCGGAGAGCTCCTGCTGCGCCCTCCGTTCGCGGGAGCTCATTTCGGACCGATCTGGGTTCTGGGACCGGTCACATTCCGTATCCCTCTTCCTTTCGAGCCCGGGTTGATCGACTCGGTTTGGTACGCCCAGGGCTTTTTTTACGCCTCCAACCAACGCTCGGATGGGACGGCAAACATCCCCGAATGGAAGCCTACCAACGGGCTCAGAATCGAGGTCGGCGCACCTTGAAGGCCCGGGGAGGAACGTCAGCGGGTCTCGAGGAACTCATCCAGATCGGCGGCCAGTGGGCTGACGACTTCGCACGGCCGGCCGGTCGTGGGTGATTTCCACACCAGGCGATGGTTGTGGAGCGCGTGTCGGGGTAACTCCAGGAGCGCGTAGTCCGTTTCCGTCAATTCCCCGGCACTCGCCCGGAGAAAGATCTCGTCGTCGGGTCCATAGAGCTTGTCTCCGACGATGGGGTGGCCGATCGCCGCCAGGTGCACGCGAATCTGATGCTGGCGACCGGTCTCCAACCGACAAGCCAGCAAGCAATAGCTCCCCACGACTCTCAACACACGCCAATGGGTCACGGAAGGTAGACCGTTTTGATTCACGGAGATCTTCAAGTGGATTCGGCTGGCCGTTGCGGGCCCGAGGGGCAGGTCGATCCGGCCGCTCCCCTTCTCGGGAGCGCCGTGACAGATCGCGAAATATTCCTTCTCGACCTGCCGTCGCTCGAACTGGCGCATGATGCTGCGATGCACCTGATTGCCTTTCGCGATGAGAACGATGCCGCTCGTTTCCCGATCCAGTCGATGGCACAGTCGGATGGGAAGCCGACGGTTCGCCTCGTCGCCTCGATAGCGCGCATGCACGCGCTGAATCAGCGTTCCAACCAGGTGCCGGCCACTGGGATGAACCGCCAGGCCGGAGGGTTTGTCGACGGCCACGACCTCGTCGTCCTCCAACAGGATCGAGAGCTCCCCGTCACAGGTGTCGGAAGGCTCGGGAATCCGCAGCTCCGGCGGAATATGAACCGTGACCAGGGTTGCGTTCGGGAGTACTTTGCCACCCCGTTTTTCGACCCGCGGAGTCAGCGGTCCACCCGGGCGTTCGGGGGTCGGGAGAGCGACTTCGACGAAGCCGTCGCGGATCAGATTCTGCACCGAGGTTCGGGAACGCCAGTGCAAGTAACGGCAAAGAAAGTTATCGAGCCGGATGGCAACATCGGCCGGGCGCAGCCCAAGATCGCTGGCGCGCACCTCGATCTGGACGCGATCGGGGGCGAGCGAAAGGTCGCGGTCTTTCGGAAAGATCCCCATCGAAATCGGATTCGGGGGACGTCGATCCCGAGCGGCCCCTCACCCCGCGGGAATACGCCCCGGAGGCCCGGACCGCTACCGCCCCCCCTCCGGCAGGGGCGGGAGAGAACCCTTGGAGCTAGGAACGACGCAGACGGGCCTGGGCGCGACGAGCGGCTTTCAGAATCGTCCGCATGCGCTCGCGACGCTCGCGGCGTCGTTTGTCAGAGCGCTTTTCGTGCCAGGTATTCGCCTTGGCTAGGCGAAAGACACCGCCGTAGTTGCACTGCCTTTTGAAGCGGCGCAATGCAGCCTCGAGCGACTCGTTGCTTTTGACCTCGACCTTGATCGACATGTACTAGGGTGGAGAGGGAGAAAGTGAAAAAAGGGCGTCGTAGTATCGGCGTCTCCTGAATAGGAGCAAGGCTTTATCCAGAATTCCACCGACAAGCCCCCCGATGCGGAGCTCTCGCTGCAAGGGGTCGTGGAGCGGGTGACCTATCAGCACCCGGACTCCCGTTACACCGTTTTCAAGCTTCGGCCCGAGCGGGGCTTCGGGGACCCCGACTCCTTGTTTTCGGCCCTGGGAGGGTCGGTAACGGCAGTGGGGACGGGTCCGGAGGTGGCCGAGGGACTACGGGTCCGGCTGGGGGGGAGCTGGTCCCGCCATCCCAAGCACGGCCGTCAATTCCAGTTCGAGCGCTGCGAAGCGCTCCCCCCGGTGGATCGGGAGGGTCTTTGTCGGTATCTGGCCTCCGCCAGCTTCAAGGGCATCGGCCCTCGGCTGGCCGAACGGATCGTCGACCGGCTGGGACTCGAAGCCCTCGACCGGATCCACGAGAACCCGAACACCCTCGTGGGCATACGGGGCCTCTCACCGGCGGTGCGCGAAGGCCTGGCCAACACCGTCCGGACCGAGCGCGGGACCCGTGAGCTGCGGGCCTTTCTGTTCGGCCTGGGTCTGGGCCCCTGGTACGTCGAGGAAATCGCGCGCGTCCTCCCGGGAAACGCCGAGGAGATCATCCGCAACGATCCCTACATCCTGGCGCGACGGGTGCGGGGGATCGGGTTTCTGATGGCCGACCGTGCGGCCCGCAAGCTGGGCCTCGAACTCGATGCCCCCGAACGCCGACGCGCAGCGCTCCTGTTCGCCGCCGAGAAGGCAGCCGGCGACGGGCACACCGCCCTGACCGAAACGGAGCTGACGACGCGGACCCACGAGCTCCTGGGAGTGGAGGGCGTCACTTCCAGCCTGGAGGTCGATGTCGACACGCTCGTCACAGAGGGCGAGCTGGTGCTGGAGAGCGAACTGATCCCGGATCAACGCATCTGTGCGCTCCCCGCCCTGTTCACCTCGGAACGGGAACTCTCGCGCAACCTGCTCCACCTGTCGGACGCGGGACCGGTCCGCCCCCTGGCCGACGAAGGCCGGCTCGAGCATGCCATGGCGCGGGGTGGGCTCGCGCTGCACCCCGAGCAGTGCAACGCCGTCTTGGGTCTTCTCGCCGAACCCGTGGCGCTCTTGACCGGCGGCCCGGGCGTGGGCAAGACCACGACGCTACGCCTGGTTTGTGAACTCGCGCAAGCCACCGGAGCCCAGCTGCGGCTGGCTTCACCGACAGGGCGTGCGGCCAAGCGCCTTTCCGAGGCCACCGGTCACGAGGCCACCACGATCCACCGCTTGCTCGGTTGGGATCCCATCCATCACAAGTTCCAGCACGACACGCGCAACGCTCTGCAGGCGGACATGGTGATCATCGACGAGGTTTCGATGCTGGACGTCGTCCTCGCACACCATCTCGTCAAAGCGATCCAGCCTCCCACACGGCTCCTCCTCGTCGGTGATCCCGACCAGCTTCCCTCGGTAGCGGCCGGAAACGTCCTGGCGGACCTGATCGACAGCCAGCGCGTTCCCGTGTTCCGTTTGACCCGGGTCTTCCGGCAGGGCACTTCGAGCCTGATCGTCCGCAACGCGCACAGAATACTGGCCGGCGAGATGCCCAGGCTCCCCGGGCGCGGGGATGAACCGGCCGATTTCTACTTCTTCCCCGCCAAGAACGATGCCCAGGCGGCGGAGCGATTGCTGGAAGTGGTCACGCAGCGCATTCCGAACAGCTTCCATCTGGATTGGGTGAAGGACGTTCAGGTACTCAGTCCGATGTACCGCGGCCCCTGCGGCGTCGACGCGCTCAACGACCGTATACGCGCATCCCTGGGCCCGGCCGAACAGGAGATGGTCTGGCGCGGCCAGACGTTTCGAACAGGAGAGCGGGTGCTGCAAACCCGCAACGACTACGACCGCAACGTGTTCAACGGAGACATGGGCACGATCGCACGGATCGAACCCTCCGTTCCACGCCTCCTGGTGCGCTTCACCGATAAGAACGTCGCCTATGAAAAGGGCGAGCTCACCGACCTGCAGCCGGCCTTTGCGATCACGGTCCACCGCTCACAGGGGGGAGAATTCCCCGCCGTGGTCGTGCCGATGGTCACCGCGCACGCCGCGATGTTACAGCGCAACCTGCTCTACACCGCGGTGACCCGAGCGCAAAAGCTACTGGTCCTGATCGGATCGTTGCGCGCGCTGAGCCTCGCGGTCCGCAATGTGCGCGGGGTCGAGCGCCAGAGCCTCTTGCGTCACTGGCTGGTCGACCAGCGCAACGTTTGAGCCCAGGCCCCCTCAGCGCACGGTCACGTTGAGCGTCATGCCTGCATCGGACGACACCGGTCCCAGCTTGACGCGGGTCGCACCGTCGCTGACCGGAAGAATTCGGCGCTCATCCAGCCTGAGAACGTCGTAGCGCGGGAGCTCGAGACGGCCGAAGGCCGATCCTTTCTGGAGGATTTCTCCGGCGGGATTGCGCACCAGCTGGGCGGCGCCACTGACGATCAGCTCACGCTCGTGATCGCGGCCGGGAACGACCCCCAGGGTGAGCGCCATCCCGTCGAAGGTCGACACTATGATCGGGTCAGCGGCGGCGGAGAACTGTGCCACTTCCACGTCGAAGTCAGCCAGCACCGTATGCGTCTTTCCGACAACCGCTCCGGCTGTCGTTCCGACGACCAAGGGGAGACTCAACTTCGCGCGGCGGTCCCCCGACGTGGTCTGAAGTTCGATCTCCACCGTGGCCAGGGCCGGCGGTTCTTCCATGCCGCGCACCAGTGCCTGGAGTTTCTCCTCGTTGTCACCGTCCCAGGAACGATCGGTCACGATCACGACCCACGGCCCAAGACGATCCCACACCGCGAAGTTACGCATCCAACCCAGGAAGAAGTGTGAAGGCTCCGTCAGCAACCGCGCTGTGAAGAGCGGATGCCCGCGTCTGGCTCCATTTCTGTACGGGCCTTTCACGGTCTCGAGCCAAGGCGACCGAAAGAGTTCGGAATTGACCATCAAGAGCCTGCGCCCGGTGCCCGGGACAGGATGGGACGCATAGGGCGTGAGCCCTCCCCCGACGCTGCGAAGGACAACCACCTGACGGTGTGTTCCCCCGGCTAGCTTGGTCTCGAAAGCGAAAAGGACGGCCTTGCCGTCCGGCAGAAACGTATTCACGCTGAGGCCATGCATGAGGACGCCCGGGTTCTGGAGGACCTGAGGCCCCTCGACAACCGCCATGCCCGTTTTCTCGCTGCCGACCATGCCGGAAAGGCTGATCGGATACTCTTCAAATTCCTCGTCGACGACGGAGGACTGCAGGACACAATTGAGAGCGAGACCGCCGCCGGCCGGGGAAGCGCGCATCAAGAGCTTAAGACCGTCCTGGGTCTGCAAGACTATCGGATCGAAAACGAACGATCCCTGGGCGATCTCCACGTCGTAATCGAAGAGGAACGAAATCTCCTCACGCCGTTCCAACATCGTCGTGCGCCCAGCCTCCAACTGCATCTCGAATCTTTGGTGCTGGGCGTTGCTGGAAACCGCCTGCGCGATGAGTCGATCGACCTCGCTCGCCGCGATAACGTTGTTCCCGTGCAGCCCGGGCAAATTGGCGCGCTCGGACTCACCGAAGGAAAGAACATCGACGCGAATAAGCGAGGAGTCGGAAGCCATCGCGCGCAACGCGTCGATTATCCCCGCCACCTTCTGGTGTGTCGATTCCGGTGCGAGCAACAGCAAGTTCTGTTCGCCCTGCAACGACAGATCTCGGTACCGTTCGAGAAATTCCTCTTCCAGTGCGGTTGAGATGATTTTCATCACGACGTCACCGCTGGACTGTTCGTAGGACCTTTCGACTTGCGCCACCGGCAGGGGATGTCGCCCGCGACCTGCGGGTGGAAGCAGAAGTGATTGCTCCCAGCCGGTCCCATCGACATTCGGGAGCAAGGCACGAAGATCGTAGTTGGCGAGCACCAGCTCTTCCTGCTTCTCGTCCCCATCGCTGGAAACGGCGTGGGAAAACGGGGAGCTCAGGGAGGAAACGGCCTGAACGCTCATGGCGAGCGAGAGGAGAAGGTTGGCAATCATGGGAAAGGAAGGGGAGGTTGGGATTTTCGGGAGAACAGAGACTCGTCGAAGCACTTGTCGAGGGCGCGCGCAACACGATGCACGCCGTGGGCCGTGCGGGCGCGCCGATCGACCTCGTCGAGGGAGGCCAGAAGGCCCCCCATTCCACGGGGTGACGACACGCCCACGGCTTCGTGCACGCCGCTTTCGCCCAGGAGGCTATGGATGGACATGAGACAGGCCGCGCGGAGTCTGCGTTCCTTCGCTTCGATTTGACGGAAACCGGCGATCAACGCCCGGGCGCCCGCAGGAGCTCCCAGTTCGCCCACTCCAAGCGCAGCCCACTGCCGATCGTCGGGATGCAAGAGAGTGGCCAGGCTCAAGAGAGCCATGCTGGTCGTGGCACCGACGTGGTCGGTTGCGAAGAGCAACTCGAGCCAAACCGAGGCATCGGTGGCGGCCTCGCGGGCGATCAGACTTTCGGTGAACTCGTACAGGCTTTCCTCATCGCGCTCCGCAATCTCGCGCAGCACGTGGTTCAGCTCGTCCCGGTCGACGCGACCATCGACGTGCAGCCGCAGAACGACGGCGCAGGGATCCGGACCCGACCAGGCCGCCAGACAGACGAGAGCGCGTTCACGTTCGCGCGTCTCTTCGCAGCGTTCTCGCAGCCACGCCAGGGCCGGCAGGGGCTGCAGGATAGCCAGCGCGGAATAGACGACCTCCGAGGCAGCGATGCGCTTCTGGTTCAAGAGGCGCGCCAGTTCGTCGCTCCCCCCCTGGATCAGCGGCAAGCGGGAGAGTACTTCCGCTCGCGCCTCCAGGTTCCAAGCGGCCAAACGCAAGAGTCGGGGGACCGCCGCCGGACCCAGTTGGCTCAGGCCATCGAGCAGCGCCGGGCGCGAGAGCGCCAGCGATTCTCCACGCTCCTTCTGGAGCACGAGCTCTTCGAGCTTGTCAGCGACGCTCTCGCCGCCGATGCCGACCATGACGCTCAGGGCACCGACCGGGTGTTCCGCCGCCTCGACGGCTCGAAACAGCGCGGGCAAAGCCACCTCCCCCAGGCGTCCCAGTGCGAGCAAGGCTTCCGGACGCAGCTCGTCGTCCTCAAGCACTCGTTCCAGCACTCCTGCGGAATGAGCATCGCCCCGCTCCCCCAGATAGCGAGCGGCGGCCAGGGCGAGGGAGGGTTCCGTCTCGGAGGCCTGGCGAGCGAGCGAGCGCTCGACGAAGCGCAAGATGGGCCAACCGGCGCGCCGGGCCGGACGCATCTCGCGCTCGAAGAGTTCCACCGCTGCCGCACGATCGCTCTCCATCCCGTGGAACCGCAAGAGCGCGTTGCGCACGGCCCCCACCACCACCTCATGCTCCGCGGTTTCGAAGGAGATCGGCTCGACGGTTTGCTCGGCAAGGGCCGTCGTCGTCGACCCTGTCCGGTCTTGCGGTCGCAGGTCGTGGAGCAGTAACCCCGCTACCAGAATGATCGAGGCAGCGGCCGCAACGGCGACGATCCTCCGACGCCCGTCTCGCGGAGCTTCCCATCGCGGCGCGGCACCACGCTCATCTTGCTGCGCATCGAGCTCGTCTCGGATCCGCTCCAGGGCACGTTCGACATCGATCCGCTCCAGCGGCGGTTGCGGCAGCACCTCGAGGGCTTCGCCCAGTCGCTGGGTGGCGGCGAACTCGCGACGGCACGCCGCACAGGCCGCCAGGTGGTCGTCCAGAGCGAAACGATCTTCGAGAAGCAGATCGCCATCCTGGGCGAGCTCCATCTTCCGACGAGCGCTACGACATCCTCTCACGGCGCCCCCTTTTCCCGTGAACCTTGTCCGTCCTGACCACCGGCTTCGAGATCGAGCAGGTAGGCCAGGCTGCGACGCAATCCCTTGCGGGCTTTCATGACTCGCGTGCGAGCGGTCTGGGGGGTCACACCGGTCGCGGAGGCCAGCTCTTCGTAGCTCAAACCCTCCTGCGTCCGCAAGAGCAGGCTGATGCGCAGATTCTCGGGCAGCGCCTCGATGGCTTCGGCCACGCGACGACCGACCTCACGGGTGGAGAGTTCCTGAACCGGCGAATTGCGCGCAACGACCTCCTTCTCCATGAGGGGAATGCGAACCGGCCGGCGCTGGGTCTGACGGATGCGATCTCGCACGAGATGAAGAAGGATGCGACGCAACCACCCCATGAACGATCCCTCGCCACGGTAGTGGGCCAACCCCCGGTGGGCCCGGACGAAACAATCCTGGGCGAGATCCTCGGCGTCTTCGTGATTGCCGATCAGATGGAAGGCGGTGGCATAGACGGGCGCGTAAAACCCGCGGACAAGCTCGTCAAAGGCGGAAGGCTCACCACGAAGGGCCCGATCGAGCAGTGCCGTTTCATCCAGCACGAGAGGCTCTCCCCGAGTGCGAAATTGGAGTCTGGGTCGCAAAAACCTCATGAACAATGGTTCTAGCCACGGAAGGCGGGAGAAGAGACGGGGAAAGAACCCCGGCGTCTCCCGCTTTCTGCGAAAAAATCGTCAACGCAATGTCCCCGAGGGCGAGAATCCCCCGTCATCGTACGGGGAGGGCCTATTCCCTGGCTACGGAAGGCTCGGAGATTCCATGTGACCTCCCGGAGCCTGGGGGCACTCGCCGGGGTTCGCACCGCCGCTGCAGAGCTGGCAATCCATTCCGACCTTTCTCGTTTCTCGCTCGCGCCTTGGAAATGCATTCGACCCCAGGGCGGCCCATCTCCGAAGTGTTTTCGAGTCGCGCTGAGAGATCCGGCGAGGCTCCATCTTCGTCCGGCTTTCTCCGCCCGTGGAACCCCGTCATGGGACACCGTGGTGAAAGGCACCCGAAGAGGTCCTTCCCCCTCACTTCCAACGAACGTACCAGGCTCATGTCGCGTCCCACGATCCACTGCATCGCTGTTGTCCTCGCACTGTCCGGCGGCGTCGCCCACGCACAGCTTCTGGAACCCATTCCGGGCAGCGTTTCCACTTTTCAAAAGATCAGCAAGACCCAGGGCAACCTGTTTGCCGTCCTGGAAACAAACGATCAGCTGGGTCGCTCGGTGACCGTGCTGGGCGACGTGGACGGCGACGGTATTCAGGACCTCGCTGCCGGGGCTCTCAGCGACGATGACGGTGGCGAGGATCAGGGAGCCGTCTACATCATGTTCCTGGACCGCGACGGCATGGTTTTGGGGCAGAAAAAAATCAGCGCCTGGGCCGGAAATTTCACCGGCGCTCTCGACCCCGGCGACCAGTTCGGCCGTGCGTGTGGAGGACTCGGTGACGTCGACGGCGACGGCGTGCCGGACCTCGCAGTCGGCGCGAACTTCGACGACGACGGCGGCGGCGACCGCGGCGCCGTTTGGATTCTGTTCTTGAACCGCGACGGCACCGTCAAGGCCCATCAAAAAATCAGCAGCACCGAGGGCGGTTTCACCGGTGCACTGAACAACTTCGATGAGTTCGGTCGTTCCTTCACCCCGTTGGGCGATTTCGACGGCGATGGGGTCCCGGATCTCGCGGTCGGAGCTCCTTACGACGACGACGGCGCAGCGAATTCAGGTGCCATCTACCTCTTGATGTTGAATTCCGACGGAACGGTCAAGAACCAGGCCAAGATCAGTCAACTGGAAGGCGACCTTCCCTTCACGATCGGGGAAAAGGACTACTTCGGCTGGTCACTGGCCTCGGTGGACCTGGACGGAGACGGCAACTTGGATCTCATTTCGAGCGAGGTGCTTGACGATGCCGGTGGCATCAATGCCGGTGCGGTCTGGGTGCTCTTCATGAATCCCAACGCAACGGTCCGCAATGCGCAAAAGATCAGCATGATCGATGGCGGATTCACGGGAATGCTCGAGGATTACGATCAATTCGGCACTTCGGTTGCCGTCATCGGCGACTTGAACGAGGACACCGTTCCGGATCTCGCCGTCGGATCGGTCAAGTTCGACGATGCCGCCTTCGAAACGGGAGCCGTCTTCATCCTGTTCATGAACCTTGACGGCACCGTGCGAGATCACCAACAAGTCGGCGTCAGCGGCCCCACCTCACTTCCCCTGTCTTCCTCCGATTGGTTCGGCTCGTCGATGGCGCCCCTGGGTGACCTCGATCTGGACGGCGTACCGGACCTGGTTGTCGGAGCGCGAAACGACGACGACGGTGGTCCGAACACAGGGGCTCTCTACTCGCTATTCCTCGAGGGTGGCGTTCTTCCACCCGCGGCGCGTATCAATCCCTCGGTCACGGCCGGGGAAGTTCCGTTGTTGGTCTCCTTCAATGATGCCTCGACCGGAGGGCCGACCAGCTGGTCCTGGGACTTCGGCGACGGCAGCGTTTCGAGCTTGCAGAATCCCACACACACCTACGAGCTGACCGGTACGTACACGGTCACCCTGTCCGTTATCGGGCCCAGGGGGTCTGATACGTTGGTCAGCACGGACTTGATCGTCGTTCGTGATCCGGTCCCTTCCTCCATCACCCCGATCGGATGTGGAGTCAACCCGGAGGGAAGTCTCGTGCTGCTTTCCGGCGAGGCACGCATCGGCACGACGGTGACCTTCGGCGTCGACAACCCGTTCGGTACGCAAAACCCGGGCTCGATCGCCCGCCTGGGCGTTTCCCTGGCTCCGGATGCGAACTACCCCTGCGGCCGCAACCTACCTCGTCTATCGATGTCCGGCGTCGGAACCGATGCCGAAATTCTGATCGACCTCACGCAACTCATATCGATCGAAAAGGGTGATCTGTGGACCGGCCCCGGCAATCCCGCCGCGGTTTCCGTGGACATCGCTCCGGACACGAACCTGATCGGGCTTTCGATCTTCGTTCAGGGCATCCTGATCGACAAGCGCGCCACGACCGGCCCTCGAATCGGCCTGGGCGGCGCGTTTGAGATCCTGGTCGGCTCTTAGCGACTGGATGGAGAACGGTACAAGTGGACGGGAAATCGTGCAGCTCTCCCATTCGGCAGACCGACAGGCCACTGTAGCCTCCTAGGCTTGCATGCATTCCCCCTCCCAGAATCCTCGCCCCTCTCTCCTCACAGGGGTCTTCTTGATTTCGATAGCAGCCCTGGCGCTTCAGGTTCTGCAGATCCGGATCTTCGCCTTCGCCCTCTGGCACCACCTTGCCTTTCTCGTGATTTCGATCGCGATACTGGGCTTTGGAGCCGCGGGTGCGTTCACTGCGTCGATCCGCCGCTTGCGCCCAAGCGATCCCGCGAACAGCCTGGGCCTGGCCGGGATCGGCTTCGCCCTGACCTCGCTCATCGGATGGTGGATCCTGGCGATCCAACCCGTCGACGTGTTTGCACAGTTCGGATTCCTTCAGGTCGTTCAAGTCGGTCTGTACTACCTGGTTTTCGCAGCGCCCTACTTCTGTGCCGGCTACATCATCTCGCTGGCACTGACCAGCGCGAGGAAATCGGTTCCACGGATCTACTTCATCAATCTCACAGGGTCGGGTGTGGGCTGTTTCCTGATATTCGCCACCTTGTCCCCTTTGGGGGCCGAGGGTTCCTTGTTGGCCGTAGCAGCGTTGGGCGCAGGGGTCGCACTGATCTCCGCAGAGTCGGCCGCAATTCGCTGGACCGGAGCAGGTCTCGCAGCGCTCTTGCTTCTCAGTGTGCCCTATGCCGAGAGGATCCTCCCGATCGAAGCGGCCGAATCCAAACTGATCTACAAAACGCTCCACCGCGGTGAGGCGCATTCGCAACTCAGCCGTTGGACACCGTTCTCGCGCATCGACGTGGTCGCAACTCCTACAGCGCTTTCCTGGGCGGTCTTTCAGGATGGCGATGCTCCGACAGTGATCCCGCGTACGACAAAGCCCACGCCCGAGAAAAATCCCCGCGCCCTGCCCTACCGAGTAATGGACCGAGCTCCCGAGGTCCTGATGATCGGCTGCGGCGCCGGAGGAGACCTGAAAGCTGCGCTTGACTTTGGCGCCAAGCACGTCACCGGAGTGGAGATCAACCCGTTCACACTGGGGCTGTCCCAGGATCCGGAGCTGAACGTCACGGCCAACCTGATCAACGACGATGAGCGGGTCGACGTTGAGATCGCCGAAGGGCGCTTCTTTGTCCGCAGCTCCGACCGAAGCTACGACCTCATCCAACTCGCCGGTGTAGACACCTACACTGCGCTCGCATCGGGCGCGTACGTCTTGACCGAAAGCTATCTCTACACACGCGAGGCCTTCCACGACTATCTGGAACACCTCGTCGACGACGGAATGGTCTCGATTCACCGGTTCGCCTTCCCGGCTCCACGGGAAACGTTGCGCACGATGGTGATCGCGATGGAAGTGCTTGAAGAGCGTGGCGTCGCAGAGCCGTGGAAGCACATTGTGGTCGTACGACATCCCATGGGCACCGGCATCGACAGCACGCAAACCACCACCACCATCGGAACGGTACTGATCAAGAAAACCCCTTTTGCTCCGGAGGAATTAGCACGGGTTCGCAACTTCGCCGCGAGGAGGAATCTCCTGATGGACTACCTCCCCGATGAGGAGGGCTTCTTCAGCCCGAAGGCTCTACTCCGGATCGAAAGTCTGATCCAACAATCATCCAACCTGCACGACTACAAGATCAGCGAAGGCGGCAAGAACCCCTTCTATTCTTTTCGCGATGCATTCCGAGAAGGTCGTCCCGCCGAGTTTCTTGACGACTACCCCTACAACGTCCGATCGGTCGACGACGACTCGCCCTACTTCTTCAGTCAACACCGCCTCTCCTCGGTGTGGGATTGGCTCTGGAGCAAATTCGACGACGAGGCCGAGCCGGAGTCGGATGCGCCATGGATCGCCATGACGCTACTCTTCCAGACCAAACCGCTGGGGTTGATGCTGCTTTTCCTCACTCTGGGGCAGCTCTTTGTTCTTGCCGCCATCTGCATCTTCGGACCGCTGCTTGCGTTCCGTCGAAGCGGCGTGCGTTCACCGCAAATGCTGCGATTGATGGGGTACTTTGCTTGCCTCGGCCTGGCCTATATTTTCCTGCAGATCAGCGCGATGCAGCGTTTCGGATTGATCCTGGGTCACCCGACCTATTCGATTTCCCTTGTCATGGCGAGCTTCCTGATAAGCTCCGGTGTCGGCAGCCTCTTTTCGGCGCGCTTCTCCATCAAACACGCTGGGCGTACGCTAAGAATGGTCGCGGGCGCACTTCTCGTTGGCACTCTCTTCTATCATTTCGCGCTGCCCTCTATCACGCGTACGGTGCTGCCCATGCCGCTCTTGGTTCGTGCCGCCATCACCGTCTTGTTGATCGCCCCCCTGGGTTTCTTCATGGGCATGTGCTTCCCGACGGGGATTCGCCTCTTGGCCAAACGTGACCCAGCAATCGTGGCTTGGGCCTACGGCGTCAACGGGGCGGCCTCCGTACTGGGCTCGGTAATCACCGTGGTACTCGCAATCGCTTTCGGTTTCGCCGTGGTCCAGTGGTTCGCCACGGGCCTCTATGTCGTTGCAGCTGCGTTGATGGCGTCGCTCGCCAGCCGACAGGCGGAAACAGCGTAGTTCAGGCGAGAACCTCTTCGACTACGCGCGCCTCTTCGACTACGCCCGTGAGGCGTTGTTCCAGCCCCTGGAACCTGAAAGTCAGGTGCTTGTGGTCGATACCAAGGCACGCGAGGATCGTTGCAGATAGGTCGCGCGTGTGTACCGGATCCTGCACGACGTTGTAGCAGAAGTCATCGGTTGCACCGTATTCGATCCCCCCCTGGATACCGCCACCTGCGAGCCACATCGTGAAGCTGCGGCCATGGTGATCGCGGCCGTAGTTGTCCAGGGTCAGCTTTCCCTGGCAGTAGGCGGTGCGTCCAAATTCGCCGCCCCACACGATCAGAGTGTCCTCCAACAGACCCCGCCGCTTCAAGTCCGAGAGCAGAGCGGCCGTCGGCTGGTCGGTATCGCGGCACTGGCCGGAGATCGTCTTGGGGAGGTTTTCGTGCTGATCCCATCCACGGTGGAAGAGCTGCACGAAGCGCACGCCGCGTTCGACCAGGCGTCGTGCAAGGATGCAGTTCGCCCCATAGGTGCCCGGGGTCCGCGCGTCCGGCCCGTAGAGGTCGAAAACCTCCTGCGGCTCGTTCCTCAAGTCAACCAATTCGGGAACGGAAGCTTGCATGCGGAAGGCAAGCTCGTATTGAGCGATGCGCTCATTGATCTCGGGATCGCCGGTCTCCGCATGGCGCATCCTGTTCAGCTGGCCGAGACGATCCAGCATCGCACGCCGCGTAGAACGATTGATTCCCGGTGCATCGCGCAGATAGAGCACGGGCTCTTTTCCGCCGTAGAGCTTCACGCCCTGGTGCGTCGAAGGCAGAAACCCGCTACCCCATAGGCGCGCGAAGAGGGGTTGCTGCATGCCGATCGGTCGACCGGTTCCGTGTGAGATCATCACGACGTAGGTCGGCAAGTCTGCGTTGTCGCTGCCCATGCCGTAGCTGAGCCAGGCCCCCATCGAGGGCTTCCCCAGCTCCTGGGTTCCGGTCTGAATATAGGTGACCGCAGGATCGTGGTTGATCGCTTCGGTGTTGACCGACTTGATGACACAGATGTCGTCGACGATCTTGGCCGTGTGCGGCAGAAGCTCGCTGACCCAACGCCCACATTCGCCGTGTTGGCCGAACTTGAACATCGGCGCGACGACAGGAAACTTATCCTGGCCGGAGGTCATCCCTGTAATGCGCTGATCGCCGCGGACCCCATCCGGCAGTTCCTTGCCGTGCTGCTCCGCCAGGTCGGGCTTGTAGTCCCACAGATCCATGTGCGAGGGCCCGCCGGACTGGAAGAGCCAGATGACACGTTTGGCTCGGGGCTTGATTCCTGTGTGCAACCCGCCCCGGGCGAGCCTCCCATCCCCATGGAACTTGCCATCCTCATTGAAGAGGGACGCGAGTGAAGCGGTTCCCAGACAACCGGCGGCTCCGCGCAAGAGAGCGCGGCGGTGATAGAGGGGGCGCAGAGCGTTGGGATTCATGGCGCTAGTTCCGCGTCAAACTCTCGTCGAGGTTCAGGATCAGACTGCACACGAGCGTCCAAACGGCGTGCTCGGAGGCCTCGAGATCCGCGGCCATCGGGTAAGCTCCGACGCTGAGCAGAGCTCGAGCACGCTCCCCATCGCCCGCGAAGGTCCCGCGCTGTTCCGCCAGATAGCTACGCAAGAGTTCTAGCTCTGCTTGCCGTGGGATGCGCGATGTCGCTCGCCGGAAAGCCTGCGTGAGTCGCTCATCGTCAGTCGCTTCAACACGCAACGTGCGCTCGGCGAGAACTCGGGCTGCCTCGACAAAGGTCGGATCGTTCATGAGCACGAGCGCTTGCAGCGGTGTGTTCGTCCGGTCGCGACGCACGTTGCACACCTCGCGACTGGGTGCGTCCAGGGTCTGCATGTTCGGCGGCGGAAGGGCGCGCTTCCAGAAGGTATACAGACTGCGGCGGTAAAGGTTGGGGCCGCTATCAGCAACGTAGAAATCACTCTCGGCACGATTCTCGTTGTTGAAGGAGACCTCCTTCCAGAGCCCCTCCGGTTGATATGGCCGGACACTGGGTCCACCGATGGTAGGCGTCAAAAGCCCTGACACGCGCAAGGCCGAGTCGCGAAGAAACTCGGCATCCAGGCGGAACTTCGCAGCTCGAGCATGTAGGAGGTTGGTCGGATCCAGTTCGAGCAATTCGCTCGTGACGGCCGAGCTTTGGCGATAGGTCGTCGACACCACGATATCCCGAATCAAGCGCTTCAGGTCCCAACCATTGCCGACAAAGGACACAGCCAGGTGGTCCAGCAACTCGGAATGCGATGGCGAGGACCCCTGAGTCCCGAAGTCCTCGACGGTGTCGACCAGACCGCGACCGAAGAGCATGTACCACACACGATTCACGGCAACCCGTGCAACCAGAGGATGCCGGGGATCGACCATCCAGCGCGCGAGGTCCAGGCGATCCGGCTCGTTGCTGAAACGCGCAACGATCGGCGGAAGGAAGGCCGGTCCGGCGGCGGTCACTGCGCGACCCGGCTGATCGTAGCGTCCGCGCTTCAGAATCCGCGTCTCACGCACGCCTGCCTCATCCCGCATGACCATCAATGCAGGCGCGTCGTCACGAATCTCCGTGATGCGCCCCTCGAGATCCGCGATTCGCCCCGACCACACCTGCCAATCAGGAAGTGTCGTCCGTCGGTAGTGCTCGCGCAGGATCCCCGCCTCTTCGGCCGTGCGCTCGTTCTTGCGAATCAGGGCGGTCAACTCGCCGTGCAGAATCGCAGGCCCCTCTCCCAGGATCCGGAAAGCGAATCCGCCTCGACCACCGTAGTTCACAACCTTGCAGAGAAGCTCGTTGCGACCGGGCCGCAGGGACAGGCCGAGCAACTCCTGATCCAGCGCAACCTCGCGCCTGGCGTTGTTCGCACGCAACCGCTCGCCGTTCAACCAGACGACGATCGAATCGTCGCTCCCGAACGAAGCCGACAACGTACGCGCATACTGCGTTTCGATGGTGCGATAGAAATAGAAGGCCGAGTTCGTACCCTCCAGAGCGTGTGTCTGACCGTCGACCAGCTCGCCTGTCACCTCCCAACCGGCGCTGCCGTCGCAATACCGTGCGGATAGGTCCACCCTGGATTCGGGTCCATTGTCCCGTCGAAAAAGCTCATCCGGCTCGCCGCTCAACGGTCCCAGCTGGGACCACGGAGACATCACGACCGATTCACGCTCCGCTGTGAACTTCGCGTCGGTGCTCGCCGACAGGCGGAAATGGCCAAGCGTGTGCTCGTACCCGTAGTCCTGGTGAATCACCAGTCGCAGGCGCGTTCCCCCCTCGAAACCGAAAGGCTTCTTGGGAACAAAAATGGCGTTGCGATGCTCGCGCAACCTGTGCCCATCGGCCGCCCATCCGGTCTCTCGCTTGCCGTCGATCGACTTGGCGACCTCGTAGCCCTTCTGGGAGTAGTCGGCGACGGCGGAGCCGAATACGACAGCCTCTTTCTTCTCGGGATCGACAATCGATTCTGCGACGACCTCGAACTCGGAGATGACGAAGTTGCCGTGTGTCGTTCGCGCCACGCCTTCGTAAGCAAGCGACTCGTGGCGCAGAAGTTCGAGCCACAGCGCATGGATCCGTGACGACTCCGTTTCGAAGGTCAGCTCGTAGCTCGCATTGTCAGGATTTGGACCCGAGGCGAGGATCGATCCTTGCGGCTGGGGCGTGAGAACCGTGTCCCCGGTCGAGGTGGCCCGAACCGCATGGAGCGTTTGCCAGCGGGCGCTGATGTTTTCGCGTACATCCCGAAGCCAACCGGCCTCGCGCACGTCCACCTCGGGCATCGGCCCACGCATTCCTTCACGGACACCCTCAATCTCCGATTCAATCCGCGCGATCTCTTCCTCGTCCTCCTGCCGCGGCACGGTCAAACTCGGGTCGGCCGGACCGTCGCTGCCGTCCAACCCCTTCTCGGGCAGCTTGTTGAAGAAGGCGAAGAAGCGGTAGTAGTCCTCCTGCGTAACGGGGTCGTATTTGTGATCGTGGCACTGGGCGCACGCCATCGTCAACCCCATGAAGACGGTCGACGTCGTGCGCACACGATCCACTACGTACTCGACCTGATACTCCTCGGGAATCGCACCACCTTCGTCATTCAACATGTGGTTGCGATTGAAACCACTTGCGATTACTTGAGCGACCGTAGCACCCGGCAGAAGATCCCCCGCAAGTTGCTCGACCAGAAACCGATCGTAGGGCTGGTTATCGTTCAGAGCCCGGATCAAACCGTCACGCCACAACCACATGGTTCGCGCCGCGTCGCGATGATAGCCGTTCGTATCGGCATAGCGCGCCGCATCCAGCCACGGCAGCGCCCAGCGTTCGCCGAAATGGGGCGAGGCCAGAAGCCGCTCGACCTGGGCCCCATAGGCATCTTCCGATCCGTCGGCGAGAAAGGTCTCGACCTCTTCAAGCGTCGGCGGCAGCCCGAGCAGGTCCAAGGACAGGCGCCGGATCAACGTCGTTCGATCCGCCGGTTTGGAGAACGACAACCCCTCCCTCTGAAGCCGGTCGAGGATGAACCTATCGATGTCGCTGCGAACGCGGGCGACGGGCGCTAGCTTGGGCACGGGCGGTGCAACCGCAGGGAGGAAGGCCCAGTGCTCTCGCCACTGCGCTCCATCTTCGATCCACCTCAAGAGCAGGTCCTTTTCCTCCTTGGTCAGCGGCTCGGACTCCGGCGGAGGCATCCTGTCCTCGGGAATGGGCTCGGACACCCGCAACCAGACTTCGCTCTCCTTGGGAAGACCGGGGACGATCGGCGCGTAGCCGCCGCGATCGGCGAACGCATCCTCGCGTCGATCGAGGCGCAGTTGACCCTCCCGCTTCTCCTCGTCCGGCCCGTGGCATGAAAGGCACTTCGCCGCCAGGACGGGCCGAATGTCTCGGACGAAGTCGATCCCGCCATCGTCTGCAAGATTTGGCCCCGCCAACACGAGGGCTCCCACCCAGGAGAGCTTGAAAGGTCTGAAATCCGACATCGTCCGACATGTTAGCTTTTTCACAAACCCCGGGGTTTCCGGGGTTCCTGCGGCCCGCCGCAGGCTCTCTACGGTCCGTCCGTCTATGCTATGGCTGACCGGCCCGTATGGTCGAAGAACGACATTGGGATGCCCGAAAGCCACGAAATGAGGATCGTAGGAGGTCGCAAGAACCGCGCGGGAGCGATGTTCTGGAAAGTCGGCCTGGGCACCGCCTTGGCGGGGGGTGTCCTGTTCCTGTGGATGACCGACTCGGATCCGGGCGAGGTCGAACAGGAAGAAACGCCTTCGGCAGCGTTCGAGGATCCCCAAACCACCGAAGAAGTGCTGAAACGAATCCAGTGGTCCGAGGACGTCATCGGGCTTCTGCGCCGGGCGACCGAGGCACTCAAGGTAAGCGTCCTCAACCTGGAGCTGCCCGGCGCGTCTGCACGGGAACACTTCGCGCCCAAGGTCACGGTTCTCGATCTAGGAAAGCCCCGCGATGTTGAGAGCCCGCACGCGGCTCTCGAAAGCCTCTTGGAAGAACACGTTTGGAGTGTCGCAACCGCCGGGCAAGAGCAACCGCGTGAAACACTCGCCATATGGGAGGCGATGTTTGAAGGCATCGATTTCTTCGAATCCGCCGGCTTCACGATCGTGCGCGGAAGATTCGACGCCAACCGTAGCTACGCGACCGATGTCAAGTTCTCAGGTCAAGCGCGTCGCACGTCGGGACACACCGTCTACCTGTCAGGCCATCTGGATCTGCACTGGGTCTACGGGCCACGCGGGGAAAAGAAGAAACACTGGCGCATCGACGGTTGGAAAACCCTCGATCTGCATGAAACGATCATCCCGCGAACGCTGTTCAAAGAGGTCCTGGAGCAAGCCCTGCCCTCGGAGACGACCCGTCGGGATGCGCTACGCTCGATCCATCAGGAAAAAATCGTGGACTACTTTCTGGATCCCGAGCTCGAGAAACCCGCCGGTTTTCAGGCCGCAGCCTGGGATCGTCATCCGGGACTCTCCGTCGTCGATATCGACGGTGACGGTTTGGACGACCTCTACGTGATGGCGCGTTGGGGCACCAACCAGCTCCTGATCAACCGTGGCGACGGAACTTTCGTTGAGGAAGCGGCAAAGTACGGGCTGGATCTGGAGGACCACGCCTCGAGCGCAATCTTCGCCGATTTCGACAATGACGGAGACCCCGACGCGATCATCGGTCGCACCCTCGGGCGCAGCCTCTACCTCACCAACGAGGGCGGTCGCTTCGTGGACCGCGCGGATCGGGTCGATGGTCCCCTCCCCTACCTTGCGTCCTCGGTTTCCGCCTCCGACATCGATCGCGACGGACTCCTGGATGCCTACATTTCTACCTACGCCGCGGCGACCATTCAGGAGGAACTGGCCGTCGCAACCGCCGCGCCGGTCACGGACGCACTGGCCGCGCGCGCGCAGGAGAACATCCTCGGACAGTTCCTCAGCTCCGAGCAGTCGGCCCGACTCGGCAGGATCTTCGCGGAGGACGCGAACCTGATCCGCAATCGCCCGGGGCCACCGAACGTACTCCTGCGCAACGTGGGCAGAGGCCGCTTTGTTCGAGGAGCGGATAGCCACCCGCTGTCGGTATGGAAGAACACTTACCAGACGACGTTCTTCGACTACGACGACGACGGGGATGGGGATGTCTACGTCGCGAATGATTTTGCACCCAATGTCCTCTTTGAGAGCAATGCAGCGGGGAGCTTTATCGACATCACAGCTGAAACGAACACAGCGGATATCGGGTTCGGGATGGGTGCGTCCGCCGGCGACTTTGATGTCGACGGCGACTTCGATCTGTACGTCTCGAATATGTTCACCAAGGCGGGCCGACGCATCACGGCGCAGGCGCCCAGCCTGGACGAACGCTTCAAGATGATGACGCGCGGCAATTCGCTGTTTCAGAACGGCGGTTCCAGTTTTGAACGCGTATCCGGCCTCGAGCCTCCCCATATCCTCGTCGAAGGCGCCGGCTGGTCATGGGGCGGTCAATTCTTCGATTTCAACAACGACTCTTATCTCGATATCTACGCACCCAGCGGGTATTACAGCGCGCCACGCGAGATCGCGATCCCGGTCGACACATGAAGCCAGTTCTGGCGCGCGGTCGTGCGCGCCAACCTGCCCGAGGATGCGCCTCCAAAGCCGACCGATGGCCCGCTTCTTTCCGAGCCCCCCGGGCGCGGATCGCTGGATTGGTTTCACGACAACACCTCACACTCCGGCCACGAAAAGAACCACCTCTTCGTGAACAACATGGGCTCCGGAAAGGGTGAGCTGTTCACCGACATCTCCGGAATCTCCGGGGTCAATTCCTCCGCCGATGCCCGTGCCTCGATCATCTGGGATTTCGACCGTGACGGCTTCAGCGACCTGGCGACCGTGAACGCCAATGCTCCCAAACTCGAGCTGTGGCACAACCGCTATCCCGAGCTGGCCCACGACGCACTGGAGGCCGGGCGCTTCATCGCTCTGCGCTTCATCGGTGGGAATCACACCGCGAACCCGTCACGCAACGCCTCGCCCCGCGACGGCTACGGAGCGCGGGTCATCGCAACCCTCGGGGAAGACCCGGAGAGCCTCAGTTTGCGGCGTGAACACCGCGCGGGTGAAGGCTTCGCTTCCCAGAACTCCGCCACCCTGCGCATCGGCCTTGGCAGGCATGAAAAAATGTCGCATCTATCGGTTCGCTGGCCGTCCGGCAGAGTCACGCAGCTGAGTGACATCCCGGCCGGATCCTTGGTGACGGCCTTCGAGCTTGCCGAACCGGCGTTTCAGATTACGCCCTACTCCATCCGGTCCGTCGACGACGGTGTGGCTCGCCTGAATCTGACGACCGAGGAGCGCGCCAAGCTCGTCATGTACACCACCATGACGACCACATGCCTGAACTGTCGTGCGGAACTTCCCGAGCTTGAGCATCTACGCACTTCCTTCCCGACCGACGACCTGGCGATGTTCGCCATTCCAGTGGATCCTCTGGATACACCGGCCACGCTGGCCCAATGGGAGTCCCGGTTTGAACCGCCCTATCGGGTTCTACGTAATCTCTCCGGAAAAGAGCACGAAACGATCCGAGCGCTCGTCCTCAGCGAGCTGCGCATAGAAGCGACGCCAACCACCATCGTGACGACACGGGACGGAAGCGTTCTATCGATCCAGCTGGGAGCACCGACGGTCTCCAAGCTGCGCCGCTTGATGAGCGCGGAATAGGCTGGCCCGAACGACTCAGAGCCTTCAACAGGCCCTCTTCCGTGACGGGCCTCAGGGAAAACACCAGGTCCGCAGGCTCTATCGACCTGTCCGGAAATGGGACGGGGGCCAGCCCGAGCCCGGGGTCAATTCCCGTCGAGATAGCGCCGCCCGGCGAGCGACGGGGGGAGGCAGTCCATCTCGTCCTTCGCCGCCGGGTCGTCATGTGCGTAGCGATAGCCCTTGCCATAGCCGGCTTTCTTCATGAGCTCCGTCGGCGCATTACGCAGGTGCAGCGGAACGGGCTCGGCCGAACATTCTCCGACGTCCTGCCTCGCCTTGGCATAACCCGTGTAGAGCACGTTCGATTTGGGCGCCCGGGCCAGATAGACGGCCGCCTGTATCAGCGCCAGTTCCCCCTCCGGCGAACCGAGGCGATCCCACGCTCCACTCGCAGCAACGGTATGAACAAGCGCATTCGGATCCGCGATTCCGATGTCTTCAACCGCCATTCGAATCAACCGACGGGCGAGAAAGCGCCTGTCTTCGCCGCCCTCCAGCATGCGCGTCAGCCAATACACTGCTGCATTTTCGTCGCTGTTGCGGATGCTCTTGTGCAGCGCCGAGATCAGGTCGTAGTGCGACTCGCCCGACTTGTCGTGCCGTAGGACCTTTTTCTGCAGAGCCTCGCGCAGGCACGCATCGTCGATCAGTCCGTCCTCCTCGAGCAGCGAAGTGGCCGTCTCCAGAAGGTTCAACGCTCGCCGCGCATCGCCGTCGGCGGAGTGTGCCAACCTCGTCAGAGTGCCGGGAGCGGCAAGATAACGACCGGCCAGCCCGCGCTCGGGGTCCTCCAGCGCGTGCTCGAGGATCAGTACGAGGTCCTCCGGTGTGAGCGGCTCGAGGATCAGCGTTCGGGTACGCGAAAGCAAAGGACCGACGACCTCGAACGAGGGGTTCTCCGTAGTCGCACCGATCAGAAGGATGTCTCCGCGCTCGACATGGGGCAAGAAGGCGTCCTGCTGGGCCTTGTTGAAGCGGTGGATTTCGTCCACGAAGAGCAGCGTCGCCGTGCCCCGGGCGCGACGCTTTTGAGCCGCCTCGGCCATGACCTGACGGATCTCCTTGATGCCGGCAAGGACGGCGGAGAACGGCCGAAACGCCATTCCGCTGGCCTGTGCCATCATGCGGGCCAGGGTCGTCTTGCCGGAACCGGGTGGCCCCCAGAGGATCAGGCTCTGGCGCAAATCGCCGGCGAGTGCGCGCTCGAGCAACTTGCCGCCTGCGACCAGATGCTCTTGACCGCGGAATTCCTCGAGCGAACGCGGACGCATGCGTTCCGCGAGCGGTGCGTCGGGGGGCGCGGGCTCCTCCCTGAAGTCCGACGCCGCCTCGGGATCGTCGAAGAGACCGTCAATCATCGCCGGTTCCTCTGGCCCATGGCTTCGAACAGCAGCACCGCCGCCGCCGCGGTCACGTTCAGGGATTCGACCTCCCCCAACATGGGGATGGTGATCCCCTCGAGTTCGCCCATGACACCCGCCGGCGGAACACCGCGCCCGGTTTCGCCACTCAACCAGAGGGCGACCCGACCGGACCAATCGAAGTGTCGATAGTCGTTACCGGCCCGCGTACGAGCGGTCACCTGGCGAAACCGAAGGCCGTCCAGACGATCGGCGAGGTCCCCGCTCTCCCCATGGATGGCGACGGGCAGGCGAAAGAGCGACCCCATCGACCCCCGCAGCGCCTTGGATTGAAACGGCCGGCAGCCGCCGCCACAGACGATGAGACCCCGGGCTCCCGCCGCCTCAGCGGTGCGGGCGAGGGCCCCGAGATTGCCCGGATCCTGGACCTCGGCGGCAACGCACAAGAGACCGCCGTCGCGTCCCAGGTCCTCGAGATCCCGCGGGGGCGGCTCGGGAGCCAGGGCGAGCAAGCCCGCCGGCGTCTTGAGGCTGCCCAGGCGTTCGAAGAGCGAGTCGGCCACCACGCGAACCGCCAATCCGTCGCGTTCCCAGCGCTCGGCCCGCTCGGCGCCGGCCGCGGGCAGCACCACCGCCTCGAGGTCGAGCCCGGCGCGCACGGCCTCGGCCAGGAGCTTCTCGCCTTCGATCAGGATGGTGCCGGCGGCGCGTCCGGCCTCAACCGCGCGAATGCGCTTGATAAGCGGGTTGGAGGGGGATCGGATCGGTTCCACGGTGCCCTCGAGGGTAGTGGTCTGCGGTCAAGAAAAGGATCTCTCGCCCGGTGGACCAGGATACAGGGGCGATGACGGGGCGACCTCCTCGGGAGCGTGTATCATTTTGACGCTCCTATCCTCCCATGCCCGTCCTTCGCACCAAGCGCTATCTGCGCGTCAAACTCGACATGGTGGGGCGCTGCCAGCTGCGCTGCATCATGTGCCACTTCGCGCACCCCCAATTCCAGGAAAACCCGGCCACCATGGGTCGCGTGCTCCTGGAAAAGGTCGCCAGCGAAGTCTTCCCCATCGCCCACGACGTGGTGCTGTCCTCGAGCGCCGAGCCGCTACTGGCCCCCGAGCTGCCGCGAGCCCTCGAGTTGTGCCGGGAATACGAGGTCCCATCGTTCCACTTCTCAACCAACGCGATCAACCTGACCAAGGGGATCATCGAAAAGTGCATCGACGTGCAGATGCCGCTTCTGACCATTTCGATCGACGGCGGCACGAAGGGTACTTTCGAATCGATCCGCAAGCCGATGAAGTGGGCGAAGATGATGTCCCGCTTCGATCGCGTGCGTGAGATCCGTGAAGAGCACCACTCCAGGTTCCCCATCGTGTCCGCGACGACCGTCCTCATGCGACGGACGATCCGCGAGATGCCCACCTTGGTGCGCATCATGGCGGACAAGGGCGTCGAACAGATGAACTTCGTCCACATGGGGGTGATCGGCGGGTTGGGCGTCGAAGACGAATCTCTTTTGAATGAGCCCAAAATCTCGAACGAGATTCTCGCCGAGTGCAAAGAACTGTGCGACGAACTCGGCATCCAGGCGACAATGCCCCTACCGTTCCCTGAGAATTTTGACGGTTCGATCGACGGTGAGGGCCAGATCACCGACGCTGCGCGCGCCGATGAAGGCGGAGGGGATGCGCTCGGAGCCGTGGAAGAAGGAGAAGTTCCGTTCGACACGTTCTCCGTCTCCGAGTTCATGAACCACAAGAACAAGGAATTCCTGCTGTCCGTGCCCGAGAAAGAGCACCACAACCGGCGCTGCTACTTCCCGTGGTTCTATGTTCACGTCAATCCCGACGGGACGGTGTTTCCCTGCGGGTCGTGGTTTGAGTTCTCCACCTTCGGGGACTTCAGGACTCAGAGCTTCCGCGAGATCTGGACGGGCGATGCCTTCAAGCAGCTGCGTCACGAACACGTCGCGATGAAGCACCGTGACGTCTGCGCCAACTGCACCGTTGCCAACATGGGCCGGCCGGACGTCCTGGCTTCCTTTAGCCATCGCGCGAAGGTCAAGCGCGAATGGAGTGGTCGCAAGAACGGCGCTGGCACGTGAGTTTGGCGACCCGGTGAAGAACCTCCTCAAATCATGACGGCGTCCGGGCGTCTCGCTGGAAAGGTTGCGATCATCACCGGTGGTGGCTGGAACATCGGACGCGCCATCGCCGAGACCTTCGCCCGCGAAGGCGCCGCGGTGGCCGTTTGTGGGCGCCGGGAAGATCTGCTCCGGGAAACCGTCGAAGTCGTGCATCGGGCCGGTGGACGTGCACTGGCGGTCCGCGCCGACGTCACGCTGCTCGAGGACATGGAAAATCTCGTGGCGCGGACGAAAGCCGAATTCGGCGCCGTCGACTGCGTGTGCGCCATCGCCGGCGGCGGCGGCGGCTACGAACCGGTGGATGTGATCGATGCCTCGTGGTGGGAGCACGTCCTACGCATCAACGTCGTGGGCACTTTCCACGTCGTGCGGGCGGCGCTCGCCGACCTGCGCGAACGACGCGGCTCTACGATCATCACGTGCTCCGGAGGTGGTGCCTACTTCCCGTTGGTGGGCATGAACGCCACCGCCTACGCAACCGCCAAGGCTGCCGTCTGCCGCTTTACCGACCAACTCGCGGTCGAACTCTTCGATGCCGGGATCCGGGTCAACTGCCTGCAGCCGGGACTGACCTGGAGCGTGGAAAAACAGCGCTCCGTCGAAGAGGAAGAACGGCGAACTGGCACCCCCCACCCGGAACGGAAATACAACCACCCTCCAGAGGATGCGGCGAACCTGGCTACTTGGCTGGCCAGCGACGAGAGCGCGCCTTTGACCGGACGGCTGGTCGCGGTCGACGAAGACTGGTGGCAGGACCGCGCCCAGGTTGAAGCCGTCTGCCAGAGCCTGCACGCCTACTGCCTTCGTCGTGTCGGTAGCGAGGGGCTTGCGACGTGACGGAATTCGCGAAAGGAACGGTCGTCCGCAGCGATGCCAAGGTCTACCACGTGGAAGTAGGCGGCGAGGTGCGGCAATTCGCCCCGCGCGGCAGGCTATTCGAGGAACTCGGGGAAACCAAGAATCCCGTCGCGGTCGGCGATCACGTGCGGGTTAGCCTCAAAGGCGACCCTCCGGGCGTCGAGGAGGTCTTGCGACGTGTGAACTTCCTGCCGCGAATCGCCAGTTCCCACGATCCTCGCGAACAGATCCTCTTTGCCAACGTCGATCAACTGTTCATCATCGCTTCGGTTGCGCAACCGACTTTTTCATCGAACCGCGCCGACCGCATTCTCGCTGCTTGCTCATACCACGAAATTCCAGCCTGGCTCATTCTTAACAAGATCGACCTCGACAAGGGGGGCCAGGCGCGAGCGATTTGCGAAACGTACGAGGCGGCCGAAGTCCCCGTACTGGAGATGTGCGCCTCGGAAAAGAGAGGGATGGAGCCTCTGATCGAGCTTCTGAGGAACAAGATCTCGGTCTTCTACGGAGCTTCAGGCGCGGGCAAGTCGACCATCCTGAATGCGATTCAGCCCGGGTTGAACCTGCGAGTCGGCAAGATCAGCCGCTTCTGGGATCAGGGCAAGCACACGACGACCTTTTCGCAGATGCACCGCTTCGAAGCCCTTCCGGCGCGGGTCATCGACACTCCCGGTATCCGAGTCTTCCGTCTGGCCGGCATCAACAAGGCGGAGCTGCGCGATCTTTTCCCCGAATTCCAACCGTTCCAGGAGCAGTGCCACTTTCCGGACTGTACGCACGACCACGAGCCTGAATGCGCCGTGTTCGATGCGCTGGAAGCGGGCAAACTGGCCCCGACGCGCTATGCGAGTTATGTCGAGATTCTCGACGAGCTCGCAATTCCGCCGCAGGACGATACGCCGGTTCCGCCGCCACATCAGCTCTAGCGAGGCGCCGCCTCGGGCCTGCGGAGCAGGTTGGGATTCGCTTGGCCGACTTCGCGGCACTTCGAACGGGGGGAACCGGGGTCGGGACGTCAGAGCGTCAGCTCGCGCACGACGCTTCGCCGGCTGAGTGACATCACCCGATGTCCAGCCAACCACAAACGATCGCCAGCTTGTAGACCCAACCGGCGAGCATCGCCAGCGCAGCCCAGATTGCCCAGCGCTTCCAGCGCAACTCGCGCAGGGTGAGACCGAGATCTCTCCCGCGGAGATGGCCGTAGCCGGCCCAACCGACGAAAACGAGGGCACCGAGAAACAACAGCAACCCGAAGGGTTGGGCCCGCAGGCTCTGCCCCAGCGCACCCCTCACCGCATGTGCTACGGAAGTCGTCACGCCGCAACCCGGACAAGGAATCCCCCACAGCTTCATCGGCAGGCAAGGGGCGAACCCGAGCTTTTCGTGGGTACCGTAACCCCGCGAATCCGGTTCGAGAAAGAGGGCGATCGCAACGAGGCACAGCGCACCACCGCCTGCCACCAAGAGCAGGAACCAGTGCTCCGTGGATCGTTTTGTTCCGTCAGGCATCGGGTCTCGCCGTGGAGGCTAAACCGCGCAAACCCGTGGGTGCACCAAGACTCTTCGGAATCCCCATATTCCTACTCGCCTGTCTCTCGACGCCCTCGCCGGGTCCTGTCGGCAACCCGGCTTTCGAGCGGGAAGCCGTTCCAGCCCGGAGCAACGATCAGGGTCGCACCCCACGGGCACGGGGCGGCGGAAGAGGCCATCCGCCGGATCGTCCACGGAGAGGGACGGAGGACGAAACGGCTATTCGTTGAAGTCGTAGATGTAGGACATCCGCGTCTTGTTGAGGATGGCGTACGAGAGCCCCTTCAACAGGCCCAGGTCTCGGTCCCCATCGATCTTCATGCCGCGAACTTCGGGGTCGCGCATGACAAAGAACCGCCGCGTAGAACGATCGTTGGCCTCGTAGCACTTGGCCCGCACCTGACCCGCAATTTCGACGTTGAGGTTGCCGGTGTAAAACGCACGAACGCGTTGGTAGGGCTCTTTGTCGTCGGCCAACTGGGCAGCGTGCGGATCGCCCGCGGTCTCGATCAACTCGTGCGCCAGAAGCACCTCATCCAGATTGACGTGAAGCAGGGGCGTATGGATCCGATCTCGGCTATTGAGGTCGATCAGGGTCGCATCGCGAACTTTGATGAAATACTTGCGGTACTCATCGAGAAGCTGAGAAAGTCGCGTGTACTTGTTTTCGATCTGTCCCTTGATCAGGAAAGCGTCGGTCAGGAGCAGATCGGAGACGATTGTAAGCATCAGCTTCAGCCGTTCGGTGGGTAGGCCCGCGTGAAGCGACGAACCGCGCCGACCAGATGCAGCGAGCCCGTAACGAGCACCCAACCATCCGACCCGGCGAGGCGCAACGCCTCGTCCAGCGCACGCCGCGGAGTCTCGCTCACCACCGCACCGATGCCTGATTCACGAGCCATCGCTAGGAGCTCGAGAGGAGCGTGGTGGGGACCGGGTCCCACGGATGTGCACAGGAGGCTATCGGTCCGCGAACTCAACTCCTTGAGCAGGGCACGTGCATTTTTTTCCTTTCCGGTGCCGAAAACGACCACTGGCTGCGAAACGAGTGCGGGATCCGCCGCCAGCTCGTCGAGAACCGCCCGCAGGCTTTCGGCAACGTGAGCGCCATCGAGGACAACCTGGACCTCGCCGGCCATCCGCCGCTCGAGTCTGCCGGGCAAGCTCGCAGCCGCAAAAGTCGCGGCATCGAGGGCCCAAACGCCCCAAGGCTCGTGCGCAGGTACGCGCGCGCCGGGATAGCGCCTGCTGAAATGACGGCCGAAGGCGTCGAGCACCGCCCTGGCGATTCGACCATTCCGATCGTGGATCGAATCCCCCGGTGAGGGAGGCAGGGCCATGACGCTCGCGCCAAGGTCACGCGCGCTTTCGACGATCGCGCGCCCGGCCACATCCGTTTCGTCGAGACCCATGAAAACCGCCGCGCCCGGAGAGATGATGCCCGCCTTCTCGCGCGCAATGGCGGACCGTGTCGATCCGAGGATCTCGGTGTGCTCCAGTCCGATGTTGGTAATCACCGCGAACGGAGCCTGAATCACATTGGTCGAATCCAGGCGTCCCCCAAGCCCGCATTCGACGACGGCCACATCGACCTGGGCTTCCGCAAAGGCGTAGAAGGCCGCCGCGGTCAGCACATCGAACCAGGTCGCCTCGGTTGCCGTGGAGTCTCTCGTGCGACCGGTCTCCAAGGCGTCCAGGGCGGCCTCGAGGGCCTCCGCCAGCGCGTCGTCTCCGATCTCTTCGCTGTTCAAGCGTACGCGCTCCTGCACGCGCTCGACGTGGGGCGAGCCGTAGACTCCGCAGCAAAGCCCGGCTCGCAGAAGCCCGCGGGCAATGAGTTCGGCGACCGATCCCTTGCCCTTGGTCCCGGCGATGTGGATGGACAGGAAGCGGCCCTGGGGCCGGCCAAGCTCCTCCAGCAGAGCCCGCGATGGGTCCACCGAAACCCTCATCCTGGGCCCCGAGAGGCTCCCTCGGGTACGGCGCTCCCAATCGACGAGCCCGTCGAGACGGGCCAAAGCCGCCCGAAGTCGTAGGCTGGGCGGGTCGCCCGGTGGATCTGCGATAAAGGAAGCGGCCAACGGGGGTCGATCAGCTGTCTCAGCAGGGCTTTTCAGGCTTTTACAAGAAAACGGCTCACGAGGGCCGTGGCCCTACTCGAATAGACCATCTTACCTTCGGATGCTTCCTCTTCTCCTCAGCGTGCTCTGCATTCCCCAATCGGTGCGTGTCACCTCTCCTCCGGAGCGCTCGCAAGACGAACTCACAACCCCGACGGCCACTCGGCGGCTCACCCTGCTGGCCAACGAGCTCTTGCCGGCCTTCTTCAGTCGATATCCGTGGTTGGCCTACGAACGGCGTTTCACCCAGCCCGATCCGGTCGCCTTCGCGCGTTATGGAACCGGGGGTTATCTCGCGTGGCGCAATCAACTGAGTCGCCTGAGGGTAGAGCTGAATGCCATCTCACCGCACGAGCTGGACGAGGCAGGGTGGACCGCATTCGGCGCGAGTTCGGCCTGGATTCTCACCCAAGAGCTTCTCGTCAATAGCCGCTCGCTCGAGCGGTGGGATGCGACGAGCTACGTCACGCGCGTCGAAAAGATGCTGTTCAGCTTGCGAGAAAGCGACTACGTCCCGATACGCACGCGGTTGATGCGAACGATCTTGCTCCTTGAGGGTCTACCCGCGTACTGGGAAGGAGCGAGAACGAGTCTGGTTTCACCCGCGCGGGTCTGGAAAAACGAGGCGGTCGCACGCCTCGTCGATCTCGGTGTCTCGATCGAAGCCGAACTGCCACGCAGTTTTTCGAAGCTTCACCTCGATAGACGAGAAACGAAACGCTTTGAAGTTGCCTTGAACAAAGCGCTGGAGAGCACGGACAAATTCCGGAGCTGGTTGTTGGATAAGCGTGCTCCGCGCGGAGATGAAGCCGGCATCATGGGCGCAGCCAACTGGGAGGGCCTCATGCAGACCGTCTCCGGCTCTGAAATTACCGCAGGCCGATTGAAGACGCTTCTGCTACGGGACATCGCCGGCCTGAATCGACGATGGGGAAAGAACTGGGAGCAAAAAACTCCTGGCCGTGCTCCACTCGCTCCCCAACATCTCGTCAAGGCAATACGAACATCCTCGCAGCTCGCTGCAAGTTTGGCGGAGCGCGCGGGCCTCTTCAGCACCTCGGAAGACTCGAACTTGTCGATCCGAATCAAAGGAGACCGGTCAACACCCAGACAGTTCGCTCAGTTGTGGCCCGACAAGCAGATCGGCTACGCGCTGCATCTCGAGATAGGTAGTCCGCTGTGGAGCCCCGACATCATGAGCACCCGCGCCACCCAGTTGAACCAGCGGGCGCTGGCTGTCCTCGGGATTCGCTACGGTTGGACCGGGGAATCCAAGTTGCGCGGGGCCGCATCGAGAGCACAGAACCCCATCGCTCGGTTTCTGTGGAATCGTTCGGTTTTTGAGGGATGGGGGCTATATGCACTGGATTGGATTACACGCATCGACTGGGTGGAAAACCCCTTCGTCGAGGACACTCGCCTGGAAATCGAGATAGCTCGGGCCTGGATGCTCGAAGCAACGCGGCTGCTGGCCTCGATCGAAATACACGTGGAAGGACTTTCGGTCCCTGCCGCCGCCGCCGCATTGAGGCGCCGAAGCAGTTTCGACCCGGAAACCGCCCTCCTCGAGGCGCG
Organism: Planctomycetota bacterium; assembly: GCA_002683825.1. Lineage (GTDB taxonomy): Bacteria > Planctomycetota > UBA1135 > UBA1135. The sequence goes on from NYUD01000049.1 coordinate 34,185, forward strand.
CATGGCCCATCACGACCCGTTGCGCGGAATCGGGTATCTGGGACTCTTGGAAATGCGCCTGCTCGAAGAGGAGATCGGCCGCGAAATCACCGGCCGCGAGGCGCTCCAGGAAACACTTGCGACGATCCTCGCAAATCCGCACCTGCGCCCCTTCGACGTGCGCACACGATTGGGAGGGCTACGCCCGCGTTGAGGCCTGCGCCCGTTTTTCCCACAGAAACGCCCGATGCAGTTCAGGTTTCGGGGCCGGCGTTGGCCGATAAACAACGGCGAGCTATACCCTCGTTCCCAACGCCATGACCGAATTCTCCCACAGGATACGCGTATTCGTGTACCGCTATACGGACGGTCACCCGAACTATCTACTCCTAAGGAGCGCACAGATCGAGAGCTTCTGGACTCCGCTGCATACTCCCCTTGGCTTTGATGAAAAACTAGAGGTCGCCATTCGGCGCGGAGTCGCTACCGAAGTGGGAGTTCCGACCGCCACCAAGCTGATCGACCTCAAGATGCCATCGCGTTGGCTCATCGGCGACGAGGAGATCATCGAATGGAACTTCGGGTTCCAGGCGCCGCCGAGGAATGCCCTGAACGTCGACACAACACGCTGGTCCGCCTTTCGTTGGGCGATGTTTGCCAGCGCGTATCCATCGCTGGAACTGGAAAACGACCGCGCCGCGATCGTGCGTCTACACGCGCTCCTGCACGCGGCCTAGACGAACCCGAGCGTCGGATAGTCAGAACCCAGGGCACGCCCGGGGTCGATGCCGAAGACAGATCGAATCGCCGTTGCATACACGGAACGAAAGTCGGTCGTGAAGGTCAGATCGCCTTCGTCAAGCTTGGAGAGGGAGGGGTGCTCGCCGTAGAGCCCGCCCTTGACATGGGAGCCGGCGGCAAGCATCAAGCTTGCGCAGCCGTGATCCGTCCCCTTCGAAGCATTCTCGGCAACCCGTCTGCCGAATTCCGAAAAGACGAGGACCAGTGTCTCGCGCCCGGATTCGCTCATCTCGAGATCCTCGAGAAACGGAGCCAGCGAGGCATCGAGGGTCCGCATCAAGCGATCGTGCCTGTTCTTTTGATCGACATGGGTATCGAAGCCACCCAGTTCGACCGAGAGGATACGTGTCCCGAGATCGCTGTGTATCAGCGCAGCAACTGTTCGGAGCGAATCGCCGAAGACGTCCGACGGATACTCGGTCTTCGGCCTGTAACTCGCCACCGCAGAGCGGACCTGGCGCGAAGAGGCATGCGCATCCCTCATCACGCGACGCAGCCGGTCCAAACGCGAGCGGCGCGTCGAAGGCTCGTCCATCGCATCCCGGGAAACATCGCTCAGCCGGGCTAGCTCTTTTTCATTTTCTAGCCAGCGATAGTTTCGGGGAAGGGCGAACGAAAGCGCTGGATGGCGCGTCGAATACAGCGAGTATGGTGCCGTAGATCCAACGTGAACGACGCGCTCTGGAAGAGCCTCCGCCCCAAAGGCCGCCTCACATAGACGGCCGACCCACCCCTCTCCCGAAGATCGTCCGCCCCTATCGGCCGTGTGCCAAACGTCGAGGGACTTGAAGTGCGAGCGGTTGGGATTCGCGTATCCGACACCCTCGATGACGGCGAGGCCACCCTCCTTCATCCGCGCATGCATGCGCTTCAAGGCTGGGTGAAAGCCGCGGTAGCCATCGATCGTCAGCACGTCCGATGCCCGATGGCGCGTCGTCTTCCGCTCCCGGTGATAGCTGTCATCGCCGTGGGGCACGACGGTCGACAGCCCATCATTGCCCCCAGAGAGCTGCACGAGCACGAGCGATTTTTGAGGGTCGTCACTCCGCTCACGGGATTGGGACGACCGGGAGAGGAGCGTCAATCCCCCGCAAGCCCCCAGAGCACGTAGAAGTAGTCGTCTGTCAATCGATCTCATCGCGAAGTGTTCCGTCAATTCAACTGGGCCTCGGGCAAACTGAGAATCACATGGGCAAGTGTGCGGAGCTGATCCTCGGCCGTCTTCGGTGAACTCCAGAGGTCATGCTCTTGGAGCTCCTGCTCCTCGCGCATTGCGATCCAGACCCCCGTCAACGCTCGATGTGTCTCATCGTCCACTTCGATCGCCAGAAGGGCGTCACATAGGGCCCTGACGATGTCTCGATCGCCAACCACACCATCGGCCTTCAGGCGGCCGGAGAAATTCATCCGGGGCCGCCACCCCGCCCTTTCAACCTCCTTGAGATCGCGTAGAACGCCCAGGGTGCGGCGCAGGCGTTTGATCTCCGCGGGGCTCCTCTTGCGCTGGCTTTGGTTCAGGACGACGTCCTGGCCCTCCAGCGGGTCGTGGTTCAGAAAATGGGTGAGTTCCACACGCCCCAAGAGGACGCCGGCCAGGTTGCCCCGCTGCATCAGGCTCCCCGTCGTGATCCAGGTCTCGCCACCGTCCCAACCCTTCACGTTTGGTGGATAGAACAGCTTCTCGCCAAGGGATGCGGCACCGGCCAAGACCAGGCGCGCCGGAGGATCCAGGGACAGTCGGCGTGCCGCCCCGACGAGGAAATCGATCGGACTCGCAATGCGCCCACCCACGACTTCCTCCCTGTAGAAATCGGGATCGAGGAAGAGTCGTTTCAGGAAGGGAGCGATTTCAAGATCGAACTCGCGCAGGAGTCCCGCGTACTTGGAGAGGCGCTCCTCATCCGGCTGCACACCCTCGAAGTAGGTGAGCAACTTGCCGGCAATGTATCGCGTGCAGCTCTCTTGCTGAAGAAGGATGTCGATCACGTCATCCCCATCGTGGTGTCCGGTAATGCCCAGCACCGTTTTTTCACCGGCGTCGTGGTGTCGACGACTAAAGCGAAACTTACCGAAGCGATCGCTCCACCCCGTAAAGGCCCGCGCTGCCTCCTTGATGTCTTCCTCGGTGTAATGCCCTTCGCCGATTGTGAAGAGTTCCATCAGCTCGCGCGCAAAGTTTTCGTTGGGTCTCGCCTTGCGATTCGAGTCGTTATCGAGATACTCCAACATCGCCGGGTCGCGGGCTATGGCATGCACGAGATCGCCGAAGTTGCCCAGAGCGTTTTGTCTCAACAATTGGTTCTGCAGAATCATCTCGTGGGAATTCTTCACGTCTTGCATCGAACTCGTGAAGTGGCCGTGCCAAAACAGCGTCATGCGTTCTCGCAGGTCGTCCTGACCGGACAGCATTCGCTCGGTCCACCAGCCTAGAAAATCGCGCACCTGCGCGGCTTCCTCGCGCCGCATACGCCTCCGAGCTTCCTCCCGCATGTCGTCGGGGAGGCGCTTGAGCCGCTCCCGGGATTCCATGCCACCGCGCAGCCGGGCGTAGAAGGGTTCCACGACCCACCCCTCGCCTTCAATCAGTTCGTCAACGACCGACTCCGCCCCCTGCTCGAGAGACCGCACGATCGTGCGTGCCGAGGCTCCGAAGCCCGCGCGGTTGAAGAGGTGTTCGGCATTTCTTGCGTCCCAGAACAACCGAGCCGGATCGCCACCGGCGTCTTCGGCGCTGTCTTGCCCGGCCGCTCCCTGTTCGAGGAGACCTGCGACGGCGAGGGCGAGCAGGAGGGAATGTCTCGAGTCTTTCATCGCAATCTCAGGCGTGGGCTGGTCCAGCCGGGTTCTGTTCGGCTGCTTTTCATGCTCTCTCAACCCAGAAAACCTGTCGAGGTTCCGTTTCGAGGTAGCCGGTGCGATAACTTCTCGTCCCATGAGCGACTCCGCCCCCCGGGACCTGCGTACCTGGCTCGGCCGACTCCAGCGAGCGGGTCAGCTGATCGAGGTGCGGGCCGAGGTTGACGCGGACCTCGAGGTGGCCGAAATCCACCGCCGAATCGTAGCCGCCGGCGGACCTGCCTTGTTGTTTCAAAGCGTCCGGAACTCCCCTTTTTCCCTTGCGACCAACCTTTTCGGTACGCGCGAGCGCGTACTGTCCGCATTCGGCCCGCAACCCGCCGAAAGGATCGAGCAGCTCGCGCGCCTGCCGTTGGAACTGGTTCCCCCGACGCTTTCCGCGTTGTGGAAGAATCGCGGAGTTTTCCGAGCGCTTTCGCAAACCGGAATGAAACGGGTGCGCAAGGCCCCCATCGCCGAGGTCATCGAAAGCAACCCGCAGATTCTCTCCCTGCCGGCGCTCAAGTCCTGGCCGCGAGATGGTGGGCGCTTCTTGACCTGGCCTTTGGTTTACACCGAGCACCCCGAACACGGTGGGTCGAACCTCGGTGTGTACCGCATGCAGCTTTTCGACGACGCAAAGCTGGGTCTGCACATTCAGATCGTTCGTGGCGCGGGTTTCCACCTGGCGGCGGCCGAAGAACGCAACGTTCCTCTTCCGGTCGTCGTCAACATGGGCGGACCTCCCGCGATGATTCTCGCGGCGCTCGCCCCATTGCCTGAGAACGTTCCAGAGATCCTGCTGACCGGCCTCTTGACCGGATCCAAACTGCGCGCGTACCGACACGAACAATCGCCGCTGCCGATGTTCGCAGACGGGGAGTTTGCGTTGGTCGGACAGGTGCATCCCGGCGAACGCGCTCCGGAAGGTCCCTTCGGGGATCACTATGGGTTCTACTCCGAAACGCACGAATTCCCTGTGTTTCACTGCAAGACGCTCTTCCGCCGCCGCGCGCCGATCCTACCTGCCACCGTCGTGGGGAAACCGCGCCAGGAAGACTTCTTCCTGGGAGACTATCTACAGGAGCTCCTGACTCCCCTCCTGAAACTCGCCATGCCGGGCGTGCGCTCCTTCTGGAGCTATGGAGAGACGGGCTACCACTCCCTCGGGGCGGCGGTTGTTCACGAACGCTACCGGCGAGAAGCGATGGCGACGGCTTTCCGCATCCTTGGCGAAGGGCAGCTGTCGCTGACAAAGTTCCTGATGGTGACCGACGGGTCGATCGAACTTCGGGACTTCAAGGCGACGTTGACGCACATTTTAGAGCGGACGGACTTCCGCACGGACCTGTTCCTGTTTTCAAATCTCTCGATGGACACCCTGGACTATGCCGGACCGACCCTGAACGAAGGAGGCAAAGGTGTCCTTCTGGGTTTAGGCGAGGCCCGGAGGAAACTCCCCACGATATTTCGAGGTGAGCCTCGGAGCGGAGCGCGCAACGTACGCTTCTTTTCACCCGGATGTCTCGTGGTGGAAGCCGATCGCTTCCAGGACGACTCGGACGCCGCCGGCCGGATCGCAGCGGACCCGGCCTTTGCCGAGTGGCCGTTGATCGTTGTTGCCGACGATGCCGAGCGCACGGCCAAAAGCACGATCAACTTCCTGTGGAACACGTTCACGCGCTTCGACCCTGGACGAGACATCCATGCGGCGCAGGTCGAGCTCATCGGGCGACATGCATCCTTTTCCGCCCCGTTGGCGATCGATGCGCGTGTCAAGCCGGGATACCCCGATGAACTCCTTACTGACGACGCGACGCGCGAACTGGTCGATCGCCGCTGGTCGGAGTACTTCCCGGAGGGTCAGGAGCAGGGCGATTCCAACCGTGCCCATCTCGACTGAGCGCTCTGTATGAAAATCGTGGAGGGTTGACGGGCCTTGCACCCCTTTGCGTTCATTGTGTAGATGTCACAAGGCCTGAGGTAGCGGGACGGAATCCGACCCTCTCCAGACTTGGAACGATGTGTCGACCCTTCCCACCGGCTTACCACTTCCAGTCCTCTCACGCGTCCATTAAGGTCAGGGCATGTTCACTAGTCTCACTTTGCTTTCTCTGGTATCTGTCGCGATCAATACCCACGACTTCGGAACACATACCGCCGAGCCGTCTTCCCTGTATACCGAAACACCCCGCGCTCGATCCTCCCAACAAACCACGGGCACGACCAGGGATAGCTCGGCTCCCGGCCCGGCGGCAAGAATTTTCGACCACACCCACTCCCTGTGGAACCAGACGCTGGCTCAAAACGTGCGCGGCGACGGATTTGACTACGCATCCGTGAAGAAGCGGCCTGACAAGCTGACCGCATACCTCGATCTGGTGCACGGGGTCACGCCGGACGAACTCGGAAGTTGGACGGCCCCCCAACGCTTCGCCTTCTGGATCAACGTTTATAACGCCCACACGGTCAAGAAAGTCGTCGACAACTACCCGATCAAGAGCATCAAGAAACTCAGTGGCGTTTTCGGATTCAAGAGCGTGTTCGATGAGGACTTCATCGACATGCCGTTGTTCAAGCCCGGTGGAAAGGGAAAGAAGCTTTCCCTGAACGATATCGAGCACAAGATCCTACGCCGGCAATTCAAGGACGCCCGCCTGCATTCCGCGGTCAACTGCGCTTCCCACAGCTGCCCTCCGCTCCGGAATGAGGCCTTCACGGCGGACAAACTGGACGCCCAACTCGGCGAACAGATGCGTGCTTTCATCAACGATCCCAAGCGCAACCAGTTCGACAAGAAAAAGGACTTACTTCGCCTATCGAAGATCTTCGACTGGTTCCAAGAGGACTTCAAGCGCGACGCCGGTAGCGTGCGCGCCTACCTGATCCGCTACGCACCACCCGAAGATGCGGAATTCATCCGCACGAAACGCATCAAGTTCCTCAGCTACGATTGGGCCTTGAACGACGTCGAGCCCACCGACTAGCCGGACCAGCCGCCGTTCTGTTCGGCATGGTTTCGCCCCCCCCCGTCCAATAATGGAGGCGGTTATTTCCTCGGGGCCCTGGCATGCCCAACCAGGTCAAGCTCGAGAGAAGTTCGATCCGGACCGATCCGCCAAACACGTATTGCGGTCGAGACACCCTCCTCCACGGACACGATGACATGGGGCACCAGGCTCCAAGAAGTTCCGAGATCCACCGCTGAAGGCACCGCGGGACGGTCCGGATGGGAATGCCACACGCCACATATTTCCAACCCCTCCGCGCGGGCTTCGCGGTCGATCCTCACGACTTCGCCAGGATCGATATCAAAACGGTTCTGCGCGTCGGAAAGATTGCGCGCGGGATGCACGGCGCAAACACGAACGGACACCGTCGACAGGAATCCGACCAATAACCCGCAGGCCTCGCGGGGGTAGACCGCTCCAGCTAGCTCTTCGAGTCTGGCCTGCAGCGGTTCAGCAAGTTCCAAACATCGCGCCTGTGCCGACCCGGTCCCGTCAGTCGCACCCGTAAGCAGTCTTACCACCTCCGAAATACTAGCTCGACGTTCACGCGGTCTTCACTCGATTTTCACGGAATACCGGGGTGCCCTCCCTGGCTCGGTTCCTGTAAAGTCTCGCGCCATTCGCACACATTCCTTGAAGAAAAGAAGAAATGAAAGCATCTCTCTACACAGCTGCGATGACTCTACTCGGCGGCCTGGCGGCAGCCAATACGCCGAACAGCGACCCCCCCGAAGGCGGTAACCTCTCTCTAGCCGAAGAGAATCTGACCGAGGAACGCGCAGCGGGAGGCGAAAGCGCCGGGCTCATACCCTCCACGTACAAGACGCTGTTCAAGGATGACAACATCGAAGTGACCTGGGGGGGCCGGACCTACTTCGACCTCGGCTTCTTCTCAGCAGACCCCTCCTACGTCGATGATTCCGGCGGGATCGCCGGCGATGGCGCGGAGTTCAGAACCGTGCGCTTCTTCGCCAAGGGAACGATCTACCATTCGGTCGATTTCAAGACCCAGATACAGTTCACGGGCGACGGTGGCAACAAGTTCAAGGACGTCTTCATCGGAATGAAGACGCCCATCGGCAAGGTCAGAATCGGCCACTTCAAGGAACCGTTCAGCATCGAACATCTTACCTCGAGTCGCTTCATCACCTTCATGGAGCGCAGTCTCGGTGACGTGTTCGCGCCAGGCCGCAACATCGGGCTCCAGGTCAGCGACTATGTGGAGGAGCTGCACAACTTCAACTGGGCCTTGGGAATCTTCCGCGATTCCAAGGACGGACAACTCAGCCAAGGCGAAGGGCAGTACTCGGTCACAGGACGTCTTTGCGGCACCATCTTCAACAACGCGGACTTCTCCCACGTTCTTCACCTGGGAAGCGCCCTCAGCCTCCGCTCAGACACCCCCGATGACATGGGAATGGGAATGACCGATCTCACGGGAAGGCCCGAAATACATCTTCTGGCGGATCTGGGTGGCGCCATGATTCCCAGCGAGGGAGCACTGCACTGGAACCTGGGAACCGCCTGGGTCAATGGCCCGATCTCCGCACAGGCGGAGTTTTTCATGGCCAGCGTCGACGGCGGCACAAGCGGGGTGGATGCCGATTACACCGGTGGCTATCTCTTCGGCAGCTACTTCCTGACGGGCGAGCAACGCAGCTACAAGGCCAATGGCGGCAGGTTCGATCGTATAAGAATGACCGACAGCCTCGACGGCAGCGGCGGTTCAGGCGCCATCGAGCTCAAGGCACGAATCTCCATGAACGACTTCAACGACGGTCCGACCGACAACGAAATCAACAACTACTCCGCCGGCGTGAACTGGTACCTGAACCCGAACACGAGAATCATGCTCGACTACATCCACTCCGAGTACCAGTCGGGCGCAACCGATGACAGCCTCGACGGCCTCATGCTTCGCTTCCAGATCGACTTCTAGTCGATCTCTTCCTGATCGAGTTCTGCATGGGATGGTGATTTCCGGCACACGGCATGTCCTTCTTGCTATCGACCTGACCGTAGCCGGCGCAAGGGAACGCAACGTGCTCGAGGGGCCTTCACTCAAGCGGATCACGGTTCTACGAGTCGAGAGATCGCACGATAGGACATGAGCGCCTTCCGGAGCGGGACCCAGGGGGCTAGAATCCGCTTCTTCCATGCCCTCCACAAGACTCAAGGCGCCCGGCCAGCCCCTGACCCAGGGAGCGGTCCTCGAACTGCTCGACCGGCCGTTGCTCGATCTGGTCTTCGAAGCTGCGAGCGTGCATCGCCGCCACCACGACCCCCGACGCATTCAGTTCTCACAACTCCTGTCCATCAAGACCGGAGGTTGCAGCGAGGACTGTGCCTACTGCTCGCAAAGCGCGCGCTACTCGACGCCGACTGACGAGAAGCGCCTGAAGCCGTTGAAGGAGGTTCTCGAGAGCGCCCGTGCCGCCAAGGAGCGCGGAGCGGATCGCTTCTGCATGGGTGCTGCCTGGCGCGAGGCCGAGGACGGCGAAGAGTTCGAGTCCGTTCTCGAAATGGTGCGCGGAGTCAAAGCGCTGGGGCTCGAAACCTGCGCCACTCTGGGCATGCTCAACAAAGAGCAGGCGCAAGAACTGCGCGACGCCGGACTGGACTACTACAACCACAACCTCGATACCGGGCGGAGCTTCTACGGCAAGATCATCACCACGCGTTCCTACGACGAGCGTTTGGCAACGCTCGAAGCCGTTCGTTCCGCAGGCATGAGCGTTTGTTGCGGCGGCATTCTGGGTCTGGGCGAGTCACGCGAGGTGCGCGCCGAGCTGCTTTCCGAACTCGCCAACCTCGACCCCCATCCAGAGAGCGTTCCCATCAACGCCCTGGTGCCCGTGGAGGGAACCCCGCTTGGCGGACGCCCTCCTCTGGACTGGTCGGAGTGGGTGCGCGCCATCGCTACAGCCCGAATCCTGATGCCGAGCGCCGTCATACGTCTCTCCGCCGGTCGCACCGAGTTGACCGAGGAAGCCCAGGCGCTGGCTTTCCTTGCCGGAGCGAATTCCGTTTTTGTCGGCGACGAACTCCTGACCACTCCGAACCCCGAACTCTCCGTCGATACGCTGCTGTTGACCAAGCTCGGGCTGGAAGCCGTGTCGCGAGCCTGAACCCTTGTTGAGCCGGATGCGATGGAAGTGCCCCTCGATGAAAGCCTGAGGGGCGAAATGACCCGCTGGGAAGCCGCCGGCCTTCGCCGCACCCTCGGCACGGGAGAGCGGAGCGAGCGGGTCGACTTCGCATCGAATGACTACCTCGGTCTGACGCGCCACCCCCGGATCATCGAGAGCGCACAGCAGGCGCTCGCCGACCACGGTGTCGGAGGACGGGCCTCGCGACTCCTGGGCGGCGGCTGCATACTCCACGAGGAGGCGGAGGAAAAGTGCGCGGAGTGGCTGCGGGCGGAGACCGCGCTGCTGTTTCCTTCGGGCTACCAGGCCAATCTCGGCGTGATCGGAGCACTGGCGGGCCGCGGGGATGCCGTTTTTAGCGATCGCAAGAACCACGCGTCGTTGGTCGACGCAGCCCGTCTCTCGCGGGCGCGCGTCTACGTCCACAACCACCTCGATCTGCAGGAACTCGAGTGCCAGCTTGCTCGCGCGGGGTCAGCCGCGAGGCGGCTCGTCGTTACCGAGGGTGTCTTCAGCATGGATGGTGACGCTCCTGATCTCGTTCGATTGAACGAGCTCTGCTCGACCTTCGACGCATGGCTGATCATCGACGAGGCGCACTCGGTCGGTATTCTCGGACCGCAGGGGTCGGGAGTCTGGGAAGAGTGCGCCGTCGAGGGCGAAAACCGCCTGGCCGCGCGTATCGTCTGTGCGGGCAAGGCCTTGGGCGTGTCGGGCGCCTTCGTCGTGGGAAGCGACGAGCTTCGCCAACATCTGATCCAGCGCGCGCGGAGTTTTTTGTTCACGACGGCGCCTTCGCCCGCGATCGCCGGTGCGCTGATCGCCGCAATCGACGCCTGTAAGGACGCAGAAGCCGAACGTCGAGCGGTTTGCACGAAGGCCAAGGAGCTGGCGCACCGGCTGGACCTCACGGAGCCCCGCGGAGCGATCGTTCCGTGGATCATCGGCGACGCCGGGAAGGCGATCGAACTCTCCGAGAGGCTCTTCGACAGCGGATTTGAAGCCCGTGCCGTTCGACCGCCCACGGTTCCCGATGGGGCGTCGGGGCTGCGCTTGGTCGTCCATTGCTACAACTCCGAGGACGAAGTCGATGCGCTGGCCCGGGCATTGTCGAATACGAACGTTCATGTCCGGACTGCGCGACAAAACGTTGCTGAAGATATTGACCGCGCCTTGTTCGTCGCCGGAACCGACACCGGTATCGGCAAGACCGTCGTTTCCTCACTACTCTTGACCGCAGCGCGGCGCCATGGCCCGGCTGCGTACTGGAAACCGGTTCAAACCGGCGAGGATAGTGACTCTCTTAGCGTCCGGACCCTCGTCAACGCAACGAACGCCGAGGTCCTCCCTCCCGCCTGGGAGCTTCCACTGCCAGCCTCCCCCCATGCAGCGGCGGAAGACGCCGGGATCATCTTGCAGTCCGAACGCCTCGAGGAAGGGCTGCAAGGCTTACTGCGCACATTGATCGATACGCGCCTGATCGTCGAGCTGGCCGGCGGGCTCCTGGTCCCCTACCACCTCGACCCGGTCCGCATGCAGGCCGACTGGCTCGAACGCGCACACGCTCCATTGGTTCTCGTGGCCCGCTCGGAACTGGGCACGTTGAATCACACGTTGCTTTCCCTCGAGGCGCTTCGCGCGCGTCACCTGGAACCGCGGGCACTCTTCCTGGTAGGCGAGCCGCACGCCTCGAATCGACAAACGCTCGATCGCATCGCGCACGTGCCGTACATCTTCGAGGTGCCGCCGTTCACCCCTCTGGATCAAAGCGCCCTGGAAGCGTGGTGCCAAGACCACGATCTCGAAGCGTTGTTTCGCCCCTGAGGCGCGGGGCCTCGGGCTCTGACATCCCCCGACGCGTCGTGGGCTTCTTCCGAGCCGTGCGTGGTGCGCGCCCGCGGATTCGGGGCATGAGAGATCCCAAATTCGTGGAAAAAGGCTAGAGTCAGAGCAGGCCCCGTTCCATCGGCCCCCCCCCCCTTGCGACGATACATGTTCCCGACGTACTGGTTCGCTTCCGTCTTGCTCGCAGGCGGTGTCTCAGCGCAAGCGGTGTCCTACGAGCACGATGGCATCGGCTGGCTGCGCAAGGAAGGCGAACTCGTCTATCGCGTAGACCCACGGGTCGTGACGGCAAGAACAGCCGTCGACCGTGACGTGGAGGCCATCCTGAAGAGCCTCGGAGGCTCGGTCGCAGGCGCACGAATGATCCGTGAGAACCGTCTGGGGTTCCGAGACATCCTCATACCCGAGGGCCGTGACGTTCTCGAGTTCGTCTCCCGGCTGAAGAAGACAGGGCTTTTCTCGCTCGTCGAAGAGAACACGATAGGGCGCTTCACCGGAAGTACATGCGCCACCCCCGCCACGCCAACATTCGCGGATCAATGGAACTTGAACAACACGGGGCAGAGCGGAGGTACGGTCGACGCTGACATCGATGCTCTGGAAGCCTGGGCGTACGAGGACGGCGACCCGGCGATCGTGGTGGCCATCGTCGACAGCGGCACGAACTGGAACCACGAAGACCTCGCCGGCAACATCTGGGCGAACGCCGACGAGGTCCTCGACGGCACCGACACGGACAGCAACGGCTTCATCGACGACGTACGCGGCTGGGACTTCGAAGCGGCGGACAACGCCCCGGAGGGAATTTTCTGGCACGGCACGGCAACGGCGAGCATCGTCAGCGCCCGAGGACAGAACGGCCTGGGAATCGACGGAGTCGCAGGGGGGGCCACTGACGGCCTGGGCGTGAGCATCATGCCCGTGAAGGTCGGCAACTTCTTCCCGCTGTCAGAAACGCTGGACGACGCCATCCTGTATGCCGTGGACAACGGGGCCGACATCATCAATCTGAGCTTGGGCGTGGGCTTTTCCAGTTCCATTGTCGCCGCTCTGGCAGACGCGCAGAGCAATGACGTCCTCGTCATTGCCGCTGCAGGAGATGACGCCTCCTCGACCGTTCACTTTCCAGCAAATCAGCCGGATGTCATGGCGGTCACTGCAACCTCTCACTTCGACGTCGTGACCAATGCGTCGAATTTCGGCCCAGAGATCGACGTCGCCGCCCCCGGCGACGAGATTCCCGTCTGCCACCTCGGCACCACCGACTATTTTATCGCATGCGGGTCTTCCTTCGCCGCTCCTCACGTGTCCGGGCTTGCTGCGTTGCTCTTGTCGGTCAAGGAATCATTGACCAATGCAGAGCTTCGCGAGTACATCGTCGATGCGGCCGATGACATCGAGGCGACGGGTGAGGACATCTTCTCGGGCGCAGGCCGTATCAACGCCAACGCTTCCCTCTTGAACCTTGCCGTGGGCTACGCCAAGGTCTATGGCGTAGGAACCGGCGGAACGTCGACGGTCCCGGGAATGGTGGCCTCCGGAGCGCCTACCATCGGAGAGATCTTCATCTCCTCGACCTTCAACGCATTGCCCGGCGCGCTCGCCGCCTTGGGCTTCAGTTCCCAATCCGCCCTCATTCCTTTTCTGGGGGGGTTCTTGAACATTCATCCGGTGGGGATGCTGCTCTTCCCTACAACGATCGATGGAGCAGGAGATGGCTTTCGGTCCTTTCCGATCCCGAATGACACCGCGTTCATCGCCAGAGAGCGCTTCCTCCAGTGGTTTATCCTGGACCCAGGCGCCCCCGGTGGACTGGCCATGAGCCAAGGGATGCACTTGAAGGTCGCGAGTCCCTAGGTCGCGGGCCGACCCGGCCCCAGGAACGGTCCCGGCTGCGGGGTTTGCTTGCTATCAGAGCGAAGTACGCACGCTCCAGAGTTCCGGAAAGAATCGCAGGTCGAGCGCCTTCCTGAGGAATCCGACGCCGGACGTGCCACCCGTCCCGCGCTTGAAGCCGATGATCCGTTCGACGGTCTTCATGTGGCGAAAACGCCACTGGTGGAAATGGTCTTCGACGTCGACCAGCTTTTCCGCCAGCTCGTACAGATCCCAGTACTTCTCGGATTGACGGTAGACCCGAAGCCACGCCTGCTCGACGGCCGGATGGCTCCGGTATGGCTCGGACCAGTCTCGCTCCAGCCGCTCTTCCGGAACATCGAATCCTCTCCGCCCCAAGAGTCGCAGAGCCTCGTCGTAAATGCTGGGTGCCTGCAGTGCTCCTTTGACCTCTGCAAACACTTCGGGCTCGTGGCGATGAACCTCGATCAGCTCCGCGTTCTTGTTTCCTAGCCTGAATTCGAGGATGCGATACTGGTACGACTGGAAACCGGAGGCGTGCCCCAGAGCGTCCCGAAAGGCCACGTAATCTGCCGGCGTCATCGTGGAGATCACATCCCAAACACACTTGAGTTGCTCTTGCACGTGCGAAACCCGCGTAAGCATCTTGAACGCCGGCTCCAGCGTATCCTTGCGAATCAGGTCCATTGCAGCTCCAACTTCGTGGAGGGCAAGTTTGATCCATAGTTCGGAGACCTGGTGGACCATCAGGAACATCGCTTCGTCGTGCTTGTCCGTACGAGGCACCTGAACGCTCAGAAGCTTCTCCAGCTGTAGGTAGCCCGCGTAGCTCATGTCCTCGCGGAGATCCCAGTGGACGTTCTCACCCGCGATGTCAACCTTCTCGATGGGGCGTTCTTGATCTTCCATAGCAGTCTCTCAGCTGGGCGGCCAAAAGGAAGCCGAGGCGGAGTCTAGCGTGTCCGGACGCGAGTTGCGTATATGTGCGCAGTTCCGTGCCCGACGGACTTCCAACGACTCTCTTCAAGAAGGGCGGAGGTGTGTCTCCCGAGCGTGCATTGGGTGAATGCGATCGCCCTCTCCCCTGCCCTGAAAGCCCCGAACAGACGCGTCGGCCACTCCGAGAATGCTCGGCGGGTTGTGCACCGGAAAAAAAAATCCCTTTGGGGCGGCTTCCAGTAATGTTTCATCCATGACCCGGGAAAGACCGTCCTCGAGCGAGGAGCTCGTCCAACGTGATCGTCGCCACCTCTGGCATCCGTATACCCAGCACGGCATAGAAGCGGATCCGCTCCCGATCCTCCGCGCGGAAGGTGCGTTTCTCCACCTGACCGACGGCCGCCGCTTGATCGACGGAATTTCGTCCTGGTGGTCGATCCTGCACGGCCATGGCCATCCGGTCTTGATCGAGGCGATGCAAGAGCAGGCGCGCGAACTGGATCACGTCCTGTTTGCCGGCGCAACCCATCAACCGGCCGTCGCGCTCGCCGAAGAGCTGCTCGATGTCGCGCCGGGCAAGTTGAGCCGCGTCTTCTACTCGGACAACGGCTCTACGGCGGTCGAAGTCGCCTTGAAGATGGTCCTGCATTCCTGGATACACGCGAGCGAGCCGCAACGGCGTGTCTTCATCGCGCTGGAAGGTTCCTATCACGGAGACACGTTCGGAGCGATGTCGGTCGGCGATCCCGATCCGTTCTTCGACCCCTACCGCCCCTTCCTTTTTGAAGCGAAACGCATCCGGCCTGACGATGAGGCCCTGGACGCGGCGCTCGATGAACTGGGAGATCGCGTCGCCGGCGTCATCGTCGAGCCCTTGGTCCAGGGAGCAGCGGGCATGCGAATTCATCCGGCGAGCTTTCTGCGTCATCTGCGAGCTCGCTGCGACCAGCGTGACCTGCCCCTGATCGCCGATGAGGTGATGACCGGTTTCGGTCGCACCGGATCCCTCTTTGCCTGCCAGCGTGCGGAAATCGCCCCCGACCTCTTGTGCATCGCCAAGGGTCTGACGGGCGGCGTACTGCCCCTCGCCGCCACGCTGACGACCGAGCGCATGTTCGAGGCTTTCCTGCACGACCGGCGCTCGCGCTTTTTCCCCCACGGCCACACGTGGACCGCGAATCCCATCGGCTGTGCCGTCGCACGGGCGTCGTTGCGCCTGACGCTCGAGAATGACGTGCCCCGACGTTTCGAGGAGATCGGTCAACGCCTCCACCGCACGCTCGAAACGGCAGGAGACGATGTGGACGAGCTACGACACATCGGCGGCATCTGCGCGCTCGATCTGCACACGCCTCCGGAGGACCGGGCAGGTTATCTCTCGGAACTGGCCCCCAGGATTCGGCGCAACGCCATCGAAAAAGGCGTGCTCTTACGACCCCTGGGGAATGTCCTCTATGCCATACCGCCGGCTTGTATCGAGGATGGTGACGTCGATCGTCTCGCCGAGACGATGCTCGCGCTCATCCCGAAGACCTAGCCCGAGCGGCCTGGATCGCAAAGACAACCCATCCTGCGATCAAGAAGGCTCCGCCCAAAGGGGTTACGGGGCCCATGACCGGACTCAAGACCCCGAAGCACAGGCAGTAGATCGATCCGCTGAAGGCGATGCTGCCGAGGAGGAAGCACCAGGCGGGCGCCCACTTGCCCGGACGGCTTTCGCGGAACAGACCGTAGGCGATCAGCGCCAGGGCGTGCCACATCTGATAGCGCACGCCGGTATTCCAGTTGTCGAGTTGGCCGGACTCTTCCAGAGCGCCCTTGAGGGCGTGGGCTCCGAAGGCTCCGAGGACGACGGCCATGGCAGCCAGGGAGGCTCCCGCTACGAGGCACGTTCGAGTCTGCATACCGGGTAGGGTAGAGAGTCTCGAACCTCCGGCAAACACCGCGGGCTCTCCTCCGTCTCCGCCATCTTTCGGTGTAGCCGAGTTCCCAGACACCTTCGGCGTAGCCGATCGCTTGCTACGTTTCCGCACTCACGTCCCCGCCGCCACTCAGATATCCGGAGATCTCATCCTCCAGAGAAGGCAGTATCGGGCCCTCGTGGCGACGCACCAGAGCCCCAAGGGCCTTCGCATCGCCGTCCGACCGTTCTTCCATCCGCTCCTGTGTCCGAGCCGGCCAAACGCCCAGGGGAAGCGCGATCTCGAAGAAAAACAGCGCGGGGTCCGGGCACGGGTCTTTCGAGCTAACATTCGCGCCCCCATGAACCCTGATTTCAATCCCTCCGCGGCCGCCGGTCCCGAGAGCGGCCTTTTCGGCCTCGCCGTCTCCCCGGAGCAAGCTCGGGTTCACGTTCTTGGAGTCCCCTTCGATGCCACCACGTCGTTTCGACCCGGGACGGCCCTCGGCCCCGAGGCCATCCTGCGCGCGAGCCACCAGGTCGACCTTTTCGACACCGTGACGGGCAAGCCCTATGAGTTGGGAATCTGGATGGCTCCCCTGCATGGGCAGGTTGCCGCCTGGAACGAAAGTGCGCGCATGGATGCCCAGCGGGTGATCGATGCCGGAGGGCTCGAGCGAGATCCCAAGTTGCGCACCTGTACCGAACGCGTCGAGGCGATTCAGAACAAGCTGAACACCTGGGTAAGGGATCGAACGGACGAAGGCCTGGAGGCCGGAAAGCTCTGCGCATTGATCGGTGGCGATCACTCGGTGTCCCTCGGGGCCATCGAAGCCCACGCCGAGCGCTATTCGGGGATGGGCATCCTGCACTTCGACGCCCACGCAGATCTCCGCAGCGCCTACGAGGGCTTCCGGTTCTCGCACGCTTCGATCCTCTTCAACGTGCTGGAGCGGATCGACAACCTCGGCCCTCTGGTGCAAGTCGGGTTGCGCGACCTGGCGCAGGAAGAGCACCAGCGTATCCGCTCATCAGAGGGCCGCATCCACGCGCTCTTCGATCACGAGTGGGCCCGCTTCAAACTCTCGCGCGAGCCGCTGACCCAGCACATTCTGCGAACCCTCGAACCGTTGCCGCAGGAGGTCTACGTCACATTCGACATCGACGGTCTCGACCCCTCGCTGTGTCCGAACACCGGAACCCCGGTGCCCGGCGGGCTCACCTGGCACGAAGCGATGCTGTGGCTCGGGGCACTCGTCGATTCCGGACGACGCATCGTCGGCTTCGATCTGACCGAAGTCGCGCCTGCAAGCCCCGAGCGGTTAGGCGAAGGCTGGGACGAAATTGTGGGAGCGCGACTACTGTACCGCCTGATCGGTTTTGCACTGCGATAGCTAGACTGCCAGGCGAGTCGTATACAGCCAAACGGTGTAGGCCGCATAGCTCGCGAGCAGCAGCACTCCCTTCAAGCGACCCCTGCGGTCGCGGCAGACGTGTGGAATCAACACGACAGCGAGACTGAAGCCCAGGACCACCCCCACGTCTTCTGTCAACGCCAGATCGAAGGCGTGTTGGATCTCGGCGCCGGCTGCGGGCAAGGCCTGCGGCGAGATCGGCTGCACCAGCGCGACGATGCCGATCACCGCCATCACGTTGAAGACGTTGCTGCCGATGACGTTCCCCAGGCTGATTTCGCTTTGACCTCGAATGGCTCCTCCTAGACCGGCAGCGAGCTCAGGAAGCGACGTGCCGATCGCAACGACGGTCAAGCCCACCACACTCTTGGGCACCCCGAGGCGCAGGGCCCCGTCCTCCGCGCCCATCACCACCAGCTTGGCCGCCACGAGGATCGCTGCAATCCCGAGCAAGGTCCAAAACCAGGGGTGGCGACTGCGTACCAGGTCGAGGTCATCGGGTGACAGATCGGCGTCCGCGGTCAGTAGAACGTGAGCGTTGTAGGCACAGAAGCCAACCAGCAGGAACCCGCCCTCCGGCCGTGTGATCGAACTGTCCCGGGCACATACATAAAAGGCCGAGAGCGATAGAAACAGCCACAGCACCTCGCGCAGCTTGAGCCGCGTCTCCAAGATCTTCGGAAGGACGAGCGCGCAGGCCCCCAGGACCAACCCGATATTGGCCACGTTGCTGCCAAGAACGTTCCCCAGGGCCAGGTCGACCTTGCCCTCCGAGGCCGCCATGCTCGACACGACGATCTCCGGCGCGGAGGTTCCGAAGGCCACGACGGTCAGCCCGACGACCATGGTGCTGACGCCGAAGCGCCTCGCGATCAAGGTGCTGCCGGCAACCAACCAGTCGGCTCCGCGCCAAAGCAGCAAGAAACCGCCGAGGAGCATCGCAAGAATCTGCAGCCAGTCCTGCATGGGGGCGAATCCTAGCCCCCTCCGCTTTCAACATCCCCCTTCGAGGTACTCGTTTTCCGGATTCCCCGGTCGTTCGCAACTTCGTAGCCGTCGAAAGGGAGGAAACGCGTGTAGACGTCGCGCTTCGAGCGAGATCTTGCTCGGCCGGCTTTCCCGTCTATCCTCGGCTGGCTCAAACCGCTTTCTCCCGAGGAGTCTTCACATGGTCGCCCTATCCGATCTTTGGTTGCCTGTTCTGCTGTCCACGGTATTCGTTTTTATCGCAAGCTCTGTCCTACACATGTGCCTTCCGATCCACGTGAGCGACTATGCCAAACTACCGGCGGAAGACGACCTCATGCAGGCCATGCGCGACAAGGGCATCACGCGTGGCTCCTTCGTTTTTCCGTTTCCGCCCTCGATGAAGGAGATGGGCTCACCTGAGATGCTCGAAAAATACGGCAAAGGCCCGGTCGGCTTCATGACCATCCTTCCCAACGGACCGCCAAACATGGGCAAGAGCCTGTCCCTGTGGTTCCTGTACACGGCCATCGTCAGCTTCTTCGTCGGTTACCTCGGATCGTTCACGCTCGCAGGCGGCGCCACATTCAGCGAGGTCTTTCGTTTCACGGCAACGGTTTCGATCTTGCCCTACTGCGTCAGCAACATTGTCGATTCGGTCTGGAAGGGTCAAAGTTGGTCCGTGATGTTCAAGTTCATATTCGACGGTTTCATCTATTCCATGGTCACAGCTGCGGCCTTCGGCTGGCTCTGGCCGGGAGCGTGAGTCAGGAAGGAAGTGTGGCCTATCGACACGCCTACCTCCGAATCGGCCAGGGCGATGAGCCCTGAAGTTCAGTAGAATTCAGGGATGGACACCCGCCAACCGGGCCGGCCGCTCGTCTTCATCAATGGAGAGCTGGAGGCAGGAGAGAAGCGGCGTATACAACTGCCGGTTCGCTACGCCGAAGCTCTGTGGCGAGCCGGCGCCAATCCGGTCGTGCTGCCCCCATGCACGGTGGACCCGAGCGGTTTATTTCTCGACACGCTTTTGGCCCAGGCCGATGGACTGCTCCTCGGGGGCGGAGACGACTTCGATACCGAGCGGCTCGGGCTCGGCCCGCCCCATGCGGCGGCCAACCCGGTGCCCGCGGAGAAGCAGGACTTCGATCTCACCTTGACTCGCAAGGCCCTCGAGCTCGGTCTACCGATCCTGGGCATCTGCTATGGCATGCAACTTCTGGGGCTTGCCCGGGGAGCCCGGCTTTTCCAGCACCTGCCCGATGACCGGCCCTCCGGCCAACCCCACGCCGGGGGGGTCCGCCACGACGTCCATCTGGTGGGGGGAACGAAACTTCAGAGGATCTACGGGGTAGAGCGGATCAGCGTGATCTCCCGACATCACCAAGCCCTCGAAACGCCCGGGGAGCGTTTTAGGGTCAGCGCTCGCGACGGGCAGGGCTTGATCGAGGCGATCGAGCTGGAATCCTCGTCCTTTGCCCTGGGGGTGCAGTGGCACCCGGAACTGGATCCGCTGGACGGACCGCAGACACGGATTTTTGAAAGCCTGGTTCAGGCCGCGTCTCTTTCCGACTCGGGCGGAAGTCGCCGCAAACGGCGAAGAGGAGCGATTACCGCATGAGGCAATTCAAAGTACCCGGGGGCGCAGCGAGCCCATCCAGCGGTTCGCCCGGACTGAACAAGAGAGAGAAGCGCAAGATCCTCGGCCTGCTCATCGGCCTGGTCCTCGTGGCCTGCATCATTTATGAGAGCGGGAAGGCCACCAACGAGTATCTCGACTCGCAGAGCGACGGTCTCCCCCAGACCGAACTGACCTTCGAAGAGACGGTTCTGCTGCCGAAAATCGACGCACAGAGGATCGATTCGCTGGTCCACGAAGACCGGCAGATCGATCGTGTGGTCCTGGAGAGTGAGCCCCTGGATCTCCTTTTGAATGAGGCGCGCTCTCTCACCGATCGCCACTTCGAAGCAATGCAGGCTGCGGAGCTGAACGCTGAATCCGTGGCACGCATTCTGGAAACGCCATCCGCTCATCGCGCCAAACCTTTTTTTGCTCGCGGCAGGCTCGATGCTCTTCGCACGCGTCGCCGCGGTCCGGAACACCCGACGGAGTACATCGGCCGCTTGTTGCTCGATGACGGAACGCCGGTGTACTTCATCGTCCTCGAGGTGCCCGAGGATGCGTTGTATCTGCGAGTCGACGGGCTCTTCCTCAAGAACTACTCTGACGAACTCTACGAAGAGCCCGGGGAATGGGTGGATGGTCCGCTCTTGGTCGGGCCGCGCGCACTTTCCTCCTTCGCATCCCTGGGGACGGTCGAGGGCTATGGGTGGATGGCGCTGTATGACTTGCGCGATGCCAAGCTCAACGTCGATCTCCCGCAGGTGGTGCGCGAAACGCCGTTCGCTCCTCTATGGCACACGATGGCCTTCGCACGGGATCTCCAACCTGATGCCATCGAATGGGATTTGGCCCCGGTGCTCACGACCGAGCTTCTGGACGAGCTGAACGAGGATCCCCAGAAATGGCGTTTTCAACCGATGCGCATTCCGATCAGCCGCATGCAGGACGTCCGCGTCAAGCGAGCAGGAGAAAACCCCGCGCGCATCGAACGCTATACACAGGGTTGGATAGGCAACCCGACGTGGAACAACGTCATCCATTTCCGCTCGCCTACAGTCAACACGGAACTCAGCCTGGGTGATTACGCAGTGGCGCGGGGCTTTTTCCTGCACAACTTCGCCTACGATCCGAAGTCGTTCGACTTGCGCAGCGCGCCATTCTTCGTCCTGTATTCGATCGACAAGTTCTACCCCAAGGAAAACCCATGGCTGGTGATGCTCGCCTACATCGTCGCCGGCGGCTCGGTCCTTTTGACCGGACTCTTTATCTTCATCCTGTTTCGGGACAAGCGGAAAGCGAAGGCTCTGCATGAAGAACTCATTCGGCGCCGCCGAGCGCGACGCGCACGGCAGGGCGGTTCGAGACCGGACAATGGATCGATCGGCGCGGCGACACCGTAAGCTTGCGGCGTGAACAACACGCAACGCACGGTTCGAGTTCTGACGCAACGACCCTACGAGGTTGTGATCGGACCCGGTGTGCTCGAACGGGCCCAAGCCTTCATCGAACGAAGATCGGGCGCCTTCATCGTGCTGACCGACGAGAACGTGGAGCCGCTCTATCTCGAAGGCCTCGGTCTCTCTGACAAAGAACGAGTCCTTACGGTCCCCCCCGGTGAGGGGACGAAGTCGTTCGAACACCTCGAGCGCGTGCTCGACTTCATGGCCGCGGGAGGTCTCGACCGTGCCTCGTTTCTGGTCGCCCTGGGTGGCGGCGTGATCGGCGATCTGGGCAGTTTGGCCGCTTCGTTGTACATGCGCGGCGTGGAGGTCGTCCAATGCCCGACAACCCTGCTCTCCCAGGTCGATTCTTCGGTCGGTGGAAAGACGGCCGTCAACCTTCAAGCGGGCAAGAACCTCGCAGGCTCTTTTCATCAGCCGTGCGCCGTTTTCGCCGACACAAGAACACTGGCGAGCCTGGAGTCGGAGGAGTTTCGGTCCGGACTCGGCGAGGTCGTGAAGAGCGCTTTGATCGGCGACAAGGAGCTTCTCGCCCGACTCGAGGGGGAAACGATCGCCCTCTTGGATCGTGATCCCGAGCTCTTGGGCGAGATCGTCGAACGCTGCGTCGGTGTCAAGCGCGCAATCGTTGAGAGGGATGAGCGGGAAGCCGGGGATCGCAAGAAGCTGAACCTTGGGCACACCTTCGCTCACGCCATCGAACGCGTCGCCGGATACGGGACGGTTCCCCACGGCATCGCGGTCGGAACGGGGCTCGTCCTGGCCTTGGAGGCCAGCCAGCAATCGGGCACCCTCAGGGACGGGACGCTACCGGAACGCGTGCGGCGCCTTCTCGACACCCTCGGGATCCCCGTCTCGCTCCCCGTCCTACGCCGACGCTACGACGTCGCGCTTCCGGGCGAAGATCTTCTGGATGCAATGCGACTGGACAAGAAAGGGACCGCCGGGATGCCGCGCTTCATACTCGTGGCCGAGATCGGCGAAGTGGCGGTCGACTGCGAATTGGAGCCGGGACTCCTGGCTCAGCGGTTCGAGTAGGGGCCTGGGTCCGGAGTCGATGGCCGGCACGGGTCGACCGGGGCGACGGATCCGACGATTTGCCAGAGGAGCAGCCAACCAGCCTTTGCGCCGCCCGCCCCGTCGTGGTCCAATCGCAATCCCCATGCCCCGGCGGGACGACCTTGAATCCATCCTGATCATCGGAAGCGGGCCGATCGTCATCGGACAGGCCTGCGAGTTCGACTATTCCGGCACTCAAGCCTGCAAGACACTGCGGGACGAGGGGTATCGGATCATCCTGGTCAACTCGAATCCGGCGACCATCATGACCGACCCGGAGACGGCCGATGCGACGTACATCGAGCCCATCACGCCGGATACCGTCGCCAAGATCATCGAGAAAGAGCGTCCCGACGCGCTCCTACCCACCCTCGGCGGACAGACCGCACTGAATACGGCCCTGGCTGTGTACGACAAGGGAGTCCTGGACGAGTTCGAGGTCGAGGTCATCGGCGCCCGCCCCGAGGTGATCCGCAAGGCCGAAGACCGGGATCTCTTCCGCGCAGCGATGCGCAATTGCGGTCTGGAGATAGCGCGCTCAGGAGTCGCCCACAACATGGAGGATGCTCGGCGCTGTCTGGCTGAGATCGGGCTGCCCTGCGTCATCCGGCCGGCCTTCACCATGGGTGGGTTCGGGGGAGGCATCCCCTACAACGTTCAGGAATTCGAAGAGATCGTCGCCCGCGGCCTCTCGCTCTCGATGAACTCCGAGGTCCTGATCGAGGAGTGCCTTTCCGGCTGGAAAGAGTTCGAAATGGAGGTGATGCGCGACAGCGCGGACAACGTCGTCATCATTTGCTCTATCGAGAACATCGATCCGATGGGCGTACATACCGGCGACTCGGTGACCGTGGCGCCGGCGCAGACGTTGACGGATCGCGAATATCAGAACCTCCGCAATGCATCGATCTTGATCATGCGCGAAATCGGCATCGAGTGCGGGGGCTCGAACTGCCAGTTCGCCACCGATCCCGAGACCGGACGCATGGTGGTGATCGAGATGAATCCACGCGTGTCCCGATCCTCCGCCCTCGCGTCGAAGGCGACCGGCTTCCCCATCGCGAAATTCGCGGCCAAGCTGGCGGTGGGCTACACGCTGGACGAGATTCAGAACGACATCACGAAGGAAACGCCTGCCTGCTTCGAGCCAACGATCGACTACTGCGTCACCAAGATTCCGCGCTTTGCCTTCGAGAAGTTTCCGGGCACGGATCCCACATTGACCACGCAGATGAAGAGCGTGGGCGAGGTGATGGGCATAGGCCGCACCTTCAAGGAGTCGCTGCAAAAAGCTCTCCGAGGCCTGGAGACCGGGCTCTCAGGCCTGGGGCTGGACCCCCGTGAGTCCGTCGAGGCACTCGAAGTCGATCGCAGCGAAGTCGCCCATGCCCTGCGCATACCAAACGACCAGCGCCTCATAGCAATCCGCACGGCCTTTCGTGCCGGCTGGAGCCTCGAGGAAATCCACGAAGCGACCAAGATAGATCGCTGGTTCCTCGAAAACATGCGCGAACTCGTCGACTTCGAAGAAGAACTGCGCGGACGTTCCTTCAGCCCGGCACTCATTCGCGAGGCGAAAGAGCTGGGCTACTCCGACCGCCAGATCGGACACGCCACTCAGAGAACACCCGACGAGATTGCCGCCTTCCGCGCCGAGCACGGAATTCAGCCGGTCTATAAATTGGTCGACACCTGCGCTGCTGAATTCGAAGCGGCCACACCCTATTACTATTCGGCCTGGGAAGCCGAGACCGAAGCGCGGCCGACGTCGGCCGAGAAGATCTTGATTCTAGGCGGTGGCCCGAATCGCATCGGTCAGGGAATCGAGTTCGACTACTGCTGTGTCCATGCGGCCTATGCCGCGCGAGAAATCGGCTACGAGTCGGTCATGGTCAACTCAAACCCGGAGACCGTTTCGACCGACTTCGACACCTCCGACCATCTTTTCTTCGAACCGGTGACACATGAAGACGTCATGCACATCGTGCAGGCGACCGAGCCGAAGGGCATCATCGTTCAGTACGGCGGCCAAACACCTCTCAATCTTGCAAACAAGCTCCACGCCGCGGGAGCGCCGCTGATCGGCACTTCGGTTGAATCGATCGATCGGGCCGAAGATCGCGAGCACTTCTCGACCTTCCTCAAGAAGCTAGGGTTGCGGCAGCCGAAAAACGGAACGGCCAAAAGCCCCGCAGAAGCCTTCGCAGTCGCACGCCGTATCGGCTATCCGGTCGTCGTTCGACCCAGTTACGTCCTGGGTGGCCGTGCGATGGAGATTGTCTACGACGACAACACGCTCGATCGCTACATGGTCCACGCGGTGGAAGCATCGCCCGAACACCCCGTCTTGATCGACAAATTCCTCGAAGACGCCATCGAAATCGATGTCGATGCCATCGCCGATGGAGACATCGTCGTCGTCGCCGGCGTGATGGAACACATCGAGGAGGCCGGGGTCCATTCAGGCGACTCATCGTGTGTGTTGCCGCCACACACGCTCGATCCGCAACTGATCCGCGAGGTCATGGACGCCACTAAGGCGATGGCGACCGAGCTAGGTGTAATCGGCTTGATGAACGTTCAGTTCGCTGTAAAGGGCGAGGAGGTCTTCGTCCTGGAGGTCAACCCGCGCGCCTCGCGGACCATTCCCTTCGTCAGCAAGGCGACGGGAATCCCGTTCGCGAAGATAGGCGCCAAAGTAATGTGCGGTAAGAAGCTCAAAGAGCTGGGCGTGTCAAAGGAAGTGATCCCGCCCTACTTCTCGGTCAAGGCGCCCGTGTTTCCCTACAACCGTTTCCCCAAGGCGGACAGTGTCCTCAGCCCCGAGATGCGTTCGACGGGTGAGGTGATGGGAATCTCCATGCGTCTCGGCGAGGCGTTCCACAAGGCCTACGACGCCGCGGGCGTCAACCTGCCCCCCCAAGGCCACATCCTGATCACGGTCAAGCCGGCCGACAAGCGACGCATTGTCGGGGAGGCTCGAACACTCGTGGGCCTCGGGTACGAACTGGTAGCGACGGATGGAACCTGGCGGGCGATCACTTCGAACGGGATTGCCTGCGCCCGAGTGGACAAGGTAGGCGAAGGGCGCCCGAACATTGTGGATCTGATCAAAAACCGCGAGATCGCGCTGATTCTGAACACTCCCCACGGCAAGAAAGAGCGCCGCGATGATTCCGAAATTCGAGCGGCCGCCCTTGAGGCCAACGTCTCTTGCATAACGACCCTGGCCGGCATTCAGGCCCTGGTTAGCGCTCTGGCCGCTGCCCGCGGCGGGGACTTTCCGGTGACGAGCCTCCAGGAACACCATGCCCACCTTATTGCCGAGACTTCCCCCGTTTAGTCTGGCCACCTCCTATCTTGTTGGATGGCAAAAACAGAGGTCTTCTTGGAGCCGTCCCGCGTTCTGGCGCCCCGATCACTCCAATCTCGTATTACGATTGAGCCGGATCGCGGCCATTTCTCCTCTGAAGGCCCCCCAACTCGCACATTCTCCGATGCCTCGCACTAGTTTTCTACTCAAGGCCATTCTTCTCCTCTTCTCTGGCTCGTTCCTGGCAGGCCCAGCAGAAGCGCAGGTCACAACCCGAAGGATTGCAACCGGATTCTCAAATCCCGTTTGGGCGGGCGCTCCCGCCGGCGACCCACGTGTCTTCATCGTCCTGAAGAGCGGACGTATTCGAATTCTGCAAAACGGCGTCGTGCAGCTCGGGACCTTCCTGAACATCAACGCACAGGTTTCATTGGGAAGTGAGCAAGGCCTGCTCGGGCTGGCGTTCCATCCGGACTACACCAACAACGGGCATTTCTTTGTCAACTACACCAACAGCGGAGGGACGACGGTCATCGCCCGCTTCACGGTAGACGCGAACAATCCCAACCTGGCCGACCCGGCCAGTGAGGTGATCGTGCTGACGATTCCCCAGCCGTTCTCGAACCACAACGCGGGCGACCTTCAATTTGGCCCGGACGGTTATCTGTACATCTCTACAGGGGACGGCGGTTCGGGCAACGATCCGGGATGTGTCGCACAGGACCTCGGCAGCCTCCTGGGCAAGATGCTCCGCATCGGCGTGGATACGCTTCCCTATTCGATCCCGCCCGATAATCCGTTCATCGGGGTCCCTGGAGCCATGCCGGAAATCCTTCACTTCGGCCTCCGTAACCCGTGGCGATTCAGCCTCGACCAACAGACCGGCGACTTGTACATCGGCGACGTCGGGCAGAATTCACGTGAAGAGATCGACGCTGCCCCGGCTGGCCAGCTCGGGCTGAATTTCGGTTGGAGGGTCATGGAAGCCAACCGCTGCAATTCCCTCGGTTCATGCCCGGCTGGAACGCCGCCTTGCTTCGACTCCGCCTACACGCCTCCGATCGTCGAGGTGCCCCAGTCCACAGGTGCATTTTCGCTCATCGGCGGGTTCGTCTACCGGGGCGCGCTGCTTCCCGGCGAGATAGGCAAGTACTTCTTCGCGGATTTCTTCGACGACAAGATTCGCTCGCTCAACTACGACGGACCCAGCGGTGTGGTTTCAAATCTGCAGGACCGCACGGCCGAACTCACGCCGAGCGTCGGCGCGATTCGTAACATCGCATCCTTCGGAATCGACGGCTTTGGCGAGCTCTTGATCGTAGACCACACCGCCAGCGGAAATGGCGAGATCTACAAGATGGTTCCCTCCGGCGCTGCACAGTCAAATGCGGTGGTCAACAACGGCGCAGGCATCAACCCGGTGTCCTACATGCCCCTGAGTCTACCGATCCTCGGCAACGTGTATCAGTCGAGCATCGACGTCTCGGCCCACCCCGGCGGTGCCACCTTCACGGCCGTGTTCGGCTTCACCGGGACAAACAGCCTCGTCATTCCGGCGGGCGAGTTGCTCCTGTCCGGTTCCAACGTCTTCGGCTTCTCGCAAGCGAGCTCCGGAGGCCTCGACCTCTTCGAGAACTCCGTTCCCGTCAACCTCGCATTGAACGGAGCCACGGTTCACACCCAGGCTTTCTCGATCGGCGCCGGCAACACGGTGGCCTATAACGGAGTGTCTCTGACAGTCGGAATGTTCTAGCCGGACGTCTGCGCGGCCCCCGGGAGGCAAGTCCCAACATGTCCTGTCAGTATGAGGCGAGGGCCTCGCCCGGGGCTAATCGTCCTTGGTGCGCGAGGTTAGCTCAATGTCGTAGGTCCACTCGTCGTTGCCGAATTCGCCGGGACGCACCTTGTCATGGGGCTTGAGGACGATCGAGGTCACCTTGACGTGGCTGCCTTGCTCCTCGAGGCGGTACAGGAAGTTCCCGATCTGGTCGCGGTGGAACTTCTGCTCCTTCTTGTGGACGGGTTGGATCGTGTAGATGTGATCCTCGACCCCTTTGCCGGGTTTCTTCTTGTTGCTGAGTTTGACCTGTCCCAGTTGCACGACCCGTTGGTCGGCGATAGCACGTATGAAATCTTCGGCGGTTTCTTCTTCCTTGAACTTGTCGTCGCGCGAGAGCGCCTGCAGGCGTTCCAGCTCCACCGCATCCTGCTGAATTTCCTTGATTACCTTCTTCACCAAGACGAGCTCGTCCTTGACCTGCTCGAGGCGCTCCATCCGCACAAAGACGAAGTAGCCTAGAACCGCAGACGCCATCAAGCAGCCGAAGATGATGAATCGGGGTAGGGTCATGTTACGGAAAGGATTCTTCACGCTTGCTCCTCCTTCGCTGCTTCCGACAGATCGACCTGGATCGTGATCTTGTCGGCGGCGATGCCCTTGTTGTCATCGTGAGGAATGGTGCCCTTGCTTCCGTAATCGCGACACCAGTCCTCCGCCTTCATGGCTCGCTGCACCGAGCTGTAGTCGCGTGTCGCGTTTACGGTGCTGTCCGAGAAGAAGTCCATTGCCAATGTGATCTCGACATAGTCGCCCCTTTGTCCGCTTCCCGATCGGGACTGAGCTTTGTAGTCGCGAATCCCAAAACGTAGCTCGGAGGTCTCCTCGAGCTCTCTCAGGACCCCCATGACCAGGCACGTCGCTTCCAGGGCCGATTGAGGTTGGTCGATATCACTGACTTGCCCCAGGTCCTTTTTCAGGGCGAAGATCTCGTTCTTGATGCGGCGTGAAATCTCCTTGATCTCCTCGAATTTCGTCCTCACTTCGTCTTCCCCGGCCTGAGCTTTTTCCGCATATGCGGCAAGACTCTCGGGTGGCAACGTCAGACGAGTCGGAACGACCTTGTTCGCGTTCGGGAAAATCCAGCTGTTCGAAGCGGTCAACCAGATCTGCATGTCCCCCGGGTCGTCCAGCGGCCCCTCGTCCCGCCACTTGATTTGCTGGTTTGTCACGATCAGCTGAACGGTCAGGAGCGTAAAAAGAAACAGCGAGAAGACCGCCAGGGGCAACTCCAGTCGTTCGAACTTGCCGGTGTAGCGAAGTTCCTCGCGTCGCAAGCTCGGCGAGAGAATGCCGGCCCCCATGGCGTGAAGAGCAGCCCCGTAGGCCACGACGAGTTCGGCAGGCTGTTCCAGTTCACCCTCTGTGAGGACCTCGAGCGGACTGATCGGCGTACCGAAAAGTTCGTCGCGCACGAGGTCGGGTAGTTCGTGCCCACAGATGTAGATCGCTTCAATGTCGTTGGTGGTTTGCGCGCCGGAAACCGTGCGGCCCAATTCGCGACGGATCCGTTGAGCCGTTTGCCTGAGACGAAGCTCGACCTCCAGATCGCCTCCCTGGTCAGGTACTGAGGCTTTCTGATCCTCAACATCCGCTTCTTCCTCCGCTTCTTCCTCCTCTTCTTCCTCCTCTTCGGCCAGAGCGTTGCGCGCGCCAAGTGGGTTAGAACCGGGATTGGCACCGGCACGAATCGCTCGGACCGAACTCAGCTTTCCCCCATCGGCCACCACAACGGTGGTCGAAGCGGCACCGACATGAACGAGAATCTGTGCAGCATCTTCGGCCAAGCAACCGGATTCGTACGCCGCATCGAAAAGAGCCGTTCCGCTCAGTTCGGCTTCGCCCGCTTCAAGACCGCCGGCCTCACAGGCAGCGAGTTGCATCTCCACGCGGTCCTTTGGCAGCGCGGTAACAAGCAGGTTCGATTTGATGCCCGGGCTCGAACTCAGAACGATAAAGTCGACCAACACGTCATCGATATCCCACTGCGGCAGGTCGCTTTCGATCTCGAACTTGATGACCTCTTCGATCTTGGCCTTGTCGTCAAAGGGCAGCGTCAACGTTCGAAACGCTGCCAGACCGGAGTCGACCGCAAGCTGCACCTCGGTGGGGTTGAGCTTGTGCTCTTTGACGGCCCCACGAAGCGCACCGGCGACTGACGAGATCGGATCCTCGTCCGGACCGATTATGCCCGAAACGGCCGCGCTCACCTTGTGCTTTCGAACGCCGCCTTCGATGGCCACCAGGTGGTAGCGTCTCCCATCGATATGGATGCCGCAGGTAGTCACCATGATTCAGTTAGGGGAGGTTTCGACGGGAAAGCCCAGGGAACAGCGATTGAATTCTTCCCGGCGATTTTCGGGGATAACCCAATCACCGATCAAGTCGTGCCTCTTCTTGCCTTCATTGACAAGCCGGTCTTCAAGCCTGTGGATGTTGTGTTCTTTCAAACGCTCGATCTCTTCTTTGAAGCCTTCAAGGATGTAGCGCAGGTGGCGTTGCCGGTCTTCGTCGAGATCGAAGTAGTCGACCATGCGTTTTTCGTATTGCGCGAAGGGGCCGAGTTCCTCCTGCGGGAAACGACCGGCAGCAAAAACAACTCCGCCGGCCAGGCCGGCGAAGAAGCAGGTGATCGAGAGGATTATGATCCAGGTTCGTTCCGAGCTCATGGCTTGGAGAGCGGTTATTCGCTGTCGGGTTTCGGATCCTCTGGGTCCGCCTGGGGATCATCGACCTCGATCAAGGGGGGCAGCTCCGTGGGCACAACGTAGGCCGGCGGGGGGCCTTCGTCGATCGCCCAGCGATCGCCGGCGGACCGGTCCTCCCAGGGCGGAGAGTAGTCCTCGGCACTCATCGTCCCGCTGGTCGGGATCGCTTGGCGCTGAATCACTACCGAGAACACAAACAGAGCCGCTGCCGCAACGGCGGTGATCGTCAAAAGGAAAGGAAGCAGCGGGCGGCGGGGCTCGGGAATGAGCAGTCCGGGATCTCCGGCGAACGCCCGTCGGGCGACGCGGGAAGCGAACCCTTCCGGAGCAAGAATCCCACTCTCACCGGGGGCTCCATCGAACCAACGTCGAAGAACACGCCCGTCCTTGGCCAGCTCGCGGCAGGCGGGACAATCGAGGAAATGCTCGCGCAGCGGTGCCGCTTGGGCTTCGGTAAGCTCGCTGTCCATATAACTCTGGACGAGTGAGCTGGCGTTGTCGCAGTGGATCTTCAAATTTGAAGGAGGTTGCGGGTCTTGATTCATCGTCATCTTGGCTCTCCTCTCCTATTCTGTTTGTCCATATTCGGGGTAGAGCCTCAAGAGCGCGTCCTTGAAGCGCGCTCGGGCACGAAAAAGGCGCGACTCGACGGTGCCGATCGAGATGGACAGAACCTCGGCCATCTCCTGATAGGAAAGATCTTCAAACTCTCGCAGGACGAGAACGGTCCGGAAGATCTCCGGCAACTCAGCGAGAACGTGCTGGGTGATCTGGGCGATTTCCTCGCGCTGGAGATTGGCATCGGGCGCGGCCAGATGCCCGGCCCCGCTTGCATTCGGGCCGTCCGCGGTGCTCCCCAGCATCTCGGGATCCTCCACAGACTGGACTGGATTGCGACCGGAGCGTTTGAGGAAATCGAGGGCGGTGTTGACCGTGATGCGGTAAATCCAGGTCGAAAACGAGCTCTGGTGCTGAAAGCTCTCCAGCTTGCGGTACGCCTTGATGAAGGTGTCCTGAACGATGTCCTCGATCTCGACCGCGCTCTTGGTGTAGTGGCGCACAAGACCGAAGAGCCGATCCTGATAGCGCTCGATCAGGAGCTGGAAGGACAGTTGATTACCCTGGAGGGTCTCGGTGACCAGTAGCCTGTCCTCGCGGGCGGGTTGCATGTGAAGAATCCCCATGGGCACCCTCTGGGACGCCCTGCGCCGCTATCTATTCCCCAGGTTCTTGGCGAGAAAGCGGGTCCAAAAAATGTTCCAGGGGACGCGGCAGGTGCCCCTTTTCGCCGAACACATGGCCCATTTTCGTCTTCTTGGTTTCGAGATAGCGCTGATTGTTCGGGTTTGGTTCGGTCTGCAGGGGTATCTGATCCAGCAACTCCAACCCATAGCCCCTCAGGCCGTGGATCTTCTTGGGGTTGTTGGTCAGGATCCGCATCCGTCGTACGCCGAGGTAGTGGAGGATCTGAGCGCCGATTCCATATTCTCGCAGGTCCGCAGGCAACCCGAGGGCCTGGTTCGCCTCGACCGTATCCAGCCCTGCGTCCTGCAGGCGATAGGCCTTGAGCTTGTTGGCCAAACCGATCCCACGGCCCTCCTGGCGAAGATAGAGCAGAACCGCCTGGTCGGCCTGGGCGAGCAGACCGAGCGCCAGGTGCAGCTGGGGCTCGCAATCGCAACGCTCCGACCCGAACACATCCCCCGTCAAGCACTCTGAGTGGACTCGGCAATCGACCGGGCCTTCGACCGCGTCGCGCGGCCCGTCCAGACCGGGCCCGGGCATCCCGCGGGTGAGCGCAACATGTTCGGCTCCATCGATCTTCGAGCGGAACACATGGGCGACGAAAGCGCCGTGCCGGGTAGGCATCGGCACGTCGGACACTATCAGCTCGATCAGGCGCTCGTGCCGTCGCCGATAGGCGATCAGATCTGCGATGGTCGCGACCTTCAGGCCATGCTTCTCCGCGAACACCTCCAGCTGGTCCATGCGCGCCATGGTTCCGTCGTCGTTCATGATCTCGCAGATGACACCGCTCTGGGTCTCGGCGCCGGCAAGCCGCGCCAGGTCGACCGTGCCCTCCGTCTGCCCCCCGCGGACCAGAACCCCCCCTTCCTTGGCGCGCAGCGGGAAGATGTGACCCGGAGTCACAATATCCTCGGGTCCCGACCTGGGGTCGCTCGCAACCCGAATCGTATGGGCCCGATCGGCGGCGCTGATCCCGGTGGTCACCCCTTTTCGCGCTTCTATCGAAACCGTGAAGGCCGTCCCCATGCGCGAGGTGTTTTCTTCGGTTTGAGGCTTCAAGCCGAGCCGGTCGCACATCTCCCCCGCCATGGGCATGCAGATGAGCCCTCGACCCTCCCTCGCCATGAAATTGATGGCCTCCGGCGTAACCTTCTCGGCCAGCATGGTGAGGTCGCCTTCGTTCTCGCGTCCGGGATCATCCACGAGGATGACCATCCGACCGGCTTTCAGATCTTCGAGAACTTCGCGGATGGGTGCGAGGGTCATGGGAGTGTGAGGAGCGTGGAAGCGATGGGTCGGCACCGCAAAACAGGCCTTCCTGGGCCCGAAAACCGAGATGAGCCAGTGCACATCATGGTGACACAGCTGAAAACCCTCAAGGCTCCCCTGGGATTGTGGCCTATGCTCCCGGATCCGGAGGATCCTCCACCGAAGAAAATGCAAAAGAGATACCTCGTACCCCTCTGGTTGACCGCCGCCATGGGCTGTATCAGCCCGACCCCACCTCCGGTCGAGTCCTCCGAACCGGTCGTTGCGAGCCCCCGGGGAGCTCCGATCGCTATCGAACACTCACCGGCCCTCGATGAGCTACGACAGCTGGAGGATGGCCGCTGGGATGGGGGTGGACGGCTTTACGAGCTGGCTCGGTCGGACGATGAGCAGGTGCGAGCGAAAGCGATCCGCGCCCTGGGAAGGCTCCCTTACCCGCGCTTCGGTCGGGCCACGACCCGTGCCTTGTGCCGCGCTCTTGCGGATGAGAGCCGGCTCGTGCGCCACAACGCGGCCTTCGCGCTGGGACTGCGGGGCGATCCGGAATGTGTGGATGAGCTGCGCGCGCGATTGACCACAGAGGACCCGGTGCAGCGGGCGTTCCTCATCGAGGCTGCAGGACGGTTCGACGATCCGAAACTGCAGAATGAAGTCCTTGCCGCGCTCGAAGATCCGGACCCCATGGTTCAGCACAAAGCGGCGACGGCCACCGCCCTGTGGGATCCAAAGGCCCCCAATGCAGAGCGCGTGAACCGCGATTTGATCGAGGTCCTGACCCCGTTTTCAGAGCGACGACACCAGCGCACCAAGAACGCCGTCGAAGCCGAATTCGTGTGGCGCCTCCTTTATGCCCTGTCACGGCGCGGGGCAGAGCTGGGGCGCGTTTCTTTCCTGAAGTACGCAAACTCGCGCAATACGCTCGAGCAACTCTTCTCCCTACGAGGCCTGGCCCAGCTGCCCCCGGATGAAGCGAGCGTCGAAGCGGTTATCGAGGCATTGGGCTCCACCGACGATTGGCGTTGCGCGTATGAGGCAACGGTTGCGCTGCAGCACTTTGGAGACCCGCGGGCCATCCCAGCGCTGAAGCGCGCCGTCGAAGACGCATCTGCGCACGTGCGAGCCGGTACGGTCGAGGCCCTTGCCGCCTTTCCGAATGACCGCGAAAAGACCCTGCCCCTCTTGCAAAGGGGGTCGTTAGATCTTTCGGCTGCGGTGCGTAGTGCGGCCCTGCGCGCGCGTGTGCGCCTGCACGCAGTCGACGACGCGCTCGAAATCCTGGCGAAGCGCTCCCGGGACGAGGACCCAATCGTTCGTCTGGCCGTCACCCAGATGGCGGAGGAGATCGTCACGGAATCGGAGTCGGTCCTATCCTTGCTGAATCAGCTCACAGGCGATCCCAGTCTTTTGGTCGCCACACGCGCGGTCGAAGCCCTCGGCTCTCACCTGGCGGCTGACGTGCACACCAGCCCGTACGTCCGCGCCAGCCTGTACGCCTTCCTCAAAGACGAAGACAACGGCAAGCGCCTCGCGGCCGTGATGGGCCTCCGGCGCCAGCCCGCCCCTTCGGATATCGAACCACTGATCCAGGCCTTCGAGGGTTCGCAGGGTGACATATCCAATGAAGTCGCCTTCAATGTGCTCCAAAACCTCGGAGCGATTGGCGGAGACAGCGTGGAGCGTTTCCTGCTCTCCAAGATCGACGATCCCCGCCCATACGTTGCCCAGGTGGCACGCGAAGTCCTACACGACGCTTTCGCCCGTGAAATTCCTGGGCCTACGCATCTACCGCCCGTTTCGGACGAACCGGTTCCTGTGGCCGGAAGAGACTACCCGGTTCTTGCCGTTAACCCGATCGTCGAGATCAACACGAGTCGAGGGAAGATGACCTTCGAGCTGTTCCCGATGGAGACCCCACAGCACGTTCATAACTTCCTCAAGCTCGTCGAGGAAGGACAATACCACGGGACAACGTTTCATCGTGTCGTACCTGACTTCGTCGTACAGGGAGGTGATAGACGAGGGGACGGGAACGGAGCGATGCCGTGGCGCGGGGAGGGACTTCGACATGAATTTACGCCGCGCCCCTACGAGCGCGGTGCGCTCGGAATGCCTCGCAACGCCGATCCCGATTCGGGAGGCAGCCAATTCTTCATCACGCACCGCCCGACCCCCCACCTGGATGGGCGCTACACGATCTTCGGAATGCTGCGTGGCGGGGGCGAAGTGCTCGATCGCATCGAAGTTGGGGATCGCATTCTCGAGATCCGCATCCTTCCCTAGCGGGCTTCGAACGCGGGGTGATCTCCCCCAAGGGGCCCGGAAAAAATGTGGTCTCGCTTCCATAATGCTCTCTTGATCAGGAGCTTGGGGTCTTCCACCCGGCCTCACGCGGCCGAGGAAAATTTTCCGTCTCTCAACGGTTACCCCACCGGTCGAGGAAAGCCCTCGCGTTGTGCTTGGCCTAAGGAACATCGCATGCCGATGGAGGGCTATAGGTCGCTCAAAAGCCCCCTCCAGCCAAGCTCCACGGTTTCCACAACATGGCCACGCACCCCCCCCCCAAAGAAGCGCCGCGTAACGAGAGGAAAATCGCTCGTTTCCTTATCGGTACTGTCATTCTCGCGCTCATCGTCCAGCTCGCAGATCACTTGACGAGCGTCCACACGCAACTTGAGCGCCTGGAATCGTCGCGGCGCAATCAGGCTGCGCTCTTCCGTCAGGGACTCTTCGGTGTTCGCGACGAGATCACTTCGATCCGTGGCGAAGTGGAATCCAACCTCAGAGAGGCGGAGGACGGAAACAGTCTCGCGAGCCGCCTACGCTTGGCCGAGCACCTGCTTGGTGACATCGGTCGCGCGGTCGAAGCGCAGTCATTCAACTTGACTGAGTTGGCCGAAACTCAGGCGACGCTACCGAGTCCGCACGAGATCAGGGACAGGGATGCCAGGCTGCAGGAGCTAAACGATCTCCTATCGACGACAAACAAGACCGCCACTGACACGATGCGCCAGGTACAACGCCTCGATCGTGAGATCATCCCGCGCGACCTCAACCGCATGTGGCGCGAGCTGGTAGGCCCTGTCGTACAACTCGCTGGTGAATCGAGCGTCGGAAGCGGCGTCCTCCTCCGATCGGAATGGAACGCTTCCAAAGAAACCCATCGCTCCTTTCTTATTACGGCCTGGCACGTCGTGCGCGACATTCAGGGTGACCTGTCCAATACGTCCATGCCTGTACCCGTCAATATTTACTTCGAAGACGGATCCATTCGCAGTGAAGAAGCCAAGCTGTTGGTCTTCGACGTAGACCTTGACGCGGCGCTGCTTGAGGTGGAGACGGACGAGGCCCTGCCGAACGGAGCAACGCTCGCCAGCCGCGAGCAACTCAGGTCCATTCAGATCTTCGACCGAATCTACGCCGTGGGTTGCCCGCTCGGCAACGACCCGATCCCAACGCCGGGCGAAGTGGCCACCTGCAGGCACAATGTCGAAGGCGAGTCCTACTGGATGATCAATGCTCCTACGTACATCGGGAACTCCGGCGGTGGGATCTTTGATGCCAGGACACATGAACTCTTGGGCATCTTCTCGAAGATCTACACGCATGGCTCTTTGCGGCCGACGATCGTTCCGCACATGGGCTTGGTGACTCCGCTTGTGGGGATCTACGACTGGTTGGATCAGGAAGGCTACTCCTCGGTCCTGCCGCAAGTCCGCAACGCTTCAACGTATCGGTAGTTCACTCCGATTCGCCGCTTCTCCAGGCCATTCGCACCACATCGGGGCACACGTGTTCGGCCGAACTTTCGTTGTCCTCGCTTTTCTCGGCTTCGCCGCGTGTCGGGAAGATTCCGGACATGGGTTTGTCGCGCAGGGTGTGATCGAACTCTTGGGCAGATCCCCCGACGCGAGGATTCAGCAAGAGGGAACGCGCATACCGACGCTCGATGGAAGCTGGGGAGCGGAGCGCGAACTCGGCTGGGTGCGCTGGGGCGATAAGTTGAACGGAGTTCCCTTCGTCTGGTCACGCCAGAAGAAGGCATTCCTCACGCTCGATTGTGTTTCAGCCGTCGACCGCACGCTCACCCTCACGGCCTGGAAGCCGGAGGCGGCTCCGCAAGATCTTCCGGCAACGATCGCCCTGAATGGGATCGACTTGGGGGAGATTCCCCTGACCGAACGGCCGATGGAATACCGACTCGAGGTGCCGGCCTCCCTGTGGCGCGTCGGGGCCAACCAGCTCGCCATCGAAGTTAGCGGCACCTGGGCACATGACGATATCGAGGTCGGCTTTGCGCTGGCAAAGGTCGTGTATGGCGAGGCACGGCTCGTGCGCGCGCAAACGGACGCGCGTCGGTTGAACCTCGCGGGCGGCACGGCAGTGAGCTACGTTCTGGAACCTCTCGTGCCCGTGCGCCTCGTTCTGATGGGTAAGGCTCGGGGAAGTTGCACGCTGGAAGTCCGCATACATTCCATCGATCTCGAAACAGGATTGCTGCTCGATGTACTGCAGACGCAGTCAGTCCATCTGGAAGGTGATTCCCTTCAACGCACCTTCGATCTCCCTTCAACAAGCCAGGGGCGTATGTGCTTGGAGCTACGGCTTCTCGGTGACCCGGAGACTCGCTTCGAGGTCACGCGACTCGCGCTTTTCGAGAACTCTCGCATCGATCGGTTCCCGATTATCTTCATCAGTGTCGACACGCTCTCCGCCCGCCACCTGTCCCTCTACGGACACGAACGAGAGACGTCGCCGCAGCTCGAGCGGTTCG
This sequence comes from Planctomycetota bacterium, assembly GCA_002683825.1. Taxonomy (GTDB): domain Bacteria; phylum Planctomycetota; class UBA1135; order UBA1135. Next base: position 72,171 of record NYUD01000049.1, read on the forward strand.
CAACCGACGCCGTTGTTTTCGAAAACTGCCTCACCAATGCGCCCTGGACCCTGCCGAGCTACATGTCCCAGATGACGGGGCTCTATGCCTACTCCCATCGGCTCTATCCGGGCAAGCAAGCGGAGCTGTGGGAGCTTTGGCACCTCGCCAAGAATCGCTGGACGTTGGCTGAATTTCTTCGGGCCGCCGGCTATGCAACCGCCGGCTTTGTCGACAACGACTGGATTACTGAACGGTTTGGGCTGCAGCAGGGCTTCGACCACTTCGATGCCACTGCGGCCTTTCTTCCGGTGGACGACCCGGACGGCGGCGTGCGGCACGTCTTAGGCCAGGCGCGGCATTGGCTTTTGAACGTCGGGAACGACGACCCCTTTTTCCTCTTCCTTCACGCGTTTGACGTGCACGGGCCCTACATTGCGGACGGCGATCACTACGGGGCCTTTTCGAAAGATCTCGACCTGTCGCGCACGGCGCCGGCCGGAGGCGATGTTGCCTTTGGGATCATCCCCACATACGTGGCGCACACCTTCCTTCATGAAGGATTGGAGGGGCCGGCCGACATCGTCCCGCCTCGCATGCCCGTCGAGCCGTTCGAGGCCGCCTACGACGAGGTGATTCACATGGTCGACGATGAGCTCGGGCATTTCTTCGACCACCTACGCAGCCGAGGCTTCTACGATTCCAGCCTGATCGTCGTCAGTGCTGACCACGGGGAGACCATGTCGGACGGCCCCCTTCTCTTTGGTCACGGTGCCCTCGAACAAGACGTCCTTCACGTCCCTCTGATCATCAAGCTTCCGAACAACACTCACGCGGGGACGCGCATCATCGATCGCGTTCAGCTGGTCGACCTCTATCCGACACTCCTCGATCTCCTGGGACGCACACCTCCGGCGAACCTGCACGGCGACTCCCTCGTTCCAGTCCTCCGTGGCGAGGGCGGACCGGCACGCACGCTTCTCTGTGAAGGCGGCCTCATGCGGCAGGCCGCCTTCGTACAGGGACGTTGGAAGCTGGTCGAAAAAAACCTCGGCCGTGACTCAACACATGCTCTGCTTCTTTCGAGCACACATCAAACCCGGGAATGGGCGGAAGAAGCACGTTCCCGATTGCTGAAGGGTGGCGCTCGAAAGAGCCTCTTCGCGTGGCTCGATAACGAGACGTTGACCGCTGACTTCTTCGAAGAACGGATCCGCACGGGCCTGACCGAACAGCTCCATGCCCGTCTGCGAAGTGATTCCGAATATCGTGAATTGATTCGGTTTCTTCGGCGAGCCAACGACGCGACCGTCTACGAGCTGTACGACCTGGAAGCGGACCCTCAGTGCAGAGGTAACCTGGCGCGACTCAGACCTGAGAAACTTCTGGAGCTGAAGCGAGGTCTTCTCGCCGAACAAAAACGCCGCGACGTCGCGCAGTCCTATTCCCAACCGCCGCAAGCTCCGCCCTCGTTGGAGGCGACCGAACTCCAGCGGCTCCGCGCACTCGGCTATCTCGGGTCGGAATAGAGGGCCGTCGAAGGCTCGACGCAAGCCAGATGGTGGCGCGTGCGGGGAAAGACCGGTCCTTTCGAGATCGCAGGGGTGGCAAGGCGCGTCTCGTCCAGCTCGTCGCGGGCAAGCTCTTCGAATTCCGGCCTCGCACCCGAGGCGTCCATGGTCTCTCTTAGTGCCTGAAGTGCCGATGCCCCGTGAACACCATGGGGACTTTTCGCTCGTTGCAGACTGCGACCACCTGCTTGTCTCGAATCGAACCACCGGGCTGCAGTATTGCAGCTACGCCCGCGTCCATTGCGGTTTCGACCCCATCGGGGAACGGAAAGAACGCATCGGACCCCAGCACAGAGCCCAGCACCTCATCCCCCGCTTTTTCCACGGCGAGTTTTACCGAGTCGACGCGGCTCATCTGTCCAGCCCCCACGCCCAAGACCCGCGTGCCCTTCACCAAGACGATGGCGTTGGATTTCACGTGCTTCGTGATTAGATTCGCAAACAAGAGTTCCGTCTCTTGCTCTGTCGTCGGACGCGTTTCGGTCACGCAGTCGAAATCGTCCCTCGTCTCTACGGCACGGTCCCGTTCCTGCACCAAGAATCCATCACGCAGGTGCTTCACTTCGTACTCGAGTTCTGGGCGATGCGCCGGGCCCACCGAACCGCATGCCAGCATGCGCACGTTCTTTCCCCACTTGGCCCCTGTCCGCAACTGCTCTTCTGCGTCCTCAGCAAAAGAAGGGGCGATGATCGCTTCGACGAAGCGATTGCCCCCAGTCAGGAACTCCGCGCACGCTTTGTCGACGGGACGATTGAATGCCAACACCGACCCAAAGGCGGACAAAGGGTCGCCGGACCAGGCCGACTCCAAAGCTGCCGCCAGCGTGGCTGCGCAGGCCGCGCCACACGGATTGGTGTGCTTGATAACGCAACAGAAAGGCTCTTCGAATTCCAACGCCAACCCAAGCGCCGCATCCAGGTCCACGAAGTTGTTGTACGAGAGATCCTTCCCACCGAGGAACTTGGCCGAAGCCACGCTCGTTCCAAGCTGCGCCGTTCGATAGAAGGCCGCCTTCTGATGTGAGTTCTCGCCGTAGCGCAACTCCTTTTCATAGCGCCTGCCCGCCAGCGAATAACTGGACGGGAAGGGATTCTCTTCGGAGCGCTCCTGGCCAAACAGCCATCCGGCAACCGAGGTGTCGTAGAGGGCAGTCAGCGCGAAGGCCTTCTGGGCCAATTCACGCCGCAGCAGGTCCGACACCGCACCGTCATTCGACTTCATGTCCCTTTCGACGCGGCCGTAGTCGTTTGGATTCGTGACGATAGCTACGAAGGCGTGGTTCTTTGCCGCCGAACGCACCATCGTCGGTCCACCTATGTCGATCTGCTCGATTGCCTCCGATCGGTCCACTCCTCCTTTCGCAATGGTCTCTTCGAACGGGTACAAATTGACGCAGGCGAGATCGATGGGGCCGATGCCGTGCTCTTCCATCGCCGCCATATGTGTGGGCTCGTCGCGTAAGGCCAGGAGCCCCCCGTGGATCTTGGGGTGCAACGTTTTCACGCGCCCATCCATCATCTCGGGAAACCCGGTTACCTCCGAGACTTCCCGGACAGGGATACCTGCGTCCGCTATGAGCTTCCTGGTTCCGCCGGTCGCGAGGATCTCGACTCCCATGGCACTGAGCGCGCGTGCGAAGGCTTCGCACCCTCGCTTTTCGGAAACGCTGAAGAGAGCCCGTCGTACTTTGTGGTTGTTCATTTTCCGGATCTACGCAGATAAGCGTGGATAAATTCGTCGATGTCGCCGTCGAGTACGGCTCCGATGTTGCCTTTCTCGACGTTGGTTCGGTGATCTTTGACCCGCTGTTCGGGCTGCATGGTGTAGGAACGAATCTGGTTGCCCCAGGCGATCTCGCCTTTGTCTCCGTACAATTGAGACATCTCGGCATCCCGCTCGGTCTCGCGCATCTTGACCAGCTTGGCCTTCAAGAGCTTCAACCCGGTCGCGCGGTTCTTGTGTTGGCTGCGCTCGTTTTGGCAGCGCACGACGATGCCCGTGGGTAGGTGCGTGATCCGGACTGCCGACTCTGTTTTGTTGACGTGCTGGCCACCGGCACCGCCTGCGCGCATCGTATCGATCTTGATGTCAGCCTCCCTGACCTCGATATCCAGCCCCTCATCGACATCGGGGGTCACGTCGACCGATGCGAAGGCCGTGTGGCGCCGTGCTTGAGCATCGAAGGGACTGATCCGCACCAGGCGGTGTACACCGGTCTCCGCTTTGAGATAGCCGAAGGCATAGTCGCCCCGGATCATGATCGTGGCGGAGCGAATACCCGCTTCGGGCTCGTCGATGCGCTCGATCTCCTCGCATACATAGCCCTTCTCCTCGGCCCAGCGCAGATACATCCGCAACAGGATCGAGGCCCAATCGCAGGCGTCGATTCCGCCCGCACCCGCGGCAATCGCCAGATACGCGCCGGCGGAATCGTGATCCCCGCCCAGCATGACCCGGAACTCGAGCTGGTCGACCTCGGTCTCAGCCTTGTTCACGGCCGCGGTGAGGTCCTCGACCACCTCATCGGGGTCTTCAGCCCCCATTTCGACCAGAAGATCTGAATCTTCCAGCAGCGCTTCGGTCCGCCGAACGGTTTCCACGGTCCGTCGCAGCGTTTTTAGCTCGGCGAGTACCTTCTGGGCCTTCTCCTGATCGCCCCAGAACCCAGGATCGTTCTGGAGTGCGATCAGCTCGTCGTGACGCTCACCCTTCGTAGAGTAGTCAAAGCCCCTCCTTCAGCTGCTCGAGACGACGACGGGCGGCCAAAGAACGGTCTTGGAAATCAGCTAGGCTGGTCATGACGCGCGGAAATATACGCCGCCCTGCCCTCCGGTGAAAGGCCCGTATTCAATACCGCCGTCAAAAGGGCGTGAGAATGACGGTCGGCGCGGGCATAGGTGCGGGTCGAGTCGTATGAACAACCCCGCGCCGACCGTCGTGTACTCACTTACACGTGCATGCCATCGGCAAGCGACCCCCCCTTCCCAAGGGGGATCTCGGTCTTTTTCGGGAGAACTAGTCGTCCAGCTCGCCGATCCAATCGAAGACACCGCGATCGTGCATGCGCGCTTCGATTTCGGAACGCTCTTTCGGCACATCGCCCGTCAGGACCCGGGCGCCTTTTTCGGTGATGACAACGACGTCCTCGATGCGGACGCCGATGCCGTTTTTCCTGTCGTAGAGACCCGGTCCGATCGAGATCACAACACCGGGTTCAAAGGGTCGCCTGATGGCCGGATCTACGGGTTCGAGTCCCACGAAGTGACATGAGAAGTGGCGTCGCATCCCGAAGAAGCCCCGTTCCTTCAGTACGGACGTGCAGGCGCCGTCCACGTCCACCAACTTGGCCCCCGGTCGGGCCGCCGCAATACCGGCCTTCAGGGCGGCCAAGACGGCATCGTAGAGCTCTGCCTGGCGCCCACTGAAGCTGCCGTCGACGGGCCAGGTGCGTGTCATCTTGCTCGCGTAGTGGTCGACCTCGGAACCGAATTCCACTAGGACGAGCTCGCTGGCCTTCAGTTCGGCGTCGGTCGCTTTCTGCAGCATGGTGGCATGCATGCCGCCCTGGATGACGGGCTGAAAGGCGAATCCATCGGCTCCCGCGCGGACTTGCGTCAGATTCATGAGCGCGCGTAGGTGGGACGTGGGGAGGCCGGGGCGCGTGGAGCGCATGGCCTCGTCGATGGCCATGCAAGCGCTGCGACACGCGGCGGTCAGGGCGGCGAGCTCGGCCGGCGTCTTCCGCAGACGCATTTCTCTCAGTATCGGGGCCACATCGACCACCTCGACGTCGAAGTAGTGCTCGAGACGTTCGGCCAGGGTGCGGGCACGGTTGGCGCGACCGTCCAGGCGGTCCGAGGAACGGCGACGCTCGAAGGCAAAGGCGCGGTGGTGGGAGTCGCCACTGACGATCGTAGGGTAGAGGGCCACACCAATCGTCTTACGCTCTCCCAGGAGCTTTCCGAGCAGGGCGAATAGCTCGGTGTTCGTCTCGGGATCGTTCTGTACGACGTTGCGGAAGCCCGTGACGCGTTCGATCCAGTGATCCTTGGCATCCCACGCGCTGCCCGCACGGAATTCCCCCGCAGGATCGGCAGGGGGAAGGAGCAGAATCTCGCGGCCCGACTTCGCATCGAGCAGCAACACCGCATCCGGGCTCTCGATGCCCGTCAGGTACCAGAAGGTCTCATCCTGCTGATAAACGCCGCTGGTCCGCGGACGCGACAGCCCACGGAATATCATCAAGCTCTCGCCCCCCCTCTGCATCAACTCGGCGCGGCGACCCTGGTGGAATTCCTTTCCAAGTCCATGTTCTTCTTGGGAAGCAGCGACTGTGGAGAAGGCAATGAGAGTGAGGAACGATAAGTTTTGTCTAATCATTTCGGGCGACCGATGTCTGTTGGAGCCGTGTGCATCGGAACGGCTGTTTCGACCATCGGGCACGTTGGTCTTGCGAGCCCTTGCAAGGTCTGTACGTTTCGAGGGATCGAAGAACCTGATCTGAACTCAGGAAGGAAGATACTTCACAGCTCCCTTCAGTAGAATGAGGCGATGTGGCCCCTCAGGCTGTCCCTACTCGCAGCTCTCTGGTGCGGCGCGAGTTGCTCCGTCATTCCCATCGAACCGAACAGTTCCACGGGCCAAGAGAACCCCTGGGGTATGGCTTTCGGCGATTCGCCGGAACAGGCACGATTTCTGGCGGAAATCATCGAGCAGGTACTCCCGGTCTATCGAGAGCTCGCAGGGTTCAAGGATCGCCCCTTACGCGCTCACCTGACCAACGAGGATCTCCGAGACCACCTGAACGGTCTGTCCGTCGAACCCTGGATCGGACGGGCTTGGATCGCGATCGAGGCCGGTTCTTCCAATGTCCCGAATACGGTGGCGCACGAGCTTGCCCACTTCTACTTCCACGATTTTCAGTCCCTGTTCCCCGCGGTGGTGGCCGAGGGCATCTCGGATGAACTCGCCGACTCTGTTTTCCGAGATCAACCGAACTTCGATCTGAAGTTGATCACGGCCGCCGTCAGCTACCTCGATAGGTTCACGATCCGCGTGTCGGGTAAAGCAGCGAAGGAAAGTCTTTATTACCTGGTGCAGGAGGTCTCTCCGATCGAGGAGGTGCTGTCCTTGACGCGACACCAGAACTTCTCCGCCGATCCCCGCGCGATGGCCAGCAACTACGGAGTCGGATGGATGCTCGTCCGGGTGATAGGCTACGACGGTCTCGTCGAGCTTGCACAGAGGTGCCGGCATGCGGGACTCGACCGCGTGCCGATCGAGTGGCTCCTGTCCGCAGCAAACCTCGCCCCCCTGAATCAGAAGAACCTGTCGATGGCCTTCGGACGCGCCTTGGGAATTCGGAACTTCCGACACGGACAATCTCTGACGATTACGTTGTCCGGGTAGACGCGGTGAATGCCGGTATTGTCGTTGTGTTCGGTTCCAACGCCAGTACGTTACCGTCCCATGCGTTTTCCCGAGCCGCCCCTCGAAGCCCGTTTTCTTCGTCGGTACAAACGCTTCTTCGCCGACGTCGAGTTACCTGATGGGGAGGTGCTGACCGCCCACTGCCCGAACACCGGCGGGCTCTTGGGCTGCCTGCAGGAGGGCGCGGGCGTATGGTTGCGTGATTCGAAGAGTGACACGCGCAAACTTCGCTATACGTGGCAGGCCATTCAGGTCGGCGGCACGTGGATCAACGTGGATACATCATTGCCCAACCGTGTCGTGGCGGAGGCCATGCAGGCCGGCCAAATTCCAGGCTTCAACGGCAAAGGACTCCGCCGCGAGGTCCCCTATGGAAAGAACAGTCGCATCGACCTACTTCTGACCGAACCCGATGGCCGTCCCTGCTATGTCGAAGTGAAGAGCACCACGTTGATCGATGGCGAGATTGCGTTCTTCCCGGACGCTGTCACCGAACGCGGGCGAAAGCATCTCGGCGAACTCGCGCGCCTCGCCCGTCGGGGTGTACGCGCCGTGCAATTTTTTTTCGTAAGCCGCAACGACGCGCAGACACTTCAGCCCGCCGATGCGATCGATCGCGAGTACGGCAAGGCGTTACGACGCGCAGTCCGTGCAGGCGTCGAAGTACACGCCTGGAGCTCGCACGTAAGACGAGAGGAGCTCGCCCTCGATCGCGAACTCCCGTTCGTGCTCCCTCCCCTCCCAAGACCCCCTGCCAAAGGCCGTCCCTTGGCGGAAGGAGGCGCAAAATGACGTCGATACGGAGCCTTTGTGTCTTCACGGGATCGAGTATTGGAACGCGCCCGGAGTACCGCGATGTCGCCCGCGAGCTGGGGACGATGCTCGGTGAACGCGGGATCCGGCTCGTTTTCGGGGGCGGTCGCGTCGGCCTGATGGGAGTCATCGCGGACGCAACGCTTGCCGCCGGAGGCGAGGCCATCGGCGTCATTCCCCGGTGCCTGCAGGCCAGGGAAGTCGCCCACGATGCTCTCACACAACTCGAGGTCGTCGAGACGATGCACGAACGCAAGGCGCGCATGGCGGAGCTATCCGACGCCTTCCTGGCGATGCCCGGAGGGTTGGGAACCTGTGAGGAACTCTTCGAAGTGCTGACCTGGGCCCAGCTGGGAATCCACAGGAAGCCGTGCGGACTCCTGAACGTGGCGGGATACTACTTTCCGTTGATGGCTTTCCTGAGACGTTCCATGGAGGAGGGATTCGTCGCACCGGAGCACCGCGAGCTGATCCTCGTCGACGGAGATCCGGCTGCTTTGTTGGCCCGCTTCGATGGGTATGACCCCCCCGATTTTGAGGAGTGGATGGACGCCAGGAAGTCCTGATGGGCCCCACATACCGAGGCCGACCCTTCGCGTTAGAGCTGAAACTCAATTCCGCGGAACGATTTTGCCGTCGAGGGCATCTTCCACGACGAAATCGAGAACCTCTCGAATACCGGATCCAGCGAGGTGTGCTCCGGCGAAGGCGTGAGGACCGCCTGCACGCTCAGGCGCAGCTCTAGTTGATCATCCGGCTGCACAGGGACTCCGCCGAAACTGAAGGAGACCTGTGCCCTTCCCGAGTCGTCCGTCGCCGGCGAGAGCAGGAACGGCCCCGGCAAGGCGTTGTACTCCGCGATCGTGATCGTCTGGTCCGGCTCGATGGTGCGAATGTCGAAATCCTGTACGAGCTGCAGCGAGGTCACGTTGGGAGAGATCTGCCAAGGCTGGTCCGGCATCAGCCGGTGCATGACCTGAAGGACCACCACTTGGCCTGGAGCGGCCGCCTGGAAGGGCGCGTCACGCTCGAACTCGACCAGAACCTCGGCCGTCGCGTCGAGCATGTTGCCCGAAGGCACCGTCGAGGCCCACTGGAGGTCGTTGATTTCCACCGCCTCGATGTTGGTGCAGCTCTCGAGCATCGTGAAGGCCAGCTGGACGGTCGTGTCGTTGCCGCTCAGATCGATTGCACGGATATCCGCCGTGTAGGTGTTGGTAACCCCGTCCGTACTCGAGGGGTCGAGTCCCTGGACCACCACCGTATGGCGCTTCGCAGGAGCGAAGACCTCGGTCTTGTGGCTCGGGCCACCGGCCACCGCCGTATCGACGTCCAGCGTCACCGGTTCGTCCGTCTCGATGAAGAACTTGGCGTACGTCGCGCCGACGTGGTCCAGGCGGGGATAGCCGAAAATCACGATCGGATCGTTCGTGTCGGGGACCGTCGTGTTGGGCAGCAAGGGGTTCGCTCCGTGAGCGACTTCGTACCCATCGGGGAACGAGTCGCCATCGGAATCGATGTCGTCAGGATCCGTTCCCAGGAGGAGCTCCTCTTCGTCCCGTAGGCCGTCACCATCCGGATCGAAAGCCCAACGTCGCCCGTCGCCCATCGGCACGCCGAGGAAGAGGTTGTTGGCATTACCCAGAGACGCCGACCCGGAGAACTGGGCCAACGTCAACTGCGGCAGACCCGCAACGTTGCTTTCGAAGAAGCCTTCGCTACCACCCACTCCGGGGAAGTACAGCCAACGCAGCTCCCTGCTTTGGCCCTGAATCGTGGTTGTACCGGAAACGACAACATCGATCCAACCGCGTTTCACCTGCTGGAAGAGGAGATTTCGAATGCGATTTTCCGACGCCTGTGTACCGACGCTCGTCAGGTGTACGGAGGTGTGGGCGGCCGGAGCGGTGCCCTGGTCGAATTGGTGCATGAATGCGGCAATGTCGGTACGTTGCTGTTCGGTCAAGACGACAAAGGCATTGGCGAAGTCGAAGAGGTCGAGAATATTGCCAGAGTGCAGGAACCCATAGCCTCCCCGTGGCACCGGTAACGAATTGGGCAGGGCCGGATCGGAAAGGAACACGATGTCCTGATCCTTGTGGTTCATCTGGCGCAGATGCGCCACACCCACGTTTCGTGCCCGCGCAATGTCGGGCACGGAGTCGGGCACGGACAGACCCTGTGCGCCGTTTGGCAACGAGTGACAGTCGGCGCAACTGAACGGCCCATCCGACGGAAGGTCGATGAAGTGATCCTGGCCTCGAACCGCTGACCCGGAGAGACCGTTGCGGAAGATCTGGGCCGTCTGCGAATCGTCCAGGATTCGTTTCTTGTGCTGGTTATGGTTGGCGTGCGGCTGTAGCGAAAAGACAAACTCGACAAAGTCGTCCAGATCGCCGCCGGGACTCTCATCCAGCGGGGCAGCGTGACCCAGAAGTCCGGGGAAAGCCCCGTTGAAGTCCGGCAGGAAACGCTCTTCGCGCCAGTGGTAGGCGGGGGTGTCCTGAATCCCGATCAGACTCTGGGTAACCATGATGTCTTTCGGGTCGTCATCGAGATCGGAAAGCTTCCAGGCCAGGCCGTCGGCCGCACCGGCGGCATGGCACGATGCACAGGTGCTCCTTCCGTTCAGCGAGGGGTGCGCGTCGTAGAAAATCCGCCGACCGTTTTTCACATCCTGTGGTGTGGGATCCACCCCCAAGTTCAGGGGAAGCGGTGTCAGCAACAGGTCGTTCAGGGAGTAAACGAGGATCTTGTTCGTGCCCCAGCAATAGACCGCCAGCAACGTGCCCGTCTCCGGATCGACGGCTAGATCCCGCGGAATCGAACCTCTCGGAAGTGAGATGTTCGCCACCCGGTTCCCGAAAGGGTCCAAGAGGGCGACCAGATCGCCTGTCGAGCTGGCGATACCGGCCCACCCGGCGAGCGCGTCGTTCGTCGGTGGAACGAAAGCCAGCGCGTAGGGAAAGGACACCGATGTCTCGGAGGAATACTGCGCTCCTGCCGTGGAGGGGTCGTTGTCGTCGAGATCGATGATGCGGTCAGGAAGATCCCGGGGGACACCCAGCGCCGAGGGGGCGAATATCGCGAGATTGTTACTGGCGAAGATGCCGCGCAACTCATCCTCGCCACGTTGTCCCGGCAAGTCGTTGTGCAGATCGACTGTCAGCGCCCAGTACTCGTTGGTCAGCGGGTTGCGAGCGTGCTCCAACATCAGTGTCCCCGCCTCGCGACCTGACGGCAGAACAGGCGGCGAGGCCCCTCCTACCAAGGGGAGAACCAGGAGGTCTTCGTCCGGCAGACCTCCGTTGGCAAATCCACTGACATTGACGATTTCGCCGGTAGCCTGTTCGCGCGTGAATTCGACGCCAATGGCCCCTGGTAAGGGGGCGGTGTTGTTGCCCGAAAGCATGGGGGCAACGACCAGTACACGCTCCAGAGAAATCGGATGCGTGTCGAGGTACATGAACCGCGGCTGCTCGCCGGGGATTTCATGGCGCTCGAGCTCGACGATGTTGTTTGTATTGTTGAGGTCGAGCGCGATGACAAGGTTCTCGGCCTGTGACGAGATGTAGGCGATGCCGGTCGTCTCATCCATGATCAGATCGCCTGGCTCGCTCGGAAGCTCATGGTGCCCCAATACCTCGCCGGTGAATCGATCGTGAATGGCAAGCGAGTGTGTAGCGCCGCCTAAAACGACCACGCGATCGCCCCAAACATCCATCGAGACGGGATTGTTCAGGGTCGGCCAGCTAGCCTCCGGGTCGGCGGTCACATCGACGTGGCGCACCAAGCGGCTGCCGTGCGTGTTGATCGCGTAGAGGTTGCCGTCGCTCGAGAAATCCATCCCCCGCACGGTCTCCACGTTGAAGTTCGTGTAGTCGCGGAAGTTGTTTGTGACCTTCTTATATGCGCCCTTCAGCGGCGGAAAGGGCATGTGCTCGATCTTGTTCGTTTGCCCGGAGACTATTGATGCAAGGATCAATCCGGTCGAGATAATGGCGCGGTGAAGGCGAAACGCTCTCATTCTCGTGCTCCTCTGGGACGGCGGCTTCCATCTGGGGGGGTCCAGATGGATTGGCCGTACGGCGGGAAGACTAGTTTCAGAAAACGAGGGTTTTTTCTTCGCCTCGGTCGGATCACCGATCCGCAATCGTCCGGGCTAGATCGAGACGCCGTAGTCGTCGGCGTCGTCGATCGGGTACTGCGGACCGCCGGGTCCGCCGACGCGACTGGCCCAGGGGTCGGGTTGCGCTAGCGGCGGAACAACACGGAGACTGACGGTCACGGCGGCGTGGTAGCGGGCGCCCAAGGTGACTGTTTGAAACAGAAGGGCCACCTGAGCGAGGAGGAACAGCAAGGCGATGCTCCCCCAACCCGAGAGTTCATCCAGCCCGCCGTTGAAGCCGTAGGAAAACCGGCCGACACCTAGAACCACGAGAACCTCCAAGAGGAGCAGAAGCGCGAAGGGCCGCAAGGTCTGAACGGGATGAGAGATGAAGAGTCCCATCGTGCAAAGGCCCGCCCACAAAGCCGAGCGCGTGTTCTGCAGCGCCATGCGCGTGCGTGTGTAGTCTCCCCATGCAAACAGAAGTGCGACGAGGAGCGCATAGGTGCCGGCCTGTAGCCACCCCACCCACAGCGCGCTGCTCTCCGACACAAGTACTTCGAGACTTCCATCTTCTGCGCCGAAGAAAAGGTTCATCAGAACCTTGAACGGCCATCCGTAGACAACCCACCCCGCAAACGACAAGAGCAGGAGCGACAAGACGATCAGCCGGGCAAATCGCCAGAAGTAACGTGCACCACCCCAAAAAAACCGGCGGAGCGAATAACTCTTGGCGCGCTCCAGAAAGACCTGTAACCAACCTCCGGCGCAGAACGTACGGAAGAGGATGACGCAGATCCCGAGCATCGCCGCGAGGGCTCCGCTTTGCGTTTTCAAAGCATCGAGGTCATCGCGGTGGTCGAAGCGGAAGGTCTCGCTCATCGTCGCGAACAGGCTGCCCGGTGCGTAGGACGAAGCCAGCGTCGTCGTGAACCAAGCCTTCCACGGCAGGGCCATCACAATCGCCAACGTAAGTGGGACGCTCCAGCAAAAGAGCCAGAGCGCCGGCCGCTTGAACGCGGCACGCAACGAATGCCAGAACTGAAAGAGACGGGGGCGGCCTCGCTGGTCCATGTCTAGCCTCCGATGCCTCCGACCCAGTGGAAATAGCGTTGGTACTGGGACAGAACACGTTCCCCCCAGCGCCACGGCGCCACCGTATCGGCCTCGTCGAACCAGGAGTTGTTCGACATGTCCTCATCGATGTAGTAGCCGCGCTCCGGATCGATTTCGACCGAGATGAGCTTTTCCCGTCGTTTGAACTCGAGCTTCATCCATCGTTCGCGTTGCTGTTCCTCCCGGGTCCAGATGAGCTCTTCGACGATCTTCTCGGGCTCGGCTCCCTCTTCGGCATCTCCGCTCGGTGGAGCCTGGAAGGTCAGCCGGATCGGAACGGGCAAACATAGCTCGCCCTCGTTGCGGAACGTGATCTCGGTCAGCCAGATCGTGCGCTCATGACCGTTATCGTTCGTCTCGGAGGTGGGCCTCTCGAGGAAGGCTCCCCCTTCGCTTTGGAAGAACCCCTCGGCATCGGGTCGCTCCCTTTGGTCGACCGAAACGCTCCAATCGACCGTTCCACGACTTCGGAAGAGTTCTTCGAAGTACCAGTCGATCTCGACCTCGGCTCCCGCCTGGAAGCTGGAGTAGAAGTCCTGCGGGTAGGGGTGGTCGTAGCGCCATTCACGCGAGAAGTGCCGCATTCCGCGCATGAAAGGCGCATCGCCGATCACCGCGGACAACGAGCGCAAAGCCACCGCCGGCCGCCGATAGCTGTTCGTGCGATAGGACATCCGATCGACGTACTCCCAGCCATTGGTGTCAATCGGATCGCTGGAGGGATCGCTCAGGTATCCCGATCGGTCGGCCCAGCGCGGATCTGTGAACTCACGCACGAAGGTGAAGGACGGCTGGTCGCGCCACCAGTCCAGAAAACCCGATGCACGGATCGGCTTCCAGCGCGGATCGTAGAAATAGGGAAGTGGAATGCGAACGTCGCGCAGCGCGAGCGCATCCGCAAGCGCGTACCCTCCTAGATCATCGGAGCCGTGGGATCCGGCCAGGCTAGCGACACGCACGCCGTCGACGGGAAGGCCCGCATATTTCGTCGTCGATCGGCGAGGTCCATAGACACGCCAAAGGACCTCGGAATCGGTGAACGAGTTGAGTCCCTCGTCGATCCAGGCCGCCTCGAACTCGTTGTTGCCGACCAGCCCGTACCAGAACTGATGACCGCACTCGTGAATCGTGACGCCCTCCGGCCGGTGCATATCCTCGGTGGAGAGCATCCGTGTTCCGCAGGTAAAGATCGTCGGGTACTCCATCCCGCCAGCGGCGTCCCCGCCCCAGGGGGGGTCGACCACCGTCACGTGCTGATATGGGTATTCGCCAAACCACAGCCCGTAGAAAAACAGGGCCGCGCTGGTGGCGCGAAAATGCCGTTCGACCTGGTCTTCACGCTCGGGGTGCACCAGCACCGTCACATCCACGGGCCGTAAGACCAAGTCCTCGTCGTCACCGAAGGCCTCGCGAGCCCGTTCGATTTCCTCGGGGTAGTCCTCGGCCCACTCATCGAACTTGAAGATGAACTGTTTGACGACGAAACGGGGATCCGCCGTCCAGGCAAAATCGTGCACCAAGGGCTTCTTGCCGAAGGCATCGGTGCTGCTTTGGTCCCTGGAAGAGGGCGCGGCGAAGCGAACCTCGAGTCGCCCCCCTTCGGTACGCTCGCCTTCCCCGATCCCCGAACCGAACACCTTTCCCCGGTATTCGATCGGCAGGTTCAGCGTGACGTCGTAGTTGCCAAAGTCGGCGTACCACTCGGTATTTCTGTGAAACTGGTGCGCGTTCCAACCTCGCTCCGGCTCGTAGACCCCGAGTTTCGGGAACCACTGGGCGACCATCAAGAAGTCGTCCTTGTACCCGGTGCGGACACGAACGCGCGGCAGTTGTACTTCCCAATCGAGCACGACTTTGATCGTCTCGCCGGATGGCAAGGGGCGTGGCAGATCGACGCTGAACACGGTGCGGTCGTCGGGGTTGCCGTCATCCGGCCTTCGGTATTGGAAGGTGTGCATCAGGTCGGCATCACCTTCGTACTGCTCCACGCGAATATCGGTGACCTGCGACCAACCCCAGCCATCCTCGTCCTCGTTCTTGCGCACATCACCCTTCGACTCGCGCATGAACGTCGAGCGGTTGTTCGAGAAGGCGTTCATGTAAAGGTGGAACCACAGGTCCTCGACGGACTCACCGCTATTGTTCGTCCAGCGCAGCTCGAGTGAACCCTTCAGCCGCTTGGTCTCACCATCGAGCCTGGCCTCGATCTGGTAGTCGGCGCGATCGGGAATGCGGCGCTCTGACCTGGCCGGTTCCACCGCGAGAACCTCTTGCAAGACGGGCTCTCCGGCAGGCTCCCCCCCGAGACTCTCCGGGGACTCGGCGGGGATCGCTTCGGAGCCTGCCGTGCGCCTCGCGGAAGAGTCCCCAGGAACGGTTTGCGCGATGGCCCCTCCGGCCAACGTGGGAAGAACCCAGAAGCCGGCAACCAGCACCCCCGTGGGGAGGCCTGCAACGCGCGTAGTGAGAGTTCCGCCGCGCCTACGAGAGGGCCTAATCCAAGAGAGCCGTGCCCTCAGGGGGCGCTTGGAGGGAGCGTGCGATCTCATGCGAGGAGCCTACCTATTCCACTCGTGCGCGGGATACACCTGCCGCTAACGGAGATAGGGGAAACCCCCCTCATCCTCCTGAAAAGGAGGGGCAAATGGAAGTCCAAGCACAAAACACCGGCGAATCGCAAGCCGCTCGCCAGGAAATCATCCAGGCGCAGCGTGATCAATACGCCGCCTGGCTCGCCGGCGCACGCGCGGCCCGGGACGAGGCAGCCGCCCCAACGGGTGTCCACGGTGCTCCGCTAGGCGAAGGAAGCGACTGGCGACTCACACACGACGTGCCCGCCGTCGACCAGGACGAAGAGCAGGAGCTTGAACGGTGTCGAGATCATCACCGGTGGGAACGTGAACGCACCCATCGAGATGGGCTCGCTCGCCACGAAGAAGTCGGCGACCAGGAACGCCAGCAAGAGCAGGAAGCTCATCTGGAATGCCGTCCTGACTCCGCTGACCCCCCTTCGTTCGAAAAACGAGTTCCCTCGGGGTCTGTCCAAGGATGTCGATTTTTTCGGCACCTGGTGGGCGGGCCGCCCTGCCGAAACTCCCCCAGGCCCAACCGTCTCAGGATTTCACCGCCCCGCCGTCGAAGAGGACCGAGGAGAACGAACACGATGACCCAGAACAAAGAACCCGAAAACACGGGCCGTAGGCCCGACGAGTCCCCCACCCCCCCCGAGTCCGATGGCGGGAACTCCCCCGAAAGCGAGCTTTCCCACGCAAGCGACCCTCTCGAGCGCTCACGCAACTTCCTCGAGAACTGCATCCAGGACCCCGATCGCGCCTTCGAGCTGGAAGACCCCGACAATCTACTCAAAGAGCTCTCACAGCTCTCACAACGCGCAGAGATCGAAGGTTGCTCGGAGCGGAGCACGGAACACGGCGAGGACGAAGACCCGCCGGTCAAGCGCCGTCGCACCGCGTGATACCCGACATGTCGTAGAAGCGCCCGCTCACGGGGTAGGAGCGGCGCGAGCTCAACATCGCCCGGCTGCGCCGCATTTTGCCCTGCTTGCCGATCAACTTTTCTTTGCGGCGCATCAGCCCGACCACGGCGTTCGATCTCATGGCCGGCGGTTTGCGCACCTCCCTGTAACCCGAGGCCCTGGATACCCTTTACGGCTACGGCTGGCCCGGAAACCCACCCGAGCTGCGCTCGGTCCTGGTATAGCCTTACCGGGGTTGCAGGAGCGCCCCTCGCTCGCTCCAACACCTTGCGATCCGGTGATTGCCGGCCATGCTCAGGAAGCCGCTTTCAGTGGCGCGCGTAGCACAGGGGGCGTCGAATAAGCGCCCACCCGCCGCCCCTCCAGGAAGAGCATGCTGACCGCCCCCGCACCACCTTGGTTCCGGGGGTCAACCGGACCTCGCCCTGCAACGAGCTTCGCTCCTACAGCATCGAAGCGGTGGGCCCCAAAATCACGTTTTGGGGGCTACGGTTCGAGGCCCCGGGTTCCCCCCAGATCCTGCTGACCGGCCACGGAAGGTGCTTTTCTTCCTTCCAGACCGAAAGGATGTCGGGGGGACGAAAAAACTCACCGGTCTGACCCGCCGAACTATCAAGGGTTTTCGCAATTCGGCCGAAATTTGACCGACGGCGGTTTTGTTCGGAACGCATTACGCGGAGCCGGACCGAATCGCCTTCACACCCCTCATGCGAATTGCGAAAAAATCCGGCGCCGGGACTGATCAAGAACTAGGGGCCGCGCTCGTTCACGCGCTGGACCTTCCCTTGAGCGCCTTGCGCACCTCGATTGAAGCTCTTTCCCATGAACTCGACAACGCCAGCAGGATCCTTCCTCATGTATTGGCTGAGGTCAATCGGCTCGAGCGCAACGTCCAGGACCTGATCGAGTACACCACGCCCGCAACCCCGCTCCCGTTGCGCTGCACGTTGGACGAGATCACGACGAGCGCTCGGGAAGAACTTCCAAGTGTTCTGCGAAACAGGGTCGTTCAGGCTCGCCACGATCAGGGAGCCAGGATGGTCGTGGATGGCCCGATGCTTTCCCGTTGCCTGCGACGCTTGATCGAGAACGCGTTGGAAGCGGGTTCACGAAACGCCTTGGTTGTCAGTCGGCGGAGTAACGGTGGCGCATCTTTTACCGTCGTCGATGCGGCTCCGGAAGAGCTCAAAGTCCAGTGGGCCCGGGAAGCTTTCCATTCGACCCGCGCCAATCACTTCGGTCTGGGGCTCCTCTTGGTGGAACGCGACGTCAACCTGATGGGGGGGAGTTTCACACTTTTCGCAACGCCCCACGGGACGACCTGCGCACAACTGAACATCCCTGAAAGTCAGCGATCCACATCTGAGGAGCCCTCGTGAAAGATCGTCGTCAATCCTCCAGGATGCGTCAGGTCGGGTTCTTCCAGCGCAACCAGCGCAATCGCGTCATCGCTGAGGTCCTGCAGGCCTGTGGATACGAGACCTGTTTCGCCAGCGGTGAAGGCGTCAGAAAAGACATCGATCTCTGGATCGCATGCCTGTCGGATCCGCTCGAGGCGGCCGCGGCCAAGCGACTGCGCCAAGGCGACGAGAGAATACCCCTACTGGCTCTTTCCGGAGGCTACACGCGAGAGGTCGACGACCTGGCAGAAACCCTCTGTGCGCAAAAGCTCATCCACTTCAAGAACGGCGAAGGGCTGCGAGAATTGGTTGAAGAGCTGGACGACGTCCTCCGTTCCAAGCCAACCAAAGACGACTCGCTGAAGGGCCGAAAGTGCTTTGAGCGCACCTACGAGGCCAACGAAACCGGCACGTACACCTGCGCCTGCGATCTCGCTGCCTTTCTGATGGGAACAGGCGTTGCTCACGCCCATCGCATTCGCATCGTAAGCGCGGTCTACGAAGCGATCGACAACGTCGGACGCCACGCCTATCCCGACCGTGCCGGTACGTTCGCCGTCGAGGTCGAACTTGAAAGGACACAGGTTCACATCTGCGTCGTGGATCAGGGATGCGGCTTCGATGCGACACGAATGCAGTTAGATAGCGTCGTCGCTGCATTGCCGACAAGAGGCAACGAACGCCTCGCCCACCCGGCGCCTTCCGGCGGATTGCTGCGATTGGCGGCTCTGTCCGAGAAACACGAAGTGCAATCCGATCGTAATGGAACGCGCGTCGAGATGACTTTTGAACTCACACCGGTCCGTTTTGATGAAGAGTTCGAAGACTCCACCGATGTCGACTTCCTCGATCCGCCCCGCTCCCGGGAGATCGTGCAATCTCTGGAAGCGGGCGAGGAAATCGGTCCCATCGCCCCGGCAATGGCCCTGACGGTCGATCGACTCCTCGGAAAAACACAACGAGGCTGTTGAAGCAAATGTCCGATCCCACCCAACACCTGAACACGTTCGACCCGGACGAGGATCTTTCCAACGCCCGGGATTTCGATGCCTTCTTCACCACAATCGCTGACGGTACTCGCCTGGGGCTCCCCCTTGGTTGCCGTCATCGACCCTCTACACCGGGGAGAGCTTGTGCTCTCTCCGAGACCCTCTCTCCTCATCGTGCCGAGTTTCTGATTCGCTTCCCCCTCCGCTCGACCGCTTCCGCGTCGTTCGGACTTCCCCAAACCATTGGGCAATTCTAAGCCATGTCCTTCCATCGTGTACTCATCGTCGATGATGATCCCCTTTCCAGGGAGTACCTCACCGAGGCCATTCATCAGCTTGGCCTTCAGACCGAAGTCTCCACCAGTGCTGAACAAGCGCTCGAACGCATTCGTCGTCACGGCATCGACATGGTCCTCACGGATCTGCGTATGCCGGGAATGAGCGGCGTCGAACTCGTTCGCACGCTGAGCCGGGAGTATCCCGAGATCCCCGTTGTGCTGATCACGGCCCACGGCACGATCGAAACGGCCGTTGAGGCCATGCACATGGGCGCGGTCGACTTCATCGTGAAGCCGTGCTCACCAGATACCGTCGAACTGGTTGTCAAGCGCATCCAGCGCTCCCATCGCCTCGAGCAGGAAAACGAGTACCTCCGTTCGGAGGTAGGAATCGACCTGAACCATGAGATCGTCGCTCAGTCGCGGTCCATGCAGGAGCTGCTCCGAACCTCGGATCGCGTGGCTTCTTCCAAAGGCACCGTACTGATCACCGGGGAGAGCGGCACGGGCAAGGAACGGATTGCGAGCTACATCCATAACAAGAGTCCGCGTCGCAACGGACCTTTCGTGCGGGTCAACTGCGCGGCACTCTCCGAGCAACTCCTCGAGTCCGAGCTCTTCGGACACGAGCGCGGGTCCTTTACCGGCGCCCACAAACGTCGCGAGGGTCGCTTCGAACTGGCGGACGGAGGAACGTTGTTGCTGGACGAGATCGGTGAGATCTCCCCGGCCCTTCAAACCAAGCTACTCCGCGTGCTCGAGGAAGAGGAATTTGAGCGCGTCGGCGGTACGACGACCCTCAAGGTCGATGTTCGCATCATCGCGACGACCAACCGCGACCTCCCGGAGGAGGTCAATCAGGGTCGCTTCCGCGAGGATCTGTACTACCGCCTCCACGTGCTCCCGATCCACGTCGAGCCGCTCCGCGATCGCCTCGACGACGTGGTGCCCTTGGCTCGTTACTTTGCGGACAGGTATGCCCGCGACAACGGCGTTCCGGTACCGGCCTTCTCCCAGGATGCGGAGCGCCGTATCTCCGAGTGGAACTGGCCCGGCAACGTGCGCGAGCTGGAAAACGCCATCCACCGTGCGGTTATTCTCGTCGACGGAGGCCCGATCGAGCCCGATCACCTTCTCTTCGAGCCACTTCCCAAGAACGGGCAAAAGCCCAAATTCACGTTGATCACCGAGAAAGGTGACTACCTCGGCCCGATCACCGCGTCTTCCCCATTGGCCAACCGTCAGATTGCGGACCTCGAGCGCGAGGCGATTCTATGCACCCTGGAGGCGACCCGCGGAAACAAGACCGAAGCCGCACGTCGCCTCGGCGTCACGGCAAGGACGCTATCCAACAAGATGAAGCTCTGGAGGGATCTAGGCTTGGTTGCCTAACCGCTGGAGCGAATCAGAAACAGAGCCGCCGACGGCCCGCTTCGCCGAAAGAGCGCGAGGCGGGCCGCTCGGATATGGACGGGGATCATGTAGTGACTTCCCTGCAGTTCTACATTCAGAACACGAAGCGGCCGCTCCAATCCTCCCCGCCGGAAAAGCGCGAGGGAGAGAAGGATTCAGCTTCGAAGGTAGTGATGCGCTCATCCATCAGCATCTGAGCGACGCCCGCACCGATGACGGGAGCGAGCTTGAAGCCGTGGCCTGAGAAGCCGGTCATGACATAGAGCCCCTCGATTTCCCCAACGGGGCCGATCAGGCCCTGGAAGTCGGGAGTCATGGTCTGCCACGTCGTCTGGGAGCCGGCATCAGCCTCATTGGCATAGGTGGGCATGAGCTTTATGAGAGCCCGACGCGACCAATCGATGAACTCTTGCGAGACCTGCTCCTCGAGCTGATCCGCATCGGAGAGAACCTTGTCGCAGTCGTAGTCCGTCTTGCCAAGACGTGTGCGGCGTTGGCGGGGCTCACATCGTAAGTAGAAACCTTGCTCGAGATCAATCAGGACCGGGTGTAGGCCCAGCGAAGCTCGTGCGCTGGATCCAGCGACGCGTTCGACCGGATCTTGAATGTCGTCGAAGGAGAGAGCTTCGCGCAATACGTACGATTCATCTTCGGGCTCCTCATCGAGCAGATCCGAATCGCGCATGACCACAAAATGGCTCTCGGATCCGATCGTGCGTACCGGAAGCTCGATACCCAACGGCTTCAGCAGACGCGCCGACCACGGTCCGGCCACGATGCAAATTTTCTTGGCCGAATAGCGCCCCTCCGACGTATTGGCACCGACCACCTTACCGCCTTCGACAAGAATCTCCTGAACCTCGACGCCCAGCCTTGTCACCGCTCCGGCGGTGCGCGCAAGTGCGGCGAAAGCATTCACCGTCCGGATCGGATCGACGAACCCCCCTTCAGGCTCCCACGCTCCGATCGTACCGGGCTTCACCTCGATCCCCGGCACCAGCTCCGCTAGCTCTTTCTTCTCGACCAGATCCGTTTCAATGCCAAGGCCTTTGAGCATCTCGACATTTTCACGCAGGCGTTGACACGATTCAGGCGAGCTCGGACCCGAAAAGATCAGGACGCCCGTGCGACGAAAGCCGATCGCACGGCCGGTACGCGCTTCAAACGTGGAGTAATCCCGCAGGGAATCGCGCGCCATCCGCGCCACGACGGAATTCCCATGGTACTGGCGCAGAATCGCTCCCGAGCGGCCCGAACTGCCGCACCCCAGTTCGCCCCGCTCGAACAAGACGACCGGTTTGCCCAGCCGATCGGTCCGCTGGGCCGTGTGCATCGCGATGGAAGTCCCCATCACTCCGCCACCTACAACCAGGATCTCCGCGTGCAATCGGGTTCCCTCCTCGACGAGAAGGCTACCATATCCGCTTTCCCGCCGTGATTCCCCATCGCAAGTCCAAGACCATCCACGTTCGCGACCTCAAAATGGGAGGAGCCGCGCCGATCTCCGTACAGAGCATGGCGGCGACGCAGACCCGAAATGTCGAGGCGACCGTTCGCCAGGTGCACTTGCTCGAAGATGCGGGTGCGGACTTGGTCCGTATCGCCGTCGACAGCCGGAGTGACGTCGAAGCTCTGGCGCAGGTCCGCGGCAGAACAAAAACCCTCTTGTCGGTCGACCTGCAGGAGAACTACCGGCTGGCGGAACTCGTGGCCCCCCATGTCGACAAGCTGCGCTACAACCCGGGGCACCTGCACCACCATGAAAAAAACAGGTCTGAGAAGAAGAAGGTCGCCTACCTCGTCGGCATTTCTCGTGAACACGGGCTCGCCATGCGCATCGGAGTCAACGCCGGCTCGATCGCCCCGCGCTGGCGCGAGCGCTATCCCGACGATGAGGTTAGCGCGGTCGTTGGCTCGGCGCTCGAACACTGCGAGCTGATCGATGAACTGGGTTTCGCAGACTATGTGGTCTCTATCAAGGACTCCGATCCCCGAATCGTGGTCGCAGCCAACAAGCGTTTCGCCGATGCACGACCAGATGTCCCGCTTCATCTGGGTGTCACGGAAGCCGGCATGCCTCCCGATGGCGTGATCAAGACGCGCATCGCTTTCGAACAGCTCCTCGCACTGGGTATCGGCGACACGATCCGCGTCTCTCTGACCGTTCCCTTCGACGACAAGGGCGAAGAGGTCGTCATCGGCCGCAGCATCATCAAGGATATCGATGCTGGTCGGTTCCGTTCGGTTCCCCCGAACTTCTTCAACGGCCTTAACATCATCGCCTGCCCTTCCTGCTCGCGCGTAGAAAACGAACGCTTTGTCGACCTGGCCCAAGAGGTCAAGCAGATGACGTCCTACGCGACCGAGCACAACGTCACCATCGCGATCATGGGCTGTCGTGTGAACGGCCCGGGCGAAACGGACGACGCAGACCTAGGCCTGTGGTGTGGCCCCACTCACGTCAACCTCAAACGCGGTGAAGAGACGGTCGGGACTTACACGTACGACGCCGTCCTCCCACGGCTGAAGTCCGAACTCGACCGCATCATCGCGGGCGAAAAAGCGCCGGGCGGCTAGATCTCGACGTCGAGCCCGTCTGAATCCAGTATCCAGGGGCTGTTCCTGGGAGTGAGGACCTCGCGCGGTCGTCAGCTGCTCAGGGCGTGGATTGCGCCGCAACCCGCTCCACAGCTGCAAGAACTCGCATGGCGTTGCCGGAACAGATCTTCCTCAGGTCATCGTCCGAATAGCCACGCCGCATCAGCTCCGCGATCAGGTTCGGGTATTCGGAAACGTCCTTCAGGCCCGTCGGCAAGCTATCGCCGACACCATCGAAGTCCGAACCCAGGCCGACATGGTCGATCCCGACCAATTGCACGACATGATCGATGTGGTCGGCCACATCCGCTACATCGGCGAAAGGTAACGGATTTTCCTCATTGTAGGCCTCGATATAGGCCTTCGCCTCTTCACTGTCACGTTCAACACCCTTCGCGTCGCAAAAATCGGCCACGGCTTCGGAGCGTGTCTCTCGATACAAGCGAAATGCGTCGCTGATAAACGCCGAGCCGAAGTTGATCATCACAACGCTGCCAGTCTCCCCCATCTTGCGCACCATTTCGTCGCTCATGTTGCGTTCGAAGCCGGGCGTGAAGTGCCGCATTGACGAGTGCGTGGCCAACACCGGAGCGCGAGTCCGTTCCATGACCTGCCAGAAAGTATCGTCTGAAATGTGGCTGACATCGATAATCACGCCCAGCTCGTTCATGCGATCGACGACCTGTCGCCCGAAGGCCGTGAGACCTTTCGCCGAGTGGCGCCCATCGTAGGAAGAATCGCAAATGTGGTTGTCTTTCGAATGGCACAGGGTGATGTAGCGAATACCGCGGCGATAGAAATGCTCCAAATTGGCCAGATCCCCCTCGATGGGGCTTCCGTTTTCCATACCGAGCAACAGGGCGACGCGCCCCTGATCGAAGCACTTTTTGACATCGGTAGTCGAATGCGCCACGCCGAACTTTTCGGGGGCATCCGTCGCGATTTCTTCCACCAGGTCGATCAGGTGGTCGGCAAGTGCTTTCGAACCTCCGTCAGCCTCCAAGGATGCGGGCACGTAGATCGACATGAAGGGCGCGTCCAATCCGCCCTCGACCGCCCGTGGGTAATCGAAGTCGCCCCCATCGGTCGCCCGGGAAACATCGTCTCGACGACGTTGCAGTCTATAGGGCACGTCGATGTGCCCATCGACGATCAGCGTCTCGCGGGCGAGGCGCCTGGCTCGTCCAAGCCGCTGCTCACTCGTCTCCGGGGCCACGGAACGGCAGGCCGACGATAAGACGACGAAAACGAAGAGAAACATCGGAGTAATCGGTTTCTTCATCAACGTGGTGTAGCGCTTCATGGAACCAGGCAGACTCCGTGACAGAGCGGCGCGCAGGAGGCCTCGCTCATGGAGTCGAATCCTCTGCGCGGGTCATGCGCACGCCCGCCATGATCAACCCCATCCCCCCCATGGAGACCAGGAAGGCGATGGGGAAGGTGGAGTGAAGTGACTCCTTGACCTGATTGTAGCTACGCCGCTGGGAGAAAGTCTTCGGGCCGGTGCCAGGGCCATTCGCCGCCTCGAGGACGAAGATCACCGAGACGAAGATCGTGACCAGTCCGCTAACGACGAATACGCGGCCGAGTTTGGTGCGCTTTTGCGGCCCCATGCCGACATGTTAGCAGAGGAGCTAGGTACCCGTCGGCTTGGTGGATTCAACCGTTCTTGCTTGGGGCACCTGTTCCCCGGTCGGTTCTGCTGCCGAGGCGCGCTCTTCGCCCTTTTCCGCGGTCTTGAGCGATTGGGGAATCGGAGCCCTGGGCTCGATTGCCGCCGTCTCGTCATCCAGGGCCCGGAGCGGCTCGGCAGAGCGGACCTCACCCTCGAGCGGTCGCAGTTCGACCAGTTCCTTTGCCGAACGCACATCGCACTCCTCAAATCGACGGAGCGATGGCACCAGACGGCTTTGTACCGAGCCGACGAATTCGTTGTAGGCGCGTCGCGCGCCGTCGATCGAACTGCCGACCTTGGCTGCGTGTTCGAGAACGACGGCTGCACGGCGGTGCAGGTCACGGCCAAGATCGAAGAGCTCGGTTGCACTATCGGTCAGGTTTTTCTCACGCCAGCCCACGTGCACCGCGCGTAACAATCCGATCAAGGTCGAAGGGCTTGCCAGGACCACGTTGTGTTCTGCGGCGTATTCGATCAGGTCAGGCCGACGCTCGAGCGCAGCGTCGACCAGCTGTTCACCGGGAATGAACATGATCACAAATTCAGGCGAGGCCTCGAAGTTCACCCAGTAGGCCTTGCGAGCGAGCTTACGGGCCTGCTCGAAGACGTTTTCGGCGTAGCGATCCAGCAGGGCGTCGGATTCCTCGGGCGAGGCCGCACCGAGAGCGTCGATATAGGAATCGAATGAGGTCTTTGCGTCGACGGCCAGGAGGCGCGAGTTGGGCAGCCGTACGACCATGTCCGGCTTTTGCAGGCGCCCCTCCTCGTCGCGCAGGTTTTCCTGGGGCGTGAAGTCGCAATAACTCTTCATGCCGGCCAGCTCGACGACGCGCTCGAGCTGTATTTCACCGTAGCGGCCACGCACATTCGGCTTGCTCAGCGCATTGACCAGACGTCCCGTTTCCTCGCGCAGCTCACGGTGGCCGCGGGACATCAAGACGACCTGCTCGCTCAATCCGACCTGAGCACGGCCCATACGCTCGAGCTCGGAGTGGGTCCTCTTGAGGGCTTCCGCCATCGGCCTGATCATTTCGTCGAGTGCGCGGCGCCTTCGCTCGACATCCGCAGTGGCTTCTGTTTTTTGCGAGGAGAAGGAGGCCTGGGCGAGTTTCAGAAACTCTGCGGTCGAGGATCGCAGAACCTCACCAGCGAGGGCCTCGAAGCTATTTTTCGCCTGGCCGGCATCCTCGACGCGAGCCCTGTAGGAGTCCCGCTCGGCCCGCAGACGAAAGGTCTCGCGCAGCAAGAAGAGTGCGCCAGCGAAGGAGAGGCCGCCAAAAAGCGCCAATACGATCGTAACGGGGTCCAAGCTCTGGAATCTCAGGTGCGGGGTTGCTTCGGAGTCCCCCCCAGGCCCGAAGTCCTATCATAAGTGATGCTACTGCCAGCTGGGCGGGTTCACCAGCAATGCTATCGCTGCTTGGCCGTCGATAGCATTGGAGAAGAAGAAGCCCTGGCCGATTTGGCAGCGGAATTCCCGCAGCATGGAGAGCGCCTCGACTGTTTCGATGCCCTCAGCCACGACCTCGAGGCCCAGGGTGCGGGCCAAGCCGAGAACGGTTCGCACGATAGCGACCTTCTCGGCCCCGTACTCCATGCCCATGACGAAGGACCGGTCGACCTTCAGCTGATCGAGGGGAAAGCTGTGCAGGCACGCAAGCGACGAGTACCCCGTGCCGAAATCGTCGATCGAAAGGCGGCAGCCGAGATCGCGTAGGGCCCGGAGGGTGTGCTTGTTTTCCTCGGAACGTTCCATAAGGACGCTCTCGGTGACTTCCAGCTCGAGTAGATGCCCCGGCAGGCCTGTTCTATCCAGTTCCTCGGCGACCGTAGCGACGAGTTCCGGGTCTCGGAATTGGTGGGCCGAGAGATTCACGGCCATGCGCAGATCGGTGACAGTCGGTTGCGCTTCGCGCAGTGCAACCAGTTGGCGGCAGGCTTCGCGGAGCACCCAGTGCCCGACCGGCACGATCAGCCCCGTCTCCTCGGCGACGGGAATGAAGACGTCCGGCCGTACGAGGCCCCGTATGGGATGCTGCCAGCGGATGAGGGCTTCGAAGGCGCAGATCTCGTTGGTCTGCAGCGAGATCATCGGCTGGTAGTGCAGCAGGAATTCATCGGCCTTCAGCGCTCGGCGCAGGTCGCCTTCCAGGTGGAGGCGCTCTTTCGCACTGGTATTCATCTCCGGGTCGAAAACCTCGTACGGTGTCGACCCGTTCTCCTTGGCCCGGTGCATCGCCGTGATGGCATCGTTCAGCAGCTCGACCGGCTGTCGGGAAGCCTGGGAGGAAAGCGCGATCCCGATCGAGGCCTGAACGCTGAGCTCGTGGCCTTCCAGGACTTGGGGTTTCGAGAGCTCCTGGTGAGTTTCCTTTGCAAATCGAACGGCTTCTGGCAAGTGGGCGCCGTCCAGAAGGATTGCGAACTTGTCGCCACCGAGCCGCGCGAGCGTGTCGCCGGGTCGCAAACGCGACTTCAAACGCCCCGCAACTTTGCCCAGGAGCCGATCGCCGGCTTCCACTCCCAGAGAGTCGTTGATGTTGTGGAATCGATCGAGATCGAAGTACAGGACCGCAACGGGTAGGCCCTGACGCCGTAGGCGCCGCGAAAGCGCGAGTTCGAGACGATCGAAAAAGAGCGCGTTGTTCGGGAGACCCGTCATCGGATCGTGGAACATTTCGTGCAGGAACTCCCCCTGGGCATTCTTCTCCGCGGTGATGTCCGTGAACGATCCACCCAGGATTTCTGCGCTGTTCAACTTTTTCCCGCAAACGAGGAAAGACCGCCAGCTCCCGTCCGCGTGGAGCATGCGAAACTCGTGTTCGAGCACCTCGCTCGTATCGCTCATGTGCGCCTCGATGGCCAGCTTCAGGCCATCGAGATCGCGTGGATGGACACGCCGAAACCATTCCTCCGGCCGATCCGCAAACTCCTCCTGGGTAAGCCCCAGGGAGGCCTTCCAACGGGGTGAGAATCGGATCTCCCGGCGGGCGAGATCCCAATCCCAAAGCCCGTCGCGGGCTCCGGCCCAGGTCGCAGACAACCGGGCCTGATTCGTAGCGTGGTCGTGCAAGGATCCGCTTCGTGCTTCGCTCACCAATCCATGACTTGGACCCAGCTCGTAGGTGATGGAGGGCCTCGGTGCAAGGGCGCTGGAGGAGGCCCCACAGGTGCTGGGATTTCGTCCTGTGGATCCCCCGCCGGGGACGGGGTGAAACTCCTGGCGGGGGTGGCAATCGGCGAGTCGCATCCGCGTCGGGCGAATCGATTGATTTTGCAGGGTTTTCCCACAGTCGGCTTTTTTTTGCGACGGGGTCTCCCGCACACCACCCCGGCCCTGAAGGGTGGGGGGTCGAGAGGGCCCACGGCACGGTTCTAGCCCCCGATTCCTCCCCACGGAATCCACCATGAACTATGGTCCCAGGACCCCATGGAAACCTCCGAAACCCCCGATCCCATCGCCGCTTCCTTCCACGCAGCCACGAATACGCTGGCCGCTTTCATCGAAAGCCCTGACGGACTCTCCGGCGTCCGGCGATTTGCCGACGCCGCTTTGGAGGCATTGCGCCAGGGAAGAAAGCTCCTCTCCTGCGGCAACGGAGGAAGCATGTGCGACGCCATGCACTTCGCCGAAGAGTGGACCGGCCGCTTCCGGAAAGATCGCACGGCCCTTCCCGCCATCGCCTTTTCCGATCCTAGCCAACTCACCTGCATCGCTAATGACTTCGGCTACGACGAGGTCTTCGCCCGCTCCGTCCAGGCCCATGGCAAGCCAGGCGACCTTCTGGTCGCCATCTCTACCAGTGGCAACTCGCCGAATATTCTTCGAGCCGTCGAAGCAGCACGCGAACTCAACGTGACCACGGTCGGCTTGCTGGGCAAGGATGGCGGCGCGTTACGATCCAAGGTGGACATACCGATCGTCGTCCCACTCGCAACCTCGTCTGATCGAATTCAAGAAGTGCACATCAAGGTGCTGCACATCGTTATTGAAACCGTCGAACGCTCCCTCTTCCCTGAAAACTATCTCTGATAGCTTCAGACCAAGCCTCGCTAACGCTAGTGATCTTCGATCACGTCTCCGGCGTATCCCAAGTCACGCAACCTCGCATCTTGGGTACGATCAAGGACGACCGTTGCGTCAGGGATCTTCAGCCTCGACCGTAGTTCGGCGGAGCCTTTCTCCCAATTGAATAGAAGCTCCTTCAACCTCTCGCGTCTTTCGAGGTTGACGTAGTAGCGCGAGTCCAGTTCTTCGGGATCTTCTTCCAGATTGTAAAGCTCGTACTGATCCAGGCCGAGGTTGTGAATCAATTTCCAATTGTCGGCCACGACGGCTTGTTTCTCATCGTAGTAATACGTGCCCGTGGCAAAGATGGGGTCGGCGCGGACGTCGTGGGACTTCCAGAACCTCGTGAGTACTTCAGCGCTGAAAAGATCAGGGTCGAAGCGTGCGCCGAGGATGTCGAGCATCGTTGGTGTGACGCTTTCAGTGGACACTGCGGACGCAAGGTTGTCGGTGTACTTTGAATGCGGCAGCTTGAAGGCCAACGGCACACGTAGAACTTCTTCGTACAGGGTGTGCCCATGCTCGTAGGTGCCGTGTTCCCAGAACTCCTCGCCATGGTCGGAGGCAAAAACGATCAGGGAGTCCTCATAAAGGCCTAGTGTCTTGAGCTCGTCCACCACTCGTCCGATGTTGGCATCGGCATAACGAATCTCGCCTCGATAGAGGGTGCGCACGAATTCACGATCATCAGGCCCGATCTTGGTGTTGCCGGCCTGCACGTTCGTGACGGTTTCGTGATCGCCCCAAGACATTCCGAACCGCGGATGCGCTCCTCCGTCGACCCACTCCGCCGGTGGTTCGTAGGGCCAGTGTGGGTCGAGAATGTGCATCCACAGAAAGAACGGCTCGTCGGCGCTCGCGCGTATCCATTCAACAGCGACGTCGGCGATCGCCTGCGTCGTTGGGGAGAGTTCGGGAAAGGCGTGCGGGTCCAGCCAGGCGAGGACTTGAGAACCCACGCTGACACCCCAATCGTCGCGGGCCGGAAAAGCATAGAGATCAAACCCCTGGCCGAAGTTGTACAGCGGTTCGAGATGCGCGTTTAGCCCCAATCCCAACGTGCGATAACCGATGGAGTTCATGTGTTCGGCCAGGGTCACGATCTCGTCGGCCAATCGTGTGCGTCGGTTTGTGACGCCGTGCACTGCGGGCGAAAGGCCGGTAAGCAACGACGCCATCGATGGCTTGGTCCAAGGTGCTGACGAGCGGGCGTTGTTGAAGACGACGCTGTCCTCCATCAAAGCCGTGATGGCGGGAGTCTTGGCGCCTGATTCCGTGCCGCCGATCATGTCGGGACGCAACGTGTCAACGGTGACAAGAACAACGGTCTTCGGTTTCGCAGGGGTGTTGTTGAAGCGGGCTGTCGCGACATCGGTTGGGCTACGCAACGACAGCATCGCTCCTCCGGAAAGGAGGGCAAAGAGGGCGCCGGCGACGAAACTCGGCCCGGGGCGATAGAGACGCCCGAACAGACAGACGGTGAGCAAGACCACGGCCCCGGCCAACACCAGGGCTCCGGCGCGCACGACCGGCGCCACTCCACCCAGCTGGAACTCGAAGACCCAAAGAGCCAGGCAAACCTCCAAGCCGGCAAGGGGCAGGGCGGCTGCGACAACTCCCGTTGGGGAAAAGCGTTTCCGCCCGGAGATGACGAAGGCAGCGACAGAACAGCCGATGGCCGCCATCCCCAGCATGACCCACAGGGCCAGTGCACGATCACCGGTCGCATCTCGCGCCAGAACCGTAACCACCGGTGCCATGGCGCCGGTCACGCAGGCCAACGTTCCGGTCACCGTGGTCCAGGCGACGCCACGCTGTTGCCGGCGCCGATCGACCACCAGGAAGATGGAAAGCAGCGCAAGCTGGAGGAAAAGAAAGACGAGGGAGCCCACCGCAGCGGGCAAAAACAGGGCGGACGGCTCTTCGAAGGCGCGCGGGTGATCGAGAGTGCTCACGCCTACGTTCAAGAAGGTCGCCGCCAGGGACGATACACCCACGGAGGTCAGAAGCCTCTTCCACACCAACTTGTCGATTTCGGTCATGTCAGCTCCGGGGAACAGGTCTCTTCGGCTGGTACGGCCGGGGTCTTGAGCCTCCCGACCGGCCCCTTTTTGACCCTGTGAGCAACGGCCAACGCCCCTGCATCGTCCTGACCTACGGTTGGGGCCTGAACACTCCTGGAGGGGTTGCTCGGCATCTCCAGGAGCTGGCTCGTGCCCTGGGCAACGCCGGCGCACGGGTGATCTGCGTGTGCGTTTCTGCGGCCGACTATTCGGGTTTTCCGCGACCGCAAATGGATCGGGCCTACGAGGGTATGGAGGTCGAAAAAGAGCTCGCCAAACACGGCGTCGAGATCGTGCGCGTGACTCCCCACCCGCTGCATTGGACGCTCGACGGGCGGCCGGTTCGGCGTGCGGTCGAGCGCCTGCTGAACACGGAGCGCGTCGACTGCGTTTTGGGCTTTTACAACGAGGCTGCATACCTGCCGGAGCTCTGCCGTGAGCACTCGGTCAGTTTTGGCTATATCGCCACGTGGCTCTCGTACGAAATGGCCCTTTCGCGGGCCCGAGCCGGAAAGGGTTTGCGGGGGTTCTTTCTGCGACGGGCAAACCGGCGCTTTGTCGTCGACCCCTATCGCAAAGCCGAGATCGTCTTTGCGAACTCCGAATTCACGCGCCGTGAGCTGATCGACGTCGTCGGATGCGCTCCCGAGCGCATCCGTGTGACCTATTTGGGTGTCAAAACGTTCTTCCGTAACATCCCGCGCATCGAACCGAAGAGCATCCAACGTCTTATTTTCTTCGGTCGTCTGGTGCGCGAGAAAGGCATCGGCGACGCGATCGAGGCCTTGGGACGCATCGCAAGCTCGGGCAATCGCAATTGGCGCCTGCGCGTTCTCGGATCGGGCAACCAGAGCCATGTTCAAAAGCTCGCTGAAAAACATGGAGTCGCACCGTTGATCGAGATGGTTCCCCACCAGGGAGATGCGGGCCTGACCAACGAGTTGGCCAAGGCGCACCTGGCGCTGCTGCCCTCGTACTCGGAATCGTTCGGTCTGTCGATCGCCGAGGCCCAGGCGGCCGGCTTGCCGGTCGTCGCCTACGCGGCGGGGTCTGTCCCGGAGGTCGTCCAAGACGGGAAGACCGCGTGGCTGGCTCCCTTGCACGACATCGACCTCTTACGGAAGGGGATCGAAGAAGCGATGGCCGACCCCTCCGTGGCTCACCAGCGTGGGTTGGCCGGGCGCGAGCGCACGCGGAGGCTTTTTCAATGGTCGTTCACGGCGGAATATGTCCTGGAGGGAATCCGTACGCTCCGTCGCGCTGCGTAGGCGAGCTTCCTAACCTACGTTCCCGTGGATTTGCAAACGCTGAGGAGCTCGCTAGCTCCGCTCGAACTCAGCCCGGAAGAGCAAGAACGCATCGCCGGACACCGTGTCGCTGCGGTCTCCATCCTTTTACGCACGGATGCCTCAAGCGTGGACGTTCTCCTGATCCGCCGCGCGATTGTCAAGAAGGACCGTTGGTCGGGTCAAATCGGGCTGCCCGGCGGTCATCGCGAAGAATCCGATGCCAGCCTGCTCGCCACTGCGGTGCGCGAAACTCACGAAGAGGTCGGTATCGACCTCGAACTTGGTGTTGAAACGCTGGGGCGAATGGAGAAGGTACAGGCCAAGGCGCGCGGCAAGATGCTCGAGATGTCGATCACGCCGTTTGTGTTCCAAGCGACCGAATACGTCACTCCCGTACCTGGGCCGGAAGTGGACGTTGCCTTCTGGTTTCCTTTGCTAAGAGCGCGTGACGGAGAACTCGATTCCTCACACACTTATCGCTCGTCCCACGCCAATTTCCATATGCCGGCGTGGGCCTTTGAAGGATGCGTCGTGTGGGGGCTGACCTACGAGATCCTCTCGGAGCTTAACCGTCTGGTGGACGCCTAGATCGAATCCAAACCCCGAGCGAAGGGGTGGATCGGGAGTCTCGCCTGCGCGAGACCTGAACGCTCCAGAAGCTCGGTGGCCGCGCTGCGGGTGTAGCGAACAGGAGCGCAAGCATTCCATCGTCGTCTAAGTCGCCCTCGTCCGCGGGTCCGATGATCTTGAAACCGTCCGGGTGCATCCTGCCCTTGCCCTCCACGCCAAGACGGGAACGGGGCAACCGGGCAGCCTCCTCCCGATTCGGAATCTGGGCCAGGACCCCGCGCCTGGAGATCGCG
Source organism: Planctomycetota bacterium (assembly GCA_002683825.1). GTDB lineage: Bacteria > Planctomycetota > UBA1135 > UBA1135. The sequence continues at coordinate 105,322 of NYUD01000049.1, forward strand.
CCGGAAGTTGCCAGGGCGCGCCCTCCTCCCGTGGAGACCCCGAGCCACGAGCCGGCGGCACGCACCCTTCCAGGTGGCAGCGAAGGTGTCCTGCCAATGGGCTCGGGCGTGAGGCCACCCGCGAACGCACCTCGGTCCGCGGCCTTCTCTCTGGCCCCAGGGAAGGTGTAACTTCCTTCCGGTCAAGACCCTAGATCCTCGTAGAATGGCCCCCTGCCGGCCCCACCCGGCTCTTACTGCCGACGGACGCGTAAAAAACACCTCCGATCGAGATGCCCCTATTATAAACGGTGAGGGGAGGTTTCTCCGGGAACGTACCCCGCTTTGGGGAACTCGCGAATAATCTTCTTCGTCCCAAGTCGTTCGCGCCCCCCTGCCCCCCCCGCTCGGGTTCTCCGATCGCTATTCACAACCGAATCATCATGATGCGTCGCACTCTGTCCTTCTTGTGCGCTCTCGGCCTCCTTGTCACCCTCGGGTCCGCCCAGGCGAAGGTATCCGCCGTCGCGGTCAACCCCGCCAACCCCGCCGAGGTGTGGGCGTGTAACCGCTCCAACAACTCCGTGTCGATCATCGACGTCACCTCCCAGGCGGTGACCGAAATCGACGTCGATGTTTGGCCCCGTTCGCTGGCTTTCTCGGCGGACGGCTCGAAGGTGTTCGTCGCCAACCAGCGCGGCAATGTTCCCGTCGATACGAACTTCGTGACGCCGTTTACCGGAAGCGAGATCCGCGGAACCATCTCGGTGATCGACACGACGCTCCTGACCGTGACCCAGACGCTGACGAACGTCGGCACCGAGCCCTACGGTCTCGTCGTCGCGCCGAACGGGGAATACTTCGCGGTGACCGGACACCGCTCAGGCACGGTCAAGTTCTACGACACCGATGCCCCACACGCCGAGCTCCTGAGCTTCCAGTACGACCGTTCGCTCAACTTCATTGCCCCGGGGAAGACGCTCTCCGATGTCGATTCGAACAACGACTGGATTCCCGACCTGGACGAGCCGCGCGCCATGGTGATCAGCTCCGACTCGACGCGCGCCTACGTCACACACAGCCTTCCGGGCTTCGTCTCGGTCCTGGATTTCACTCTGTCGGGCGGCGTTCCGACCGTCGCGACGCTCAACACGAAAATCGACCTGAACCTCTATCCGTTCCACCCGATCTTCAACCCCGTCCCCGTCCAGACCCTCCAAAGCCAGGGTGTACCTCGCTTCCTAGACGACATCGACATCTCCCCCAGCGGAGACCATCTGCTCGTCCCCCACGTGCTTCACAACATCAACCACGATGTGAACCACAACTTCGGTCCAGGCCTCGTCGGTGATTTCGCCAACCGTGTTTATCCGGCACTTTCAATCGTGGATGCCTCCGCGTTGAGCTTCGGCCAGGGGGGAGACGATTCGGCACGATTGCATCACGAACTCTCCGACTCGCTCACGCCGGCCGAGCTGGTCCCCTATGGCGGTGCCGGCTTGGAAATCGGGACCGGGATCATCAGCATGGGCGCGACCGGAAGTCCGCTACCTGGCGCGACGCTCAACTTCCAGACCACCGGTACGAACCCGACGGATCTGCACCTCTACTTCTTCAGCCTGTCGAAGATCAGTATTCCAACGCCCTTAGGAACGCTCTTGACCCAGCCGAACAACCTGTTTGGCTCCCTCGCCCCGACGGCCAGCATAAACATCCCCAACAACCCGGCGCTGATAGGCGTGTCCGGCTTCTTCCAGTCGGCGCTCTTCGAAATGGGCACTCTCACGCTCCTGGGGCTTTCCAACGGCCTCGAGGTGGTCATCGGTTCCGAGGGCTTCGCGCCCGGCAAGATGGGTTATCGCGCCGGTCAACCCGGTCGCGTGCTCTACAACGCCGACGGTGACCGCGCCATCATGCTGAATCGTGCTTCGGAAGACGTCTTCCTCTACGACGTGAGTGGAAGCACGTTGACCCTACGGACGGTCTTCCCGCCGCGTCACGACTTTGCAGAGCGACCGGCACTCGACACGGGCTCCCCGATGGGAGATCTGCCTCTGGGTATGGCCCTGGTCGACGACACGACGACGTCAAACCGGGATTCGATCCTCTACATCATCAACGAGACGACGCGCACACTTTCGGGCCTGCGAATCGACTGGGATACGGCCGTGGTCACCCAGGAGATAGGCCAGATCACCACGGTCCTCGGCCCGGACGAATATGCCACCGAACAGCTTCTGGGACAGGAATTGTTCGAAGATGCTTCGCGCCCGCAAACGGCGGGCAACTTCAACAACTCCTGCGCCTCATGCCATTTCGAAGGCGGTGCGGACGGCAACGTCTGGCAACGCTCGGCGGGCCCGCGCAGCACGATGCCTGTCTACGGTGGCACGCTCTTGACCGGCCTCATCCTGTGGAAGGGCGTACGCATCAACCTCGGCGAGACCGGACCGATGTTCGGCGGCGAAAATGGTGGCCACGGCATTCTGTCCGACCTCGAACAGCAGGGTCTGACGAACTACCACGAGATCATTCCGGTTCCGCTGAACCCGAACCTCGACCCCATCACAGGTGACTACAGCCCGAACGCCGCCTTCGGCAAGGACCTCTTCCACGGAACCGACGACACGGGTTTGAACCCGACGATGCGTGCGGCCGGTTGCGCGGACTGCCACCCGGATTTCGATGACCAGGTCATGGAAGTCCGGGGTTATACGGAGGATCATCTCTCGCCGCTCTTGACCTCCGGAGAGAACCTCGAGGCGCTCGATCCGGATTGCTTCACGCTCCGCGAAAACATCACCGCAGAAAACCTCCGCAACGTGAATTCCGCTGTGAACGCCGACGGCGACAACAACGGCATACCTGACATCGACCGCAACGCGGACGGGTTCGACGATCGCGAAACCTACACGGCCATGAACGACGATGGGGCCGACGACTTCACGCGCGACGACCCGAACAGCTATCTGTGCCCGGAAGACCCCATGGACCCGATGAGTCCTCTGCGCGTCTTCACGCGCCCATCGGAAATCTTCTCGATCCCCACCAAACTGGGTGCGTTCTCTACGGGGCCGTACTTCCACGATCACTCGCTGTCCTCGCTTCGCGCAATCCTCGACCCCCAGATGCAAACAACCGACCCGGTCTATGGCGACCCGTCGTTTCCCAGCGTCAACAAGTTCTTCAACGAATTCCACGATGTCCGCGGCAACGATATGTTTGTTCTGAACGCATCCAAGGTTCAGCTCACGCTGCAAACGATCGCGTCGGGTAGCACCATCGATGCCGATGTCACGGCGTTGCTGGAGTACATCCGTTCGCTGTAGAGCCCCAGACTCGATGAAACAAAGAGGCCCCGCGCTGGTCATCCGACCAGCGCGGGGCCTTGTCATTGGCGATGGGATGGAAACCACTAGAGAGAACTCAGCACGACCGCTGATGCGTTCGAAACCGCTTCCTCCACCCTGGCCCGCGCATCTAGAAGACGCGCGTTCGTCTGGTCGTAAGCCAACGCTCCGTTCAACACCACAAGCGCTTGTCGGAAGGACTGCTGCACGACGTATAGACTGCATTGGTTCAAGACGGTCGCCGTTTGCAGCTCGAGCAGTTCGCGGTTCATTTCGAGGAAAGCGCTCTCGAACGGGCCTTCGTGGCCCTGCTTATCTCCAATCTTCTTCAACAGAATCAGGGCCCGCCTGATGTCCTTCGAAGCGGAACGAAAGTCACGTTGCGCACGACTACTGCTGCTTGTGTGAAGCAATCCGTCGCGGTTCCTTTCCTTCGCCCGCTCCAGGTACTTGCGCACCCTTGCGAATGAAGGAAAGTCTTGTTCGACGAAATACGGCTTGCTGCGCGTCACGTCTGGAATACTGTCTATCAATGCGACCGCGCGATAGGCGATCTCTTCGTCAGAGTGTTTACTCAGCTCGATCAGCGCTTGCTGCGCTTCATTGAGCCGACCCGTCTCCAACTGGCTAGCTGCCTTGTCGAGCTGCGATACCCCCGATGCGAATCTGACCCGCTTGAGCCCTTCATTGCTCGCTGTCCACAAGTTGGGGGTCAAGCGCACCGCTCGGCGGAAGTTCCGCGTGGCCTCCTGATACAAACCGAGGTGGAGCGCGTAGTTTCCCATCATCAACTGATCGGAACCGCTCTCCGGGTCGATCGTGTATGAACGCATCTTGTACTGCGTTCGATTCGTAAAGTCCGCATAGGCAAAGTTGCGAACTTCATCGGTTGCGCGGAGACGAATCGACACATTGTCGCCATCGTCCGCAAGAACTTGGCCGGCGACGTAACCGCCAGCCTCGAGATAGTAATAGCCGTTGGGGTTGGAATGAGACAGCCCCACAGCGGACACCAATAGAATCGTGCCCAGGGATCCGAGCATTTGGATTTCTCCTTGGTTCGCAAAGCCTGTTTGTCCACACCGAAAGAAAGGCCCGGGACAGGCACCCCATGACCCTCACCGTCCACCAATGGCTACCATCGGCCTACGGGAAGGCCCAGCTGCAACCGAACACCCGTGAAATGAAGACTTCTTACTCGTCCGGGCGAATGGCGGGTGTAGCAATCTCCCGGGCCAAACGCGCGAAGACTTCCGATACCGCCTTCTTGGCCCAAAGATCGATCATGGAGCCGCCGACCGCTGCGATCATGCCGGAAACCCTTGCTTCTCCCTCGTAGTGAAGCCGGGTTTGCCCCTGTGCCTCGAACAACCGCACGGATGCGGAGCCTTCCATGCGACCCAACTTGCTCTTGGCGCTTGCGAAAATCCTGTAACTCTCCGGGGTGATGATCTCCGACACCTCGGCGACGCCCTCAAAGACTCCGCGAAACGCTCCCAGACGGGCCGTTGCGGTGAACTCGTAGCGGTTGGGCGCGACCAGCTCAAGCCGTTCGCAACCGTCGATGCACCGCTTGATCACTTCCGGGTCGAGGAGGTGACCGAATACCTCTTCAGGTCGGCCGTCAAGCCGGCTCTCTCCGGAGAGTTTCATTTGCAAAGCTCAGTTGCTGCGCTCACGAACCTCGACCGTGCCGTCGTCGTCCGCGATGACCAGCACGTGCGCCAGGTCGACGAAGAGTCCGTTCTCAACGACCCCTGGAATTCGGTTCAACGCGATGTCGAGCTCCGCGGGATCCTGGATGCCGTTAGCAAAGCAGCAGTCGAGAATCTCGTTTTGGTTGTCGGTCAAGAAAGGCTTGGCGCTGCCTCCGCGCAGCGTGCATTGAGCTCCTAGCTTCTCGATCTGAACAATGATAGTGGTGCGAGCGAAGGGCACGATCTCGACCGGTAATGGGAACGTCCGGCCCAGGCTCTCGACCAGTTTCGAGCGTCCGATGCAGATGACCTCACGAGCACTCGCCAAGGCTACGACCTTTTCCCTCAGAAGCGCGCCGCCGCCGCCCTTGGTCAAACAAAAGTCCGGGTCGACCTCATCGGCTCCGTCGATGGTGAGGTCGAGCGTGGGGTGGCTCCGAAGGGTCGTCAGCGCCAGCCCCAAGGCCGTCGCTTTGCGCTCGGTATCGAGCGAGGTGGGGACGCCGACAATACTCAGCTTCTCCTCCCGCACCCGCTCCGCCAGACGCACGAGCGTATGGGCGATCGTCGACCCGGTCCCCAGGCCACAGACCATCCCGTCTTCTACGAATTCTGCCGCACGACGGCCGGCGGCTTCTTTGGCTAGGTCCAATGTGGGAAACGCCCCTGCGCGGCATTCTTTCCTGCACTGTCGACCCCTGCAAGCGCGCTTTTCCGTTGCGTCAGGCGGGGGGCTCTACTTTTCTCTCAAGGGCCCGCTTCCCCCCCTCCGATGCTCGTGCTAGATTGACCGTAGTTGAGATTGCGTCTCAATCACCACAGACATGGTCAGCCTCAATCACCTCACCAGCGGTGCTCAGGGCCGTCTCGTCCGGCTCGGTGGCGATCGCGCCTTCCGTCGGCGCTTGATGGAATTGGGTCTCCTGCCCGGAACTCCGGTCCGCCTCGTCCGGCGCGCGGAGCTGGGGGGCGTTCTGGAAATTGAGGTACGCCGCTCTCGCCTGACGGTCCGCCTGGCCGAGGCGGCTGAGGTTTTCGTCGTCGCAGCCGAGTAGGGCTCTGCCCTCAGAACGTGACCATCGCCACGCGAATTCCCTGTGTGGCCATCGCGGGCAACCCCAACACCGGGAAGACGACGCTCTTCAATCGCCTGACGGGAGCCCGCGCCAAGGTAGGTAACTACCCCGGCGTGACGGTCGAACGCCAAATCGGCTCGATCGAGCTCGAGGGCTTCGGCAAGGTGCAGGTGATGGACGTGCCAGGCACCTACAGCCTGTCAGCACGCAGCCGGGAAGAGCAGCTCGCCATTCAAGCCGTCGCAGGGCTACATCCTCTGGAAAAGCCCGACGTCGTGGTGTGCGTCGTCGATGCGACGCAGCTCGTTCGCAACCTCTACCTTGTCCTTCAATTGATCGAGCTGGACACGCCGATCGTTTGCGCGCTGAACATGACCGATCGACTGAAGGTCACCGGCCAATCGATCGATGTCAAAGCGCTGAAACGTGCCCTGGGCGTGCCGGTCGTTCCGATCGTCGCTCCTAAGGGCACCGGATTCGAGGAGCTGCGTCAGGCGATCGGCGAAGTGCTCAAGGATCCGCGGAAGGCGCACGTAGATTGGCCGTGGGAAAGCCCTGAACCGCTCCTTGAGGCCGATGTACTCACGGTTGGAAAAGAGATTCCTGACGATTGGGTCGGGGGAAACGAGCGGCGTCGACGGGCCTTGGCGCTTTGGGCTTTGCTGTCGGTGGAAGAAGAGGACGAGCTCGATTCGATCCCCGAGGCCTTGCGCAACCTGGTCGCGCGCCGGCGCATGTTGGCGGACGCATCCGGACGCCGAATCGAAGAGGAGATCATTCGTTCGCGTTACGGTTGGCTGGACGCGCACTCACCCGGCTTTCTAAAGGAGTCTCCCCAAAGCCTTTCGCTAACCGACAAGATCGATCGAGTCCTGTTGAACCCGACGGTGGGCTTCGCTCTCTTCATCGCCTTCATGACCGTCCTGTTCCAATCGATCTTCGCCTGGGCGGATCCGCTCATCGGCTGGATCGAGGTCCTGTTCGAATGGCTGGGCGATACGACCGTGGCGGTCATGCCCGGTGGGTTTTTTCGCGATCTTCTGGTCCAAGGTTTGATCGCAGGTGTGGGCGGCGTTCTCGTTTTCCTGCCGCAAATCCTGCTGCTGTTCTTCTTCATCGGATTGATGGAGGACACGGGCTACATGACTCGGATCGCTTATCTGATGGACCGCGTCATGCGCCTGCTAGGGCTTCACGGCCGCGCCTTTGTCCCGATGCTGTCGGGCTACGCGTGCGCCGTGCCGGCAATCCTGGCGACTCGCACCATGGAGCGCTCACGCGACCGGTTGCTGACAATGATGGTCGTGCCGCTGATGACATGCTCGGCACGCCTACCCGTCTACGGCCTCCTGATCGCGGCCATCATCCCACCGGACCACGCCCGCCCCTTCACGCAAGGGCTTCTCCTGACCGGGATGTACCTGTTCTCGACCCTCATCGCACTCCTCGCTGCCGGCGTTCTAGGTCGCACCGTACTCAAGGGATCGCGCGTGCCCTTCCTCATGGAGATGCCCCCTTACCGCCTGCCCCACTGGCCCTCGATCGTGCGAATGATGTGGCAGAGGAGTTCGGTCTTCATCCGCGAAGCCGGCACGATCATCCTGGCCTGCACCGTAGGCATGTGGTTCCTGTTGAGCTATCCGAAGGCGCCCGAGACGGAATCCGCTCAGGCCCCCGTAACCTCTCCGATCAGCTCCGACGAAAAGGCCGAGCACGAAATCGGCGGCTCCGACCTTCGCAACAGCTATGCAGGACGCCTGGGCCGGAGTGTCGAGCCCATCCTCAAGCCGCTCGGTTTCGATTGGAAGATCGGGGTCGGCTTGATCGGTGCTTTCGCAGCACGCGAGGTGTTCGTGTCCACGATGGCCGTCGTCTACGGCCTGGACGACGGCGAAGACGAAACCTCCCACACCCTTCGTAGCCACATACACGAGCAACGCTGGCCTGACGGACGTGTGGTCTACACGCCACTGGTGTGCTTCTCGCTCATGGCCTTCTTCGCTCTAGCGTGTCAATGCATGAGCACGGTGGCTGTCGTGAAGCGCGAAACGGGTTCCTGGCGCTGGCCGATCTTTCTGTTCGGCTACACCACCGCCATGGCCTGGGTAGCGAGCTTCGCCATCTACCAGGGGGGAACGCTCCTGGGTTTCTAGCCCGGCTAGCCCATCGGATGGTCGTGGGAGCGCAGGCTTGAATCCAGATTCCCCGCCGGCTCCTCAGCCCCTGCCACGCCCCTTGCCTTTGCCCTTCCCGGTTCCCTTGGCCTTGCCTTTTCCCTTACCACGCCCCGGCCCTTTTCCGAACCGGGGAAGTCTCATGGCGGGCGCGAGTTTCTTGAAGACGAGCAAGCGTTGTCTGGCGAGTTTCTTGAGCTGGTCTCGTCTCTGCGGGTCGAGCCGATCCAGGAGGTCCGGTAGCTGTGCACTGGGCAAGGCCTCGAGGATCGCTGCGACGACCGTGACCGGCAAGTACTCGAAGCCTGTCCGCTCTCTCTGAGATAATGCCGGGACCGCATCGGTTTGATGACGTTTCCGCTGGGCATCGAGTTTCTTGCCGACCCATCCGGGTTGGCCCTGGCGAACCTCCCTCAGGTATCGCTGATAAGCGGTGCAGGTATGAAGTTCCAGAATCTCGAGCACCTTGTCGCGCTCAACGGCGGTGAGCCGAAAGTGCCGCTCGACGGTCGCGAGGGGTTTGGCCACCATGTGCTTCTGCATCAGCTTCCGGATCTCGAACGGCGACCCGTGAAGGGGCCCTTTCGCCAACGGGCTTCCTTGGGCCAAAGCCGGGGAGGCGAGGAGAGCCAGGGCGCAGACGCGGAGCAGGGGGACCATCT
>NYUD01000050.1 GCA_002683825.1 Planctomycetota bacterium
AGCTCGACCCTGCAGAGCCCCACCCACACCTACACCTCCGTCGGCACCTACACGGTCGCCCTGACGGCCACCGGGCCAGGCGGATCCGACGGCGAGACCAAGGTCGACTACATCCTCGTCGCCGACCCACCCGTGGCGGATTTCACGGGCTCGCCTCTCAGCGGGGTGTGGCCCCTGACCGTGACCTTCACCGATATGACCTCGGGCAACGTGACCGCCTGGTCGTGGGATTTCGGAGATAGCGGAACGTCGGTCGGTCAGAATCCGACCCACGTTTACACGGCGACCGGTGTGTACACCGTAACGCTCACCGCGACGGGGCCGGGCGGTTCGGATCCTGAAACAAAGACCGACTACGTCACGGTCAGCGACCCGCCGCCCGCCGCCATGTTCGTCGGAATGCCGCTCTCGGGGACCAAACCGTTGACCGTTTCCTTCACCGACCAGACAACCGGTCCTGTCACCGGATGGGCCTGGAACTTCGGGGACGCGGCCGCTTCGACGCTCCAAGACCCGCCCCACACCTACACGGCGATCGGCACGTATACGGTCAGCTTGACGGCGACCGGCCCAGGCGGAATGGACCTGGAGACCAAGGTTGACTACATCGTCGTGAGTCGGCCGCCGCCGCCGAAGACGAGGGTCAATGAATCCAAGGGAGATGTGAGTCGTACTTTTGAGGCGCCGGGCCTGTCTGCGGACCCTTCGGTCGTTAACTTCGGCGCGGTGGCTGCAGAAGGTTCGGCCCAGTTGACGTTCGACGTCTTCAACCCTGGGTGGGATTCGGTCGTGCTGACAAAACTGAGCGCCTTGCTTGGCCCCTTCGGTACGACTGAAGCGTTCACGCTCGATTTCAACGGCGAAACCTACTCCGGAAGCAACCAAGATCAATCCTTCAACCTATCGCCGCCGATCGTATTGGGCGTCGACGATACGCCGATCACGGCAACGCTGACGTTCGCCCCGACTGCCGAGCAGTTTGATTCGTTCAATCTGCGCTTCGCCGGCAATTGGAGAAACACGAATCTCTTGTCCCTTACCGTCCCGGTCAGCGGGCTGGGTGGACACGAAGCGGACCCCTTTCTACACGTCGTGATCGACGGCGAGGAATGGGTGGCCGACTTCGATGGGGACGGAACGGAGGCCGTCACACTCAGAGGCGATGAATCACACACCCACGAGCCGGGTATGTCGATCGTCGGGCACGAGTGGGAAATCGACGGGATGATCGTGTCGACTTCAGATACGCTGAACACGACTCTGCCGGTCGGGGCCGAAAACGTCCTTCTGCGAATCATCGACGATGACACTCCCCCGAAGACTCTCACAGACACCTTTGACGTCGAGGTCGTCTCTGTCAGCAACATCCCGGGCACACTCACGACGTACTACGACGGTCAGGAGACGGGCGCGTCCCTGCTTCTCGACACCGTCCCAGCGGCTCCGGACTTCCGAGAGCGCCTTAGTTCCTTCTCCGTCGGATCGATCGGCGGTTTCGTCGGCGGCTCGCCGTTCTCTCAGGACGTGATGGTGCAGCTCGAAGGCGAGCTCGCGCTCGATGCGCCGGCAAGCTACGAGTTCTTTGTCGTCGGTGGCTTCGACTCTCGTCTCGAGCTAGGGGGCATTGCGATTTCGGGACCCCAGAACCTGATGCCGGGTATCTATTCGCTCGAGGCAAGGATCGCCGTTGGCTTCCTCAATGAGCTTCCGCTGGACGTGACGATGTCCGTCGACGGCGGGGCGCCGGCATCGATTGACGAGGAGATCATCCGGCATGACGAGTCCAGCATGCCACCGATCCTGCATTCGTTGGTGCCGAGCACGGGCACCACCGCCGGCGGTAATACGGTGGTCATCGACGGCTTTGGCTTCTTCCCCTCGAATGAGGTGGTTCTGCACTGGGGTAACTCCGATTTCACTCAGAACGACTTCCAGAGCTTCTCCTCGACGCAGATTGTGTTCGTCACGCCGCCGGGCGGTGGCCTCATCGGAGTCAACGTTCAAACGAACCAGGGGACAACACCCACACGCCCATTTACGTACTTGCTCGATGGCCCGGTACCGATCGACTTCCAGCTGACTCACACCTTTCCCCTGGGCTCACCAACCAATGCCGCGTGGGGGCCGGACGGCAACCTCTACGTCGCTCGACTCACCGGTCAAGTCACCGCATTCGAATTCGACGAGTCCTACGACATTGTGAGCCAGACCACCTATCCCGGCGTCTCGGCTCTCTCCAACCACGATCTCATCGGAATAGCCTTCAGCCCCTACGATCCCCCTGACCCGGTCAGGCTGTATTTGGGACACGGAGAGCACTATGCCAACGGCGGAACGCCCCCGACCAAGTTCTCTCCCTACTCGGGCCAGATCAGCACGCTCGACGGCCCCGACTTCGATACGCCAGTACCTTTGATCACGGGTTTGCCCGTTTCGAACCACGACCACGCGATAAATCAGATCGCCTTCGACAACAACGGCGATCTCTTGATCTGTGCGGGGAGCGCGACCAACGCCGGCGTCATTCACCCGAACCACGGAGGTCTCCCGGAATCTCCGCTCTCCGCAGCCATCTTGAAGGCCAAGACCTCCAAACCGGGCTTCAACGGCACCATCACGTACGTGGAGACGATCAGCCAGATCCCGAATAACGACCAGCGTTTCGGTGGCATCGTCGATGTCGTCCCCGGCGTCGACGTCGAAATCCAGGGCGCCGGGTTGCGTAACCCCTACGGATTGGTTTTCACAACCGATTCGCGGGTCTACGCGACGGACAACGGTCCCAACACCGCCTTCGGTGAAGCCTCGACCGGGCCGATGACCCAGGATCCTGCCCCATTTGACAGCGATGAGATCAACCTCATCGAGTGGGGCAACTACTACGGAAGCCCCAACCGCAACCGTGGACGCACGGATTTCCGGCAGAACGTCTATTACGGGAGCCTTTCGGGCCCCCCGAGCATCGCGGATACGTTCATGCAGATGATCGGGTGGTCGCCGCCTTCGAGCGACGGAATCGACGAATACCGCTCCCACACCTTTCAAGGACAAATCCGTGGCGACCTGATCATTCAGGAGTACCTCAGCAAGCTGCGCCGGGTCTCGCTGCTTCCGGACGGACGCGGCCTCTCAGGCCAGTTCACGTTCGAGCCCAATACGAGTGCGCTCTCGTGCGTCACCTGCCCCGGCGGGGCCATATTGTCGCTGGACTACGGGAACAACGAGATCGAGGTGTTTGAGCCCGACGACCTTTCTGCGACCGGTCTCGTCGTCCACGATGTATTTCCGTGGCGGGGTCCCGCTGCCGGTGGAACGCCCTTCGTCATTTCGGGAGTCGGATTTGGCACGCTTGCCGACACCAGCGTGACCTTCGGCGGCAACGTGGCCACGCTCACCGAAGTGTCCTCCAAGAGGATCCGCGGAATCGTCCCGACAGAGGTTGCCCCCACCACGGATCTCGTGGACATCGAGGTGACGGTCGACGGAATCACGAACGACCTGACCGAAGCCTACCGTTATCTGTACGGTCCGGGAATCGAGCCGGGGCGCTGGGAGATGCTGGACCCCGTACCAGCAGCACTCGGAGAGGTCACGGCAGGCGTAATCGAGGGTACCATGTACGTCGTCGGCGAAGGGACTGCGCAAACCTATCGATATGACTGCCTAAACCGGCAGTGGCTGAACAACGTCGCTGTGCGGACCTTTGCAGGTCACCACCATTCCGGCGAAGTGGTGGATGGCAAGTGGTATTTGATCGGAGGTCTCAATGGAGGATCGGAAGGCAAGGTTCAGATCTACGACCCGGTGACGGATCAATGGTCCCTGGGAGCCGACATGCCATGGGGCGCCGGTTCGGTAAGTACCGCGGTCATCGATGATAAGATCTACGCGGCAGGTGGAATCCTGAGCACGTTCACGGTCGGCACGTCCGCGGTCTACGACCCTGCAATGAATGATTGGACGCTCGTAGCACAAATGCCGGACGGTGGGCGAAACCACGCGGCTGCAGAGACGGACGGCAACCTGCTCTACATCTTCTCGGGACGCAAAGGAGGCAACTTTGTCTCCAACGGTTTCGAAGAAACCTTTGTTTACGATCCGGTGGGAGACACTTGGGACTGGAGCGGAGCAGGTGGGTCGTTGCTGGCTCCGATCCCCGAGGCCCGAGGGGGGATAGGCAAAGCCATCTACCTGCGTGGCGAATTCTACGTCTTCGGTGGCGAGACCCTGAACGATCCGGATGCCAACCCCGACAACGTCTACGACCGAGTTGACGTCTATGATCCGCTGACCAACACATGGCGAGTGGAGCAACCGCTGTTGAACCCACGCCACGGCATCTATCCGGTATTGTTCCAGGGACACATGTTCTTGCCTGGAGGCGGCACGACAGCTGGTTTTGCTTTGTCTACGATCTGCGATACGTTCACCCGCCAATAGGTGCATCGGTTTCGACCCAGCTCCATGTCCGTAACGTGTGACACGTCAGCGAGAACGGAAACGCGAGAGTGTCTTGTCAGGGGCTTTGCGCTGGCTTTCATCCTGGCGACGTCGCGAACGGGGCTATTTGCGCTGAAAGACGCCTATTTCGCGTCGGGACTCTTCGCCATGGGGACCTTCAGCTGCGCGCGCTACCTGATCGCAGGCATGCTCGTCTGTTTTTCGGTCCTCGGACCTGTGGCATGGGTGGGAGGACGCTCGGGATTGGCTCTCCGGGTCCCACTCGGTGTACTGGTCGCTGTACTGTCCTACTACTTCGTAAGCTTTCAAGTACCTGAGCACGCAGGGTATGTTCCCGAACACTACACGGTGCTCGGCCGTTCGGTAAACGCGGCCACGGCATTACTAGGCTTGCTCACCGGAACGGCAGTCGTTTGGCGAGGTGGCACAAGGAGCCTGAAGGCAGTAGCCGTCGGTGCAGTCTTCATGACGGTAGCCGCGCTTGTACTACGCCTCATTCCGAAGTCGACAGCAAAAGCACATGAGCGTCCAAACCTCATTCTGATCTCACTCGACACTCTCCGCGCCGACCATCTCGGATGCTACGGGTACGACGCTCCCACGAGCCCCGAGATCGACTCATTTGCCAAGCAAGCCCTTCTCTTCCGCAACGCATATAGCCCACAGCCCTGGACGCTCACGGCCCATATGAGCATGTTGACGGGGCTCTACCCATCGACCCACGGTGTTGATAGGGATCGAGTTCTCGGTCCAAGACTCGACACCATCGCATCCGTGCTACAGAAAGCCGACTACTCCACCTTCGCCGTCGTCGAACACAAAGGGTGGATCAAACCCAGGTACGGATTTCGGCGTGGATTTGACTACTTCGCTCGCATGCCTATCGATGCATCAATAAAAGTCGATCGCATTCTTGCCTTGCTGGATGACAGGAACGGAGATCCCTTTTTTCTTTTCGCACATTTCTTTGATGTTCACTCGGATTGGACGTGCCTGCCCTACGACGCCGACTCGCGGGACATGGACTCCTTTAGCAGCTGGTACCAGGGCAAGTTCGATGGCGTCGGCCTCGAAGGACTGTCGGCATCGAGACACCTGAAACAACTCAGAGCGGACAAGCAGATGCTCGAGGGCGACGATCTTCGGTTCGTTCGCTCCTTGTACGACGCTGGTATTCGTTCGCTCGACCGCCAGCTCGGCCGACTGTTTGATGGACTCGAACGACGGGGACTGCTCGCAAATTCGCTTATCGTGGTCACCGCCGACCATGGCGAGGAGTTCTTTGAGCACGGAGAGCCACTACACGGTCAGAACTACCAGGAGTGCCTGAACATCCCCCTCTTGATCCGCTCCCCGAGCGGAGTCCACGGAGCTAGTTCAGACATGTTGGTCAGTCTCGTCGACATCGCCCCAACGCTGTACGAATACGCCCGGGTTCCGCAGCCTGACGGCCTCCAGGGAATGGGACTCAAGACACTTATTGAGCAAGGTGAAGAGACCTCGGATCGAACGTACGTGCTTTTCGATGATGGACAGGGGGCAGTCGGTTTGCGCAAGGGCAATTGGAGCCTCGTCGCTCACTCCGACAAGGTCGAGCTCTACGACATGAGCCAGGACCCTGGTCAGACGAACAACCTGCTCAACGACGAGAGCCCAACTCCCGCGGCCCGGGAGTTGCTTGAACTCCGGAGTCTGTGGGTCAATCGGTTCGAAGGCTTCCGCCAGGCCCACGCGGCCGGGGATCCGTCGGCTGCGCTCAGCGACGAAGAGCGTTCCGAGCTGGAGGAGCTCGGCTACCTGGGGAGCGACGGCTAGCGAGGTTTCGTCTCAAACCGACATGGCATGTTGGAATGCGCTTCGAATGACACGAGGCGAACCCTTCGGGTTCGCGGCATGCCTTTGGTGAGCTTCGCGAGGCCCGAGATTCGACTCACTTGCCGAATTACTGGGGACGCTAGGAGTACATGGAACGCTTCAGCGAAGCGGAAAGAAAGGCACCCTGCGAGCGTTGTCTGAGGCCTGGAATTGGAAAGGTTTTTCCGCACGCGTCTTTGAGATCCGACCTTTTTTTCAGAGGTCGAGAGTTTCATGCCGGCGCGGCGATTGGACCGCCAGACGCTCCACTAACCGAAGCGGATCGAGCCTTACCATGGAAACTCAAGGAGTTTGGAGTTCCAACTCCCCATCCTCCCAGAGCGTATTTCCTCTCGACTCTCGCACTCATGAAGACAATCTGGAAAAGGCTGCTCTGTTGCCTGTGTCTCTTCGGAGCACACATCCAGACCCAAGCGCAACTGCCCGTGGCGGATTTCTCCGCCAGTCCGATTTCCGGGATCGCCCCTCTCAACGTTGCCTTTAGGGACCTGGCACTGGGTCCGGTAACGAGCTGGGAGTGGAACTTCGGCGATTCGAGCCACTCGAGGTCTCCCAACCCAACGCACACCTTCACCACGCCCGGAACCTACTCGGTCCTGCTTCGGGTGAAAGGCGCCGCTGGATCGGATACCAAGAATAAAGCGGACTATGTCCGGATCCTGAGCCAACCCCCGAATGTGGCCCGTGCACCGGGGCCAACGGGTCCGGGAGGCCCCCCAGGCGGTAGTGTGAACCGCCCCCTTTTGCGCCCGGCCCTTGCCTTGTCGCCTTCTGTGCTCAACTTCGGGGCGGTGGCATCGGGCGCTTCATCGCAGTTGACCTTCGACATCGTCAACCCGGGATGGGGTTCGATCGAACTGCAGCAACTCGACATTTTGCTCGGCCCCTTCGGCACCGCAGAAGCCTTCACGCTGGAGCTGGAAGGCCGGACGATCGCCGGCACCGACAG
The DNA here is from genome assembly GCA_002683825.1 of Planctomycetota bacterium. Classification (GTDB taxonomy): domain Bacteria; phylum Planctomycetota; class UBA1135; order UBA1135. The sequence goes on from NYUD01000050.1 coordinate 7,286, forward strand.
TGATCTTGCTCACGCTTTCTCACCCCCCATCACCGTGGGCAAAACCCCCATAAGAGCAACGCTGACCTTCGCTCCCACTACTCAGCAATTCGATTCCATCGCTCTGCGCTTCAGGGGATTCTGGTCCGGGCGAAATTTCATCGGAGCCACCCTGCACGTTGACGGACTAGGTGGCCACGAGGGAGATCCGTTCCTGCACGTCGTCATCGATGGAGAAGAGTGGATCGCCGACTTCGATGGAGACGGGGTCGAACACAGCGTCTTGAGAGGCAGCGGATCGCACACACACGAGCCAGGAAAATCGCTCGTTAGCTACGAATGGGAAATCGACGGGGCGATTGTCTCGACCTCCGATACGCTGGGTATTGACTTACCCGTCGGCGCCAAGAGCATGATCTTGCGAATCACCGACGACGACACTCCGCCCAAGTACCTCTCCGAGCCCTTCACCGTCGAGGTCGTTACGACCAGCAACATCCCGGGTACGCTGGTTTCGTACTACGGCAGCCAGGGCGGAGAAGCATCTCTCCTGCTCGATTCGGTTCCAGCGAACGTCGATTATCGAGAGCGGCGTGCGGACTACACCGTCGGCACCATCGGTGGAATGGTCGGTGGGTCGCCTTTCTCCGAGGACGTGATGGCACAAGTCGAGGGCGAGATCACGGTCGGCGCACTGGCAAGCTACGAGTTCACCGCAGTGGGCGGCTCCGACCATCGTATCGAAGTCGACGGAATCCCGGTTTCGGGCCCGGTGCTTCTGACAGCCGGAACCCATGCTCTAGAAGTGAGGTTCGCGGTCGATTTCCTGACCGATCTTCCGCTCGAAGTTCGGATGGCAACCGACAACGATGCAACTGTTTCAATCCCGAATGAGATCATTCGGCACGATGAATCGACCATACCCCCGCTGATCCATTCGATCACGCCCGACATCGGCCAATCGGCTGGTGGTAACACGGTCGTGATCGACGGCTTCGGCTTTTCTCCCTGTAACCAAGTTACGCTTCACTGGGGTGACTCTGACTTCACGGAAAACGACTTCGTCAGTATTTCATCAACACAGATCGTTATGGTTACACCTCCCGGTGGCGGGCTCATCGGGGTTTCCGTATCCACCGGCAATGGCGAAACACCGACACATCCATTCACTTACCTATTGGATGGCCCGGTCCCGATCAGTTTCCTACGCACACACATCTATCCGCTCGAGGATGTGATCAATGCGGCCTGGGGTCCGGACGGCCGGTTGTATGTGGCGCAGCTCGGTGGCCAGGTAACCGCTATCGAGTTCGATGAAGACTACAACATCGTCAGTCAGGCGACCTATGTCGGCGTCTCGGAACTGAGCAACAACGATCTCATCGGTATTGCGTTCAACCCCTACGATCCACCCACTCCTGTTCGCTTGTACCTCGGCCACGGTGAGCACTGGGCCAACGGAGGCACGACCCCAACGGAACCGTCTCCGTACTCGGGACAGATCAGCACGCTCGACGGTCCGAATTTCGATGACCCGATCCCGCTGATCACAGGTCTACCGGTATCGAACCACGACCACGCGATCAACCAGATCGCCTTTGACAACAACGGAGACCTTCTGATCAGCGTCGGCAGCATGACCAACGCCGGAGTCAAGCACTCCAACCACGGAGACATTCCCGAGTCACCGCTCTCCGCTGCGATCCTGAAGGCTCACACTTCGCGCCCGGACTTCAACGGGGAGATCACCTACGTCGAAACCACCAGTCAGGTCGAAAACGATGATCAACGCGTCGGGAATCTCGTAGACGTCGCGCCCGGATCCGACGTCGAGGTATGGGCGGCCGGGCTGCGCAACGCATTCGGGTTGGTCTACACCACCAAATCACGCACCTATGCCACCGACAACGGTCCCAACTCAATTTTCGGGGCAGCGTCCACCGGTTCAGCGACCCAGGACCCCGGTCCCTACGACGATGATGAGATCAACCTGATCGAGTGGGGCAACTACTACGGCAGCCCCAACCGCAACCGTGGACGCACGGATACGCGACAGAACATTTACCGGGCCAGCCTGCGAGGTCCCGCCAGCATCCCCAACACGTTCACGCAGATGATCGCCTGGACGCCGCCCTCCAGCGACGGAATCGACGAGTACCGCTCCGACACCTTCCAGGGCCAGATGCGCGGCAACCTGATCATCCAGGAGTATCTGAACAAGATGCGCCGAGTGGTTCTACGCCCGGACGGCAGGAGCCTGAGCGGACAGTCCGTATTCGAACCCAACACCAATGCGCTATCGTGCGTGACGTGTCCGGGTGGGACGATCATCTCGCTGGATTTTCTGAACGACGAGATCGAGGTGTTCGAGCCCGACGATCTCTCCTCGACGGGGCTCGTGCTGCATGACGTCTTCCCTTGGCGCGGCCCGGCGGTGGGGGGTACGCCCTTCGTCATTGCCGGGATCGGTTTCGGGAACCTCGACGACACCAGCGTCTCTTTCGGCGGCAACAGCGCCACTTTGACAGAGGTTACGTCCAAGAGGATTCGCGGAACGGTACCGGCCGAGCTCTCGCCAACGACCGACCTGGTCGACATCGTCGTCACGGTCGACGGCATTTCAGACGATCTCCCGGATGCCTACCGCTATCTGTACGGCCCAGGCCTCGAACCGGGTCGGTGGGAGACGCTCGATCCCCTCCCGGTGCCCCTGGGGGAAGTTTCAGCCGGGGTCGTTGACGGCAGCATGTACCTCGTCGGCGAGGGAACGGGCCAAACCTACCGTTACGACTGCCTCAACCGACAGTGGCTGAACAACGTCGCTTCACGACCGTTCAAAGGACACCACCATGGGGTCGAGGTCCTGGACGGCAAGCTGTATCTGATCGGTGGACTGGGCGCCGGCTCCGAAGGCAAGCTTCAGATCTACGACCCGCTCACTGACCAGTGGTCGCTGGGAGCGGACATGCCCTGGGTGGCGGGCTCGCCCAGCACCGCCGCGATCGAGGGCAAGATCTACGTCGCAGGTGGCATCGTCAGTACGTTCACGGTGGGTACGGCGGCGGTCTACGACCCCGTCCTGGACAACTGGACGATTATCAGGCAAATGCCAAACGGCGGACGCAACCACACGGCGGCGGCGACAGACGGCAACCGGTTCTACATCTTTGGCGGCCGCAGGGCGGGCAATTTCGTGACCAACGGTTACAGCGACACCTTCGTGTACGACCCGGCGAGCAACACCTGGGACTGGAGCGGAGCGATCAGCTCGACGCTGGCGCCGATTCCCGAAGCGCGCGGGGGAATGAACAAGGCGGTCTATCTGCGCGGCGAGTTCTACGTCTTCGGCGGCGAAACGCTGGACGACCCCGATGCGCTTCCCGGCACCAGGGTCTACGACCGCGTGGATGTCTACAGTCCCGCGACGAATTCCTGGCGCTCCGAACAGCCGATGCTGACGCCCCGCCACGGGATCTGCCCGGTGCTTTTCCAGGGCCATATCTTCCTTCCTGGCGGCGGGACGGTGGCCGGCGGCTCCCAGTCGACGATCTTCGATTCCTTCACACGCCAGTAGCCCCGTAGAATCCCCTCCCGTGGGAAGTTCATCTCGGCGTAGAAGGGGCCTCAACCGACTACTCAAAGCCACACTGGCCCTCGTGAGCACATTGGCGGCGGTCGAGATCACCCTGCACCTTTTCCCCGACTTGCTCCCCGCAAGTTATCGCGAGCGCTTCGCGATGCATGGCGTCGAGCTCTATCATCCCGGCATTCTGGAAACGACGCCGATCCGCGGTGTACCGCTACCCCTCATGGTCAGGCCCCACCTGGGGCCCCCGCCGGCGGATCTGAAGGAACTCGGCCTCGCGCCATCGGATGAGGACTATGACGTGCGCTGCTATTCGCGCATCTCCCTGCCCTCCGATTCCCTGGGATTGCCCAATCCCACGGAGATGGATCGGAGCGATATTTTGATGCTCGGTGATTCCTTCGGTGTCGCCGCGGGGACGGCGGAGCCGCCTGGCCTGCGCTCACGGCTGGCCGAAGTCACGGGTCAGGTCGTGTTCAATCTATCGGTTGCCGCCATCGGCCCCGTCCGGGAGGAATGGCTCCTGGACAAGGTCGGCTTCGAAAAAAACCCGGATTGTGTCGTCTGGCTTTTCTATGCGGGAAACGACGCGACGCAATCTATCGAACCGCTGATCCACGAACACAACGGTTTGAACACCTGGGCCGAGGTCTATGCGGATCGGCGACCGCCTTTCCTGCTTCTGCCGGATCTCGTTCGCGAGGGGTTGTCTTCCCGGCCCCAGGCGTCAGCCCAAGCCACGCTGCCGGGGTTCCGCTTTCGCCTGGCCGACGGCAGCTTTCAGCCGATCTGGTTTCTCCCCGAATGCTTGCGTCAGCTGTCATGGAATCGCGAACGCTGGGAAGCGGACCTGGGCTGGCGCAATACCCGAGAAATCTTCAAGCGTGTCCGGAAAAAGTGCGCGGACAGGAATGTGAAACTCCTCGTGGTCTACCTACCGACGAAGTCACAGGCCTATCTCCCCCACGTGGAGGCCGATGCGCAACTGCTCCTGAGTACCGCGCAACGCCTGTGGCAGGAGACGATTGAGGGCGGAGCCGAAGCGTTCCAAAGCGAGGCGCTGGAGAACCGCAACGCGTTGGAGAAAAGCTTCATGGATTTCTGTGCTCGCGAGGGCATCGCCGCCTGTTCGGCGACGCCCTGCATCGAGGAGCTGGCCAGAGCCGGAATCCTGGGCTTTCTCGCCACCGATACGCACTGGCAGGAGATCGGGCAGGAAGCACTCCTCGCGACGCTGGTCGACGCCCTCGTCAACCTGGGTGTGGTCGACGAGGACAGGCGTATGCAATAGACGCCTCACCGGCCGATGGGTCTCGAAAGAGCTTTCTTCGTGAACGTAAACCGCTTCCGTTTGTCGGATGATCGTTGGATGGCTCCGGAGAGCGATCCGGACGAATTCCCCCTCAAAGGAATCGCGATGGACGGCTCTCGGCAGCCGAGCGACGGGGGGCTACCGCGACCTTCTTGAACTGAAGAGGTACAAGATCAGGTCCAGGCCATGCGTATCGCGCTCTTCTTCTGCAAATCGTTGTCGCAGCGCGTGTAGCGCGTATGCCGAATACGGATCTCGCTGGAAGATCCAAACGCGCGGGTATCCATGGGCCCGTTTGAGTTCGTCCAGAAGGATGACTTCCGGTGGAGATCCTGAAGCCCCTGAAAACCGTCTCGAGTAATAGTCCCATCCGTTGGGCGAGCCCTGGGGGTCCAGATCCCACAGGGGCTTCACCACGACGGCATCCCCCGGTTTCGCTTGCTCGAGAATCTGGGCGACGGCACCGCGGTAATCCTCCCGCTCGCCTCCGATCAGGTTGACGAGTACGCCGCCGGCCAGCGCGGAGAAGAAAAACGTGTAGATGACGCGACGAAAAATCGGCGAGAAGCGAGCTTCGCTCGCACCGATCAAGACAGCCAGCGGGCCGAGTGAACCGGCGATATAGCGCCAACCGAAGGAGGCTTTCTCATAGAATCCCGAGGCGCACATCGCCCAACATGGGACCAAGAAGGCCATCGTAGGGGCCAGGAGCCAAAGCCAATCGCTCCCCTCCTTGCGTTGCCGCCTGAAGAGTTGGTGTACGCCGAGCACACCCAAAACCACGCCCAGAAGAGCCGCGGGAAGCGCGACGAGTGCCACGAACCAGACACCTGCGAAGCCGGTGTTCATGAACAGGAGGTGGTAGAACCCCTGCGCCAGTGAAACGACCCCGCTCTCGTGCCCCCCCGCTGGGTAGTCCTGGTTCAATTGCTCGAGGAAGCCGAAGAGCACCCAGGGCAACCATAAGAGGAGCGCGGTCCCGAAAGGCACGAGACAGCGCGCAAGCTTGTTACGCAGCTCCGGGCGGAGGACGCCTGCGCCGCATAACGCCACCCCCATGACGAAAAGGTAGTGAGCGAAGTAGTAGTGGCTGTACAACCCCAGCGTGACCCACAGGGCCACCCCCCAGGGGAAGCCGGTTTTCTTGCCGCCAGGTGACAGGGCCCTCCATACGGAATGGGTCATGCCGCAGACCGCCAGAGCCAGCCAGCTGTACATTCGCGCTTCGGAAAAGACGACGAGGGAAAACGAAGACAGCGCCGCTGTCCACAGCGCGAACATGCGCCCACGTTCCGACAGCCCGGCCGCAAGGCGCGACAACACGATCAGGAATAGAACGCCGGCGACGATCGAGGGAAGTCGCAGTGCAAGGGCCGACTCGCCCAACATAGCGACGCTCACTCGTTCAAGGAAAAAGCTCAGGGGTGGATGGTTGTCCGTTCGCACGGAACGGAGCAAGTCGAGCATCCCGGACTTGCGGATGTGATACAGACAGTGGAATTCATCGGTCCAAAGACTGCGCCGCAGGGCGCCTGCCACCCAGAGCGAGGTTCCAAGAACACCGGCCGCGAGAACGGAACTTCTCTTGTTCATCCCCGTACAGCTTCGTGAAACGTTCGGCGCATGGTGTCCGGGCCGAAGAAGTCGGCCGCGCATGATTCTGCACGACAGCGCGCACACCTCCAACTGTCGTCTGCCCCATGCAAGGGTGGCGTGAGATGTGTGCTCGGATCCCGCCCTCAAGCTCGCAAACGGCCGCCCCGGCAAAAACACAACCCTCAACCCCAGAAACGGACATGTCCGCCAAGGCAGGCCCCCCCTCCCGAAATTCAGGGCGCTCCCCTTCCTCGACACCCCGCTGCCGTGAAGTCCCCGGCCGGCAACGGTTCGCTCGTTACCGCCCCTCTGGACCAGGCACATCTGGATCCCAGGCGTTGTATTCGCTGACCCCGACGAGGTCGTAGCGAACAGGAACCTTCTTCCCGTTCGCCGTAGATCGGTCGGAAAGTAGCGAAAGAACTTTCGCACATCATTGCAGACGCACAACGATGCAAAGCTCGGATGGGCACGCTCAACATACGATGTGGACGCCGGAATTAGAATGGGGAGAGCACCCCCCGGTTCCTCTCCTTTCCTTGCGGTATCTGCGTTCCTCCCATGCGGCTCGATCTGCGCTCCAGAAGTCTCCTCACAGCTTGCTGTGCCACTCTCCTGGTGAGTGCTGCCCACGGCCAGTCGGGGTGTGACTACGCGATCCAGTTCGGGATGAATCCGAGCTTTCACACGTGGTCGTCTCGAGGCATCGTCTTCGCGGACGCGATGACGCGGGCAAAGGACTTCGAGCTCTTCGAGGGAGATTCCCTGGGCCGAGCGGAGAGGGTCGCCGATGGCCTCCTGGGCGCGGGCTGGCCCGACCCCGCAACTCTGGGGCCCGGACAGGAGTTCGGAGCCCTGGTCTTCGGACAGATGGACGGCAGCCTCCCCGACGGACGCGAGCAACCCTACGTCGTGACCTGGGAAGGCTCGGGCGAGGTTCGCTTGACGGGCCTGTTTGTCATGGAAGAGCATTCACGCACTTCACAGCGTGCCGAATTCGTGATCGATGCATCCATCTCGGTCGAAAACACGGGCCTTTCCGTTCACTGGTCCGCGCCCGATGCCGGCGATCCCGTGCGCAACATCAGGGTGTGGCTACCTGGGATGGAAAATGCCGGCAAGATCTTCTGGCCGCCCTACATCGAAAAGGTACGCATGCTGAACAGCGGACGTGGGCCGTCGAGCTGGCGTACTTTGGACTGGACGCGGGTCAACGACTACGGACCCCTCGGGCCAGACGCCTTCTCTTTCACTCTCAACGGCCGCGTCACACCGGCAAGTCCGAGCCAGGGCACGCCTCTGGGGATCGCCACGGAATACCAGGTAGCCTTCGCCAACGAAGTGGGCGTCGACCTGCACTACCAGGTCCCTCATCGCGGCAGCATGAGTGAATGGGACTACCTGCTCTTCTTGTTCGAAACCTATCTGATCATTCGCGACGGCGCCCCAGCGGTGCCGGGCATCAACGGTGGCCGGCCCTTCGAGGGGCTCGACCCCGCACTGCATGTCACGCTCGAGCTCTCCAACGAGATCTGGAACCCGGGCTTTCCCGTACACCTGTGGATGCTGGATCAATCGCTGATCAACGGCCTGACCGTACATGAGCAGATTGCGAGTCAAATCGAGCTCGTTTTCGACATCGCCGAAGGCGTCTTCATGGGCGATCCGCGTTTGAGGAAGTACATCGGAGGTACGCTGAACAACTCGGGCTATCTACAACAAATCGTCGATGCCTTGCGTCCCGGTCTTCACATCGACGCGGTCGGCCCTGCAGCCTATTTCGGCCCCCACCCAAGCGTGATGGACCTGTGGATCGAGGACGCCGACACGGTGACGGGTGAGTGCCCCTCGTGCCCCGGTGCAGATGAGATCCTCGTTGCCGCTCGCGCGGAGATTCCGAGCCTGCGGCCGGGGCTTGAGGCACACCGCACACTGGCCGACACCTACATCAACCCCGATGGCAGCTCGCCCCGGCTCGTGCTGTACGAAGCGGGGCAATCGTTCAAGTCGCTCTTCCAGCCATGGGCACCCCAGGCAAACCTGGCTCAATCGAAATCGGCGATGTACGACGCCTACACGAACGACCTGATTCCGCTGTTGGTCGAAGAAGGCGTGGATGAAGTCCTCTGGTACAGCTTCATGACCGATCAGACGCCGGACGTGCTCGCGCCCTATGGCATCTGGAACGACATGAACCAGCTCATCACGTCTCCCGTGCCGGAAAGCTACGTGCCCGAAGGCGCGCCGAAGGCCGCGGCTATCTCTCGCGGCCCGCCCCTCCGGCCCGACTGTCCGCTGGCGCGATCCTTTCTCCGCACGGCGTCGGGCAACCCCCTGTCCCTGACCACAACATCACCGAGCCTGGGCAAGTCACTGCAGGTCGCGGTCGACCTCGGACGCACGGGGCACCCTCTCGCCTTCGTGTTTTCTTTCACCGACCCGGCTTCGATCGTGTTGGCGGAGGGTCAAACACTCCTGACTCTTGGCCCCGCTTTGTTCAGCCTTCCCCTGGTCGGCTCTCCCTCCGCGACGGGCAATATTGTCATTCCAAACGATCCGCAGCTCTCCGGAATGAAGTTCTCCTTGCAGGCTGCTCACATTGGGGGGGGTCAAACCTTCGCTCTCTCCAACGCCAGGGACCTGGTTCTCGGCCGCTGAGCACCGACGATCCGCGCAGGAAGTCGCGAGTCCGGCTCGTGTGGCTCCATGATCTGGACGTGCGGAAATCTCGTCGAGTCATGAAGTTGCCCGCCATAATTGCAAGTTTCTATTTATAATGCACCCCCCTGGCCGGGGTCAGCATGGAGGAGAAATGTAGAGCACTCGGCGTGACACTGAGCGTGCTATGGACCGCGGCACTTCCCGTCTTCACGCAAACGCAATCCCGAAGTGGCTCCTCGAGCGCGCACAGCAGTGCCCTCGAGTATGGGATGAACCCCAGCTTCCAGACCTGGTCGTCACGGGCGATCGTGTTCGCGGATGCCATGGCACGTCCGCGAGAATTCGTCATCTACAACCAGGGCTCGCAGGGCTCGGCGCCGTCGATTCCCTTTGGGCAAGGGCTCGTGGGAGAGGGCTGGCCTGACCCGAACGGCCTGGGACCCGGGGATTTTTTCGGAGCTCTTTTCTTCGGCGTGATGGACGGCACGGTCCCCGATGGAAGCACCGACCCCTACGTCATCGTCTGGGAAGGCAGCGGATCCTGTTCGCTGCTCGGCCAATACGTGGTTGGCGAGGCGAATCGCACGGCAAATCGAGTCGAATTCTTCATCGATCCCGACCAGGGTTCGCCCAACGCGACTCTTTCCTGCCTTTGGGATGGGCCCGACAGCGCGGATCCGGTTCGCAACATCCACGTATGGCTGCCTGGGATGGAGCATGCGAATCAGCTCTTCTGGCCGCCCTATCTGGACAAGGTTCGGGGCATGAGCGCCGGTAACGGGCCGGCTTCCTGGCGTACTCTGGATTGGTCGAGGGTCAACGACTACGGGCGGCCCCTCGCGTTCGACGGTTTTGTCTTTGATCTGGAGGGACAGATCACGCCTTCGAGCCCCAGTCAGGGCACGCGCCGCGGTATGTGCCCTGAGTTTCAAGTCGCCTTTTGCAATGCGATAGGTACGGACCTGCACCTGAGCCTGCCCCACCGCACGAACGACTTGACCGAAGCGGAATACATCACGTTCGTGACCGATACGCTGACGCGCATACGCGACGGATCACCGGGCGTCCCCGGCGTCTTGGGAGGACAACCGTTTGCCGGATTGGATCCACAGTTGTAGGTGACGATCGAGCTCTCCAATGAAATCTGGAACTCTGGTTTTCCCGTGAATGCATGGATGGTGCAACAGGCCCAGGCAAACGCCGTCACCAACCAGCAACAGATCGCCGGCCAGATCGCACTGCTCTTTCAGATTGCCGATCAGGTCTTCTCGGGCCCCGATGCCGCTCGCCTGCAGAAGTACGTCGGAGGGCACGTCAAGGTGCCGTCTTATCTCGCGAATGTGTTGAACGCCCTCCCGGCCGGCACGCACACAGACCAGGTCGGACCCGCAGCCTATTTCCGCCCGAGTAACGCAGACATCAGCGCCTGGCTGGCCGGAGCGGACAGCACTTCCTGCCCGAATTGTCCCACCCCGGAGGAAGTCCTCAGTGCGGCGCGCCTCTCGATTCCAAGCATCGGAGATCTCATCGAGAGCCATCGTTTGATCGCCGAAGGTTACACGAACCCCGACGGTTCACACCCTGCACTGGTGCTGTACGAAGCCGGAGCCAATCTACACGCCGGCTTTCAGCCGTGGGGCCCCGCCGCCAACCTCGCGAACCAACTTCCCGGCATGTACGACGCGTATGCGGACGACCTGGTGGGGGAACTCGTCGCACACGGTGTCGAGCGCGTGCACTGGTACAGCTTCATGACCGAATTCAGCCCGCAAGGCTTCGCCGCCTACGGTTGCTGGAACAACATGGACCAGACGATCGGTCTGCCCGTGGTCGGACCCTATCTCGACCAGGGCGCTCCAAAGGCGGCGGCGATCTATCGGGGGCCCCCTCTGTCGTCGAACGCACCGAGCGCACTCTCGCTCTTCAGAACAGCGGGAGCGAATCCCGTATCCCTCGAGATCGATCCGCCGGTCTTGGGCTCGATAGTCGCCGCTGAGGTCGACCTGCAAACCACCGGACACTCCCTCGCGTCCCTCTTCTACAACCGCGCTCCCGCGACGATCCCCGCCGGAAACGGAATGGTCTTGTTGACCTTCATGCAGGGTACCCCGACGCAGGTTGTTTTCCCCCAACCCGGACCGATCGCGACATTCTCGATCCCCGTTCCCAACGATGTCGATCTGTGCGGAAGGGAAATCTCCGTGCAAGCGCTGCATTTCTCCGGCCTACCGGGGTTCGCACTTTCGAACGCGCAAGACCTACGCTTCGGGCGCTAACACTTCTTTACGTGCTCGAAACCCTGTGCAAATCCCGCGTGCAGGTGCCCGGAGGTCGAGTTTTTGCCGCCTCCACGAAGATTTTTCCCGGTCGGTGAAGACAGGGATTCGTTTTCCCTCTTCAACGGTGCAGCCGACTGCCGAAGCGTTCGACCTCCCGCACCCGGCTCCGCAGGAGCCCCAGACAAGAAAGCTCGCTCGTGCTTACTTCCGTACGAAGTCTATTTCGGCGTATTCCGTTTCCGAATCTCGGCAAACTGATCCCCAAGGGGAGCGGAGGCAAGGCGGGACGCCACATCCTGATGGTCGGGTTTGCCGTCTTCATGGCCTCATCCGCCGTCTTTTACTTCTTCCATCGCTTCCCGATCCACGTCTACAAGGCGAAGAACGATTCGATGGCACCGACGCTCTACTTGGGCGACCTCTTCGGAGTCGAACGCTTCTCCGCCTGGTTCGGGACACCGAAGCGCTTTGACGTGGTTTCCTACCGCTACCCGATGGACCAATCCAAGCGCTTGATGCACCGAGTCGTAGGTCTGCCGAAGGAGAAGGTGCGCATCGAAAAGGGTGACATCTGGGTGCGCCCCAAGGGCGAGAGCTGGCGCGTGCTGCACAAGCCCGAGGACGTTCAAGAGCTCTTGTGGAGAGAGGTGAATCCCGCAGCCGGCACTCCGGCGTGGCACGTCTTTGATGAGGAAGGAGTCTCGTGGAAGGCGGAGAACAACCGCCTCGAGGCCTCGACGCACGGGTCCGCGCGCTGGGGAGCCCCCGGCACGTCGATCATGGACTCCTACGAGCACGGTCACTCGGGGGGACGACGCGTCGAACTCAAGACCCCTCCCGGCCTCGAAGAGAACGTGGTCGGTGATGTACGCCTGAGCGGCTGGGTGCGCTCCCAGGCCGACTGCAGCGAAGCCTGGATCGAGTTCCACGAGGGCAAAAAGACCTATCGCTTCTCGATCCCCGGGCCCGCCGCAATGGACGGCGCGGCCCCCAGTATCCGGGTCGGCAAGACTCGGAAGCCGGGCCAGCCTTACAAGTTGCCCGCCGACAAAGAGGTCTATTTCCGGGCCACGAACCTCGACGATCGGCTCAGCTTCGAGGTCGACGGCGCTAACATCGCCACGCTCGACATCGACGCGGTCGCCCCGCGCTTCTCCGAGGTACACGTGTGCTTCGCCAACGGCGGAGGTGTCTGGAAAGATCTGGTGCTCGAGCGTGACGTGCATTACGTCTCACCGCCCGACGAAACATTCAACGTCACCGTTCCTGCAGATCACTACCTGCTCCTGGGAGACAACCCCCAGCACTTCATGGACCCACGCTTCTGGCGCGTCCTGAAGCTCCACATCAAGGGGGAGGACGGGACGGAGACCTACAAGGGCAACCTGCACCCTACCGAGAACCCGAGGACCTTTGTCGAAGACGGAGAAACCTGGATCCAGTTCCGTGACGAACACGGCAAGAAGCACGAGTTCCTGCGCAAGGACATCAAGAAGCGCTCGTACGAACTCTCGCCCTTCGTTCCCAGGGCCATGATCGAAGGGCGCGTCCTCTGGGGACTGAACGGGTAACACCCCGTCGCACGGTGGGCTGGCAACCACTCTCTTCTGAACGCTACAATCCCGGCCACACGCGGAAGTGGCGGAACTGGTAGACGCGCAGGATTTAGGTTCCTGTGCCTTCGGGCGTGGGGGTTCGAGTCCCCCCTTCCGCACCCGGCCGGGCGGCCGATCGTGGCGTGGTCCACTGCGTTAACGTCAGGGGTTAGCATTTACCTTTACGGTGAGGTTAGCAGCCTCCCGCCGGGGCCCTTCCGAATCGACAATAAGTTCATTGATGGCAAAGACTTGGGCCCTTCAGACGGGCCCCCTCGCAAGGGGTTGGCACGGACCTTGTTGTTCTCTGGGTGGACGGTCTGGGGAACTCCAGACGAAGGCCCGTTCCACCTTGCCCCCCCACTATCCGCAACGGGAACCTCAGGCCGTCCAGCTATCTCCTTGGCACAATGGGCCCTGCCCATGCTCATCAGACAGTTCTACCTGGGCTGCCTCGCACACGCCTCGTACATCGTCGTCGACGAGCGCGCCAAGACCGCAGCCGTCATAGATCCGCAGAGGGACGTCGAACAGTACCTGGGGGAGGCCGAACGCCACGGCGCAAAGATCAGGTACGTCTTCCTGACGCACTTTCACGCGGACTTCGTTGCCGGGCATCTGGAGCTTCGCGAGCGCGCGGGTGCCCGCATCTATCTCGGTTCAAGAGCGGAACCGGAGTACGATTTCACGCCTGTAAAGGATGGGGATGCCCTCGAATTCGGAGACGTCCGCCTGAGAATCCTCGAGACGCCAGGACACACACCTGAGGGAATCTCGATAACGGCCTACGACCTCACCAAGAGTGATGAGAACCCGGAAGCCGTCTTCACGGGCGACACTTTGTTTGTTGGAGACGTCGGGCGGCCCGACCTCTTGGCATCCAGTGGGATCTCGGCCGAACAGCTTGCCGGTTGGCTCTATGACTCGCTTCACGGAAAGCTCATGAAGCTCCCCGACGAAACGACGGTTTATCCGGCACACGGCGCCGGTTCAATGTGCGGCAAGAACCTCAGCAGCGAGACCTTTTCGACGATCGGGGAACAACGCCGTCTCAACTACGCGCTCCAGCCGATGAACAAGGACGAGTTCACGGCAGTGGTTACTGCTGACCAGCCTGAAATGCCGGCGTATTTCGAACACGATGTGCAGATGAACAAGAAGGAGCGAGGCGCGCTCGACCGGAACCTGGAGCGTGTCCTTCACCCTTTGGCTCTGGAGGAAGTGATCGAACTTCGGGCTGAGGGCGCGAGAATCGTCGATGTTCGAGATTCTGCCGACTTCGCAGGCGCTCACCTCGCAAGCAGTCTCAACATCGGCCTGGGCGGCAAATTCGCATCCTGGGCGGGATCGCTGATTTCTCCCACGGACAGGGTGGTCATCATCGCCGAAAAGGGAACCGAACGTGAGGCCGCGCTGCGTCTCGGACGCATCGGAATGGACGCTGTCGTCGGTTACCTGGATGGAGGCATGGATGCCCTGGAAGGGCGCAGCGACCTCGTCACCGCAACGGATCGTATCGCGCCCGATATGGTGGACCGGCAAATCAAGGAAGGGAAAGCTCCATGCGTTGTCGATGTGCGCAACGAGAAGGAATGGAGTGGCGGCCACATCGAAGGCAGCGTCAACATCCCCTTGGTCCATCTGGTCGAGCGGATCGATGAGATCCCCAAAGACAAGAAGTTGGCCGTGGTTTGCATGAGCGGATACCGCTCCTCCATCGCTGCAAGCCTGCTCCAGCAGAACGGCATCACCAACTTCCGTGACCTCGTCGGAGGGATGGAGGCGTGGTCTGCCAGCGACCTGGACACGGTCGTCCTCTGAGCGCCGGCGTTCCAGGTCAAGGGAGGAGCGGAATGACCCGACCCACACGGAAGAGCCACCGCCAGGTGCCGCTCGTGGGAGCCGATATGGGCGGTGTCTCGGTGGCTGGCTGGCTCCGTCGATCGCAAGAATGACCGGACGCGGGCATTCTCGAGGCCGCCGAAATGCACCACTTTCAGCCCTCCTCGAGGCCCGGGTGAGTCCGGCGCGCTCATCTCCCGGCCACAGATCGAGGAGTGGGGAGAACCGCCTTCGAAAAAAAGAGCCACAGACCGCGTAGCCGGGCAGCGCGGGGACATCATGGCCATGGGGCGCCGTTTTTCGCATCTTTCCGGCAAGATTCCTTCAATCCTGCGCATGCGGGAGAGGTCCCCTCCGGGGGCTTGGGTGAATCGGCCTTCGTGCCGAAGAGAACTCAACCATGCAAAAAACCATGACGGGGAGAATCGGAACCGGAGCGGCGGCCCTCGCCCTTTGCCTCCTGGCGCCGGTACCGTCGATCCAGGCGAACGGGCCCTCCAAGGCGCGCCCCAACACCTTCGGCCAACCCGACTGTGCCACGGCGAAGTCGACCCCGGTCGCGTCCTTCCCGTTCAACCCCTTCCTGCTGAGCGAACTCTCCCCGCCGGTCATCCAGCCCGCAGGGGCCTGGCGGGCCGAGCTTCAAACGACGGGGCTCGGCTCGGGGGTGGCCTATCTCATCGCCGCACGCCGACCGGCCTTCCTCCCGACCCAGGGGGGAATGCTCCTGGTCGATCCCGCCGACGCACGCATCCTGGCGGGGGTGCCCTTTCAACGCGGTCAAGCCGTGCGCTTCTCGCTACCGATCCCGAACCGGGAACGACTCTGCAGCCACCGCATCCGCGTTCAGGCGGTGATTCTCTCTCCCGGCGAAACGTACCTCACAAACGCGTTTGACCTGACGCTTGGACGCTAGCCGGCGAAGCTTCACCTCAGACTATTGGCCACCACCGGCGTCGGGGACCTCGGCGCCTTTTTCGCGCAAGAAGAGGGCCAGGTCTTCGTGTCTGCCCAGCACGGCCATGCCGAGGGGCGTTGCGCCATCTTCGTTCTTGGCGTTGATGTCGGCTCCCTTCGCGAGAAGCATCTCCACGACTTCACGCCGGCCCCATTCCGATGCGACGTGCAGAGGGGTGTTTCCCTTGACGGCAGGTTTGTCCAAGGAGGCCCCCTTTTCCAGAAGCAGCTCGACCAGGGGTTTGCGTCCCATGTGGCTCGCCGCGTACAGAGGCGTGGCGTCGTTTTGGCCGCTCTGATCGACTGCGGCGCCCTCCTTGATCAGCATCCGCACGAGACCGAGCTTGCCGCCGGTGTTGATCGCGACGTTCAGAGGAGCATCGCCGTCCTTGTCCGGGGCGTTGATGTCAGCGCCATTGCTGATGAGCAGGGCCGCAATCTTGCGATTGCCAACCTGTACCGCGATGTGCAGCGGCGTGCCCCCGGAAGCCTGGCGGGCGTTCGGATCGGCACCCTTTTCCAGCAACAGGGTGGTCAGTGCGAAGTGCTGGTCGCCAGCAGCGATGTGGAGGGCTGTCAATCCCTCGATATCCGCATTGATATCCATCCCCTGCTCGAGCAGCAGCTTGAGCCCATCGAGGTCCTTGTCGCGAGCCTTGCGCAGGATCTCGGGAACCTCGCCACCGACCACTTTGTGGTCTCGTCCCGGCCGGCCGGGGTCCGGGGGCGGTTTCTCTTTCTCGACCTTGGCCGCGGACGCGGGATCGGATTTCGCGGCGCTGGTGATCGAGGACTCGCCGCCACCGCAGGCGAACAAGAGGGACGAGAGAGAGAGAGCTAAAAGTGAGGTCTTCATCCGAGAAAGAAGGGCCGGAAAAGCGGCATCGGGCAGAGCGAGGAGGTTGGCTTGGCCCATTCTTATCCCGCTACGACAGAAGGGTCAAATGGATAGGGATTCCCTCTGAATCCCCGAAGGTTCGGCGAGAAGATCGCGAGGATAGGGCCTCTTCCCCCCCTCGTGGGGACGCCCTCTTTCGGAAAAGGCACGATCGCCGGTAGCATTCGCGCCCCGTGGCCCGCCCCCTGAGTCAGCAGCTCCTGCACTACCTCGTCGACTGGAGGGATTCTCCCTGGCCCATCGACTGGGAGTCTCTTTTCGGGAGAAGCGCCCCCCTCAGCCTCGAAATCGGTTTCGGCAACGGGGCGTTTCTCGCAAGCCAGGCCCGCTCCCGTCCGGATCGCAACCACATCGGCATCGAGCTCTCATGGTCGGCCGCCACACGCCTCTTCCAGCGGCTTGAGAAGGCGCAGGTCGAAAACGCGCGCGCGCTTCTGATCGATGCCGAAGCGGCGCTCCAGCACCTCTTTCTACCGGAATCCCTCACGGAGGTCTTCGCCAATCACCCCTGCCCCTGGCCCAAGGCCCGACACGGTGAACGCAGGCTCTTCGCCTCCCCCTTTCTCGATCTCTTGGCCAGCCGCATGCGCCTGGGCTCCCGGCTGACGGTGGTCACCGACCATGCGGAATACGCGCAATGGCTGGGCGAAATGCTGGAGGGACATCCGGCACTGACGTCCTGTCATCCCGGAATCGAAGCCCCCGAAATCCCCGGCCGTCAGCCGACCAAATACCAGCGCAAAGCGATGGCCGAGGGGATTCCCATCCACTACTTTGAGTGGACGAAGCAGGCCGAACCCGAAGGCTTGATAGTGCCCGCACACCGCGACCAGGTCGACGGCTCGGGCAGCCGAGACGCAAGAACCTGGCACGACTCCATGCCCACGATCTCTCTTCGCGGCGACTACGACCGCAAACTGCTCCTTGCTGATTTCCAACCGCTGACCCTGCGCGAAACGGTCGACAACATCGAGATCGCGGTTCGTCTGAGCGGAGCCTTCCGTCGAGAAGAACCGCCGATGTGGCTGGTCGAGTGTTTCGTGAGCGAAGGCAAGTTGCGCCAGGAATTCGCCATCATGGTGATCGAACGAAAGGCAAACGAGCTCTTCCTCAAGCTCTCGGGCCTGGGACGGCCCCATCCCACCTTCGGCGTGAAGCTCGCGATCGCGGGCCTGGGCCGGGTGCTGATGGAGAGCGATCCCAAGCTCACGATCGTGCACGAGAACCTGGGGGCCGAAGCCCTCGCAACCGCCTGCAAGTCGGAAGTTCCGTGCTGAGGATTCTGCAGGTCGGCCTGGGTCCGCTGGGGATTCGTGTCGTCGAGGATCTCTACGACCGCCGCCTGGGCCGGGTGGTCGCAGCGGTCGATCAGGATCCGCAGCTGATCGGCAGGTCGCTCTCGAAGATCGTCGAGGTTCCCGATGGACCGACGGTTCATGGTCACCTTTCGGGAATCGAAGACCTCTCCGACGTGCGCTGCGCAATCGTGACCACGAACTCCGACCTGGAGCTTTGCATGGACACCTTCCGCTGCTTGCTGGCGGAAGGTGTGGCGGTGGTCAGCACCTGCGAAGAGCTGTCTTGGCCCTGGTTGCGCCACCCGATCCTGGCCCAGGAGCTTCACGAAATGTGCATTCGCTACGGCGGACGCATCGTCGGCACCGGCGTCAATCCGGGCTTTCTCATGGATGCCCTCCCCGTCGCCGTGAGCATGGTCTGCCGCAAGGTCCGTTCGGTCGAGATCGAGCGTATTCAGGACGCGTCTTCCCGCCGCATACCCTTTCAGAAGAAAATCGGCGCCGGGCTCGACGATATCGAGTTCGAACGCCGCGTAGCGAACAAGACTCTGCGCCACGTCGGGCTGGGTGAGTCGCTCTTCTTCGTCGCCCACTACCTGGGTCTCGAGGTCGAGCGCTGGGAAGAAACGATTGCCCCCGTCCACGCAGATACGGAACTCGAATGCGGTTTGGGCAAGATTTCGAAAGGCGCTGCCCGCGGTGTGCGGCAAACTGCAACCGGATGGGTCGACGGAGAAGAGCGATTGAAACTTCTCTTCCACGCCGCCATCGACGAGCCGAACCCGTGTGACCGCATCACGATCGACGGCGACCCTCCGCTCAGGGTAGAGATTCCCGGCGGCGTCCACGGGGACGTTGCCACGAGCGCCGCCTGCATGAATGTGATTCGCCCCTTGCTCTCCGCCGAACCCGGCCTGCATACGATGGCCAGTATCGCCTTGCAAGGATGCACTCCGCCGGACGACTTCGCTCCCCCCTTGCACAAGATGGGGCCCCCGCCTGCTTCGTGAGCGGAACGAAACGAATCGGCGTGCTGCCCGCGTTGGTCGCGATCGGGATGGCGGTCCATGTCAGCGCGTCCCAAGACGGCCTCCGTCCCCACGCGAGCGCCACGCCGACCTCCGCTCCGCCGACAATCGACGGGCTCCTGACCGACGACGTCTGGCTGCGGGCCACCCCCATCGGCCCCCTGACCCAGGTCGTGCCCACCGAAGGAGCCGAGCCCAGCGAGCGGACGGAGGTCCGGATTCTCTACGACCCCGACTATCTCTATATCGGCATCCGCTGCTTTGACAGCGAGCCCGATAAAATCATCACGACGACGCGACTGCGCGACGCGTTCCTGCGCTCGGACGACCGTGTCGAACTGGTGCTAGACACTTTTCTCGACCATCGCAACGCTTTCTTTTTTCAGATGAATGCCGGCGGGTCGAAGGGCGACGCACTGATCACCAACAACGGCAGAGACTTCAACAAGCCCTGGAACGGGATCTGGGAGGGCAAGTCGAACATCGACAGCCTCGGCTGGACGATCGAGATCGCCCTACCCTTCAAGACTCTGAATTTCAAAGAGGGGCTTACGACCTGGGGCCTCAACATCATGCGCTACATCGGGCGGCGCCTGGAAAGGGACCGTTGGGCGGGCGCGCGTCAAAACTATCGCCTCTTCAACGTCGTTCACGCGGGCGATTTGACGGGCCTGCAGGGCATACGTCAGGGCCTTGGGCTCGACGTCGTCCCTTTCTTCACCAGCAACCTACGCAACGAAAGAATGGTGGACGGCGGCGGTGTCGACGACAGCAACTTTTTCGGCGAGCCGGGACTGGACGCCTTCTACAAGATCATTCCCAGCTTGACCCTCGGGTTGACCGTCAACACCGACTTCGCCGAAACCGAAGTGGACGAGCGGCAGATCAACCTGACGCGCTTCCCGCTCTTCTTCCCGGAACAGCGCGACTTCTTCATCCAGGATGCCGGCGTTTTCGATTTCCCCGAAGGCACGATCCCGTTCTTCTCGCGCCGCATCGGCCTGACGGACGCCGGGCAAGAGGTTCCGATCGCGGCGGGCGTGCGACTCACCGGCCGCGCCGGCGACTACAACATCGGTGTCGTCGACGTTCAGACCGATAGCGCCAATCTGGTCGTAGACGGCGAGCCCGTTGTATTCGACAGCCAAAACCTCTTCGCTGCGCGCATCTCGAAGAACATCGGCGAACAATCCAGTATCGGAGGAATCTTGACCAACGGCGATCCGGACGGGGGGTCGAACTCGGTCTTCGGCCTGGACGCCCAGTATCGAACGTCCGAGTTCGGGGGGGACCAGAACTTCATGGCCACCGCCTGGGGGGTCATGAGCGATACCGAAAATATCAGCAACTCGGAACTCGCCTACGGACTCAGGGTCGCCTACCCCAACGACATCTGGCGCTGGAGTGTGAGCTTCGCCGAGGTCCAGGAGAATTTCAAGCCGGCCCTCGGCTTCGTCCGGCGAGATGACATTCGTCGTTATTCGGCCGACATCAGCTACAAACCCCGCCCGGACACCGAGGCGATCCGGCAGTACGAGTTCAGCCTGGAGACCGACCTGTTCACCACGACCGGAGACGTCGTGGAGACCTGGCAACTCGAGGCCCAACCCCTGGGGATCGAGTTCGAATCCGGCGATGAGTTTCGCGTCGAGGTCGAGCAGACCCACGACGAGCTCTTCGAGCCCTTCGAAATTCGCGACAACATCACGATTCCGGTAGGAGACTACGACTCAACCCTCACTCGATTCGAGCTCGAGTCGTCCAACAAACGTGTTCTTTCAGTCGGTCTCAACTTCGGCCTTGGAGGATTCTTCAACGGCACACGGGAGCTCTATGGCACGTTCCTCTCCTGGAGACCCGGTTCGCTCTTCACGGGCCGGATCGAATACTCCCAGAACGATGTCGACCTCTCCGATGGAGACTTCACGACACGGCTCGCAATCCTGCGGGCCAACTTTTCGTTCACACCCCAGATCGCCTGGAACAACTTCGCCCAGTGGGACGACGAATCAGACGAATTCGGCCTGCACTCGCGCTTCTACTGGATCCCCAGACCCGGCAGCGAGGTCTTTCTGGTGTTCAACGAGACCCTGGAGAGGCAGGGCAGCGGCTTCTCGCCGTCCTTTCAGGAACTCAGCTTCAAGATCGGCTACACGCTTCGATTCTGAGGGGCGAAGAGCGGCGGAAGCACCTCGACGACATCGGCTAGCTCCTCTCCGGCCTCGTTCACGATGTGGTTGAGGCGACCGTACAGCGTCGTTGCGCAGTCCAGCTCGAAAGCATCCCTCAGGAAGGTGCTGCCGCTCAGACGGAAGTAGAAACGTGGCTCGCAGCGATGAGCGATGTTGTGGTGCTTCAGGATGGCCCCGAGGGGAACGCGGCAGTCGAGGATTTCCTCGCGCTGCTCGCGGGAAAAACGCTCGAGGTGGATGCGGATCACACCGAACTCGATCGTGCGCCCGTCATTGTCGCAGATCAGGAGCACGCGCCGGTGCAGTTTGTGTCCATTCCGATCGACGTGGAGCGGCCGCACGTGGATCGTCTGGCCGGAGAAGGCCTGCAGCTTGTGCGTCATGTCGGTCGCATGCACAAGCAGGCCACGGTAAGGCTCGGGCATCTTGTCGCCGTCGATCTCATCGACGGCGAGCATCGACGTCTCCTCGGCAAGATCGGGTTCGGAGACGAACAGGTTGCGGATGGCCTCCCTGGCCAGGCTTTTGGTCAATCCTCTCTCCACCTTTCCCTGTTTACTCGATGTCCGTGGGTCCAGCTAGAGCCTGACGATCAAGGAGGGTCCTTTCGCGGCGTTTCTTACGGACGTTTGCCTCAAACCACATCCAGCTCGGCCAATTGATACCACCAGTTTTGCCGCAGCCACCAGGTGTCATAGCGCGGATCCTGAACGATGCCGATCAAGAGGTAGGGGCTGGGAAAGACACTCCAGCCCCATTCCTGGAAGTGCGTGAACCAGAGGGAGTGTTCGGGGAAGACGGCGAGCGTGACCCTAGCCTCGAGAGCGCGCGCTCGATTGAGAACCGCATCGTGCAGGAGGGCTCCGGCTTCGATTTCGTCGTGGGGGCAAAGCCAATCCATGATCAACCCGCTGTCGGGGCGGGGCCAGTCGGCTTTGCGAAAGACGGCGTAGGCGAGCAGAGCGCCGTCGGAGTCTCGCACGCCGAAGAGGTCGTAGTCGGCACGGGGACAGTCGGCAAAACGCCAGTTCAGGTAGGTCGCATCACGCAAGGTGCTGGCGCCCCATTGGGCGCGGCAGCGATCGTAGAGCGCTTGCACACTGTCGTCGAAACGCCCGATGCGCTCGACCCCAGCCGGTAGGTCGGAGGGACCGGAATCCATGTCTCGGTAGTGGATCGTCTGCGTGCGAATGATCTCGTAACCAAGAAAAGTCTTGCCTATCCGCCAGGCGGGTTCGACGGGCCAGCCGTAGTGCAGGATGTCACCGCCCAGACCGCCGTACTGCTTGAAGAACGGTCTTGCGGTCGCAACGAAGAGCCCCGGACGACGCAGGCCGCGGCGGTGCGCGGGGTGGACCATCGAGTCGACGCCCTGGGTGAAGCTATGCTCGCGACCGTCGATGTGTACGCGATAGGGAAGCGCAGCGCATTGAGCGACGATCTCGCCCTCGCACTCGGCCACCCAGATGCGACGACCGGCGGGATTGTTCGCGAAGGCCCAGTCCCATTCGGAACGGGTGCGCGTTTGGAAGGTCTCGTCGTTCTCACCGAATGCGGCGTTAAAACAGGCGATCAGGCCGTCCTCGTCACCTTCTCGAAAGGGGCGGATTTCGTAATTGGACACGGGGACCTAGTCGATGTCGGCCGGGGTGTAGTACCAGTGGGAGAAGAGCCAGCTCATGATGTAGGGCTTATGGAAGCTGCGGAAGACGGTGTAGGCATCGCCGGCGTGGATCCAGAACCCGAGCCGCTGGAAAAGCAGCCACTCCGGCGAGCTCTCGGGAAAACTCGCCGCAAGTCCGTCCTTACCCTCGCTTCGCGCGCGTTCGTCGCCCCAGACACAGAGCGCAGCGGCGACGTCCATCGCATCGGGCGCGACGATCCAGTCACACAGGGTGCCCTCGGAATACACGCAATACCCCGCTAGTTGGCCGTTGCATCTCGCGGCAGCGATCGTGTAGTTCGCGCCGGGTCGTTCGCAAAAAAGATGGTTCAAACGCGCCGCGTCCCGCACGAGCACCGCTCCGCGGCCTTGACCGACCCTTTCGCAAAGCCCATCCACCTCGTCGGAAAAGCGATCGATCTCCTCGACCTCGACCCCTGGAGCCGCGGGCCCGAGCAACCCGCGCGGGCCTACGCGCAACACGGCTTCGGATCGCAGGATCTCCCAGCGCAGATGCCGCAGCCCGAACCGATGGGCGCGCCGAGTGGGCACACCGTAGATCACAGGATGGCCTTCAGGTGCACGTCCCCCGAAACTTCTCGCAAAGGCCTCGCCACACTGTTTCAGACTCCTTGCCCGCGCCAAGCCCTGCCGCTGCTCGAAGTCGTTGTAGAGATCGAACACCCTGATGAAGAAGACCGACTCGCCGTCCAGCAGTGTCAGCTTTCGAGTTCCCAGAACACGACTGACGACGCGCTGGTCGCTGTCGGTGACCAGCGCGACACAGGTTCCGTCGGGGGCGTTTTCGAATCGCCAGGCCCACTCTTTTTCCGAAGCGTTCGGCGAACCGCAGAATGACTGCCGCGCAAGCTCCCAGGCACTCTCGCCGCCACTGGAAACCTTTCCCCCGTGGAAGAGGCAGGTACTCACGTCGTAGTCGGCCATGCCTACGTTTCGAGTCCGAGCTTGACGAGCTTGGGCAAGACCACCATTCGACAGTACGACTGCTCGCGGTTTTGGCGGTAGTAGTCGTGGTGATCGTCCCCGGCCTCGTAGAACGTCTCGGCAGTCGTAATCTCGGTCACGATCGGGTCTGAGAACAATCCCGAGGCCCCCGCCGCGGCTTTGGAGTCTTCCGCCGCCTGGCGCTGCTCTTCGGAGTGATAGAAGATCGCCGAACGATACTGCGTTCCCACATCGTTGCCTTGACGGTTGAGGGTCGTGGGATCATGCAGCTTCCAAAACCAATTCAAGAGGTCCTCGTACGCGATCAGGTCGGGGTCGAAACGTACTTCGATGACCTCCGCGTGCCCCGTATTGCCCGTGCAGACTTCCCTGTAGGTGGGGTTCTCGGCCTCCCCACCCATGAATCCAGGACGGAGCCCGAGCACGCCTTCGAGTTGCTGGAAAACCGCCTCGACACACCAGAAACATCCGGCAGCAAGAGTGGCGACCTGAACGTCGGGGGGAATTTTGTCCGGCATGGGGGGAAGCGGGAGTGTACAGAACGCCTTCCACGGGTTCACCTGGACCCGGTATTCTCCGCGCAAGTGATGTCCGGGCTGGCGGTATCGGCAATGCCCACGCCGACGAGATCCTCCACCACGCGAAGATCTCACTTCTGAAGCGGCTGCTCCTGTGTTGCCTCCCGACCCTGGCCGACTACACCACGCGCAATCCGGTCGTGCCCGGGGCGGCTAGTTCGCTCGTTCCTGCAACGCAAGTAGCCGGTCGACCCAAGGTTCCTCCTCGAACGGCAAGACGATATGGCCGGCGCCGCTCAGAAGTTCCAAGGTCGCGTCGGGTAGCACAGCTGCCATCGCGCGCGCGCAAGACACGGAGCTAACGATGCGGTCGCGGTCTGAGGCAAACAACGCGACGGGCAATTTAAGATCGGCCAACCGCGGCGTGAGGTCGACCTTCGAGATCATCGCCAGGCGACGTAGAAATGCCGCATCGATGTAGTCGCCCGTAAGATCCAGCATGGCCCGCTGGACATGGGCGTTACGTCGCGGCGCCAGCATGCCGAAGGGAATAGCGAAACGGCGTCCGAGACGAAAGAGACGGCGTGTCAGCATGGGGAATACCAACCGCGTCATGGAGAGCTTCAAGGGTGACGCATGACGCGCGAATCCGTTCACCAGGGCCAGCGCTCGAACCCGGTCGGGATAGTCGAGCGCGGTTTGAAGCGCCACGGCCACGCCGAAGGACTCCGCCAGCAGGATCGCTCTCTGGATGTCGATTTCGCCGAGTGCGTGAACGATCGCGTCAGCGAATTCATGATAGCCGTTCCCAACCGAAGGAATTACCTCGGAACGATAGCGCAGGCGAACGAGCCGGAAGCTGCGCCGCAGATTCAGGGCCGTACCGAGCAGGAGGTCGCCTGTCCCGTCCACGCCAGGCACGTATACAAGCGGCTCGCCTTCCCCTCCGTCGTCTGTGGTGGTGACGAGTTGCATCCAGGGGGAGCCTAACCGCAGCACGCACCTTTTTGCAGGCGAAGGAAACGCTAAAGACCACCGACCCCGTGGCCGATAACCGCCAACGGGTCGCTACCCCACAGTGGCCCACGCTCCTTGACACATCGCGCCGTAGACGCCTCTGGAGCGCCTCTCGAGCCTTTTCGACCGGCCTCCGGTTACGCCTGACGACGCACCTGGCCTCCTGTGAGTCACATCACATGGGGCAAGGGCGCAAGAAAAGGAGGTTCGAATGAACATTCTGCGCAAGCGCTCCTTGGTATTCCTGTTGGCGCTGGCGGCTCCTTCCTTCGCGGAGGACTACCAGTGCAAGAACTCAGGCGGATGCGACGCCTCCATCACCGTCGATGGTGAATTACAGGAGGTTTCTTTCCGGAAAGGGGACATTGTCAGCACGGATGCGGGATGGATCGTCCATCCCGACGATGGCTGGGAAAAGGTACGTTCCAACCAAGGGTCGATGAGTCTCTAGCTGTGAATCGCTCACAGCCCTATTGGCTCGCCCTACCGCTCTCGATCATCGTCGCTTTTCTCTGTCTCGTCCCCATGAATCGGGCGCGGACGAAGTGGACGCTGACAAGGGATGGTGGGGCGAGCCTCGAACCGCCACCCCCAGCTGCACTTCCAGCCGAGCTCGATGTGCCACGACGTAGGGACGTCCATCTCCCAAGAACGCCCCCGGCCGTGACGGACGAAGCCGCTGAAGTTGCACCGGGCAAGGCCGCCATGCCCGAGCAGCCGGCGACCGACGTACGCAGTAGGCCGACCGACGCCACGCTGGAGCTCGAGTTGGTTTCCAGCACCGATGGAGCGCCGATTACGAACGGTGTGGTCGAGTTGATCATCACTCCCCACACCTCCGCAGGGATCGACGCCACCGAGCGCATCGTCCAAGCGCGCACCGATCCTGGGGGCGCGCTTCGCATGCCGCTTGCACCCTGCTCCTTACGCATCGTCGCCTGGAGCGAACGTGCCAGCACGCGCGCTTTCGTCGAACTACACGAGGGAGAAACGCTCTTCAAACGGCTCGTACTGATCCCCACGCGCGCTTTCCGGGGCTGTGTCGTCGATGCGCTTCTGGGCGAACCGATCCCGGACGCGGAGGTTCGCATCTGGACCCACAGCGAAACCGATCTGGTCTTCACCGGCCCCGACGGAACGTTCGAACACCGGCGATTTCCTTGCACCGGCAAGGCGCAACAAGTGCAGGTGCGGGCAGCGGGCTACGGCGCGGCCATCCGCTACCTCAACATCGAGAAAAACGGGCGCTGGAGCGCCCTCGCGGCCCTGGAGGGCCAACCCACCGCACGCGGTGAGGAGGATCCGTGGATCGAAATCGTATTGGTTCCCGAACGGCGCTTGCTCGGCCGCGTGCTCGACACGCAAGGCCTCCCGATCGAGGACGCAAGGGTCTCCGCCATCGGCTTCGTTCGAGTATTGCCTGCCGTCGCCTCCCGCGAGGTTGCCGAGGGTCTCACCGACGAGAACGGCACGTTTGAGTTGACTGGACTGCGCTCAGATATCAGCCATACGCTCACGATCGCCGCCGAGTCATTCGCTGAACAGAGCCTTCAACTAGCGGACGAAGAGGCGCTGGAGCACGATGTCGGCGACGTCCTTCTGCAATGGGAAGCCTCTCTTTCCGGCCTCGTTCACGATGCGAGTGGATACGTCGTCGAGGATGCATTGGTGCGTATCGTCCCCGTGATGGATAAAAAAAAATCGCACACAGGGACAAGGAACAGGCTCGACGTGGCCTTCCCCTTCCCCGAGGGTGAGCGCGTCGCACGGACCGACGCGGCCGGGGTGTTCACTTTCGCAAGCCTCCCGACCCGCAGCTATCGAGTGAGTGTCGAACGGGATGACGGGCCTCTGGTGAGCACCGTTGTTGCACAGGAAATGCTGGCACAAGAAGCACTCACGCTGCGCATTCCACCCGAATGCCTCGTCCTGGAGGGTGAGGTGCGTGACGGTGATAAACCCGTGGTCGACGCAATTGTAAGAATCCGGCGTTTCGGACACGTAGCGAGCACCCGTACAGGCCGCGATGGTCGCTTCCGGGTTTCCGGACTCGACGATCGAGCGCCCTACGACATTCACGCAGAGTGGCAAACGGCCGATGGACGGCGAAAATATGCCGAAAACCGCGTTCTTGCCTTCGAGAAGGCCTTGCTGATCCCCCGCCGAAACACAGAATCGGAACTTGCTCGATCCGGTGTCAGATGACCCAATGGTCGGCTCCGGGACGGTTGTATTCCGCCTCGCACCCTAGCTGACCAAAGCCCGATGAATACGGGTGAGGAAACACCGCGCGGAAGTTCCGCGCAAACTCCCGAGCGTCAGGTGCCGCTCTCACCTTTGGTCGCCACGGCACTGGAGGGGGGAAGCGGGACGTTGCGTTCCAGGCTGGATCGCATCCGCCGCCATAGCCCGACACCGGGACGCTACACACTTCTCGGTGAGATAGGCACAGGCGGCATGGGCAAAGTCCTACGCGTTTGGGACGAAGTTCTCGATCGCGAGGTGGCGCTGAAGATCGTCCCCTTGGGGATCAGTAGCGACGCAACTCCCGAAAAGCAAACGCAACACGAGTGGAAGCTGGAGCGCTTCATCGAGGAAGCGCGTGTTACCGGACAGCTTGAACACCCTGGCATCGTCCCGATCCACGACTTCGCTCTGGATGAAGACGGGATGGTCTTCTTCACCATGCCACTGGTGCAAGGCGACACGCTGAAGAGGATCTTCAAGCTCGCACGCAATCAACTCGACGGATGGACGATACATCGTGCGCTCGCAGTCATCCACAAGGTGTGTCAGACGGTCGCCTTCGCCCACGAATCCGGTGTCGTTCATCGCGACCTGAAACCGGAAAACATCATGGTGGGCCGATTCGGCGAGGTGTACGTGATGGATTGGGGGTTGGCCTTGATCCTGGGCAAGAAGGACCGCGAATCGGTGGTCGGAACGCCCGCCTACATGTCGCCCGAGCAGGCGACGGGGAGGCTGGATTGCGTCGGGCCGCAGTCGGATGTCTATTCGGTCGGCGCGCTCCTCTACGAGTTGTTTTCGGGTCGCATGCCCCACGAGATCTCACTCGAACTCGAGCGCAACGAAGGCCGGTCGACAGACGCGATCCCGACCCGCCCGCCGCGCCCCCTGGGCCAGGTCGCACACGGGACCCCCCCCGAACTCGGGGCGATCGTCGACAAGGCGATGGCTCCGATCCCAGGGGACCGTTACCCGGGGATGGCGGAGCTCGCGGACGATCTCTCCGCCTGGCTCGAGGGGCGGATCGTACATGCCTACGACACGGGCATGGGGACACGCCTGCGCAAGTGGCGCCAGCGCAATCGAGCCCTGGCCTGGGCCCTGGAGGCCATGACGATCATCGTCGTGATATCGGTCAGCATCATCATCCACCAGCAACAGAGCCAGATCCGCCAGGTCCGCGCCGCAAACCGACGGGAACTCGCGAACTCCTATATCGCCAATCTGGCGGCCGCGGATCTAGGCCTGCGGGCTCACGAAACAAATGAGGCGAAGCGCCGCCTGGCAGCCTGCAATGAAGACGCGCGCGGCTGGGAATGGGGCCATCTCCAACTGCGCGCGGATCCGAGCCTCGTCACGCTGCGGGGACACACAAAATCGGTTCGATCCATCGCAATCAGCCCGAATGGCCGCCATATCGCCACCGCATCCGACGATGCCAGCGTACGGATCTGGAATGGCGAGTCCGGCAAACTCGTTCACGAGCTGAAGGGCCACGGAAACGTCGTCACCAAGGTCGCCTTCCATCCGGTGAAGGAACTTTTCGCATCCACCTCGCGGGATCACACAGTACGGCTCTGGAGCCTGCCGACGGGGCGCTGCATTCGAACCATCAGTGAACACGAGAACGATGTCATGACGCTGGCCTTCGATCCGGAAGGCCGGCTTCTTGCGACGGGAGATACGGACGGAAATATCGTCGTGACCTGGTTCACACCCGATGGCGGCACTTCCGTCTTGAAAATCGCCGACGAGGACATCACGGCACTCGCATACGACCCCTACAAAGAGGTCCTGGTCGTCGGAATGCACGGAAGCGACACCCTCCAGCTCATCGACCCGGCGTCCGGGAATACCCGCGGTTCGGTTCGCATCGGTGACCATGTACGGGCCGTCGCCGTCGATCCGAAAGGTCGGCACTACGCCGCCGCCACCGACAAGACAATCCGGCTCATCGACGCGGTCACGTTGAAGGTCGAAACCGTCCTCGCAGGCCATGCGGACGTCGTCAATACGGTCGCGTTCGGACCCTCCGGCAAGAGCCTCGCGAGCGGGGGGGCCGACAACGTCATCCTCCTGTGGGACGTCGATTCCGGCGAGGTGCGCCTCACCTTTGACGGCCACGATCTGGACGTCAACTCGATCGCTCTTCATCCGGACGGAAAGCGTCTAGTGAGTGCGTCCGAGGATGACACGGCGCGCATCTGGAGCCGCAATGCGGGTGCCTGCCTGGTACTCGAAGGTCATCTCGGCTGGGTGAATGCGGTGTCCTTCAGCACCGATGGCAAGCACCTGTTCAGCGGGGGCCGTGACAAGACGCTCCGCCGCTGGGTGGCGGCGACCGGGGCCGAAACGAAGCGAAGGAACATGAAGGAAATCGTCGCTTCGCTCGAGAGCTCGCCGAGGGGATCATTGGCCCTGGGATGCGCCGAGGGCGAGATTTTGATCGGCAGAGCCGCCGACCTCGATGTCTGGAGAACCCTCGCGACCGGAAGCGGCTACGCGCGCACCCTGGCTTTCGACGCCGCGGGCGAACGGGTCTTTCAAGAAAGCTCCGAAGGCACCGTTACGGCACACGAACTCTCCAGCGGTCGTCGGCTCTTTGAGTTGGAGACCGACGACACCGTGTACTCCCTGGCCGTGCGACCGGACGGAAAGTGCTTTGCGGTCGGCACCCGTGAGGGAACCATCGAGTTCCGCTCGACCGACCGCGGCGAGTTGTTGCATACGACGAGACTGTCTTCCCGCGCCGTGACGACACTCGCCTATGACCCCACGGGCCGGTATCTCGCTGCGGGAACGCAGGAGAGCAAGATCTACATCCTCTCGACCGAAACGCGCGAACACGGGCAGAGCCTTGCAGGGCACGAAAAGCTCATTTCCGCCCTCGCCTTTTCCCCCCGTGGCGATCGACTTGTTTCGGGTTCTCTCGACCACACACTACGCATCTGGGATCCCGAAAGCGGCGCCTCGCTCTTGACCCTGCGCGGCCACACCCAACCGATCACCGAAATCGCCTTCGATCCCGCCGGAGAGAACATCGTTTCCGCCTCGAAAGACGGAACCCTGCGGCTGTGGCGCGGGAAGTAGGAAAAAGCTTCGCGTGGCTACTCCAGCCCCCACCCAGGCGCCAAGGGCTGGTTACGATGGGTACAGGTGAATGCGATCTTTGATAACGAATCTTCCCCGGGCACGGGCGTTCTGACCCCCCCTAGACCTCGGCTCCGCCCCCTACCGGCGCCCGAAAAGGTGGACTCGCCGCCCTCCGGACCGCCCGACGACTTCGACGACTTCGACGGCGGCTTCGGCGGTGGAGGCGGGGGCGGCGACGACGGCGCCGGGGACGGCGAAGAGGGCGCCGTGCCGGACCGCGTGAGCGAGAGAGTCGAGGCCGGAAACCTGGCTCTCGGGTTGATGCTCACCAGCATCGTCATGCTCTTCTCGATTCTCATCGCCGTCTGCTTCCTCCTGCATAACGAGGCCGACAACTGGCTTTCGCAGCAGGACGCGTTTCCGACCTCGGGGCTCTGGTCGGCTACCGGGCTCCTGATCGCCAGCAGCTTCTCACTCGAACACGTCGCCCGCGCGGCACGAAACGCCCTGGCCAAGAATCGTCAGCGCATCATCGGGTGGTTGGGAATCAGCGTAGCCCTCGGTGTCGCATTCCTCGCCGTCCAAACCGGCGTCTTGCTGGGTCTTTGGAGAGCCGGCCACCTCCCCTCGAGCAGCGGCTACGGGGCCGTGTTCTATGCGTTCGTCAGCATGCACGGACTGCACATCATCGGCGGACTTGCCTATCTCCTGTTTTTGGTCGTACGGTTGCGGAACCCCGGTGCGTTCCAGGCCAATCTCCGCGGGGTCCGACCGGCAGCCTTATTCTGGCACTTCATGGGCCTCCTGTGGGTGATCCTCTTCACGCTGCTCTGCTTCGTGCGCTAGTTACACTAAGCTGAGCGGCTTGTCTCTACGCGACGTCAAAGAGCTCCGCATCCTGCTACTCGTCTTTGTGGGCTTCCTGATCGGTTTCCTTCTGCTGATCTACCTCATTCTGACCGACGTCTAAACCCCCATGCCGCCTGAAGACATCGTTGCAATCAGCCGCAAGCTATCGCGCAACGTCGACCGCCTCTCTTTTGGCTCACCCGTAACGCACGTCTACAACCCGCTGCGTTATGCGCGCACGACGCACGAGACCTTTCTGAAACGCTACGCCCAGCGCGGCGTCGGCGCACTGCTCTTAGGAATGAACCCAGGGCCCTTCGGCATGGCGCAGACCGGCGTCCCCTTCGGTGAAGTCACGGCGGTGCGCGAGTGGCTGAAGATCGAAGGTCGTGTCGGTAAACCCAGGATCGAACACGAAAGGCGCCCGATCGACGGATTTCAATGCACACGCAGCGAGGTCAGCGGCCGGAGATTCTGGTCCTGGGCCCGCGAGCGCTTCGGAACTCCGAAGAGGTTCTTCAAGCACTTCTTCGTCTGGAATTACTGCCCGCTGGTCTTCCTGGAAGAGGGCGGCCGCAACCGCACGCCGGACAAACTCAAAGCGCACGAACGCGAGGCTCTGTTCGCACTTTGCGACGAAGCGCTACAGCAGGTCTGCAATACGATCGAGCCGCAGCGAGTCATCGGCATCGGGCGCTTCGCTCAGGCGCGCGCACGCTCGGCCCTGGGCGAGGATCTGGATATCGCCACGATTCTGCACCCCTCTCCGGCGAGCCCCGCCGCCAACCGAGGCTGGGCCCCGCAAGTGGAAAAACAGCTGTCGGCGATGGGTGTCCTGCTCTAGCCCGGGACAGGAGGGTCGAGCTGTTGCTCGTCCACCAGGACACAAAAGGGCGCGCTGGTGTCCGACGCACGTCCTTCGCAGGCCCTGGCGCGACCTTGCTTGCGGAGCTGATGCTCTCCGCTCGACACCCCCCCGACTCGCCCAGCGGAGGTTCGAAGGCGAAGAGCTCCCCGATGGCGCAGCGTTTGCGGCATTCGTGCAGCCGCACGGGACGGTGGAACCCGTCTATCTCGCCTTCAGCTCCCAATCCCAGGTCTGGAAGGACCACACCAGGGGCTCCGTCATCCCGTCCATCTGGAAGGTGGCGGTGTACGTCTCGCCGTCTTCAAGGCGCGTGCTGGGAATAAAGAAGGCACACCCGACGTTCCTGGGGAAGAGCGGGTTGGCCGGTTGCGCCGGGGACGAGAGGTGGCCGCGGATAGAAGTCCCGCTCGAGGCGCGCAATTCAAAGGTCGTGACGCGAGCCATCTGGCACCGGGTCGGCAGGAGCACGAACAGCGGAAAGCCCTTACCCGCCCCGAGGCTGGAGCCGGGTATGGGGCTCGGGACCTCGCCGCCGCTCGAGAAGTTCGCAGGCACAGCGCGCGCTCCGTCGGGGGGGTGGACCTGGAAGTTCTCTACCGCCCGCTCTTCGGCGCCCGGAACGGGGCAGATGAGCGAGAGGTGGTGGCGCCGCGCAAGTCCGATCCTCCGCACACGCGCGTCGAGCAGCTTGGCCCCGTGATAGGCGCTGGTAAACCAGCTCATCACGTCCTCGCTCAGGGATCGTCCGGCGGCGAGAATGCCGTACCTCCCGGCGTATGCCCCCCCTTGAGAGTAGCCCGGCCGACGGGGGTCTTCGCCGTGGGCCTCCATCGTCAACCGTCCGCTCACGATGCTGTTGCGTTTCAGGTAATCCAGATGCTGGCGCGCGTGCCCGCTGGCCACCTGATCGACGACGAACGGAGTCAGCCCGGCACGAATACGCACCTCGGTGATCGCGATCGCCATCGGAAAGATCTCTTCGTCGTGACCGAGCTCTTCCCGGGTCAAGACCAGCTCACGGACACCCTTGAAGCGAAAGGAATACTGCCCTCTGGAAAGCAGGAGCTTTTCGGGAAGCGCCACCACGAAGGGCTGGCCCTCGATGGCCAGCCCATCCGCCGCGGCGCTCAGCTGCTTGTCGCGGTCGAGATCGAGAAAGTAGAGCGTGCGATCGTCGATTTCCGCTGCGTAGGCCTTACGCCCCAGCTGCCCGACGACACCTGCGGCGAGACGGAATTCGTCCCTATTGACGCTGATCTCTTTGAGCCTATAGGACTCCTCCTGCGCGCCTGGGACGGACGCAAGGGCAAAGGCGACCGACACCGAGAAGAGGAGCCTAACCACCGAGCTTCCAGACTAGCAATCGGTCACTCTTGCGCCAGGCCGGTCCCAAGCGTCCCCGCAACGCGGCGGCCGTTCGGTCGAGCAGGTCACGGGGCGGTAGGTTCGAGGCGAAATTCGCCTTGTGTCGCTCGAGGAAACCGCTGTCACCAAAGCGCCGGTTGCGCGGCACGGCTTCGTCGTAAACGAAGTTGAAGTAACGGCGAACCTCGGGAACAGGTTCTCGATGCAAGATCAAGTAATCGCCATCCGAAGCATCGATCTCGGACAGGCGAGCATACGGGCCTCCTTTCATGCCGCCAGGCATAGGGGCGTCGTAGCCGATGGTTACAGCCTTTCCGTGGGTCAGTGCGTAGCTGCGATAGAGCAGGGCAGCCCGCGTCCAGATCGGAGGGAATTCGATAATCCGCTCGGCTTCGGGATCGGCGGCGATCTCCCGATAGATCTCCGGGACCCCGGGGGACGGCTCGTCAAAGGCCGGCAGCGAGAACATCGCAAGATAGCAGTTCCCGAAGGGACCCTGCACCGTTCCGGGGCCGATCGGACCGGAAAAGTGCGCCCAGGCGAGCAGGATCGAACCCACGGCGATGGACACGCTCTGGGCCCGTGCTTCGGGGGCGATGAAACGCCGCAAGAGGGCGCAGAAGCTGAGGGCGAGAAACCCGAGCAGGAACGGGATCGCGCACAGGAGGTAGCGCGCGTAGGCGTATTCCATCCCGTGCGGCCTCATCACAAAGAGCGCCATGATCGGGCCGACAAACGTCGTGCACGCAACGATGAGGGCCGTCCGCTCGCGCCTCCACAGCAAAGCACATGCAATCGGAATGGAACCCAAGCCGAAGAGCGCTACGGTTCCCCCGCCGAAGATCAGGATCGGTATCCCCAAGAACGTTTGCGGGCGATTCTTGATCTCCTGCAGGCCTATGTACTTCACGAGCTGCTCGTAGATCGGCGCGAAGGCGAGGGTGCAGACGAGCGCTGCCCCGCCGAAGGCCAGGAGTGGGGGGAGACTCGCACGCCATGAGCCACCCTCCTTGCGCGCAAGTACGATCGCTACGAGCCCAAGCAAGGCCACAAAGCCTGCGGCGGAAAGATGGGAGTACGCCGTGAACCAGGCCAGGAGGAATGAGGCCCACCACCAGCGGTGTCGAGAGAGCCGGCCGCCGACCGTCGAATCCTCGCCGGGAGGACCGTCCTTCGTCGTCGAGCGTAATCCTCGCAAAACGCAGTAAGCGAGCAGCACGCTCGTGAACATGACCAGCGCGTACGCCCGCCCGAAGTGCGAATAGAAGACGTGCATCGGGTTCAAGGCCAGCGCGATCGTTGCCAGAAGAGCGGGTGTGCGGCCGAAGAAGGCACGCAGGATGGGAAAACTCACGCAGAGCAGAAGGAGCCCCGGGAGCAGGGCGGGCAGTCGATAGCTCAGGGGCCCGGGTCCGACGAGATCGAGGGCGAGCCGCTGCAAGAGGGGCAGCACGACGTGCGAGCCCGTCATGTCGAAGGTCGAGAGAATCTCCCCGTAAGATGCCTGGCCCAGCTCGATGGGTGCGGAACGGACGGGGTGCACGAGGAGCGTATGGTGCTCATCCCCGAAAAAGGGGCGTTGGGCGATGCCCCGCACCCTCAGGACCACCCCCAAAGCGAGTGCCAGTCCCAGCAAGAGGATTTCGAAAGGTCGGACCCTGGGGTTCATTTGTGGATTTACCCTAACCTCCGCAGGCCGGGCACCGACCCCCGGAAAGCCCGCTGGGAGCCAATGGACCTTGTAACGGCTAGGTTTCCCGAGGTGCTGCTCAGCCCCATGGGATCCTCGAAATGGAAACTGCATCTTCCTTCTATTACAATAGTTTTACGAGATATCTCTGTGCCCGAGAGCCCTTTGCGACCGTGTGGCGATTGCTGATCTGACGCCCAGAACGCCCCCCAATGGGCAACCCGGAAATCCCTTCCACGGGGCACATTGACAGATTTGTAGGGTCGTGGGATGGTACGCCATGCGCGTACGTCGCCGCCAGGGCTGCGTGCGCAGTCTCGACCCCCTAGCAGGAGGAGGACATGCACCTTAAAGGTCTGTCTCTACTAGCCGGCTCCATAGCCGTTTTCGCCCTAACGACGGCAGCTCAGAGTACCGAGGCGACCGACGCCGAGGTGTTCCTTGTGGGCCCCGATCTCACCCCTTTGACCTCGTCCGACATCCGCATCCGCGGAGCGAATGGCGAGATCGCCACCCCTGTCGCGCGCTTCAATGGTGCGCTTTTCTTTGAAGACATCGGCCAGAAGATGCGCATCGAATTCACTCGTAGAGGGGTCAAGACGCCCTTCATCGATGTGATCCTCGAGCCCGCGGACGTGGTCTATCTGAGCGGCTGCATCGACCCCATCACGGGGCAGATCAAAGAGCTCGACCAGAAGGTCCCGACCGCGCGACGGCCCCAGAAAGTTCAGCGCCGCCGCATGGGCGGCCCGAACCAAGACGGCGACCTGCCCGCTGGAGGGGTACCGGTCAACAACGACTGTGACGGCGCCCTGCCCTTGGCGTGCGATTCGTCGGTCGTTGCCGACAACACCACGGCGCTCACCGATCCGAGCGACCCGGGCTTGAGCTGCCACTTCAGCGGCCCGGGCACCCAGGTCGTGGGATCGCTCTGGTACAAGTTCGAGGCCACGACGACCTCGGCCCGTCTCCATACCGAGGGAAGTGTAGCTCCCGCCGACGACAGCCTCATCGGTGTCTACGACGGTACCTGCGGCTCCCTGACCGAAATCGGCTGCTCGGAAGACGAAGGCACCGGCCTTCTCTCCGACGTGACCGTTACCGGACTCGTGGTCGGCAACACGTACTACGTGCAGACGGGTTGCTTCGGCGAGTCGGACCGCGGGGCTTACCTGCTGTCACTCGAGTGCATCCCCGACGGCGGCGGCGGCGGCGGCGACAACGACGAGTGTGACGACGCGATCCTGATGGACTGCGACACCAGTGTCATCGCGGACAACTCGGCGGCCACCACGGCCGGCGACGACCCGCTTCTGAGCTGCTTCTTCGGCGGCCCGGCCCAGGGCTTCGGTACGCTGTGGTACAAGTTCGTGGCCACGACGACCTCGGCCCGTGTCCACACTGAAGGCAGTGTGGCTCCCGCCGACGATAGCCTCCTGGGGGTCTACTCCGGAGCATGCGGCGCACTGACCGAAATCGGCTGCTCGGAAGACGAGGGCACCGGCCTTCTTTCCGACGTCACCGTCACCGGGCTCACCATCGGCGACACGTACTACATCGAACTCGCCTCGTTCGACGCGGCGAGTCAGGGCCCGTACATGTTGACGCTCGAGTGCGAAGAGCCTCCCGATCCGGGCGACCTCAGCGACGAGTGTGAAGACGCGATCTTGATCGCATGCGATACCACCGTCATCGCGGACAACACGATGGCCACCACGGCCGGCGACGACCCGATCCTGAGCTGCTTCTTCGGCGGCCCGGCCCAGGGCAACAATACCCTGTGGTACAAGTTCGTGGCTTCGGGCAACACCGCCCGCGTCCACACCAACGGCAGTGCCCCTCCCGCCGACGATAGCCTCCTGGGTATCTACGACGGAACCTGTGGCGCGCTGACCGAAATCGGCTGTTCGGAGGACGAAGGCGATGGCCTCCTCTCCGACGTCACCGTCGGCGGTCTCGTCGACGGCAACACGTACTACATCCAGCTCGCTTCGTTCAGCGAGAGCGACGCCGGTGCGTACATGCTGACGGTGGAGTGCTCGGACGTTACGCCGCTCGAAAACGACGAATGCGAAGATGCCATTGCGTTGGCGATCCCGAGCATCACCGTCGTCGACACCAGCGGTGCCACCACTGACCTCGCGGATGGCTGTGACACGGTCAACCCCGAGAACAACGTGTGGTACAGGGTTACAGGTACAGGCACGAACATCACCGTTCAAACCTGCTCCCTGAATACGCTCGTCCTCGACACGGTCATCAACGTCTTCTGCGACGACTGTGGAGACCCGCTCTCCAACTGTGTTGCCGGAAACGACGACGACTGCTTGGACGGAGGCGACGGCTTCCAGTCGACGGTCACCTGGTGTTCGCAGGCTGGGGTTGAGTATCTGGTTTCGGTCGGTGGCTTCGGCTCCGGCGACTCCGGTATCATCGAGATCGAAACGTCCGAGGACGGTTCGTCCTGCACGGCGGAAGTCTCCTGTCTGCCGCAGGGTGCGTGCTGTCTCGAAGACGGTACCTGCGTCTTCACGGACGGGGCCGCCTGTATCGCCGCCGGTGGTGAGTACCAAGGCGACGGCACCAGCTGCGACGGCTCCAACGCTGTTGCGGAGGGTGGCTTTGAGTTGGGCGGCGCCTCCTGGGCGCAGTCCTCCACGAACTTCGGCACTCCGCTCTGCACAGCCGGTGGCTGTGGAGTCGGCGGTGGCACCGGCCCACACTCGGGCGACTGGTGGGCATGGTTCGGTGGCGTCGGTGCTTTCGAAGCAGGTGCGGTTTCGCAAAGCGTGACCATTCCGGCGGGTGCAACCGACATGACCTTCTGGGTTGAGATTCCGGTCTCCTCCGGCAACGGCGAAGACATCATGACAGCCAGTGTTGATGGATCGACCCTCGCGACCTTCACGGACGCTGACGGCCCGTTCATCGGCTACGCGCAACACAGCGTTGACATCAGCGGCTTTGCCGATGGTGGTGCCCACACCGTCGAGTTCGCCTCGACGATCACGGGCAACGGTGGCTTCACCAACTTCTTCGTTGACGACATCGGAATCGATGCCGGCGGTGGCTTCGACTGCCGCCAGTGCTTCGTCCTCGACTTCGAGGGCTTCGCGAACGGCCATGCCGTTACAGCGGGTGACTTTGCTGACGCGGTCGTCGCCGGTATCGGTGATGACAACTTCGGCGCGGCCATCTACGACTCGTCCGATCCGGGTCCGAACTCCGGTGGAGCCGACAACGACCTCCTGGTCAACCAGGGCGGTCTTCTTATCCTTCAGGAGAGCGGCCAGCAGACCGTCCCGGGCATCTTCGATGACCCCGACGACGCTCAGCTCGGTGGCGACCTGTTCGTCGACTTCACCAGGCCGTTCTTCGTGGACAGCCTGGACCTTGTCGACATCGACGCTCCGCCGCCGGTCCAGCAGGTCATCGTGACCCTGCGGGATTCCCTGGGCAACGAGCGCCGTTACCTCGTCCCCGACGGCTTCACGGCCGACGGCGGCGTGGGAACCCTCGATACCCGTACATCCGATCCGCAGCCCGGCGACAGCGCGACAGCGACCCTGCTGTCGAGCGACGCCGGCTACGACGAATCGGATGTCGTTCAGGTCGAGATCGAGATGTCGAGCTCGGGCGCCGTGGACAACATCGTCTACTGCGAGTAATCACCTAGCGATCAGCTAAGTGCCGGCGGGCCGGGATGTTTTCATCC